>CAJULD010000005.1 GCA_910587505.1 uncultured Oscillospiraceae bacterium | reverse complement strand
TATCATCTTTACATGAAAAAGTCTACCAGTTGGCAGACTTTTTCGACAGGCTGAGCGCCGCACGAAAGTGCGGCGCTTTTGCGTCTTTTTTATCCGCAGAAAACACGACCATAAATTGAGATTAACGAAAAAGCTTCCCGGAATGGCGGGATGGGGCACACCGGGAAGAAACCTGCCGCTCCGTGATGTTCAGCCGCTGCAGGGAGCCTTTCCGCGCAGAGGCGGTGCCGGTGATCGTCCTGTCTCCTCATCGCCGCAATCCGCCACCAGATCTCCCGGTCAGCCGTCCCGCCCGGCGCCCTCAGTTTCCCGCACCGGGGCTTCCCCTCCCGGCGCGGCAGGAAAATTTTTAAAAAAATTCCAAAAAGCAAAAACCAGCTCCGCCTTTTCTGACACTATATATAAGAGCAGGCGTTTTTCGCCCCGCCAATTTTTCACGAAAGAAGGATATGCCTATGAAAAAACTGCTGTTTCGTCTGACCTGTCTGCTGCTGGCGGCGGCAATGTGCCTGCCGCTGTGCCCGCCCGCGCTGGCGGCGGGGCGGAGCTTCTCCGACCTGTCGCCGTCCCACTGGGCCTATGACGACATTATGGCCTGCGTGGAGCTGGGGACTGTCACCGGCTTCGAGAACGGCACGTTCCGTCCCGAGGCGGCCGTGACCTCCGCCCAGTTCATCACCATGCTGACCCAGACGTTTTACGCCGGGGAGGTTGCCGCCGTCACGGACACCACCGGACAGCCCTGGTACTATGCTTATGTCAGGGCTGCGGAAAACAGGCAGATCACAAAAGGGCTTGCCAGCGTGACCGACACACCCATGAGCCGCTATGATATGGCAGTTGTCCTGAACAATATTATTGATGAACAGCATGTCATTTTGCTGGTATCGTCCCTATCTCACCGGAAATATGTAAATGGGGAGATCGAAAAGCCGCTGGAGGGCACCTGGGCCTACGAAAAGGCAAAGGCCGCACAGCAGTCCATCCGGGATTGGGATAGCATACCCGAGCAGTACGGCAAAGCGGTGTCCATGTGCTACGCCCTGGGCGCCCTCACCGGTATGTCCAACGGCACGTTTTCCGGCACCCAGACCATGACCCGGGCCCAGGCGTGCGTGGTGATCACCCGGATGAAGGACCTCGCTGAGGGCAGGCTGCCCGATACCGTCTCCCAGTCTCAGACACCAACCCAGCCCCAGCAGCCTGAAACGCCCCGGCCCGCTGTCTCCGGCAAGCTGCTCAACGGTCAGGACTGCACCGTCGCCAACGTGCAGGCCATTCTGGAACAGATTAAGAGAGAGTATCCCACCGGAACGTCCTGGGGCGACCCTGCCATCGTTGGTACAACAAACTACTATGCGGACGGCCCGCATTTCGACCGCAGGCGTGACGTCTGTGTCGGTATACAGGAGGCGTACGGTCCCGTAAGCCTCAAATACGGCTGTGGCGGATGGGCAGCCATGGTGTCCGAGCGCATCTTCGGCAAAACCGGTGCGCCGACCCGCGAAATCACCGATATCACCAAAGCGCGTCCGGGCGATATCGTAGTCGAAATGAATCATAAAACCGGCGACCTCGCGCATGTCGCCATTTTCCTCCAGTATGTACCCGCTTACACATACGCCCCTGACGGGTCCATGCCTTATCAACCCGAAATCATCACCTGTGATGGAAACTCCAACGGTAAAGTCTACTGGGGCAGCAGCTATCACCTGGGCACATGGCCCGATGGGACCGGTGGGCTTGACCTCATCGGCACTGACGTTCACATCCTCACCCGCTACCCCACCGATCCGGACCCGGCGGAGATCCCCAGACCGGTCGGGCCGGAGAATGATGGCAAAAACAGTTCCCTTTATCAGGAGCTGCTCCGGCAGAAGAACAAAAGGGAATCCGTGAAGAACGAGGAGCTCCGCTGCGCCAACTGCGGCTATCTGATGCGGGAGGCCAACGCCGCCAACCCCTACAGTCTGGACATCAATTCCGCCCGCAGCGACGGCGGCTCCTATATGGAGTGCACTATCTGCTTCAGGTGGTATCTGTGTGAGCCGTGCAAATCGAACGAAAAGCTGACGGCCCATAAACAGACCTGTCAGGGCTGACGCTTCTTCGACTTAAAGTGCTGCCGTCACCGTGCGAAAGCCGTGGAAATCGCAGCGACCTGCTCAAAGCGCTTTTTGATACCTTTTCTCTCATGAAAAAGTATGCATAACCGCGGACCGGAGCATTTCCGGTCCGCGGTTTTTGTCCGGGAAACGCGCTTTTGAAGGTTCCCCAAAATTTCCCTGCCGGAAATAGCGAGGAAAGTGTTGACAGATTGAAATCATTATGTTACAATTCGGTTACAAATATGACAAAGCGATTTTTAAGATGCTCTGAGAAGGAAAGGATGTGACCGGATGGCAGGAAAAAGCGAAGGACTGGTGTATCGCAGGCATCCGCTGCGCCGGGTAGGCAAGATGATCTACTACGGCTCCATGGCGGATTCCCATATTATTCTGATGCAGGTCAAGGAGACCCGGAAAGAACAGGACCTGGAGATCGCCACAAAGGTCTCCGTGGAGCTGCAGCGCACCGGCGCGGATCTGAAGAGCCGGGACCGGGTGATCAAGCGCAGCGAGAAGGACAGCCTGTACGCCGCCATGGATATTTCCGCCATCTGGCTGGACCGGGCCCTGGCTGGAAAATAAACCCCTGTTACAAAAGCTGAGAGAAGACGAGGATTGAACGAATGAAACAACTGTTGGGGAAGACCCTTGTGCTGGCGGCCTGCATGGCCGCGCTTCTGACCGTTTCCGCCTTCGCCGGCGAGGTCAATGTCGGTATTGTCAACGCAGACGCTCTCCGCCTCCGTAGCGAGGCGTCAACCACTTCCTCCACCATTACTTATCTCAACAGCGGCGTCCAGGTGGAAATTCTGGAGGATCAGGGCGACTGGTACTATGTCAGCTGTGACGGCGTGACCGGTTATGTGTACGCCTCCTACATTTCTTTCCGTTCCAGCGGCAGCGTCACCGCTGCCGCGCCTGCGGAGTCCGTTGCCGGACAGACCGGCGTGATTACCGGCAGTCTGGTTAACTTCCGGGGCGGCCCATCCACGGACGACGCGATTCTCACCACCATTGAAGAGGGCGGAGAGGTTTCCATTATCAGCATCGACGGCGACTGGTGTCTGGCTCAGCGGGACGGCCAGGAGGGCTATGTGAAGGCCGATTACGTGTCCGTCAACGGTATTCCCCTGGTGGACCCCCGGGGCGTCATCACCGGCGACTGCGTCAACGTCCGCAACGCTCCCTCCACAGAGGGCGGCATCGTCGCCAGGGTGTACGCCGGCGACCTGGTGGACCTGATCGCACTGGAAAATGAGTGGTACACCGTCTCCTGCGACGGTCAGACCGGTTACATTCGCTCCGATTTCCTGAAGGTGTATGCCGGCGAGACCGCCGGCGGCCTGGGCTCCGACATCGTGGAAACTGCCAAAAAGTATCTGGGTACCCGGTATTCCTACGGCGGCGCTTCCTCCCGCGGCTTTGACTGCTCCGGCTTTACGATGTACATATTTGGCCTCTATGGCTACAGCCTGCCCCACTCCGCCACTTCCCAGTGGTATGACTGCGACACCACCGTGTCCCGCTCCGAGCTCCAGCCCGGCGATCTGGTATTCTTCTGTGATCCCTCCCGGAGCAACGGAAAGACCTGCTCCCACGTGGGCATCTATGTGGGCAACGACGATTTCATCCACGCCTCTTCCGGTTCCAACGCCGTGCGGATCAGCAGCCTGAACGAGAGCTATTACGGCGGATACTATATCGGCGGCAAGCGGCTGGCATAACGTTGTGTTTTCCTGGAAAATGTGATATACTGACCGCCGGATGGGATATCCCGTCCGGCGGTTTTTCATGAGCTGATAAAGGAGGAACCATTGTGACAGAGGAACGGATGGAACAATTGACGGACAACTGCGTCCGGCGGGCGGTGGAGCTGCTGGCCATCGACAGCCCCTCCGGGTATACCTGGCTGGCGGCGGAGCATGTGATGGAGGCCTACCAGTCCATGGGGCTTGCCCCGGAGATGACCAGAAAGGGCGGCGTGCTGGTGTGTCTGAACCCGGAGGCTCCGGAGGAGGACGCGCTGCTGCTGGAGGCTCACGCGGACACGCTGGGGGGCATGGTGACGGAAATTTCCGGCACGGGGCGGCTGCACCTGACGCCCCTGGGCGGTATGGAGCCTAACAATGCCGAGGGGGAGAACGTGCGGATCATTACCCGCTCCGGCGAACGGTATACCGGCACATTCCAGATGAAAAACGCGTCGGTTCACGTCAACGGCGAGTATCATTCCGCAAAAAGGGAATACAAAGGAATGGAGGTTGTCATTGACGAGGAGGTCGAGAGCCGCGCGGACGTGGAAAAACTGGGCATTCAGCCGGGCGACATCGTCTGCTTCGACCCCCGTACCGTTGTAACGCCGTCAGGATTTATCAAAAGCCGCTTTCTGGACGACAAGCTGTCGGTTGCCATCCTTCTGGAGCTGGCGGCCCGGACGGCGGAGGGAGAACTCCGGCCGGCCCGCCGGGTGTGGCAGCATATCACGGTGTTTGAGGAAGTGGGCCACGGTGGCTCGGCCTCCGTGCCGGAGGGCGTATGCGAGGCGATCAGCGTGGATATGGGGTGCGTGGGGGACGGCCTTGGCTGTGATGAGCGCAGGGTTTCCATCTGCGCCAAGGACAGCGGCGGCCCCTATCACTATGAAACCGTGTCCGCATTGATTGAGGCGGCCCGCCGGGGCGGCGCGGACTACGCGGTGGACGTATATCCCCACTATGGTTCCGACGTGGAGGCGACCCTGCGGGGCGGTCACGACCTGCGCCACGGCCTCATCGGGCCCGGGGTCTATGCTTCCCACGGATATGAGAGGAGCCACCGGAAAGGGGTCTGCAACACCCTGCGGCTGCTCTGGGCGTATCTGGCATAGATTTTATCTGCGGAGGATATGTACGTTTCCCCCGCGGGAAAAGTACCGGAAGCGCGGCCACCCGATGTGGCCGCCCCACACTCACAACAGAGCGGCCACAGGGGCGCTTTTGCCGCGCTTTGCGCGGCAAAGAGGGGATTGACAATTTCCCTGCTTTTCCCTATAATAAAAGTAGTGTGCCTGAAAAGCAATCATACCTGTTTGTTCAAATAAAAAGGAAAGGAAGATTTGCCATGATCTATTCTACCGAAGTCCAGCACATGTGCCCCGTCGCAAAGGGCGCGTACCATGGGCCCGCTCCCATCCCCGAGGAGGGAAAATGGGTCCAGGCCAGGGAGATCAAGGATATCAGCGGCTTTACTCACGGCGTGGGCTGGTGTGCTCCCCAGCAGGGCGCCTGCAAGCTGACCCTGAACGTCAAGGAGGGCGTCATCCAGGAGGCCCTGGTGGAGACCCTGGGCTGCTCCGGCATGACCCACTCCGCCGCCATGGCCTCTGAAATCCTCATCGGCAAGACCATCCTGGAGGCTCTGAATACCGACTTGGTGTGCGACGCCATCAACACCGCCATGCGGGAGCTCTTCCAGCAGATCGTCTATGGCCGCACCCAGTCCGCCTTCTCCGAGGGCGGCCTGGCCGTGGGCGCTTCCCTGGAGGATCTGGGCAAGGGCCTGAGAAGCCAGGTGGGCACCATGTTCGCCACCCACGCCAAGGGTCCCCGTTACCTGGAGATGGCCGAGGGCTACTGCACCCGTATGGCCCTGAATAAGGACGACGAGGTCATCGGCTACGAGTTCGTGAACCTGGGCAAGATGATGGACTTCATCAAGAAGGGCGACGACGCCAACACCGCCCTGGAGAAGGCCCGGGGACATTACGGCCAGTTTGACGACGCGGTCAAATATATTGACCCCCGGCACGAGTAAGAGAGGAGGACAAAAATTATGGCTCTGTTTGAAAGCTACGAGAGAAGAATCGACAAGATCAACGGCGTCCTCGCTCAGTACGGCATCAAGGATGTCGAGGAGTGCCGCGCCATCTGCCAGGAGAAGGGCTTCGACCCCTATGAGATCGTCAAGGGCATTCAGCCCATCTGCTTTGAGAACGCCTGCTGGGCCTACGTGGTGGGCGCGGCTATCGCGCTGAAGAAGAACGTCAGGACCGCCGCCGAGGCCGCCAAGGCCATCGGCGAGGGCCTCCAGGCCTTCTGCATCGACGGCAGCGTGGCCGACGACCGCAAGGTGGGCCTGGGCCACGGCAACCTGGGCGCCATGCTCCTGAGCGACGAGAGCAAGTGCTTCGCCTTCCTGGCGGGCCACGAGTCCTTTGCCGCCGCCGAGGGCGCCATCGGCATCGTCAAGAACGCCAACAAGGCCCGCAAGGAGCCCCTGCGGGTCATCCTCAACGGCCTGGGCAAGGACGCCGCCCAGATCATCAGCCGCATCAACGGCTTCACCTATGTCCAGACCCAGTTTGACTATGGCACCGGCAAGGTAAACGTGGTCAGGGAGATCCGCTACAGCGAGGGCGAGCGGGCCAACGTCCGCTGCTACGGCGCGGACGACGTCCGCGAGGGCGTGGCCATCATGCACCTGGAGGGCGTGGACGTGTCCATCACCGGCAACTCCACCAACCCCACCCGGTTCCAGCATCCTGTGGCCGGCACCTACAAGAAGGAGTGCTGGGAGCAGGGTAAGAAGTATTTCTCCGTGGCCTCCGGCGGCGGCACGGGCCGCACGCTGCATCCCGACAACATGGCCGCCGGCCCCGCCAGCTACGGCATGACCGACACCATGGGCCGGATGCACAGTGACGCGCAGTTCGCCGGCAGCTCTTCCGTCCCCGCTCACGTGGAGATGATGGGCTTTTTGGGCATGGGCAACAACCCCATGGTGGGCGCTACCGTCGCCGTGGCCGTGGCGGTTGCCGAGAGTCTGAAATAATCGCTTCGTTTGCATGAAAAAGTCCCCGGAGGCAAGGCCTCCGGGGACTTTTTGCTGTATGCCGAAAACCGCTTGCGGATGCAGGCTCTTATTGCTTCATTGCCGCCTCGGACTGCTCCAGTTGGGCGATGAGGGCGCGAAGCTTTTCCGCCTGCTCCCGCTGGTTCTGAACGATGTGGGCGGGGGCTTTGGAGGTGAACGCCTCGTTGGACAGCTTGGCCTCGATGCCCTTCAGGTGTCCCTGCGCCCTGGCCTTTTCCTTTGCGATGCGCTCCAGCTCCTGCTGGATATCCACCAGCTCCGCAAGGGGCATGAAGGCCCGCGCGGCGTGGGTGACGACCTCCACCATGCCCTGAGCCGCGGGGGCGGCGCCGGTGATATGAACCTCGCTGGCCCCGGCCAGACGCTGGAAGAAGGGCGCGCCGGCGGTGAAGGTCTCCCTGCGGTCCGTGACCACGGTCAGCTGGACCTTCCGGCCGGGGGCCACGTTCATCTCCGCCCGGCGGGCCCGGATGGCCCGGATGACGTCCATAATCTCCTCCATGGCCGCCTCCTCAGCGGGGTAGGAGAACGCTTCGTCGCAGACGGGCCACGCAGTCTTCATCAGGAACCCGCTCTTCTCGCCGGGGATATGGGGCAGGGCCTGATAGATTTCCTCGGTAATGAAGGGCATGAAGGGGTGCAGCAGCTTGAGAAGCTGGATAAGGACGCAGCAGAGCACGTTCTGCGCGTTCTCCGCGCCCTCGCCCTGCATCCGGGATTTGGTCAGCTCGATATACCAGTCGCAGTAGGTGTCCCAGATGAAGTCGTAAACCTTGGCGGAGGCCACGCCCAGCTCGTAGGCGTCCAGATTCTCGGTGACCTCCCTGATGAGGGTGTTCAGCCGGGAGAGGACCCACTTGTCCTCCAGCTCCAGGCGCTCGGGCAGCTTCACCTCGTCGATGGTCAGGTTCATGAGCACGAACCGGCTGGCGTTCCAGATCTTGTTGGCGAAGTTGCGCATGGCCTCGCACTTTTCCACGTAGAAGCGCATGTCGTTGCCGGGACTGTTGCCGGTGATGAGGTTGAAGCGCAGGGCGTCCGCGCCGTACCTGTCGGCGATCTCCAGGGGATCGATGCCGTTGCCCAGGGATTTGGACATCTTCCGGCCCTTGTCGTCCCGGACCAGGCCGTGGATGAGGACCTTTTCAAAGGGGAACTTTTTCATCTGCTCGCAGCCGGAGAAGATCATCCGGGAGACCCAGAAGAAGATGATGTCGTAGCCTGTGACCAGGACGGAGGTGGGGTAGAAGTAATCCAGCTCCGGCGTCTTTTCCGGCCAGCCCAGGGTGGAGAAGGGCCACAGGGCGGAGGAGAACCAGGTGTCCAGCACGTCGGGGTCCCGCTCGATATTCCCGCTGCCGCACCTGGCGCAATGGGTGGGGTCGGCGCGGTCCACGGTGATGTGGCCGCAGTCCGCGCAGGTCCAGGCGGGAATCCGGTGGCCCCACCAGAGCTGACGGGAGATGCACCAGTCGTGGACGTTCTCCATCCAGTTGGTGTAGGTCCTGCTGAAGCGCTCGGGGATGAACTTCACCTCGCCCTCGTTGACCACCCGGAGGGCCTCCTCGGCCAGAGGGGCCATCTTCACGAACCACTGGGCGGAGATGAGGGGCTCCACATCGCTGCCGCAGCGGTAGCAGGCGCCCACGTTGTGGCTGTAGTCCTCGGTCTTCACCAGATACCCCTGTTCCTCCAGGTCCTTCACCAGCTTTTTGCGGCACTCGTAGCGGTCCAGCCCAAAGTAGGGCCCGCCGTTTTCGTTGATGACGCCGTTGTCGTCGATGACCCGGATGGTCTCCAGATTGTGCCTGAGGCCCACCTCGAAGTCGTTGGGGTCGTGGGCGGGGGTCATCTTCACCGCGCCGGTGCCGAAGCCCAGCTCCACGTACTCATCCGCCACAATGGGGATTTCCCGGTTCATGATGGGCAGAATACAGGTTTTGCCCACCAGATGGCTGAAGCGCCCGTCCTCCGGGTTCACGGCTACACCGGTGTCGCCCATCATGGTTTCCGGACGGGTGGTGGCCACCACCAGGTCGCCGCTGCCGTCGGAGAGAGGATAGCGGATATACCACAGATGGCCGGGCTTGTCCACATACTCCACCTCTGTGTCGCTCAGGGCGGTGACGCAGTGGGGGCACCAGTTGATGATCCGGCTCCCCTTATAAATGAGGCCCTTGTCGTAGAGCTCGCAGAAGGTCTCCCGCACGGCCCTGGAGCATCCCTCGTCCATGGTGAACCGTGCGCGGTCCCAGTCGGCGGAGATGCCCAGCTTTCTCTGCTGCTGGACGATGCGGGAGCCGTACCTGTTCTTCCAGTCCCACACCCGCTCCAGAAACTTCTCCCGGCCCAGGTCGTAGCGGGTCAGTCCCTCGTTTTTGCGCAGCTCCTCCTCCACCTTGATCTGGGTGGCGATACCCGCGTGGTCCGTGCCGGGGAGGTACAGGGCCTCATAGCCCTGCATCCGCTTGTAGCGGATGAGCATATCCTGAAGGGAGTCGTCCATGGCGTGGCCCATATGGAGCTGGCCCGTCACGTTGGGGGGCGGCATGACGATGGAAAAGGGCTTTTTGTCCGGATTGGGTTCCGCGTGGAAGCACCCCGCGTCCATCCACGCCTGGTAGATTTTCCCCTCTACCTCCTGGGGTTCATAGGTTTTTGGCAGTTCTTTTCTCATGACAGTCTCCTTATATTCTCATGGCAATTACTTCTTTATAAACTTTGCGTCGGATTCCGGGATGCCCGCCTCGTCGGTGACATACCGCTCCGCCCGCATGTGCAGGCCGTACTTCTCCCGCAGCCGTGCGATCTCCGCCATCATGGGCGAGGCGTGGTGCCGGTCGATGGCCTGCTGATCCTGCCAGATGGCGATGAGCAGTACAGTTTCCGGGTCGTCCGCCGGATAGAACCAGGCGTAGCGCTCATTGCCGGCCCCGGCGCGGATCAGGTCCGCCGTACCGGCAGATTCCATCTCCTCCACGAAGCGGCGGGCGTTCCCGTTCTCGCCGGTGTAATACAGATTCATCACAATACTCATACGTCACTCCCGTTTTGTCAGCTTTTCCCGGATAAAGAGGGAAAAATCCTCCGCACTCCCCTCCGTCAGGTCCTTCCTTTGCAGGAGAACGGCCTGCTCCCCGCCGTAAAGCAGCATCCAGAGATTTTCCGTCTCAAAGAGGCCGGTCATATCGGCATAGGGAACCGCGCTCGTCTCCTCCCCGGTGTGGACGGACATCCCCTCGCGGTCAAAGCGCAGCTCTGTGCGGTTCTCAGGCAGACTCCAGTCGATGCTCCGGCGCTGTTCCAGCAGCCTTGCCGCCTCCTTCCGGCAGGCGTCGGGCGGGGACGGCGCTTTCCGCTCTCCGGTCAGGCGGAAATTCAGGATACCGGAGAGAATCGCAAATACTCCCGCGCCAGTCAGTACCGGCGTTTGGGGTTCCGCCAGACCGGGAACCAGCGCGAAAATGCCCAGAGCGATGAGGATCACGCCGTAAATCCGGTACCGGGTCCGGCGCTTTTCACGTCCGGGCCCTTTTGCCGCGTATGCGTTGCACTTATCCGTCGCTTTCCATACCCCCGGCATGGTCCTGCGGCTGTGCGCCTCCAGACGCCGGGTCAGGAGGCGGACGGTCTCGTCCTCCAGAGCGGGGCTGTCGTAATCACTCAGATGAAAAACAAATTCCACGCTGCTCCTCCTAGCGGATGCTTCGCACCGTCAGCCCGGTTTTCCGGCTGATGAACTGGCGGAAAGCCATGGCCGTGCCCCTGGTGAAGCCGTCCTTGCTGTAGATCTGGCCCAGATTGTGGTCCAGATAAAGCAGGAAATATTCCGAAGTCTCGCAGATGTTTTCAATCTGGTGATAGGAAAACCGTCCGCTGGCGGCCTTGCTGGTCTGGGTGAAGCCCTCGTCCTGGAAAACGGTGGTGACCTCCTGCGCGTCCGGCTGGACATACCGCCCGGTGAGCCTGAGGTTGAACCAGTCCTCCCGCAGCGTGATAACCAGCAGGAATCCTGCCACCGCGCCGTTGAGCCACCACCGGCTGTCCCCCACCCGCCAGGAGGCCCAGGCGAACGCCAGGTTCAGCACGATGACCAGCACCGCCAGCAGCTGCACAATGAGGCTCCGCCGTTTGCGCACGGTTTTCCTGGTTCCCCGGGAGAGGGCCTCCAGCTCCCTGCCGCCGATTACGGTCCTGTTGACAAATTCCATTCTGTCACCCCCCATAAAAAAGCGCCCCGGACCAACAGTCCAGGGCGAATGAAATCATCCGCGGTACCACCTGAATTCCCCCGGCAGGCCGGGGACACTCTGCCTCAGTAACGGGAGGACCCGCCGTCCCTTAACCGCACGGCTCGGGGACGAAGCTCCGGGGCGACTTCCGCCTGCGCTTCAGGGGGTCTTGCACCGTCCGGCCCCTCTCTTCGCATCCACATCAGGCGTACTGATCCCTTTCACAGCACTTTCGGGTACAGTATATCCAAAAGGGCCCCGTTTGTCAAGGTGGATTTTTACAGAAAAAATTCAGGATTTTGGATTTCAGAAGCTGTAATGGCTGTTGTGCCCCTGTTGCCGCTTATCAGCCCTGCGGGAGGCCGTCCGGAATCCTGACTTGACATCGCCCGGTCCGGCGCATATAATAGGGGACGGGTTTTGGAAGTACATACTGAGTGGTATACAGGTGCGCCCCCCTGGGAGCGCGACAGGGAAGCGGGTGTGAATCCCGCGCAATGCCGTTGCTGTGTGAGCGAAGCGGCCTCCGGAAATGTCACTGGGATTTTGTCCCGGGAAGGCGGGAGGAAGCGTTTGACGCTCGAGCCAGAATACCTGCCTGTATATGACGCACAGGGGAAGCTCTGATTCCATCAGCGTGCTGAGATTTATTCAGAGGTTCCCACGGGGTCTCCCCGCGCATGGGAGGGTGCAGAGCGGCCGGCTCAGGCCGCGTTTTGCTGTGCCCGCCGGGGCACGGCTTTTCTTTTGCTTCCGGACCGGCGCAAATGCAAAAAAACAAAGGAGATACAGCAATGAAGAAAAACGGAAAACTGATTGGCGCCGCCGCAGCGGTTCTGGTCCTGATCGCCGTGTTCGCGGGCGTCTGGTTTGCCACCCGTCCGGCCACAAGTGCGGGAGCTAGGACCATCACCGTGGAGGTGGTCCACGGTGATGAGAGCGTCAGGACCTTTACCTGCCATACGGACGCGGAATATCTGGGCGAGGCGCTCCTGGAGGAGGGCCTGGTCAGGGGCGACCAGGGCGACTATGGCCTGTACATCACCGAGGCGGACGGCGAGAGCGCCGTCTACGAGACGGACGGGGCCTACTGGGCCCTCTATCAGGACGGCGAGTACGCCACCCGGAGCGCGGACCAGACGCCCATTCATGACGGCGACGTCTTCTCCCTGGTGTACACGGTTGGATAAGAGGCGGCTGACGCTGGCGGAAACGGCGTTGTTCGGTATTCTGGGGGGCATGACCTTTCTGGCCAAGCTGGTAATGGCGGGCCTGCCCAATATCGAACCGGTGTCCCTGCTGGTAATGCTTTTCGCGGTGACCTTCGGGAGGAAGGCGCTGTACCCCATTTATGCCTACGTGCTGCTGGAATTCGTACTGTACGGCATCAATCTGTGGTCGGTCAACTACCTCTATATCTGGCTGATTCCGGCCGTTGCGGCGTGGCTGCTGCGGGGGATGACCCATCCGCTGGGCTGGGCGCTGCTCTCCGGCGCGTTTGGATTGCTGTTCGGGCTGCTCTGCGCCCCGGTCTATGTCGTTACCGGGGACTGGGCCTTCGGAGTTTCCTGGTGGATCAGCGGGATTCCCTACGACCTGGCCCACTGCGCGGGCAACTTTGTACTGGCGCTGACGCTGTTTGTGCCGCTGCGAAGGCTGCTGGGCAGACTGTACAGCCGGACGCTTCGATAAGCGCAGGAGGCGGCAAAGATATTGACATTCCCTCCCCGCAGGATATAATAGAGAGCGGAAGAACAAATAAAGGAGGAATCCCCCATGACGTATACCATGCAGGTCGCCGGACTGGAGCGGCAGCTCCCCCTCTGCAAGGTCACCGATGACCTCTATATTGGCGCGTTCATTATGTTCGGCGACGCCGAGCTGACCGTTGCCTGCGCAAAGGCCCTGCTGGACCGGATCCCGGCGGACAGCTATGACTACATGCTCACCGCCGAGGCCAAATCCATTCCCCTCATCCACGAGATGGCCCGCCAGTCCGGGGCGAAGAAATACTTCATCGCCCGGAAGGGCTCCAAGGTCTACATGCCCGACCCCATCCACGTCTCCGTCCGCTCCATCACCACCCTCCGGCAGCAGGACCTGTTCCTGGGGGCGGACGACTGCGCCCTCATCCGGGGCAGGCGGATCCTCATCGTAGACGACGTGATTTCCACCGGCGAGAGCCTCCACGCCCTGGAGGAGCTGGTAAAAACCGCCGGCGGTACGGTTACCGGCCGGGCCGCCGTGCTGGCGGAGGGAGACTCCCTGGCCCGCGCGGACCTTACCTGTCTGGCCCCCCTGCCCGTGTTCAACGCGGACGGTACGGTGAAGGAATAATCCGGGATATTGATAAAGCCGGGCTGCATGACCTCTCTCGATCATGCAGCCCGGCCTTTTTACTGTTCTGCGGCGGGTGTGCCCCGGTCTTCCGCCGTGGCTTCGGGGGTGTTGGCGTAGTCCCACTGATGGTTCTTCGCCATCTCGCCGCTGGTGAGGTTGAAGTACCGCCATACGTGGTTACCGGCCAGCTCCCGGGCGTTGGCGTCCCAGGCCACGTCCGTGCAGTACCACTCCCCATTCAGCCTCACCATGTTCCAGCCGTGGTCCATTATACTGTTGTTTCCCGCCCCCACAATGGTGATGCACTCCACGCCGCTCATATCCATAAGCAGCTGGAAGGAGGTGGCGTAGCCCAGACACACCGCCGACCGGTCCACCAGCCCCCCGTAGGGGCCGAAGGCCCGCCGGGCCGTCTCCCCCAGCAGATCCTGATGGCTCCAGTCGTAGTCCACGTTCTCCACCAGCCAGTCGTAGGCGGCCTTTTCCTTCTCCAGGCCGGTCATGCCCTCCTCCATGATCTCCGCCAGAAGGGCCTCTGCGGCGTCATAGATGGCCCGGTTATCGCCGCCGAGCCCGGACGGGTCCTTCTTCTCCCAGGCCGCCAGGATGGCGGAGGTGTCGTAGAGGGACATATCCTCCTCATTGGGCGGGACGAACCGGACGCGGTCCGGGTAGTCCGGGTCGGGGTCCGCCGGTTTTGCGGGCTGGAGGCCGTCTATGTAGCGGCGGAAGTACCCGCCGGTTTCCGGGTCATTGACGATCCGGGGAAACAGCTGTACGGCGTCCTCCGTGTGGTCGCTGACGATCAAGGCGGCATAGCGGCCCGCAGAGACGGCCTGGGCGCTCGCCAGCAGCTCCGTCCTGATCCCGTCTCCCCTCTGACGGTACTTCTCCTCCTCGTCCTTTGCGAGCCGCCTCAGGGCAGCGGCCCGCTCCTGCGCTTCCTCTTCGCTGTCCTCCAGATATACGCGGACCTCGTATTCCATGTCTGTCCGCAGCTGTGTTACCCTGCCGTCTTCAAGCACCAGTTCGGCTACGCCTCCCGCCGTCCACCCGTTCCCGTCGTCGGGAGCCCAGTACCCATAGACGCTCTTGCCGTCTTCGCTTACGCTCCAGTATTTTTCCACGGTCCGCCACTCCGGACAGGCCGCCTCCAGCAGCAGCCGGTGGAGCAGGTCCTCCAGCTCAAACGGCGGCGTGAACGCCTCCTCCGCGGGCTCCGGCTCCACCGGAGCCGGCAGCGCTTCCCCGTTACAGGCGGCAGTAAACGCTGCCGCGGCCGTCTCCGGGTCCGGACAGATGAACACTCCCAGCGTCCTTCCCTCCCGCCGGACCTGCCCTTTGGAAGCCAGATCCGCCTCAGCCGGGGCATACCCGGCGAAGGCTCCCTCACGGGCGGCGAGATAGTCCGCCAGCACCGGCTCCAGCGCTTCGGCGGCCTCCCCGTCCTCCAGCCGCAGCACAACGATCTCAAAGGCGGAGGCCCCTGTGCCCCGGATCACGGCGGCGTCCTCCCACCGCTCCCCGGTCAGGCCGCAGACCGCCTCTATGTAAGCGGCCAGCCGCTCTCCGTCCACCTCCCGGTTCAGGGATTCCACCTCCAGCGCGTCCCCCTTCCCGGAGACGGGCAGGACGGCGCCGGCCAGCTCCTGGACGGAGGGCAGCTCCTCCGCCTCCACCGGCGGGAGCGGATCCGGTTCGGCGGCGGGCCGGGCACAGGCGGAAAGAAGCGCCAGCAGCACCGGCAGCACCGACAGGAAAGGGGTCCTTTTCATGAAAATCAGCTCCTTTTGTCATATTTTGTTCCATTATAGCACAAACGCGCTCCGGTGTAAACCGCCCCCTCCGCAACCAAAACGAACGGAAAATGCCGCCTCCGGTTGGTTGAAACCGGCGGAAATACTGGTATAATGGGGTATGAAAAATCAGAACCCGTATTCATAACCGGGGGACAAAAAGCCGTCCGGACCGCGTCCAGCGGCCCTGAATACAGGTTCCCGGAAAGGAGCGAACGGTATGAGCAATCTGGCAAACAACCTCTCTGCCCTCCGGCGGGCCACGGGCCTCAGTCAGGAGAAGGCCGCCGGGGCCGTTGGCGTCACCCGCCAGGCGCTGGCGAAGTGGGAGGCCGGAGAGACCACCCCGGACGTGCTCCACTGCGACGCGCTGGCGGAGCTCTACGGCGTATCCCTGGACGACCTGCTCCATTTCGAGCAGAAGCCCGGCGGCCTCCCGCCGCCGCCCAGGGGCAAGCACGTCTTCGGCGTGGCGCAGCTGGGGGAGCGGGGACAGATCGTGATTCCCAGGCGGGCCCGGGAGCTGTTCCACTTGAAGCGGGGGGACACGCTGGTGGTGCTGGGGGACACCAACCCGGGCACCACGGGCATTGCCCTGGTTCCGGCTCAGCTTCTGACCGGCCTGCTGGAGCTGGCCGGTCAGGTTCAGGAGAAACGGGAGGAGGAAGAGGGATGAACGCGCTGCAGGTGGAAAATCTGACGAAGAAATACCCGAAATTCACCCTGGACAGCGTCTCCTTTTCCCTGGAGCGGGGCCGGATCATGGGGCTCATCGGCAAAAACGGGGCGGGGAAATCCACCACCCTGAAGTCCATCCTGAATCTGGTCCGCCCCGACGAAGGACGGATCGAGATTCTGGGGCTGCCCTGTCCGGAGCGGGAGCTGGAGTGCAGGCAGCGGACAGGGGTGGTGCCGGGGGGCATCGACTTCTATCTGGACAGGCGCCTGAGCGCCGTCATCGCCGCCACCCGGCGGTTTTACCGGAACTGGGACGGGGAGGCCTGCCGCCGCTATCTGGACGAATTCGGCGTCGATCCCGCCAAACGGATCCGGGAGCTGTCCGCGGGTATGCGGGTGAAGGCCCGGATCGCCATGGCCCTCAGCCACCGCGCCGAGCTGTTCCTTTTCGACGAGCCCACCAGCGGTCTGGACCCGGTGAGCCGGGACGAGCTGCTGACCCTGTTCCGCTCGCTGGTAAAGGACGGGACCAGGAGCATCCTGTTCTCCACCCACATCATCTCCGACCTGGAGAAATGCGCCGACGGCATCACCTGGATCAGGGACGGACGGATTCTCGCCAGCGGGGAAAAATCCGCCCTTCTGGCCTCCTTCCAGCACCTCCGGACCCCGGAGGACCCCGCCCCGCTGACCCTGGAGGAAATCATGGTGCGCACGGAGAGGAGGGAGTTCCATGTTTGATCTTCTGTGGAAGGAGCTGCGCCTGGCGGCCCACCCGTCCCTGTACATTTTTGTCAGTCTGGGCGCGCTGGTGCTGATCCCCGCCTACCCTTACGGCATGGTGTTTTTCTTCGCCATGCTGGGCGTTTTCCAGTCCATTATGTACGCCCGGGAGACCCGCGACATCTACTTTACCGCCCTGCTGCCGGTGCGGAAGCGGGACGCGGTGAAGGCCAAGCTGCTGCTGGCGGCCTTCGCCCAGCTGGCCCAGCTGCTCGTTTCCCTGCCCTGCGCCTTCCTGCGCACGCTGTACCTGCCGGACGGCAACCCGGTGGGCATCGAGGCCAACGTGGCCTGGTATGGCTTTGGACTGATGATTTTCGGGGTGTTTAACCTGGTTTTCTTTACGGAATTCTTTAAAACCGCATGCAGGGCGGGGGTGGCTTTTCTCATCGCCCTGCTGCCCTCTGCCCTGGGCATCTTCGCCATGGAGGCGGCGGTCCGCTTCCCCGGCCTGGCCTGGCTGGACGGCACGGACCCGGCGGCGCTGGCGCGGCAGCTCCCGGTGCTCCTCGCCGGAATCCTGTTCTACGCCGCCTCCTGGCTGCTGGCCCTGCGCGTCGCCGGAGGCCGGTTTGAAAGGGTGGATTTGTGAGGGCATACATTTTCTGAATTATCAACATGGATAAACCGGTCTCTTTCCGGCCTGTGGAAAAATTTTGGGAGCTCCCCTTAATTTTGCCGGAAAGGGGCCGATATCACTATTGAACGCCACGGGGAGCCCGCCATGGATGGCCGGATTTCCTCCCCCCGGCGACACATTTTCTGATTTCGGGGCGGAGTCGCGATCCGCTTTGAAATAGCAATCAGCGGGGCTATGTTCTGCCAGCTCCGGCCGGGTACAGGTGAGGATGGAGCCTCGCGCAGCCCACGGACCAGACGAAAGGAATTGTCTGGACATATGAAAAGGAGATTCAAAAATGCGTATTCAGCATAATATCGCCGCGATGAACGCCTACCGCAACTACAACATCAACACGTCCGCCGTAGCCAAGAATCTGGAGAAGCTCTCCTCCGGCTACAAGATCAACCGTGCTGGTGATGATGCTGCGGGTCTTGCCATTTCCGAAAAAATGCGCGCTCAGATCACCGGTCTGGAGACTGCGCAGAAGAACGCCAAGGACGGCATCAGCCTCGTGAAGACCGCCGAGGGCGCGCTGCAGGAAGTTCACGACATGCTCAACCGCATGGTCACTCTGGCTACCCAGTCCGCCAACGGCACCTATGACAACGAAGTGGACCGTGCCCAGCTGCAGAAGGAAATGGATCAGCTGCGCACTGAGATTGACCGTATCGCCGACAGCGCCAACTTCAACGGCATCAAGCTGTTTGACGGCTCCCTGTCCGGCGCGGACATCACCACCACCGGCCTTGAGACCAGCCAGATCGACATGGCCAAGGGCGTGGAGGTCGTTCAGGGCTCCAACGGCGGCGGCTCGAAGGGCGAGTATAGCATTAACCTGGACGCGGCCTTTGGTACCGGCGATACTATCGCTATCACGTTCGGTGGTAAGACCGGCGCTGGTGCGGCTGATGCGGCCGGCACAGCCGGTGTGGTGACGCTGACCTATGGTACCGACTTTTCGGGTGATACCATCGAGGATCAGGTCAACGGCATTGTCAAGGCCCTGAAGAAAGATGCAAATGTTCTGAAGAACTTTGACATCACCGCTGACGGCACCTCTGTCAAGCTGACTGCCAAGGTCGAAGGCAACCAGACTACTGGCACGGGCGATAATGTAACCAGCACCATAACGGATGTAACCGTAACGGATAAGGTCACTCCGCCCGTCACTGCAACCGGTGCTGGCCAGACGGATGCCGTTGGTAAGATTACCGTTGCAAAACTGATCGACGATGGCACCGGCACCGGCATGGACATCACCGATGGCGATGAGATCCAGATCGGCTTTGAGCTGAATGACGGTACTGCGCTGACCACCACCCTGGTGGCGGGCAAGGATTTTACGGTTGGTCCTCAGACAAAGGATACCCTTGCGAACCTGAAGGACGCGCTGAACACCGCCAAGCTGGATGCCAACCCCGACACCATCTTTGACGACGCCAAGATTTCCTTTGGGGATCTGTTTACTGTGACAAGCACCGCTTCTGATCTGGTGTTCGAGACCAAGGACGGCGCGATCAACACCGCTGCTGGCAAGCTGACCATTACGAACAAGACCAGCGGCAAGGCTGGCCCGGCTTCTGCGGAAACGACCGTGATGCCCGCTACTGCTGCCGCGTCTGGAACCACCGTCAAGCTGAGCACCGGCGCGAACGATTCCGCCAACCTGTCCATTGGCGACAAAATGACAATCGACGGCACGCTGGCCGATGGCCGCACCTTCTCCATCACGGCTGAGGCCGGTAAGGACTTCAAGGTAGGAGCTACCTACAAAGCGACCGTGGAGAACCTGAAAGCTCTGCTGGAGAGCGACAAGTTCGAGGTCACTCTGAGCGACGGCTCCAAGGTGGCCGGTTCGGACATCTTCGGCGATGACGCGGAGATCAAGATTGATGCCGGCGCTACAACTGCTACCGACCTTGTGTTTGAGAGCACCCGCAAGGGCACTCACACTGCCAGCATGGTCACCAAGGCTACTATCACCCCGGGTGCGGCCACTGCTGTGACCCCCAATTTGAAGAACGGCGACCAGCAGACCTCCGCCGACTCTGTTATTACCCTCAGTGAAGGTTTGTCCTACGGCGCGACGATTGAGGTGGACGGCAAGAAGTACGAGCTGGTCAAGGCCGCGGGCGACGTGTCCAACGCCAACAACAAGGCCGTCATCGTGGATGATATCAGCGATGTCAATTCCGCTGCTAAGGCCCTTGCTGAGGCGATTAAGGGTGATTTGAACGCCGCCGAGTATAAGGTCACGGCTTCCAACAACAAGGTTACCGTGGCCACCACCAAGGTTGGCTCTGCCGCTCAGGCTATCAGCGCCAGCGCTTCCGGCGACAAGACCACGCAGGTCGAGTTCACCCTGGATCCCAGCAAGATGAAGGCGGGCTCCACCGTTACCATTAACGGTCAGACCTACGAGTTCATCGACAAGGGCGGCAAGACCTCGGACAAGGCCAATATTGCCCTCGAAGTGTCCAACTTTGAGAAGGAGACCTCCTCCACCCTCGGCGCCGCTCTGGCAAAGGCCGCCAACGGCCAGAAGAACGCCAGCGTCACCGTGGACGAGAACGGCAAGGTCACCGTCCGCGGCCTGGTGGACAGCGAGACCAACAAGATCGTCACCCCCAGCGTGAAGTTTGACGGCGGCACCAGCGGCCTGACCCTCCAGATTGGCGACACTGCGGAGGACTTCAACAAGATGACCGTGTCCATCTACAACATGCACTGCGCGGACATGGGCATCGGCAGCATCTCCATTGCCGATCAGGACAGCGCGGCTGCGGCCATCGACGCCATTCGCGGCGCGATCAACTACGTCTCCGACGTCCGCGGTACGCTGGGCGCAACCCAGAACCGTCTGGATCACACCATCAACAACCTGAGCGTGATGACGGAGAACATTCAGGACGCCGAGTCCACCATCCGCGACACCGACATCGCCGAGGAAATGATGGCCTACACCAAGAACAACATCCTGGTGCAGTCCGCCCAGGCCATGCTGGCCCAGGCCAACCAGATTCCTCAGGGCGTTCTCCAGCTGCTGGGCTGATCCCCGCGGCAAACGCTCATCTATTTACAGCACAGAGGGGACCGGGCATTCGCCCGGTCCCCTTCTTTCATTCTCTTTCATTTGATTCTCTGACTTAACTCTCCCCCGTTCCTCCGCACGGGGAGCGGGCTGACAGCCGGTCTGAGGGCTCTCAAAATCACTGCAAACAGGAGCGCCCCCAGCGGCGCTTTTCCCACGCTCATCTCTTCAGCAGCGATACCGCCAGAGAGAAAAATTCTCCATGGGTGATTTTGTCCCAGCGCTCCAGAGGCGGCGTGCGGCCCAGCCGTGTGACGCAGAACTGCGCCATCTCCACCGGGGACACCGGGTCTTCCGGCCGGAACCGCCCGTTAACGGCAGAAAGCGCTCCTGTTTCCACCGCCCGTGCGGCGGCCGCCGCGTAGGGGTCACGGGGGCCCATATCCCGGAAGGGCGCCCGCCCCGACCGGATCAGCTCGATCCGCCGCCGGACCGTCTCCCGGCCGAAGGCCATCATGGCCAGCTCCCCCCTTGTCAGCACCGCGCCGGGCCGGAGGGCGTTATCCTGAAAGGCCACGCACCAGCCAACCCCCAGCAGCCGCCGGGCGGCGCGTCCCGCCTCGCTGGCCGCCGTCACATCCCGGAAGGGGGCCCGTTCCAGCAGCTCGGAAACCGTCACCACCCGGTACCCCTGATCCGACAGCAGCCGCAGCTGCTTCTCCAGTCCGTCGGTCACCGGACTCCGGCGGGCGGCGTTGAACCCGTCCTTCTGCGCGATGATCTGACCGCGGAAGGCCTCCGGGTCCTCCAGCAGGAGCTCCTCCATGGGCCGCCAGGCGGCCTCCGTCTCCGCCGCGTAGTCCGCCAGAGGCAGCCGCCCTCCGCCGTCAAAGCCTGCGGACAGGTACTGGTACCCCATGAGCGCAAAGGCGTCATAGCTGGTAAAGCCTTTTTTGATATGATCCGCGTACTCCGGCGGACGGCTCAGCCGGAGGGGATAGCCCCAGCCGTCCTCCAGCACCCTGTGCAGCCGCCGCAGGTCCGCAACCACCGCCTCCAGGTCCGGCTGGCACTTCCGGCCGCTGCGGAGCAGAGGCGGCCGTCCAAAAAGGCGGTGGGAATAGCTGTGGCTGGCAATCTCGTGCCCGCCTGCCAGCAGGCGGGAGATCAGCTCCGGGCAGTGGACGGCGCCGCCCTGTCCGTCCCGGGCAAAATCCGGGAAATGGTCCCAGGCTGTCCCGTTCCACGCGGGAGAGCCGGGCTTGCCCGGTTTATCCGGATAGCCGCCGGAGGTATCGCCCACCACAAGGAAGGTCCCCCGCGCGCCATAGCGCTCCAGCAGCTCCGCCAGCACCAGCGTCAGGGGCTTTCCCCGGAAGCGGTCCGGCTCGGCCGGAAGGCGGCAGGGGCCGTCTTCAAAGGTCATGGCGCAGACCCGCTCCTCCGCGGCCACCCGCCCGATGCATCGCACGGGAGACAGGTAGACCGGCGGCTTCCTCCGCCGCTCCCCCCCGGACGGCCTCTTTATGACAAACGGCATGGCGCTCCCCCCTGTTCGTTTCTCCCGGACCGGACGGCATGCCGCCCGGTTTTTTATCAGTATACTACAAAACCGTCTTCAGGACAAGCCGGTTTGACCTCCTGACGGAAAAAATGGGAGGGCCGGACAAAATCGGAGCATTCTACAAGATTTGACGTCCGGAACGCCGGGATTTTGTCGCTGCGGCGGCCCTCCCGCCGGGGACCGGCAAACGTCTGGGCATTTGTCTCCGGTTTGCAGACAAACGGAGGTTTGTGAAAAAATCAACAAAAATCCGGAGAAACTTTTAGCCGCCGCCCAAAAAATTTCAGCTTGACAAAAAAACAATATGAGGGTAAGATACGCCCATATTAAACAGCGCAAACGGCGAAGATGGAGAGAAGTAGCCTGGACGGCCACCCACAGTGAGCGGGGGAGAGTGGAAACCCCGCGGCGGAGTCCTTCCGAATAACACTCCGGAGCCTCAACCCGAACGGCGGGAACCCGCTCACTAGGGACGACGGGAACGGCCCGTTACAGCCGTCAGGCTTGTTAGAGCCGAAGTGACCGCATCAGCGGTAAATTAGGTGGCACCACGGATTCCGGCGATTCGTCCTGAAATTTATTTTAGAGACGCCGGCTGATTCGGAGGTGCTTTTTATGTGTTCCATCATGGGGTACACGTCCACGGACATTTCCCTGTCCCAACTGCAAAAGGCTTTCGCGGCCACCAGAAACCGGGGGCCCGACGGCAGCAGGTCGCTGAAGCTTCCCGCCGGAGCGCTGCTGTTCCACCGGCTGGGCATCATGGGCCCCGAGCCCGCCGGTATGCAGCCCTTTACCGCCCCGGACGGCAGCGCCGTGGTGTGCAACGGGGAGCTGTACGGCTTCCGGAAGCTGAAGCGGGAGCTGGAGGGCAGGGGGTATGTCTTCGCCAGCGGGTCCGACTGCGAGCTGCTGCTGCCGCTGTGGCGGGAGCAGGGCGCGGAGATGTTCGCCAGGCTGGACGCGGAGTTCGCCATGGTACTCTACGACGGGCCGTCGGACAGCTTCGTCGCCGCACGGGACCCCATCGGCATCCGGCCCCTGTACTACGGGTACAGCGGCAGCGGCCACATTCTCTTTGCCAGCGAGCCCAAAAGCCTGCTGGGCCTGACGGAGAAAATCATGCCGTTTCCGCCGGGGCACTACTACAGGGACGGCAAATTTGTCTGCTACCGGGACATGACCCGCGTGGAAAGGGTCTGCGACGATGATGTGGAAACCGTGTGCGCCAACATCCGCGAGAAGCTGATTCTGGGCGTGGAGAAGCGGCTGGACGCGGACGTGCCGGTGGGCTTCCTCCTCTCCGGCGGGCTGGACAGCTCCCTGGTGTGCGCTGTCGCAGCCCGGCTGCTGGGACGGCCCATCGAAACCTTTGCCGTGGGCATGTCCACCGACGCCATCGACCTGAAGTACGCCAGGCAGGTGGCGGACTGTATCGGCAGCAACCACCACGAAATTTATATTACCGGGCAAGATGTACTGGACACGCTGGACGAACTGATTTATACTTTAGGTACCTATGACATCACCACCATCCGGGCCGGCATGGGAATGTACCTGATCTGCAAGGCCATTCATGCGCAGAGCGGCATTCGGGTGCTGCTCACCGGGGAGATCAGCGACGAGCTGTTCGGGTACAAGTACACCGACTTCGCCCCCTCCCCGGAGGCCTTCCAGGCCGAGAGCGAAAAGCGCATCCGGGAAATTCACATGTACGACGTTCTCCGGGCGGACCGGTGCATCTCCGCCAACAGTCTGGAGGCCCGGGTGCCCTTCGGGGATCTGGATTTCGTGGAGTACGTCATGAGCGTCGATCCGGCCAAAAAGGTCAACGTGTACGGCAAGGGGAAATATCTGCTCCGCCGTGCCTTTGCGGGCGGCTATCTGCCGGAGTCCATTCTCCAGCGGGAGAAGGCGGCCTTCTCCGACGCGGTGGGCCACAGCCTGACGGACGATCTGAAGGCTTACGCCGGGCGGACCTTTGGCGACAGCTGGCAGGCCCTCGCGGAGAAGTACGCGTATCACGCAAAGCCCTTTACGAAGGAGTCTCTGCTGTACCGGGAGATTTTTGAGAAGCACTATCCCGGACAGGCGGAAATGGTGGCGGATTTCTGGATGCCCAACCGGGAGTGGGAGGGGTGCAACGTGGATGATCCTTCCGCACGGGTGCTGAGCAATTACGGGGCATCGGGGGAGTGATCTCCGCGCGCGAACGGGACAATTTTCTTCTCTCAACCCGGCGGATGCGCGCACTTTGTACCCCTGAGCTTTTGCCAGGAATTCTGATGATTGCTATAAATAGCCCCCGTCACCGGGGGGGATTCTCAAGGGCGGCGAAGCCCCCCCAAGTAACCTTTTGCTGCTTTACGGAAGAAGCAGGCGCGAATCGGACAGGAAGAAAAAGCGGCCGCGGCGCGCAGCGCCGCAGGATAGAAAGGAGCACAACGATGGCTAAGGAAAAAGTAACGGAACTGTTCGGCAGTCTGGTGTTCAATGAGAACGTCATGAAACAGCGTCTTTCCGCCACCTGCTACCGGGCGTGGAAAAAATGCGTGGAGGAGGGCACCCCCCTCTCTCTGGAAACCGCCCACGAGATGGCCGCGGAAATGAAAAACTGGGCCATGGACCACGGGGCCACCCACTATACCCACTGGTTCCAGCCCATGACCGGCGTCACCGCCGAGAAGCACGACAGCTTCATCACCCCCGACAGCCCCGGTCAGGTGCTCATGGGCTTTTCCGGCAAGGAGCTGGTCCGTGGTGAGCCCGACGCCTCCTCCTTCCCCTCCGGGGGCCTCCGGGCCACCTTCGAGGCCCGCGGCTACACCGCCTGGGACCCCACCTCCTTTGCCTTCATCAAGGACGGCAGCCTCTGCATCCCCACCATCTTCTGTTCCTACAGCGGGCAGGCCCTGGACAAGAAGACCCCTCTGCTGCGCTCCATGGACGAGCTGAGCCGTCAGGCGGTGCGGGTGCTGCGCCTCTTCGGCGATACGGACGTGAAAAAGGTGGTCAGCCAGGTGGGCTCCGAGCAGGAATACTTCCTCATTGACAAGGACGTATTCAACCGGCGGGAGGACCTGATCCTCACCGGCCGGACCCTCTTCGGCGCCAAGCCCCCCAAGGGGCAGGAGCTGGAGGACCATTACTTCGGCACCATCAAGCCCCGTGTGGCCGCCTATATGAAGGAGCTGGACGAGGAGCTGTGGAAGCTGGGCATCCTGGCCAGGACCAAGCACAATGAGGTGGCCCCCGCCCAGCACGAGCTGGCCCCCATCTACTCCGACGCCAACACCGCCTGCGACCACAACCAGCTGACCATGGAGATCATGAAGAAGGTGGCCGGACGGCACAACATGGTGTGCCTGCTCCATGAGAAGCCCTTCGCCGGAGTCAACGGCTCCGGCAAGCACGACAACTGGTCCCTCTCCACCGACACCGGGCACAACCTCTTCAAGCCCGGCTCCACCCCCAGTCAGAACGCCCGGTTCCTGCTGTTTCTGGCGGCGTTCATCAAAGGCGTGGACGAATACCAGGACCTGCTGCGCTGCTCTGTGGCCAACCCCGGCAACGACCACCGGCTGGGCGCGCAGGAAGCCCCGCCGGCCATCCTCTCCGTGTTCCTGGGCGACGAGCTGACCGCCATCGTGGACGCCATCATTCACGGCACCAGGTATGTGGACCAGCGGATGAAGAGCATCTCCATCGGCGTGGACGCCCTGCCCCCCATCCCGCAGGACACCACCGACCGCAACCGCACCTCCCCCCTGGCCTTCACCGGCAACAAGTTCGAGTTCCGGATGCTGGGCTCCAGCCAGTCCATCACCGGGCCCAACGTGGCCCTGAACACCATCATGGCCGAGGAGCTGGGCCGGTTTGCAGACGAGCTGGAGGGGGCGGCGGACTTCAACACCGCCCTTCACGATCTGGTCCAGCGGGCCTTCACCGAGCATCAGCGGATCATCTTCAACGGCAACGGCTATGAGGACGCCTGGGTGGAGGAGGCAAAAAAGCGGGGCCTCAGCAACCTGACCTGTACCGCCGACGCGCTGAAAACCTACGTCCAGCCCAGGCACATCGAGCTCTTCAGCAAGCACCATGTCTTCACCGAGGAGGAGCTCCGGGCCCGGAACGAGATCCATCTGGAAAACTACTGCGAGGTCGTCGGCATCGAGGCCCGGACCATGATCGACATGGTGAACCGGAACATCTTCCCCGCCGTGTGCGCCTTCTCCGGAGCTACCGCCTCCGGCGTGGCGGCCAAAAGGGCCGTGCTGGCGGACCTGGACTGCTCCGATGAAGAGCGTCTGCTCAGGGAGCTGTCCCGTCTCTCCGCCGAAATGATGAAGGAAACCCGGGCGCTGGAGGCGGCCATGGCCGCTCCCAGGGGGGAGGACGCCTACGCGGCCGCCCATTACTACCGCTACACCGTCTTTGAGATCATGGGCAGGCTGCGGGAGGCGGTGGACGCGCTGGAGGACATCACCGCCAGCGATGCGTGGCCCTATCCCAGCTACACCGAGCTGCTGTTTTCCGTAAAGTGATTCGACGATAATGCGCAAAACTCCCGGCGGGCCGCATGACGCAGCCCGCCGGGAGTATCAGTTCATGCTGTAACGGCACAGCGCAGGACAACTCTGCAAAAGGTATCAGAGCCTGTATTCACAATCTCCGCACGCCGTCTGACGGGAAAACTCCCCGTCCATCCGGCATCCCCTGATTGTGAATACAGCTTCTTACATGGGCTTCAGATTCCGATTGAGCCGGTCCACCATCCAGGCGACCCGGCGCTTTCGTCCGGCATCCGTCTTCGCGTCAAAATATGCCCGCGCGCAGGTCTTCTTTACGGACGGAGACATCGCCTGAAAATTTGTGAAGGCGGGTTCATACTCCCTGAGGACCGCGGAAAGCTGAAGGATCTGTTCCTCCGTAATCGCGGCAGGCGGCGGGGCGCTCCACTGCCCGTTCTTTTTTGCCTCCTCGATTTTCTCCCTGCCGGAATCGGTCATCAGCCCCCGCTCCTCCAGCATCCGGGCCAGAGCCCTGTTTTTCTCCGACCATCTGCTGTTTTCACGGCGCATGGCAAAATATTTCTTATAGGATTTTTCATCGATCCGCTGCATCTGCCCGTCGATCCACCCGAAGCACAGCGCTTCCTCCAGCGCTTCTCCCGGCCGGATCGTTTTGGGTCCTCCGGCCTTGCCAAATAAAATCCAGATGCCGCCGCCTGTCCGGCAATTCCGGGAAAGCCACGCCCGGAACGCTTCCCGGCTGGCAAATTCCATAATATCGCTCATAACGCGTCCCTCCCTTTTCACGCAATCTCCCGCACGGTCAGCACGCCGTCCCGCACGGTGAAGCGCACCTCCGCCCCCGCAAAGGCCATCCCGTATACCCGCTCCGGGTCCGACTGATAGGACGGCCGGGGGTCCTGGGCCAGAACGGCCAGCAGGGCCTCCCGCTTCTCCGCCGGGAGCCGCTCCAGCTTTTCCGGCGGACAGTCCACCGCCAGCAGGCGGCGGGGCGCGCGTCCGGTGAAGCCGCCGGCGGCCTCCGGCCAGGCGTCGGCATAGGGCAGGTAGGGCTTGACGTCATAAATGGGGGTGCCGTCCAGCAGGTCGGCTCCGGCCACGCGGAGCACCGGTCCCAGCTTCCCATCCGTCTCGATTCCCTCCAGGCGCACGGCGGACAGGCCCAGCGCGTTGGGACGGAAGGGCGAGCGGGTGGCGAACACCCCCACCCGCTCGTTGCCGCCCAGACGGGGCGGCCGCACCGTGGGGGACCACCCGTCCCGCACCGCCTGAGAAAACTGCCAGATCAGCCAGATATGAGAAAATTCCTCCAGCCCCCGCACCGCCTCCGGTTTCCGGTACTCCGGTTCAAAGATCACTGCGGCCCGGAGGGCATCCACCAGTCCGCTCTGCCGGGGAATGCCAAATTTTGTGGGGAAGTCGCTGTGAATATGGGCGATTACCCGCAATGCGTGCTGCTGCTCCATCGATACCGGCTCCTTTTCAATAGTACGCCGTCAGCAGGTCCACCACCGTGCCGTAGCTTTGTATCCCGTCTGCCTGCCCGTAGGATTTCAGAGACGAGTCGTAGATCCGGGTGCTGACCTGGGCGGTAAGCCCGTCAAACCGGGCCCAGTACGCGCTGTGATCCGCAAGATCCGCCTGCACGTGCTCCGGCAGGCCGGAGCGGTACGCCGCCCAGAGGTCGCGGTCTGCCCGGTAAAGGGCGTTGGACAGGTGGATGAACCCCATCAGGTACCCGGAATACCGGTAGGCCGCGTCATCGGAGGACGTGGCGGCGGCAATGGCCAGGAAGTTGCACTCCTGCTCCGGCGCGATACCCCGCTGGTGGGCCAGCTCATGGGCGATGTTGGCCGGAAGCAGACAGGCCGGGCTGTCCACGTTCAGGCTGGATTCCCCGGTGTAGGGACTGTAGAAGCCCGTGAAGTTCATGGCGCTGAACAGGCGGGAAAAAAGCATCTTTTTGGGTACCCGGTCCTCCCGCTTCAGAAAGGGAAATTCCCGGGAGAGGTTGTCGTATACGCCGGTGCTGGCGGCAAAAATCTCCTCTCTGGGCACGGCAAAAATCCCGTTTTCGTCCCGGGGAACCTGGTCCTCCGTCTCCGCCAGCATCTCCGCAAAATAAGCGGTTACCCGGGTCAGCTCCTCCACGGCCACCGGCCGGGCGTAGATGCCGCTTTTTTCCTGAAAGCCGTCGGCGTAGTAGTTGACGCCCCAGCCCACACAGTACAGCCCGCAGGCCGTCAGCCACAGACAAAGCATTCCCATCACGCAGCCATAGGCGCCCTGAAGCCGCCGCCCCTTCCAGGTCCGCAGCCGGCAAAACAGCACCACAAGCCACGCGCCCATCCCCAGGATGAAGGCCACATAGAACCACTCCACCACCGAGAAGGGGAACAGGTACCACAGCCGGGCGTAGCCGTCCTTCAGACGCTGGGTCGCCGAGGAAACGGCGTTGGCCGCCTCCCTGCTGCTGATGGCGCACCAGTATACGCCAAACAGCGCCAGTACCCCCGCCAGCCAGATATGTACCGCCCTGTGCCGCCTGAGAAATGCCTTCATGGAGCCCTCCTGTCTGTTTATCCGCCGGATTTTTGGTCTGTATACTTTTTCCTGAAAGAAAAAGTATCAAAAAGAACTTTCAGGAATTCTGATGATTGTTATAAGTATACTACTCCGGCAAATATTTGCCAAGAGGAAACCGTCTGCCAATTTTATCCGGCAGGCGGTTTTCCCGCTGCGCTCCCGGAGATATGCCAGAAGCTCCGCGTTTTGGACCAGTACTTCACGCCCCAGCGGGCTTCCCATTAACCGTCAGGATTTTTTCGTCCATGCCAGCGTCCCCCAGTACAGTCTCTAACCGTTCGGAAAATTCCTGCGGGGCAGCAAACCGCAATTTCATATTTTGATACGTTCTCTTTTCGGGAAAAAGCATGGCCCTCAAAGCCACGGCCTCAGCAGCACAGCGATCCAGCGGGTCCGCCGCCGGCCCTTCATCGCCACTGCGGCGCTCTCCAGACACCGCCAGGCCTCCTCCCGCTCCTCCGCCGTCAGAGTGTGCTGACTGAATCTGGCCTTGCGGCCCAGCGCCTCCAGCGTCTCATCCTCCGCTCCACCCCAGCGGAGCGTCCGGCGATAGCGGCGGTAGGCCCGCAGGGCAGAGCGGTTGGTGTCCCCGCTCTCCCGCTCCCGCCGCCTCAGCAGCAGCGCCAGCGCGTACACGCCGCCCGGTACGGCAGGAAGCAGCGCGATTTTTCCCAGCGTCC
This sequence comes from uncultured Oscillospiraceae bacterium, assembly GCA_910587505.1. GTDB lineage: Bacteria > Bacillota > Clostridia > Oscillospirales > Oscillospiraceae > Pelethomonas. The sequence continues at coordinate 73,673 of CAJULD010000005.1, read as the reverse complement.
CCCAGGAAACGCCGCTCCCCGCGGCCTCCCCCTCCGGCGGGATGTTCCCCGGCAGCTCCTCCGGGGACGCGTCCTCCGGGGATTCCTCCTCCGGCGGCTCCTCCGCCTCGGGTTCGTCCGGTTCGTCGGAGTCCTCCGCCTCCGGAGCGCCCGTCAGCTCCACGCCGGACGCGCCGCCTCCATAGCCGGGCGTCATCTCCACCGGGTACCAGCCGTAGCCCTCCAGGTAGATTTCCACCCAGGCGTGGGCGTCGCTGTCCAGCACCCGGCCGACCCCCTGACCGTTCAGCGACGCAGTGTAGCCCGCCGCGTACCGGGCGGGAATCCCCTGCATCCGCAGCAGCATGGCTCCGGCGGTGGCAAAGTGGACGCAGTAGCCCCGGCCCTCCGTCAGGAAGTGCTCCACAAAATCCGCCCCCCGCTCCATGGCCGGGGTGTTCAGATCATAGACCGCCAGCGTTTCCAGCAGCGCCGCCGTCCGTGCCGCGGCGGCCACCGGCTCCCGGAACTGCTCCGGCAGGTCCGGATTCTCCGGGACCTCTATTTGCCCCAGCTCCCCCAGCAACGGCTCCAGAGCGGTCTCCAGCCCGGCGGGCACGGCCAGATAGCGGGAGCGGAAGGCCGCGCTCCGGTACCAGGTCTGCTCCTCCTCTCCGTGGGAAGAGAGGGGCGTAAAGCCATCCTCCGGCCCGCCGGGGAGATAATCCACATAATAGCTCCGCCGCCGGAAAGGCAGCAGGCCCTCCTGATCCTCCGGCAGGGTGAGCACACCGCCCTCGTCCGGCTGCCCGCCCGCCGTCAGCCGGTAGGGGTAGTAGTTGACGCCCTGGTAGGCGGCGTGGAAAATGGTCATGGTGTATTCATCCGCCCCCTCCGGCGCGGTCAGCGCGGGATAGAAGGAAGCCCGGCGCCCCTCCGACAGCTCCTCGCCGCTCTCCCAGCTCTCGCCGGTGTAGACGCCCAGCGTACCGCCCAGCAGATAGAGCCGCCCAGGCCCCGGCTGTGCCGTCTCCAGCGTCATAATCTCCCGGCCCCGGTACTGCCGGGGCCCCACAGACAGGAGGTTTTCCCGGCGGCTCTGCCCACCGCCGAAGGCCCCGGCGGCATCCGCCGCCCTGATGCCGCCGCTCCCCTCCGTCCCGCCGCCCTCCTCCGGCAGACTGAGGTCCAGCCCAATATCCGCCAGGAGGCCGGCGTTGAGCGCCTCCATGTCCAGAAAGCGCTCCAGCCGGGTGGTGATCCCCCGGATCATACTGGTCCTGGCGTCGGTGGCCCACTGGGGCCGGAGGTAGCCCTCCCTGGGCAGGAACATGACCAGCGTCAGGATCAGCGCTCCCATGCCGGTCAGGCTCAACAGCCGGGCCCGGCCCAGGCCGCCGGCGTCCCGCCGGCCGTACAGGGCGGTCAGCAGCATGGCCCCCCACCCGGCAAAGGCCGCCAGCATGGCCCCCCACCCGGGCAGAACGCCCTCCTGAATGGCGGGCAGCAGCGGCGTGAAGCTCAGCAACGCCGCAAGATACCATCGCCGCACCCGCACTGCCATCCAGCCCATCGTCCAGGCCGACACGGCGCACAGCAGCAGAAATACAGGCAAAAACACCTCCCCATCCATGGCGGAGGTCAAAAGTCCGGCGGGAACGGGCAGCAGGCCCATTTTCCACCCCAGCCAGTTCAGAACCGGAGAGATCTCTTCCCACGCCAGAAAGAAACACAGCCCCATCATCCCCGCCAGAGCGGCAGACCACCAGGGCCGGGTCAGGCTGTGCACCGCCGCGGATACGGCGGAGGAGAGCACGCAGAAGGCCAGCACCGCGCCCCGGTCCACCGCCGGTCCGTAGGCGGAGAGGAAGGACAGCACGGAGCCCGCCGTCAGCAGCAGCACCGTCAGGAAATCTGCCGCCAGCAGCAGGAGCCGCCCCTCTGTCCGGGGGTCGTCAAGGACTCCCATGTCCCGCCTCCTTCCCGTCAATGTGGATCTGATACACCGGGCCTCCCTCCTGACGCAGGGTCCCCTCCAGAATGGAGCGGCCCCGGAGAGGCGCGGGATCGGACAATATCGCCGCCAGACATGTCTCCCAGTCCCGCCTGCCCCCCACCGGATAGCGGCGCACCGCGCCGGTCTCCGGGTGGACCCAGCGGATCTCGTGGGGCCGGTCCTGCTCCAGCAGGGCCGCGCTGGTCCCCTCCAGCCGGTCCAGCGTCCGGTCCACCTGCTCCAGCAGACCGAAGTGATTGAAGGTCAGCACCGGCAGGAGCCGGATGTCCTCCGGCGGCTCCCGGGTAATCAGCCCGTCCCGCTTGGCGCTCATCTTCCAGTGAATCATCCGCAGGCTGTCCCCCGGCCTGTAATCGCGCAGCTCGTAATTCTCCCCGTAAACGCTCCTCCCTCTGGGCAGGGGTCCGAGGATCCCGGCTCCTTCCGGCAGCTCAATGGGCCCCGGATGCTCCGGAACAGGCTCCACCAGGACGGTAGACGGCGACGGCGCGCGCACCGGCAGGGCAAACAGGCCCAGACAGTCGCAGACCCATATCCGCTCCGTCCGGCACTCCACCATGCCGCAGTGGTCCGTCTCCAGCGTCCAGACCCGGTTCTCCTCCGGCATCACGTCCCTGAGGACCGAGCGGCCCGAATGCACCTCGCCGCTCATGTGGTTGGCTACCCGCAGGCGGTAGGAGGTCCGGGCCACGGGCAGCCGGAAGCGGTTGGTCAGGGAGAGGGTCCAGCTGGCCACCTCCCCTCTGGCGACAGAATGGGACGAGGCGGTCAGCTTCGCCCGGCAGCCCAGCATGGCCGGCAGGCTGATGAGAAGGCCCAGCAGCGGGAAGGCCAGCACCGCAAAAAAAGTGAAATGAAAGAGATATCCCACGTCCAGAAGCTGGCCCAGCAGGCTCAGCAGCAGGGCGATGGCATATGCAATGCGCCGTCTGAGCATAACGCTATGAGATTCTGGGCGCTTCCGTGGCGCGAAGGACGGCGTGGGCAATCTCGACCGTACTGACGCTGCGCTCCGCGCCGGGAACCAGCAGCAGCCGGTGGGCCGCCGCGTCCGCCCAGATGGTCTGCACGTCCTCGGGCACCACGTAGTCCCTGGCCCGGAGGAACGCCACCGACCGGCTGACGGCGGTAATGGCCAGGGTTGCCCGGGGACTGGCTCCCTGAAGCAGCTGGGGGTGCTTCCGCGTGGCGTTCACCAGGCGGATGATGTACTGCATGATGCTCTCGCTGACGTGGACCCGGCCGGCGGCCTGGCGCATCTGCTCCAGCTGCTCCCGGTCCACCACCTGCTTCACGCCGTCCATGGCCTGGCCGTACTGCCGGCGGCGAAGCAGCTCCAGCTCCTCCTGTTCCGAGGGGTAGCCCATGCTCAGCCGCAGCAGGAACCGGTCCAGCTGGCTGTCCGGCAGCTTCTGTGTGCCGGAGGCGCCCACGGGGTTCTGGGTGGCGATGACCATGAAGGGCCGGGGCACCGGGCGGCTGACGCCGTCCACGGTGACCTGTCCCTCCTCCATGGCCTCCAGCAGCGCGGACTGGGTGCGGCTGGTGGCCCGGTTCAGCTCGTCGGCCAGAAACAGGTTGCACATCACCGCCCCCGGCTGGTACTCCATCTTTCCGGTGGACTTGTCATAAATGGAAAATCCCGTCACATCGGAGGGCATAACGTCCGGCGTGAACTGCACGCGGGAAAACCGGAGATCCAGCGCACGGGCAAAGGCCAGCGCCAGTGTGGTCTTTCCCACGCCGGGGATATCCTCCAGCAGAATGTGTCCTCCGGCCAGAATGGCGGCAAGCACCTTGACCAGGACGGCATCCTTGCCGACAATAGCCTTCTTTACCTCCGAGACCACCTCGGAGGCCAGGTTTCGTTCGTTCATCGGGTTTGTCCTTTCCGCCGCCGCGGCAGCGTGTTCTTCTGCAATTATAAAATTTTTCCGGCGGTGCGTCAACTGGTTTTTCCTGTTTCCCTTCCAGAGGGGCGCATGTACTTTTCCCGCACGGGAAAAGTACCAGGAGCCGCCCGCCCCGAAATACTGAAAAGGAGATTTGTCCTGTCCCGCCGCATAATTCCCAACCCTCCGCACAGAATAATCAGGACAAAACGCTGCAAAGGAGAAAAAGCATGTTTTCCGCCAACAAGAAATCCCTGCTGCTGTACAGTCTTCTGACGGCGGCCCTGCTGGCCGCCGCCGTGATCCTCTCCCTCTGGGGCGGCGAAGAAGAGGCGGTCTCCACCGCCGGGTCCGCCGCCGTTCCGGCCGCCGCCAGCGACTGGGGTTTGTCTTTCCCGACGGAGGGGCAGCCTCCGGTGGGCAACGCCTCTCCCGCCGATCTGGCAAAATACGGCGCGTACTATCTGGGGGACACTTCACAGAAGGTAATTTATCTGACCTTTGACTGCGGCTATGAGAACGGCTACACCGAACAGATTCTGGATGCGCTGAAAAAGCACAACGCCCCCGCCGCCTTTTTCGTGGTGGGCCACATGATCGAGTCCGCTCCCGACATCGTCTGCCGCATGGCGGAGGAGGGCCACGTGGTGGGCAACCACACCTTCCACCACCCGGATATGTCCAGCATCTCCCGGCAGTCCGCCTTCCAGGAGGAGCTGGACAGCCTGGCCTCTCTCTACCGGCAGACCACGGGGAAGACCCTCTCCCATTTCTACCGGCCGCCTCAGGGAAAGTACAGCGAAGAAAATCTGAAGCAGGCCCAGGCGCTGGGATATAAAACGATCTTCTGGAGCCTGGCCTACGTGGACTGGAACACCGACAAACAGCCTACGGCGGAGCAGGCCTACGCCAAGCTGCTGCCCAGGATCCACGACGGGGCCATTGTGCTGCTCCACTCCACCTCCCGGACCAACGCGGAAATTCTGGACGAGCTGCTGACCAGATGGGAGGGGATGGGGTATACCTTCAGGTCACTGGAGGAGCTGCCCAGGAGCACATGATTTCCTGTAGTTGATTTCCTGTAGAAAAATACAGTTTATTGTCAAAAAGCGGCCCCGTGAGAACACGGGGCCGCTTCCTCTATGAGGCGTTTACTGCGGCAGCGCCAGCACCGCCACCTGCCGGGGCATATCCGCCGTCAGGGTCAGGGTGTTGGCGGGATACTCCCGGACCTGCTCTTCCGGGTACAGTCCGGTGAAGTCCTCCAGCGTGCCCAGCACGTCGAAGCCCACGGGCCCCTTCCGGTAGTGCATGGGAATCACTACGCCTGCGCCGATGGCGTCGGCCGCCTGCTTCGCCTGAGCGGCATCGATGGTGTAGAACCCGCCCACCGGGATAAGAACCGCGTCGCAATGGCCGATTTCCGCCAGCTGCGCGTCGCTGAGCGGATGGCCCAGATCGCCCAGATGCGCCACGGTAAGCCCCCCGGCAGTGAAGGTGCGCACTATGTTGGCTCCCCGCAGCGCGCCGCCCTGGCCGTCGTGGAAAGTAGCAATCTCCCTGACAGTAAAGGGATTTTCCCTGCCGGAGGTCAGGCGGACGTTTTCGGTCCAGGCGTGGTCAAAATGGTCGTGGCTGCAATAGACGGCGTCCGCCTCCGCCTCCACGTCGGGCAGGCCCTGGACCTCGTGGTAGGGGTCCAGCAGGGCGCGGAAGCCTCCGCTCTCCAGAAGGAAGCTGGAATGTCCCAGCCAGGTGATGGTCATAGCAAATGTCCTCCTTTTCTGTTCATTGGCCCTCCGCTATTTTCACGGCGGTCTCCAGGGCAATTTTCATCATGGTGGTAAAGGTGGTCTGCCGCTGGGAGGCGGGCAGCGCCTCGCCGGTGACAATGCTGTCGGAAATGGAGCAGATGGCCAGAGCCCGTTTGCCCAGCCGGGCGGCGGTCATATACAGCCCCGCAGCCTCCATCTCCACGGCCAGTACCCCCATTTCCGCCCACTTCATGGTGGATTCGGAGGCGTCGTAGAAGGTGTCGGAGGAGAGCAGGTTGCCCACCGGCATCTCCACGCCGATCTCACGGGCGCAGGCCACGGCGGTCTCCAGCAGCGTATAGTCGGCAATGGGGGCAAACTGGCCGGGCAGCCCGTACTGGTGGGCAAAGCTGGAATTGGTGCAGGCCCCCTGGGCGGCCACCACGTCCCGCAGCTTCAGCTTCCCGCTGATGGCTCCGGCGGAGCCGATGCGGATGATGTTCTCCACGCCGTAGTCATGAAACAGCTCATAGGAGTAAATGCCGATGGAGGGCATTCCCATGCCGGAGGCCATGACGGAAACAGGAACGCCCCGGAAGGTCCCGGTATATCCGTGGATACCCCGTACATTGTTGACCAGCCGCGCATCCTCCAGGAAGGTGTCGGCAATGAACTTCGCCCGCAGGGGGTCGCCGGGCATCAGAACGGTTCTGGCGAAATCGCCGGGACTGGCGGAATTATGGGGAGTGGACATGTCGTTTTCCTTCTTTCCTGTCAGTTTGGTGGTTCTCTTCTCAGTATAGCACATATGGTGAAAAATGCAAATTGATTTTCCCGCCTGCCGGAAAGTCAGCCGGCTCCTCCGGGAGCTCCGCGTCCCGGTCCCGCGGGTACTTTTTGCGCCATGGGGCGGCCTCCGGCCGCTGTGCGGCGGCGGCAAAATGCCCCCTTGCCTTTTCGCCGGATTCCCTTTATAATCTAAGAGAAGCCGGCGGCGCGCCCATGGGCTCAGGAAAATACGCACCGCCTCCGGCAAATGAATGGGGAGGGATTCCTGATGGAGAGAGTCAGCAAAGAAAACTATTACCTGGATATCGCCGAGACCGTGATCGGCCGCTCCACCTGCCTGCGCCGCCGCTATGGCGCGATCATCGTAAAAAGCGACGAGATTATTTCCACCGGCTACAACGGCGCTCCCCGCGGGCGCAAAAACTGTGTGGATCTGTGCCGCTGCGCACGGGAGGAGATGAACATCCCTCAGGGCCAGCGCTACGAGCTCTGCCGCTCCGTGCACGCGGAGGCCAACGCCATTATCTCCGCCGCCCGGCGGGATATGGCAGGCGGGACCCTGTACCTGGCGGGGAAAAACGCCGTCACCGGGGAGCTCCTGCATGATACCTCCTCCTGTTCCATGTGCCGCCGGATGATTATCAACGCCGGTCTGGAAAAGGTCGTCGCCCGCACCGGCCCCGGCGTCTATACCGTGACCATGGTCCGGGAGTGGATCGAGGAGGACGACACCCTGCCCAGCGGAAGGGAAGACTGACCATGCGGACCTTCCGGTACACCGTTACCAGCCCCGTGGGCATCCATGCCCGTCCCGCCGGCCTGCTGGTCAATGCGGCCAAAGCCCTGGACAGCACCGTCATCATTGAGAAGGCAGGCGGCGGCTCCGCCTCCGCCACCAGGCTGATGGCTCTCATGATGCTGGGGATCGGACAGGGCGACACCGTCACCGTCACCGTGGAGGGCGGCAGCGAGGAGGCCAACGCCGCCGCCCTGGAGCAGTTTTTTAAGGACAACCTTTAAGAAGCTGTGTTCACAGCCGCTGGGCGCCGCCCGGGCGGTCTCTTTCCCGTCCATCCGGCATCCCCCGCGGTTATATTACTTCCGTGCTTTGGGCACGGAAGTAAATATATGCCGTGTTTTTGCGGCGGGCAAAACGGCGCAAATCAATGGTATTATTTCCGGATTCTGAATCCGAAAACAGTTAATAAAAGTTCTGAGGGAGGCAGTTGCCATGCAGGTCGCAGCCGGAAAATCTGTTCAGGGCGGCGTCGCCGTCGGTCCTCTGCGGGTCTACAGAAGAGAGGAGACGCCATTTTGCCGCTTCTCCTCTCTGACCCCGGCGGAGGAATGGGCGCGCTTCCGCTCCGCCTGCGGCAGGGCCCGTGAGGAGCTGGCCGGTCTCTGTGAGAAGGCGCGGGACGAGCTGGGAGAGGATAACGCGGCCATCTTTGAAATCCACCGGATGATGCTGGAGGACGAGGACTACCTGGACGCGGTGAAGGACATGACCGGCAGTCAGAGCGCCACCGCCGAATACGCCGTCAGGGCCGCCGGGGAGCGCTTTTCCGCCGCCTTTGCCGCCATGGAGGACGAATACATGCAAGCCCGCGCCGCGGATGTGATGGATGTTTCCCGGCGGGTGGCGGACATCCTGACCGGGCGAAGGGACGCTTTTACAGAGGACGGCGGGCCCGCTATTCTGGCTGCGGACGATCTGTCCCCCAGCGAGACGGTGCAGCTGGACAGGAGCAGGCTGCTGGGCCTCGTCCTCCGCCGGGGCTCCCGCAGCAGCCACACGGCGATTCTGGCCCGCGCCATGAATATTCCCGCCCTCGTGGGAGTGGACTTTGACGAAAGCTGGGACGGAAAGCCGGCGGCGCTGGACGGCGACCAGAACCGCGTCTACATTGATCCGACTCCGGAGATTCTCGCCGCCATGGAGGCCCGCCGCAGAGAGGACCGGCAGCAGACCGCTCTTTTGCAGGAGCTGAAGGGCCGGCCCGGCGTAACCCTGGACGGCAGGGAGATCCCGGTATACGCCAACGCCGGCAGCGCCGGAGACCTGGAGCTGGCGCTGGAAAACGACGCCCAGGGCATCGGTCTCTTCCGCAGCGAGTTCCTCTACCTGAATTCTCAGGACTATCCCACGGAGGAGCAGCAGTTCCGGCTCTACCGGCAGGCGGCGGAGGCCATGGCCGGAAAGCGGACCGTCATCCGCACCCTGGACATCGGAGCGGACAAGCAGGCAGGGTACTTCCGGCTGGAAAAGGAGGCGAACCCCGCCCTGGGCTATCGGGCCATCCGAATCTGTCTGACCCGAAAGGAGCTCTTCAAAACTCAGCTGCGGGCCATCCTCCGGGCCAGCGCCTTCGGCTCCGTTTCCATCCTGTTTCCCATGATTATCTCCGTGGAGGAGGTCAGGGAGGCCAGGGCGATTCTGGAGGAATGCCGCCTGGAGCTGCGCCGGCAGGGCGCGGCCATGGGGGACGTGGAAATCGGCGTCATGATCGAGACCCCCGCCGCCGTGATGATCGCCGGAGAGCTGGCGGAGGAGGCGGACTTCTTTTCCATCGGGACCAACGACCTGACCCAGTACACCCTGGCCATCGACCGGCAGAACCCGAAGCTGGACCGCTTTTACGATCCCCGTCACCCCGCCCTTCTGCGGATGATCCGGCATACCGTGGAGGCCGGACACCGGCACGGCTGCCGGGTGGGCATCTGCGGGGAGCTGGGCGCCGACCCGGCGCTGACGGAAACCTTCCTGCGAATGGGAGTGGACGAATTGTCGGTGTCCCCCGCCGCCATCCTGCCTTTGAGAAAGCAGATACGGGGAATAGACCTCTCGGTAACGGCATGAATACAGATTCCAGGGGTATATTTTTTAACCGGGAAAGGCGGGTAAAATGATTACCAGACCCGCAGGGGGCTCCGGCTTTTGTCCGGAGCCCCCTGCGGGTCCTGTTACAGCTTTGCGGCGATCTTCTCCGCCGCGCCATCCTCGCTGGCCCCGAACAGGTACAGCGTCCCGTCCACCGCTTTTACCAGCAGCCACGGGCCCGTCCGGGGATCGATGCAGAGCGTTACCCGGCCCCACTCGCTGTTGCTGAACTGCCCGGTACAGGCGCTGGACAGTCCCGTTCCCGCCGTGCGGGTCAGCCGGGGCAGCTTCTCCATCAGCTCCACCGATTCGATATCTTCCAGGGGCACGCTCCAGCGTCCGCCGAAGTGGGAACCCACCAGCTCCGTCTCTGTGATTTCCAGCTCCACCGGGGCCCGCTCCATGCCCATGAGCCACACCCCAATCAGCGGGCAGGCCAGCAGCACCGCCAGAATCAGTCCCATGATGGTCTGTCCGGACCGCCGGGCCAGATTGACCGTACTGCCAATCCCGGTGCGGTCGTTGACCATCAGACGGGCGTCGTTGGGGTTGTAGTACAGCATTCCCCAGATCCACCGCTCATCCTCATCCACATAGTACCCCCGGCCGCTGTCCGCCGTCAGCTTCTCCTGCAACCGGCGCACCCGGAACTCAATCCGGATGACCGCCAGACAGACCGTCAGTCCGTAGAGCAGGACCACCGCCATACACAGCCAGACATGCCCCAGGGTCAGCCACATTCCCACGTTGAACGCTCCCGTGGCCCAGGCCAGAATGAGCCAGCACTTTCCCCAGTTGTACCGCCGGATGCGGGTCAGCGCCATGGTCCGGCCGCTGTCGGCGTCCACCACCTCCGCCCGGTTTCGGTACAGATACCGGTAGCAGAGATAGAATACCGGCGCCATGGCCGCATTCAGCGCCCACAGCCACCAGAGGGTCCGGTCAAACAGCAGGGGCAGGAGACTGGCGGCAAAGGGCGGCAGGAACCACCAGGGGGAGAGCCAGCGCATCTCCTCCGCCGCGGCTTTGAGGTCCGCGACCGTCCGTGGCGCTTCCTCCTCCCGCCGCCAGCCCCGCTCCTCCTTGAGCTGCCGCAGGGCCTTGTTGCAGCGGACATAGGGGATATAAAACGACAAACACGCCAGAATCGTCCAGGTGATCCAGTATGTCATAAAAGTCCCGTGCCCCCGCAGCAGCAGGCTTGGGACCGCCGCGGCCAACATGATCCAGCAGGTCAGCCTCAACTCCCTTTTATACTTCTCCAACAGGGCGAGGACCGCCGCGTCGTCGTGGGCGTTGTAAGGCAGGGTCACGCCCACGATAATATTTTTCTTCGGCTTGCATTCGCTCTTGAAGTACATATTCAGCAGCGGCAGCAGCCAGATAATCATCGCCCATAAAATGAACTTCCAGAACGCCGTCATCTCTCCGCCTCCTCTCCGTCATACAGCCTCCCGCACAGCTTCAGAATTTCCTCCCGGCTCAGCCCCGCCAGACGCAGCTCGCACAGCCGCAGCCGCAGGCCCTCCAGCGTCTCCGGCGCTGCGCCGCCCGCCGGAAGCCGCACCATGACCCCGCCCCGGCGGTTGGCGGCGACATACCCCTCCGCCTTCAGCAGCTGGTACGCCTTGCTGGCGGTCATCATGTTGATGCCGCACTCCTCCGCCAGCGCCCGGACCGTGGGCAGCCGCTCTCCCGGTCTCAGCTCCCCCGCGGCGACGGCGGAGACAATCTGATTGCGGAGCTGCTGGTAAATCGGTATATCGCTGTTAAAGTCCAGACGCAGCAGCACGAGATCGCCCCCCTCTTTTGTATTATTTAGTATAATGCATATAATGCAATTTGTCAAGAAAAAGTGCGGCGCGGAAAACTCCTCCGCGCCGCATTTTTTCAATGGCAGCGTCCGCCGTGATGACGTCCGGTCTGTACCGCGGTGCAGACGCCCGCGCAGTAGCCGGCCTCGTGGTGGTTGCCGCAGTAGGTCACGCCGTCGTGGATGTGCGGTCCCGCAGTGCCGCACCCTTCCACCGGGCACAGGGTCAGACACCGGCCGTTGCAGAAGCCGTCCTCATGGCAGCTCCCGCAGTAGGTCACGCCGTCGTGGACATGCCGTCCCGCGATTTCGCAGTCCTCCACATCGCACAGGGCCAGACACTGGCCGTCGCAGACGCCGCTCTCGTGGGCGTAGCCACAGTAGGTCACGCCGCTGTGCACGTGGCGGCCCGCCGCGTCGCAGTCTCTGACGGCGCAGACCGTCACCTGGGTCTGGCTCCGCCGTCCGCCGTGATGGCCGTGTCCGTGGGCCAGAGCAGGGACCATCAGGGCCAGCGCTGCGGCCAGGGACAGCAGCAGGATCACAGCCCGCTTCTGCATTGTTCTTTTCATAACAGAAGTCCTCCTCCATCAATCACAATGATTCATCTATTACTTACCACAATGTCCGGGAAATGTCAATAGGCGTATTTACCGATCTATTGCCCCCGCCGCCCTCCAGCCGGGAGGGCGTGGTAATAACCGTATTCCTGGACCAGCCGGGAGCGCGAAGGGCGGCGGTCAGCTCCATACCCGTCATCGGGCTCCGTTCCCAGAGAATCCGCATCAGCTTCCACTCGCTGTCCGGCAGCGTGTTTCGTTTTGTATTCATGACAGGTTCTTTCCCGACAGACAGTATACAGACATCTATTCTCATACTATAGCAAAAGGGTAGACAGCCGTCAACCGGCAATCCTGATTTTTTACCGCAGTCTTTCGCCGCCGCCCCGGCGTGACCGGTCTCCTCCTGTTCTTGACCTGAATCAATAAATCTGCTAAAATTTCCTTCAGGAAATCCTGGTACAGCTTCTCATAACCGGAGGATGGATCTACAGTGAAAAGTCAGAAAGGCAGCGATTCTATAGAGATTATCGCTTTTCAGGCGGCATGTCTGGCCATTATTGTGTTAAACGCTTCATGCATCGGAGATTTCTTTTATAAAGCTGTCTGGAAATCAGACATACCATGGGATACAACATTTTGTATCATTACCGCTGTCTGTCTGAATATATTTGAGTTAATGAATACCTGGGCTACGATTAAAATTTACCTGCGCCAATATGCAGCCGCGCTCTTTTTACTCGATATACTGACTCTGGGTATTTTTTTCTGGCAGATCCATTTAGCCGCAATGCTGACAGACGATTCCATACAAACAGCAGTAAAACATATGCCGTTCGTCTTTCTGGCCGCATATTGCAGCATCTTTTTTCTCTACTCCATTTGGAATCTTGTCATCATCTGCAATAAAGGCAGGCATGAACAAAATCCTGACGGAGAACAATCCGGGGATGAGAAAAGGCGAAGCGTAAAGGAACGGCACAATCTCTGCGAATCGGCATGCTTTCGTTTTATTCAAGCGCTGGGCGCTTTTGTTGTCATGGTCCTCTTTAAGTATTCCAACGAAAACTACATATACATTTTCATGGGCTACAACGTACTGTCCATTGTGTATGTGCTGTGGCATAACAGTCAAATGGAGGTGTTTGATATGATTATTAAACCTGAGACATAATCTGCAATAATCTATCCGAAAGCAGGCCTGGAGCAGGCAGAAGATCCCCGGCAAACAAACGGCGGACGGATCCTGCACAAAACCGGGAGCCGCAGCAGCAACCGCTTTTGCCTCCGTTTGGGCAGAAAGCAGCGCAGAACAGGCGAAAAAACTTTTCTGCATTTGACTTACTGCATCATCTGTTGCCCGGGAGAAAAATTTTTCTTTACAAAAGGAAAATTTTCTGCTATACTATGCACGTTGCAGGGGAAAAGGTTTCCCGCAGCAGGCATGATACAATTTTATATTGTCAGGTATGCGCCCGTGGCGCAGTTGGATAGCGCGTGTGACTCCGACTCACAAGGCCGCTGGTTCGAATCCAGTCGGGCGTACCACGGCCAGTGCAGGTGGAGTACTTGCGCTGGCCGTTTTGCTTTTGTTGCGTTTATAAAAAAAATGTGTCGCTCCAAATCTTTCCGGAAAAACCGGTAATCCGAACCTGTCCCCGGTCGAAAACAGGTTCGGATTATATGGCCCTGTCATGTGTTGATAAAAAGATGCAGACGATCGTCATGCACCAAAAGCCAACTCGAAGCCCAGCGCAGCGGGTTCGAGTTGGAAAGGAGGAGCCAAAAAGCGGAACGCAATTTCAAGGCGGCCCCAAAAGGGACCGCCTTGAAACGGAGTGGAGCGGATTTCGCTCCGACGTGGTGCGGGTATGGGGACTTGAACCCCAACGCCGAGGCACAGGAACCTAAATCCTGCATGTCTGCCAATTCCATCATACCCGCATGGTCCGAGCCTATTATAGCGAACCATGCGCCGTTTGTAAACCCCCAACTGACCATGTTCCCAGAGCAGCAGCATTTGAGCATTTGAAATCCACAGGAAAAGCGATACAATGGCAAAATGCGGAAAGATTAAAAGCAGGTTCGGAGCAGGCAAGCGAAAAATATATCCAACTGATGAATTGGGCCGGAGCAGGGCCGCTGCTTCCGGCTGTCCCATCAGGCGCACACACGTTCTGCCGTCTGCCCCCTCTTTGTGCGCTTCGGGGTATAAACCCGGTTTGGCTGCCCTCCGGAGGCGCAACTTCTGCGTATGCTGCTTACTTTTCACTCCGAAAGGCGAAGAATCTCTGACCAAAATAATTCAAAGCGGTATAGAGGCACATCCCCACCAGCATGGCCGCATTTTCCTGCACGTTCACAGCTTGTCCGGCCAGTGCGCGCAGCGTCAGCGGCTTCGCGAGCCCGTAGGCCAGCAGGTAGCACGCCGCCACATTGACCGCAAAGCGGAACACCTGCTTCCAGGAACGCTCATGATTCCGGAATGTAAAGTACTTGTTGAGGAAAAAGCTGACGATGCCACCCACTATGTAGTTTGCCGCTGAGGACAGCCAGTAGGAGCATCCCGCCAGATTGTAGAGCAGAAACATGGTCCCGCAGCCCACCAGCGTGTTAAAAACACCTACCAGCAAAAACTTGAACATTGTTGGGTCAATCAGCTTTTTCATAACCGTACTCCGTTTCCTCAAATCCATTTTCGCAGGGGTGGAATCAGTCTCAATCCGGCAGTAACGATTGCACATCCGGTAAAAATCAATATTTCCCAAAGCACCACGGCTATCAGAACATGACAGTGTTCACACAACACTGCATAAAGGGGTCTGGACACTGCGATCATCATATCTCCCGACAGATAAATCCCAAATGTCAGGTTCGATACAGAATGAATCACGCGTTCCAACCCTGGCTTCGGGGGAAATCGGCTGAAAATGTATCTCACGCATATATAAAAGCAGGCGCTGGAGCCAGTAATCGTGAGCAGCGTCCGGTCATCCAGGACAAGCCAGGAGCCCGGGTCCCGCTGATAGAGCAGGTATGTACCTGCTACCTGAAAAGCGATCAACAGGATAAAGCCGCAGAAAGCGCTCCAGAAGCTCTTTCCGGTAACAGGCACATAATGTTCTATATAATAACCCAGCAGCACCATACCAACATATGGGCTGAACAGGGCGGTCGTGAGATATCCATATACTTGAAAAGAAGGAAAAAATATCCTGATTAGCGGCAATACACCCAAAATCCCCAGCGACAAAAAGAGCGTGTATTCCAGCTGCCGTTTACTCAGCGCCTTAACCATCCTTTGCAGGATGGGCAGCAGGCACAGCAGCGCCAAGTATAAATACAGGTACCAAAACGCGTTTGTCGCAGGTCCTTTCAGCAGATTTTTTAAAAAGTTTCCCAAACTAAACGCCGCTCCATTCTGGCCCGCATAGTAAAGACCATAGCAGAGCGACCCTGCGCCGCCCACAACCACTATGCGCCATATCCTCTTCACAGAGCGTTTTGGCGTATCTTCCTTATCTGATAAAACCGCCCCTATCACAAGCAGAAACACCGGAACTGCAATCTTGCACACAAAAAAATATGTAACGGAACAGAACCAGGTTGCTGAAGGTACGCCGTTAAGAAAAATTTGAGAATTTGTATGATTGACAATTACCAGAAAACATGCGGCAATCCGCAGGAAGCCAATATATGGTTTCCAATACCCCCCCCGGAACAAATGTTCTCATTCCTTCGTTTCTCCCTCTCTCCATTTACTAATTTCTCAATTCCTCTTATTGTGTTGTGATACATGTATCCGGAAAAAAGTACTATAGCATAAACAAGCAGCCACATCCAGTTTGATGACACATGCAGGTAGTCAAAGATTACGACATGAATCAGATAAATTTCCAGAGAACATTCCCCCACGATTTCAAAGCCACGGAGGACATGATGCGCATGAACCTCCAGCCAGGAAAAGAAGCGGCACAGGAGGAAAACCATCGCTGGCGCGGTAAATATAAACGGATACCAGTAGAAGCCTCCGTTCCACAAAAGCGCGTCCGGGAGCGCAGCCCGGAAGATCACCAACAGGACGTAGCCTAAAAACCCCAATACACAGGAACTCAGCTCAAACGCCCGACCAGTCTTTCGGCCCTCCACAGCCCAACGCCCCGCTTCCATACCCAGAGCAAAAACGGTAAACCGGGTAATGGCAATCATCACCGTATTACCATAAAAGCAGGCATCCATCAGCAGCGTACCGGCCAGCACCCAGTAGATGCCATTCCTCTTTTCCAGCAACCTGTAGAAAAACGGGGCAGCACCATAAAAAGCATATAGCGCCAGCATGTACCAGTTAAAAGCCGGAGGGGGCCCAATCCAGAAAGATGTCCCTGTTAAGTTCCCCAGGACAACGCGGAGCCAGTCCGTGCGGGGAACATCGGGCAGCTTTAAGAACAACCAGATAAGTAAAATCGGGCAAAAGGCGGGAAGAATTCGTTTCAAACGCCGCCCCAGGAAAGCAATCGGATCTGCATTTTGAGAAAGCGACCGGTACAGGCCAAACCCGGAGACAAACAGGAATATATCCACACCACCAAACCCATTTGAGCGAAAATCGTTAACGGTCTTCGCGAACAGCGGTAGGAAGGAAAAGGATATTCCGCTGTGATATATCACAATCCACAGGATGGCCGCTCCCATAATTGCGCTTCGATACCGGCTGATTTTTTCTATCACATGCCGCCCCCCCTATTATACCGCCCTCGCGTCCCGCTCTCTGTCTGTTTCCGCAATAATATAAACGGGCCGCCGCTTGGTTTCCAGATAGGTTTTTGCCAGGTACTGCCCAATAACCCCCAACGACAGCTGAATGGAGCCGCCGATCAGCAGCAGCAGACAGGCCAGCGTGGGAAAGCCCGCCACAGGGTCCCCCCACACAACGGTTTTTACTGTGATAACAATTATCCAGACAAAAGCAGCAAGACAGAACAATACGCCTACCACCGAGGCGATCGCCAGCGGCGCGGTAGAAAAGGCAATAATTCCATCCAATGAATAGAGAAACAGCTTCCAGAAGGACCAGTTGCTCTCCCCTGCCACCCGCTCCACGTTTTCATAGGGAATCCACTTTGTCTGAAAGCCCACCCAGCCAAAGATCCCCTTGGAAAAGCGGTTATATTCCCCTACCGACAGCAGTGCATCCACCGCGCGTCTGGACAGCATCCGGAAATCGGAGGCGCCATCTACAAATTCCGCCCTGGATATTTTGTTGATGAGCCTGTAAAAGCATCGGGCAAAAAACGACCGGACAGGCGGCTCCCCCTTCCGGGAGACCCGTCTGGCTGCCGCGATGTCGCAGCCTTCCTCCGTAATGGCCAGATACATTTCCTCCAACATGGACGGCGGATGCTGAAGGTCGGCGTCCATCAGGACAGCGCAGTCCCCCTCCGCGTGCTGGAATCCGGCATACATGGCGGCTTCCTTCCCAAAATTCCGCGAGAAGGATATGTATCGGGTCCGGCGATCCTCCGCTGCAACTTCCCGCAGCAGCTTCAAGGTTCCATCCTTTGACCCGTCGTCTATAAAAATGAACTCAAAACAAAGGTCATAGGCAGCGGACATACCGTCCGCTGCCTTCCGTATTTCGGAGAAGAAATACGGAAGCGCCGCCTCCTCGTTATAGCAGGGGACAATAATGGAGATTTTACTCATTCTTCTGTTCACTTCCTCGTTTATCTGATTGCCCCGTCACTCAGCTTCACTACGATAATTCCTTCATACATTACGACAGACCCCTTTGCAGGATAGGAGGGAAGCTCCTTTATCCATTCCGAGCTGTTAAGAAGTTCTTTCTGCTCTCTGCCTGGCGTTGGCATATGTAACCCCATATAGTGTTCAATAAAAGTTCTTGTCCTTATATGCGGCTCTGAACTGTAGAGAAGCCAGTCGTTCGTCCCCGTCAAAGAGTTGATCTGTGAAAACTCTCCGATCGTGCCGCCATACAGCGCCCGCGATGCCTCCCCGACCACAGCTACCGGCAGTTCCGGGGAGTAACCATCCAATGCCTCAATCCGTGCGACAATCCGATTAGCCAGCGCAAATGAATTCTCATAACATACCTGAAGCCGCAGATACGCCATATTGCTGACACAGAAGTTGTTCCATATCAGGATCCCTGCCAGCACTGCGCTGCAAAAATGCAGTATCAGCCAGTCCGAAGTCTGATTTTCAATCATCTTCTGTAATGTCATTTCCACAGTTTTGAGTGAGAAGACATATAGCAGCACAAATGAGTATATCATCAGGGCATGAACGGTTCCCTCCTGAACCAGTATAGTGACAAAATTCAGTGCCAGTGGAAGCAATAATACCCCCAGAAGCAGCAACAGTGTTTTTACCCAGTTACGGTAAAGCTTTGATACTGCCGCCAGATACGCCAAAGCGCCTCCGGCCAGAAAAAGGAAGAGGACCTGAATAACCTGACAGGCTCCTGTGCTGAACGGCGATGTCTTAAAGTACTCCCAGAAGCTTTTATATGCCTGCGGAACTTTAGATAAAAACCCCGCAAAATCCATTGGGTTTATGGTACTGAATCCCTGATAAGAGCTCAGAGCTGTTCCTTTAATTGCCAGGAGAGCCATCAAAATCAAATAGTACAGACCCAGGGACGCTATAATGATACCAATATAGCCCGCACCCTTTTTCACAATTTCAGCAACCGGCTTGTCTGTAAACAGCTCCAAAATGCAGTCTATCAGGAAAAGCCCAATGGCGTAGCAGATAAATGCCTGATATGCTCCGCAGGCCAGCGTGCACAGAACAATGGCGGGAAACCAGCCCCACCTGAACCTTTTTCCAAAATACACGGCCAGCGCATTCAAAAACAGGCAAATAAAGTAGGCATCTGCTGTAAACATATAGGAGAAAATGCAGGCAACAGAAGGAATTGTCACAAGAAAAGCCGCCGTCAGCACAGCGATGATCCTGTTGGAAATATCCAATACTGAAACCGTGATTCCCGCAGTAAAAGCCAGCATGATAACCGAAATGAAAGCAATCACCACCGGGAGCTGAAATCTGGTACTGAATTCGGACAGCAGCTGAAGCGACCATCGTCCCAGCCCAAGATTTGCGTTGTCATAAAACAGACGCCACACACTGTCGTGATTCAGGATCAGATTTGTAAAAATATAGATATGTGTCAAAACGCCAAAGAAGCATGCTGCCAAAAACGCCCACTTTACGGGTTGAGACGCCTTTTTCCATGGGTTGGCCAATTCAGGCCACGAAAAGTTTCTTGAAGGATTCACTGGATATCTGCCCCCCTGTCTCTTTCAGCGGGTCCATCACCGTTTTACCGCTGTTTCTCATCTAAAAATTTCGCATACCGGCTGCAGATTCCCTGCACATCGCCTCCAAACTCTATCTGCTCCCCCTTGTGGAGCCACAGCACCCTGGTACACATCTCCCGCACCTGCTGAAGAGAGTGACTGACCAGAATTGTCGTGGCCCCGCCCGCGATAATCTCCCGCATCTTACTTTCGCTTTTCCTGCGAAAAGCGCCGTCTCCCACAGAGAGCACCTCATCCAAAATGAGAATATCCGGTTCCACCAACGAAGCAATGGAAAATGCCAGCCGGCTTTTCATCCCGGAGGAAAGCTGCTTGAACGGTCTGTCCTGAAACTCTTGAAGCTCCGCGAACTCAATAATCTGACCGTACTTTTCATCCATAAATTTGCGGGTATACCCCAGCATGGCCCCCCGCAGGTAGGCATTCTCCCGCACGGTCAGATCGCCGTCAAATCCGCTGGCCAGCTCCAGAAGCGCAGCAATGCTTCCCTCCCGCTTTACCCACCCGCCGGTAGGCTCCATAATGCCTGAAATGACCTTTAGAAGCGTGGACTTCCCCGCCCCATTCGTGCCGATAATTCCCAGCATGTCTCCTTTTTCCAGCGTGAAGGAGATGTTTCTGTCCGCCCAGAACTCGTTTACGTGATAGTTGTTCTGTAGCCGCCGGACCAGATATTCCTTTAAACCGATATCTTTAAAGTCTCCTGTTATATAGCGGATGGAGACGTCATGCACTTCTAAAATACTTACTCCCCCTTTGTTGCCTGCAGCATAAGCGCCTGCGGTTGGTTTCCTTTCCTGCTTTTCCCCATCGCAGGAAATTGCAAACCTGTTTTTGTTTGATTGATTGACCAGCAGCTCGCGAATTCTTTCCAAACGCTCTCCTGAATCTGCCGACATTTTCAGTCTCGCGTCCAGCTCTCCCATATCCATCGTGTTCCTGTCAGTACAATACACATAGTCATCCGTTTCCTGTACTATATATCTTTCAATCACATCATCCGTCCAACTATGGACGCTTTGTGGCAGAAAGAACACATTTTTTCGTATGACTCCTGCAGGATTTCCAACAGCCGATACGTTTGACGGAATTGCTTTGCCGGCAACGCAGGCAGCACCGCCATTTGCACACTCCCCATTTTTTTACAGGGAGCCTTTCCTCCAGGACATAGTCCTGGAGGAAACCGGGTTCCCGGTTTCCAGTTTTTGATGTCTGCTATCCAGAGACTGTATCTGCCAATTGCAGATACAGTTCCTCTGTCATACATAGTACAGAAACTTGTGATTGTATTTCTTATACATCCAGCACCCGATTCCCAACACAATAACTACGTCCGCCGCCATCAGCAGATGGAACCAGATTGTCGGGATCGTCGCCTCAATAACGATCTTCCGGAAATAGCGGATGAACAGGTACACCGGGTTTACCAGAAACAGGCACTGCACTTCATAGCTGTAGCTGTCTATGGTATAGAAAATGGCGGACATGTACATCAGCAGCATGGTAAACACGGACCACAGGTACTGAATGTCCCTGAAAAACACGAACAGTGCCGACAGAATCAGCCCCACTCCAACATTGAAAAGCACCAGGCAGCAGATCGGGTACAGCAGACAGATAAACTTCCATGTAAAAGGAATGTTGTCCAGTACGCAGAACATGAAAAACACGCACAGGGTCAGACCGAAGTTAATCAGCGTCTGCACATTTTTTGAGAACAGAAACAGATACTTCGGCACATTGACCTTTGTAAAGATCCCCGCGTTTCCCATCAGAGAGGTCATGCCCTGACTGGTGGACTCGTTGAAGCAGGAAAAAATCAGGTTGCCGCAAAACAGGTATATCGTGTAGTGAGGGGTGTTGCGTCCAAAAAACTGGGTGAATACCATCCGCATGACAAGCAGCGTCAACAGCGGAGACAGTATACTCCACGCCATTCCCAATACCGTGCGCTTGTATTTCTTTTTGAAATCCCTTTTGACAAGCTCTTCAAAAAGGAACTGGTGCTTTTTGAGTTTTTGTATCATCATTTAATTTCCGCCTGTTTCAATTTCATAATCTCCTCGCAGACCCGCTGACAATTATTCTGGTCTGAAAACGGAAATGTTGCGTCAATTCTTTCCCTGTACACGTCCTTTAAGGCACACCCGTTTTTCATATATTCAATCATCCGATCTACAAGCGATTCTACGGAGCATTCTATCTCACCAAAGCCGTCTCTTTCATAGTCAAAGTATCCCTTTTCATACGTATGCGCCCCGGAGAAAAACTCTTCTTTGTCCGCCTGATAATAGATTATCGGTTTTCGCAGATATGCAAAATCGAATGCAACAGAGGAATAGTCCGTAATCAGCAGATTGCTCTCGGCAAAAACTGCTCGATAGGCTGCATCCTGCCCCAGCAGCTCCAGCCTGTGGTCGCCGCCCATCAGATCCTTTGCACAGATCATGTTCGGATGATACATAAACGCAATCGTATATCCCATTTCCTGCGCGCAGTCAAATAATCTTCGGCAATTCAGCAGCTCATGGTACATGGCGAAATAGCTGCTCTCACAATATCCGGGCTTTAACTCCCTCTGTCCGGTCCTCGGGTCTATTTCAGTCACCAAATACGCTCTCCAGGTTGGCATAATGGTGATTTGTCTCTTTTCCTGACGGTATAGTCTGTCATATCGAGGAAAACCCGTTAATTTCACCACATCTGAACTGTAATCATATTTACCCTTCAAAATGGATTCATACTCTGGAGCAGTTGTTGTGACAAACAGCTTTATATTTTTACTAAACCGGTTAAGCCACGCAGACAGGTCGTCTTTCGTAACACCATGCTGTAAGAAGACAAATTTTTGTGACTGTGACAGATCACGATAAAATACAGAATATTTTTGGAAAGGATGAAAAATGTACTCTTCTGCCTGCGAGGAGATCACACAATCCGCCAGGAGGTAAAGAAACTTATAGCTTTTTCCAAGAAAAGGGATGACCTTCCCATACGCCTTCAGCCTTTTATAATCCGGACTATCTGGAGAAACAGCAAAATATACCTTCACATCCTTCTGCAAATTCTTTCCTGCATATTGGAAAAACGCCTCTCCATTATCATCCGCCTGACTGACTCGATCGCTGATAAGCCATATCTTTTTGTGTTGAAACCGTCGTAATATAAACGTCAGCAGGCGGGCAAAAACCGCCTTTCTTCCTCCGCACGCATTCCTTTGCCACAGTTCTCGCAGATATGCGTACTCCCTCTGCAAACGCCCCTTTCTTCCGCATTTCTGCACAACAAGTCGGGATTGAGCCGCCGTCAGAACATATCCTTCGTGATAATAATAGGAGTGCCGGTACTGGGCGGATACCGGGCAGTACTTCCCATACACAAGCCGGTTTCGATTGATCCGCCTGCCGTCCACCTCACAAAACAAGGATATTACATACTTCTCCACCGCCGGATCAACGGAAACCTCACATTGAAATCCATATGCAAAATAAATCGGCTCGTCCAGCGCCATCCGGTCCATCCCTCTGTCCACCGGGACACATGGCACTTTTTCTCCGTTGACCTCCAAATAAACCCGTACATCCCCATAATCTTCTGCTATCAGTACCATATAACCTTCCAGCCGGATGGCATCCGGAGTGACGGAGATAAAGTTCAAATGAGTCTTATTCGTGTTCAGATGACAAATACAGGTATTTTGATAATGCAGCAAAGCAGTATTGCTTCCCCACATCCTGTCTGCATCTTTTCCGTATTTCTTCTTCAGGATAAAGGCCTTGTGCTCAACCTGAATATCCTTTTGCGCCATAACGACATCGTCATCAAAGTATTTCAGAAGAGAAAAGAGAAGCGCTTTATACGCAGATATATCCTCTTCTGTCATAACCGCATCCGGGATATGCTCCTGCCTCACACGCCATTGGAGGTCATACATTAAAGAAAACTGTATAAATTTAGGAATATATCCCATCTGTTCCTGACAAAATGACAATATCGACGCAGTAAACCCTTTCAGATACGGCATATACCATTTGATGTTATTTTCAGAGCTTTGAATGGCGGACGGCGCCCCCACTGTCCGTTTACGGTAATAATAGGAATCCCCCTTTGCGACTCCAAGCGTCATTTTCCGCAAAAGGATCTTCAGCATTTCTTTCCCGTCTTCACAATAGGCAAGCGTCGGATCAAAATGCATTCCGGATGCCGCTTCCGCCTTAATAAAGGCCGAAGAACAGCTTAGTTGGACCGTCTTCCACTCCTGTAGCAGATTAATAACTCGTGAGCCCTTCTGGAACTTTGCATTTTGCTTATGTCCCCCGGAAGCCCCATCAAAAAAGAACATGGGAATTGTGACTGCATCTGTTTCATCTTCATGACTTCTGAAAAATTTATGGACAACAGACATCACTCTGTTTCCCAATTTATCGTCTGAGTCCATAAAGTTGATGTAGCGCCCCTGAATATATTTCAGCCCTTCATTTCTGGCCGAAGAAACTCCTCCATTTTGTTTATGGATCACGACGATATTTTCCGGATACTGCCCCGCATATTCATCACAAACAGCCCCGCTGCCATCGGTAGAACCATCATCAACCATAATCAGCTGTATTTTCTCAAAGCCAAAGTCCTGCGCAATCAGGCTGTCTACCGCCTCTTTGAGAAATGGCTCCACATTGTAAACTGCCATGACAACCGAAAATTCAAAAGGATAATCCATTGCCACCTGCATTCTCGCGTCTCCTTTTCTGCTCACGCCACCTTGCCGCGCTTCCTTTCATAACAGATTTTACTTCAGTAATGCGCTCAAATAGTCCAGCTCCCAGTCGTATGTAAGTTTGATATTGTTTTTAAAATCAAAATTCAAATATGCTTTTGTCGTATCCGGCATATGGTGAAGAACCTCCGTATATAAAGAGTCCTTATCAAAATGCCTGTACAGCAGATCAAAGCGGTATGCCTCCGGCGACTGCATCAGATAATAGCGGCTGCGGTCAAGCTTCCAGCAATCCCGGCATCCCAGACTGTCTGTAATTTCCTGTGTCGTAATCACCGCGTCATATCCCGTATGCAGAAGATGAAAATACCGGTCAATCATAACGGAACTCACCATTGGCCTGACTGCATCAAAAATCATAATATTTTTGCAGTCAAAATGCGCATAAACATAATCCAGACCACTCTGTAATGATAGGTTCCTTGTTTTCCCTCCATCCGCAACAGCGCCGCCATACCGGCTGGCCAACTTCTGCAAATCCGGTTCCTCACTATCTCCAACAAATACGATTTTATCAACGCTGTCTGCTTTCTCTAACGCATCTGCAACATACGCAATCACCATTTCTCCATGTATTGTGTGGTATTGTTTGGGAAGCGCGCTGCCAAAGCGGGCGCCTCGTCCACCCGCCAGGATCAATCCAACGTTCATTGTGCCTCACTCCTGATACGCATTCTTGCCAGAATTTCAAACTGAATTTCCTTCACCCTGCAAAAGCCTGATTACAAATTCACCCACTCGCTGCGATGAACCATCATCGTGGTAATCATTGGTCAACCGGCAGATTTCATTCTGCTCCCTGCGATAAAGATGTTTATCATTCGCCAATTCATCTATAAATTGCAGCAAATCGTCTACTGTATAAAGCCGATACCCTTTTAATACCATATCGGGATCCGGATATACAAAGCCCCGTTTGGATTTATATACCTCATAATCATCCAGAGTGAGACCAACAGGTTTATCGCAAAGCAGGTAGTCATAATAAACCGAAGAATAATCTGTCAACATTGCGTCTACCGCGCCAAGGAAAGCATACAGAGGGACTCTTTTTTGCTCCAAAGCCGCATTTTCAAGAAAAAAGATATTTGATACCGCAAGCGCACGGACCACACGCAAATCCTGTGCCGGATGCGGCTTCAGGACAAGTAACATATTTTTTTCGACGAGCTTTGCGTTCAATCTTGCCACATCTTCTTCAGAAGAAAGCAGCGGAATGCCAAAATTACTGGCCTTCATATCATGACGGTTTCCCTTCCTGTGCTGTCGGTAGGTAGGAAGCCACGCAATAATCTTTTCATATCCGAGAAGATTCAGCTTTGACAGAGCCTGTCCAGGATGATATAAATCGTCATTTCTGGGAATTCCGAGCGTCAGCAGGCGCTTGATTTCAGTTTGATTTTCCTCTGCCACATATGGCGTCAGCCATGTAGACTGGGATAACACATAGTCAAAACGATTAAAATACTTATATCCCGGACTTGTTTTCAAAGGGGAGCCATGGGTTAAGAAAAGAGAGACCTGTCCGCTTCGTAATGTTGTCAGATAAAACCGGTTGCAGCTGACAAAAACCTTTGCTGTCCGCTGAAGAACAAACCACCGTTGCCGTTCTCTCAATCCACCCTTTTTATTGACGCAGGTTCCTCCCTCCGGAGGAGTCTTCTGACTCTGCTCTGTGATCCATATCAGCCTGTACCCAAAATCCTGACGCTTTTTGACAAGATACCGATAAAGCGCCATGGTATTGTCGGTAAAATCCGGATAACTTTCCAACAGAATAATGTTGCGCAGCGGAAAGAGCCGTAGAATTTTATCTGCGGCCAGACAAAAAAGCACAACAGCCTTTTTGTATATTTTTGACAGGTATTTTTTCATTACTTTACAGCTCATCTCTTATCTTTTCATAAATACGTGCGCAGTTATTTTTATCATTATAAAAGAAAAACCGATCCATGCGCTCTTGATACACGGGTTTTAATTGACAACCTGTTTTCATGTAGGAAATAATAGCGTCCACCAGGTCGTCCCGATTATAAACCACCTCACCGAAGCCATCCTTTTCGTAATCAAAATACCCCGGTGTACAAATATGACCGCCCTGATCAAATTCCTCTTTATCAAACTGACAGTATAAGACAGGTTTTCTGAGATATCCAAAATCCATTGCAACAGACGAATAATCTGTTACCAGCAGGTCGCTTTTTGCAAGCACTTCACAACAGGTTTCTTCTGACCCCGGACACACCACATTCTCCGGCACCTCAAACGATCCAATATGTGGCCGTATATTCGGATGCGGGAAAAATGAGAGCAAATATCCAAAGCTCTTTGCGGCGCTTTGCAGGCGCTCGTCATGTAGTAAATCCCGATAAAACTGCACATATTCACTGCCGTCAAATGCGGCCCCCTTTTCCCAGATACCGGTATTATGGTTCTGCCGGTCCAGTAAATACTTTCTCCATGTCGGCATAATCACGACGCGCTTTTTCTCGTCATGATACAGCAAATCAAACCGCGGGAGACCTGTCATCCACAGATTGCCCAGAGTATAGAAATAAGGCTCTGTACAAATGGAATTACGTTCTGCTACGGCGGAAACAACCAGGCCCCGAATATTTTTCCTGTAGCGATTCAGCTGCTGCGAAAGGTTGTCTATGATAACTCCATGCTGCAAAAAAATAAAGGGCTTCTGATTTATAATGTCTCGGTAGGGATTCCAAAACCCGTAAAAAGGGTTTACTGTACTATCTTCCGCCTGAGAAGAGATGATCGCATCAGCACATAAAAACAGGAACTTGTATTTCCAGGAACCGCAGTCCAGAACATGGCCGGTTGCTTTCAGCCTCTGATAATCCTCTGACTCCCTGTTCAGAACGAAATACGCATCTACGTCCCCACAATGATATTGATTAATGTACCTGAATAAAGCTTCTCCATTATCGCCTGCACATTCCAGGCGATCTGACAGAATCCAAATTGATTTTCTGCAGAAAGGCTTTATTATCAACCGCAGAAGCCTTGCAATCGCAGCCTTACGGTCACTGTTCTTTTTATTCTTCCACAATTCCCTGAGCAAACGGTGTTCCCGCTGAAGTATCCCCCTGCCCCCGCATTTTGTAAAAAGCAGCGTTCCACGATCCACCGTTATTTTTCGACCATTGAGCCAGCAGTAACTGTTCCGATACTCGCTTCCAATCGGAGAGTAACGGGAAAAATTTAATTTTCCACAGTCCGTCCGCTCTGATCCAAAAAGAAAGAAAAATTTAACCCTGTGACAGTATACCTCATCTCGATTGGCAAACCTGGTTCTAAAACCATACGTTGTAGACAACGGTTCGTCTGCAAACCAGTCCGTCTCTTCTACCCGGAACAGTTCACACTGGACTTCAGCACCATCAATACTGGCCCATACCCCCAATCTGCGCATCTCAACGGCGGGAACCGTTATACGCCCTTCAACGGTAATTGAAGTTTGAGATACCGTGACAAAATCAATTCTCTGCCGCAACCCCCATTTACTGTATCTCAGACTGAACATTATCCCGGCAACATGCGGCACTCTTTTGTATTCTTCTTTATATTTACAATCCAAAACCAGATTTTTGCGCACAGTCCCCAGATGCTGCTGTGCGCGGATAATTTTATCATCTATATATGTAAGCAGCCCATATACTCTCTGACGGTATTCCGCTTTCTCCGCATCGGTTAAAACCTCATCGGGAATGTGCTCCTTCCAAAAGCGCCATTGTAACTCGTACATAATTGTAAACTGCACAAATTCCGGAACATATCCCCAATTATTCTGATAATCTTTGATTGATTGCTCGGCAAATGCTTCAACCCACGGAATATACCAGCTCTTTCGCCCCACAACTCCTGATGTCAGGGATACCGTACCATTTGCCCGTCTGCGATAAAGATAAGACGCATTATGGACTACTCCAAGGAACGGCTTCTCCATAAACAGCTCAAGTAAACAGCGCCCATCCTCTGTCACTTCCAGCTGCTCGTTCAGCTTTATTTTAGAGGCAGTCTCATGCTTTACAAAAATTGATGCCAAACTCAACTGTATACAGTCGTAGTGCTCCCGCAAGTCAATTACGCGAGTTCCCTTTTGAAATTTATAATTTAAAACGTGGGGCCCCTTTTTTGCACCAAAAAAAGTCATGGGGATTGAGACAATATTGGTTTCCGCCTCATGCTCTTGAAAAAAACGGTATACCAGCGAACAGGTGTTTTTAGATATTTTGTCATCGGGATCCATAAATCCAACATATTGTCCAGTTGCAAACTCCAATCCCCTGTTCCTGGCAGAGGCCGCTCCTCCATTGTCCTTATGGAGTGCTATAACATTTCCGGGATACTGGCACTCCAGTGCATCACATATATCCCCACTCTGATCTGTTGAACCATCATCCACTAAAATGACTTGAATCGCATCAAAGCCAATGTCCTGCTGCATCAGACTGTCAACAGCTTCGCTTAAATAACTTTCAACATTATAAACTGCCATCACAAAGGAAAAAAGGAACGGATATTCCGGTGTTTCATTCGCCAAATCCAAATGATGACTGTGATGAAAATTATTCATAGTCCCCATCTCTTTTCATTTTCAAAATATTTTCAGGCCCTGGAATCTGAACCAACAGGCGAAGCGCGCAGATTGACGGGAAGAATTTTCCACCGGCAAGGAAGGAAAGCGCAGTCCGGACGGTAAATTTTCCGTCAGGATGTTTGCTCCCGCCTGTTGGTACGGCTTCTTATTTCCGTATGGCTACAGACTTCGACCGTGCTTCCACCCGTACAGCACCGCCACACCCCGCGCCAATATAAAAGCCCACCACCTGTCATGCGGAGTCAACCGAAGAACCAGCCGTCCGGCCAGCCCCAGCCCCATGTACTCCAGCGCTTTTTGGTAATGGCGCGCCGAAAAAGCCGCAATTTCATGCAGCTCCGCCTTGTATTTTTTTCGCTCTGCCCTGGGATTGGACAAATATCCCGCCCAGATCCCTGCCGCAGAAGCTGCACACTGGGCCTCCATCAGCTGGTCAAACTGCGGCCAGTCCTTTGAGAGCGCATCGTATCTTTCCGCAGAAGCGATATAATGATTCAGCCGGTTTCCCAGGGAAACATTATCTACGATGCTTCCCTCTCTCTGCCGGTAATGATATAAGATGTCCGGCAGGCATACCACCTTTTCCGCCCGCAGAAACAGCCAGTGCATTACCGCTATGTCCTCATATGTTCTTCCCTCCGGAAACCGGATATTGTCAAACAGCGCTCGCCGGAAGAGTCTGTCCCACAGCAGATTTTTCATCCTGCCATTTTCCAGCAGTTCTCCCAGCGCCTGTTCCGTATTCATAATCTGCCGGACAGGCCAGCCGCTGGCATCTGTCCGGTTTTTATATTCTTCCCAATGGCCGCATACCGAAATATCGGCCCCCGTCTCCATGACCGCCCAAAGCAGTGTTTCAAACATGGCCGGTTCCGTCCAGTCGTCCGGGTCCACCCAGCCGATCCACCCGCCTGTGGCCGCAGCCAGCCCCTCGTTCCGCGCAGAGGACACCCCGCCGTTTGCCTTATGGATAACCTGAATCCGTTCATCCCGCCCGGCATACTCATCACAGATTTCCCCGCAGCCATCCGGCGAACCGTCGTCAACCAGAATAATTTCCAGATTCCGATACGTCTGGTTGACAATGCTGTCCAGACACTTCCGAAGATACTGCTCTACCTTATAGACCGGCACAATAACCGAAATCTTTGGCTCGTCCATAGCTCTCCGCCCTCAAATAAAACCGCTCTGTCTCTCCGGCTACATCTTCCACATCAAAACCTGCCTGCCGGACAACAGAAGCGCCTCCCGCCCTGTTTCCGCAGCTGTTTCCCTGTAGAGCGAAATCCGCCCATTCTGCTGCCGGTGCAGAGAGTGACAGCAATTTCACAGTTTCCGCAATCCGGCAGTCTTCCGTGATGGCGTCAGAAAACAGGCAGGGCACGCCGGAAGCCTGCGCCTCTACGCCGGTAACCGGCAGTCCTTCAAATCTGCTGGGCATCACAAACACATCCATGGCCCACAGCAGCTGCTCCACCCGGTCCGACGTACCATAAAATATGACGCTGCCGGCAATTCCCAGCCTCTTTGCCTTCTCTTCCAGCGCCGGCCGGTCCGGTCCTTCGCCTGTCAGAAGCAGAACGCTCTCCGGCTTTCGTCGGAGCACTTCCGCAAAGATATCCAGCAGAAAGCTCTGATTCTTCTGGTAACACAGCCGCCCGATGTTTCCAATTACGTACTTGTCCCGCACGCCCAGCTCTCCGCGCACCTTCTCCCGGACATCTGCGTCAAACCGGAACCGGTCCGTATCGATCCCGTTGGGGATAAACTGAAACCCTCTGCTTTTTAAGGCGTTGTCCGGAAACATAAACTCCGCCGCTGATCCGGAGCATGCCCACAGATCCGTTGCGCAGCGAGTAAACAGTTTTCTGCTTATATGATGCACCAGCAGCTTCAGCGGCCTTGTCCGGCTCTTCCGCAAGGCCGTGTTATGGCTGTGGGCAATCCGGACCGGCACACCCGCCCGCCGGGCAAGCCTCCCATACCAGAGGGACAGTCCGTGAAAGATATGCAGATGAACCACGTCATACCGCCGCTCCTCCAGGAGCTTCCGGAACAGCCGGTGGTTCTCAGGCACCCGGTTCTGCCGCCCGGAGAGCTCATAAAACCGGACGCCCCGATCTTTCAGAGGCCGGGTAAAAACGCTGTCCTGCATCTGCGCCGCGACAATGTCCACCTCCAGACCTGTAAGGTCCATATGCAGCAGCACATTGCAGAGAAAAGACTCGATCCCTCCGGATTCCCACCGCTCGCAGAAACAGCAGACTCTTACCGGTTTCATCTCTCACTCATCCCGCCCCACTGTAAACTGCTCCTGCTCCATCGTTTACCTCCATAGTAATTGCATAACATAAAGTTTGTCTTATTCGGAGCCAAAAGAACACGCCCCAATTCCGCACAAGTGTCTTTCATTCTATCACACAGCAATGGGAATTGCAAGTGATAAGTCTCATTTTTCGAGCAAAACCGGTGACAAATTGACAAATCCGCTTTTCCGCATACCACAGCTTTTCCAGATTGTGGGACCGCACGGTTTTTCTTGCAGTCTTCCGCGAATTAACCCTTTATACATTCTGTCTTATCTTGAGGCACCGGTTGCGGCGGCCCCTGGTGAGACCGCCGCCCATTCCGTTACAAGTCCATCCAGACCGCGCCGTCCGTATACAGAGGCAATCCTCGACGCAAAAGCTCCTGATTCATCAGATGCCGCACATATCCCGTGGCATTCCATCCCGCCTCTGCCGCCAGTTTTTTCAACTGCCGGTATGTCGGTTCCGGAATGGAAACGGAAACGACGATTGATTTGATATAGCGGCCTTGCATAAAATACTTATCCCCTCCCTATAATCTGAATCAGATTAATCATAATCTATATCGGAATAAAAGTAAATAGTCTGATTCGGAATATTTATCATTTCCATAGAGGTGAATCTTTATGGATTATGTTGACCGTCTTACTGCGCTTCGTCAGGACCGGGATATTGTTCAAAAAGAGATTGCTGCTGTTTTGGGGTGCGAGCAGGCTGCCGTCTCAAAATACGAGTTAAGAGTATCGCGGTACGGCATTGACGACCTGATCAAACTCTGCCAGTTCTACAATGTATCCGCCGACTATATTCTGGGCCTGCCCAAAGGCATGGACTATCCGGAAAGGTAATAAGGGCGAGATCCGGCTGCCGGATCTCGCCCTTTTCCTATTTCGCTTCCAGAATATACATCCGGCTGCCGCAGTCCCCCATTACACGGGTTTCGCTGTCATAGCCGGTACCGGAAAAGCTCTGCTTCAGCCACGCCCCCTGCTTCATCAGCAGGTCGCCGGAGGCCGTGATCTCCTCCTTCTCGCCGGGAAGCCGCACCACCCTGTCCGCCGCCGACTCCGCCAGGGAACCCGGACGAATCCGCACCGGGGAGACCATGTTCACCAGGGACCCGAATTCTCCCAGCGCCGTCACCGCCGGACGGACGGAGATCCGGTACACCCGCCGGGCCTCCAGTCCCCGTGCCGGCAGCCGCAGCGCCGGGGCGTTGGCCCGGTTCTCCTGCTGGAGCAGGAAGGTCAGGGCCGTTCCCCCGTCTTCCGCTACCGCCATCAGCTGCCACAGTCCCTCTTCCCCGCCCCGGAGGCGGTAGAGCTTCCCGAATTGCAGCGTCTCCCGGTACTTTTTGTAAAAGGCAATCTGCCCCGCCACGCGGATTTTCTCCCGGTCCGGCAGGCTGCCCAGATCCAGCTCGTACCCCAGCAGGCCGAAGGCGGCCGTGTGAAACCTGCTGTCCAGAGGGGCCTGGCGCAGCGTCTGGTGGTTGGGGCTGGCGCTGACATGGGCGCCCATGACGGACTGGGGATAGCCAAAGCTGGCTCCGTACTGAATCCGGCAGCGGCACAGCGCGTCGGTGTTGTCCGACAGCCACACCTGGGGCATATAGCACAGCATCCCCGGATCGGTCCGGTTTCCCCCGCTGGCGCAGCCCTCGAACAGGATCCGGGGGAACCGCTCCGTCAGCGTCCGCAGCACCCGGTAAAGCCCCAAAATGTACCGGTGACGAACCTCCCCCTGCCGTTCGGGGGGCAGAGAGGCGGTATGGGTATCCGTCATGATCCGGTTCATGTCCCACTTGACATAGACCGGCTCCGCCTCCTCAAAGACCTTCGTCAGTACGCCGATAAGATGATCCTGCACCGCCCGCCGGGTCAGATCCAGAATGTACTGGTTCCGGCCCACAGCCTGCTCCATCCTGCCCAGGACCCAGTCCGGGTGGGCCCTGTAAAGGGAGCTGTCTTCACTGACCATCTCCGGCTCCACCCACAGGCCGAATCCCATGCCCAGCTCCCGCACCTTCTCCGACAGGCCCCGGAGTCCGCCGGGCAGCTTCCGTTTGTATACGATATCCCAGTCCCCCAGGGAGCGGTCGTCCCGATCCCGCTTCCCAAACCAGCCGTCGTCCAGCACGAACAGCTCCGCCCCCAGCTCCCGGCCCTGCCGGGCCAGGCGGAGCAGGTCCTTCTGAGTGAACCGGAAGTAAAAGCTTTCCCAGCTGTTCACCAGCACCGGCCGGGGCCGGCACTTCCACCAGCCCCGGACCACGTGCTCCCGGATGAAGGCGTGGAGATGTCCGCTCATGGCCGCCAGGCCCCAGCTGCAGGTCATGGCCGCCTCCGGGGCGGTAAAGCTCTCTCCCGGCTCCAGACGCCAGGAAAAGCCCTCCGGCTGGATACCGTGGAGGAATCGCAGCTTACCGTAAGGGTTGCCGGAGGCGCACGCAAGATGGTCGCCGCTGTAGAGCAGGTGGAAGCCGAAGCATTCCCCCTGGTCCTCATCCGCCGTCCGCCGCCGGAGCATGACAAAGGGATTGGCCCGGCTGGAGGAGCATCCCGTCCGGCTGCCGCCTGCGACGGTCCCCGGACCGCAGGGTGTCTCCGTCCGCTCGAACTCCCGGCCCCATGCGCCGGTAAAGGCCGTGAAAATGTAGTCCTGCTCCGGGAAATCCACCTGATTGCTCAGCAGCCGCAGCACCTCGACCGGCTCCTCCCCCAGGTTTACCAGCCGGGCGGACCGGGCGATCACGTCGCAGCTGTCAAAGGCGGTGTAGAGAAGCTCCAGCCGCAGCCCGCCGCTCTGCTCCAGCAGGCAGACCCGCAGCGTCCGGCAACTTCCTGTCCCGTCACAGGACGACGGCAGGCCTTCCAGCTCCGGCTTCTCCGGCAGAATCTCCGCGCTTTCAAAGCGGAAATCCGTCAGCGTATCCCCTCCGGCGGTCCGGACCATGACCATGCTCTCCCGCAGATCTCCCAGTCCGGGGGCGGAGGTCTCCAGGGCCATGTCCTCCAGACTGACTCCGTTCCATCCCGCGGCGTTTCCCGGCATGTGCCGGACCTGCGGGACCAGCGCCTCCCAGCCGCCGGACAGGTCCAGACGGCGGCCGTAGTACAGGTGCTGCAAAAAGCCCTGCTCCGTCACCCGGAAGCAGTAGGAAGTCCGCCGGGTCTCCAGCATGAAAAAAGAACGATCTGTATGAATCACGGAAGATGCGCCCCCTTCTTTTTCTTTCAGAATTCAGTCTTCAAATGGGAAACGGTAGGGCAGCCCCAGCTGATCCCGGACGGCAAGGATTTCTTTCTGGACAGATTCCCCCACCGGCACGCCCCTGTCCTTCCGCTCCTGCCAGGCCAGCCACTCCTTTTCTCCGGCGGTGTAGATGCGCTCCGCGCCGGGGGCCTTCTTCGAGGCCCGCAACCCCCGGCAAATGTCCCCGGCGGTCTTCCGGAAGGTGTCCAGGCCCATGAAGAACTCCGGATTCACGACAAAGAAGAAGTGTCCCAGCCGGTAGAATCTGTTGCTGCCGTCCGGGTTCCTGCCGCTGAGCTCCTTCATGAAGGGGCCTCCGGCCAGCGCGGCGGAGAGGATCTCCACGATGGTGGTGAACCCGTAGCCCTTGAAGCCGCCGGTATCCTCCCCCATGCCCCCAATGGAGAGCAGCGCGCATTTTCCCTCCCGCATATCCTGAAGAATCTGTCCGGAATCCGTCATGGTCCCGCCATCCCCGGTCACCACAAGTCCCTCCGGCGTGGGCGCGCCTGTGCGCTGGTAATACTCGATCTTTCCGTTCTGCACGATGGAGGTGGCGCAGTCGAAGTTGAAGGGGAACGCCTCGTCTGTTGGCATGGTGAAGGTCAGCGGGTTGGTTCCCATCATCGGCTCCACTCCCCAGGTCGGGGCCACGGAGGGCCGGGCGTTGGTACCGGAAATCCCGATCATCCCGGCCTTTTCCGCCATTGCCGTCCAATATCCCGCGATGCCGTAGTGGGTGGAGTTGTAAATCGCGCCGCCGGCCATGCCGTACCTGCCGGCCTTCTCAATCAGCAGCTCCATCATTCTGTAGCTGGCCACCATGCCCATGCCGTTGTTGGCGTCCATCACCACCGTAGTGGGCGTATCCTTCACGATGTCTATTTTGGTCACAGGGAGCAGCGTCCCGTTTTCGATCCGGTCAATGTAGATCGGTTTAAAGCGGTTGCAGCCATGACTCTCAATGCCGCGCCGGTCCGACTCCAGGAGCACGTCCGCGCAGATTTTCGCATCCTCCTCCGGCACTCCATAGCCTCTGAATGCGTCGATCAGAAATGCGTTCATCAGATCCCATGATACATACGGTCTGGTTTCCATTGTATTACCCCTTTCGTCGTTTCCGTTCCTCACCCTGTACACCCCATTCCCCCCTGCGGGGATACATTTATTATACCAGTTTCCCCCGGTTTTGGCTATCCCAAAAGCTGCCTTTTGCCGTAATGTCTTCGCATATTACCTCCAGGCTGAAGAGCCGGAAGTAATATTGTCATGCTTTGCGGTAGCCGTGGCGTCTTGCATTCCCCGCCCCGCTGTGGTACACTGCGGCCATGGAGGGCGCGTTTATGAAAAAGAAAGCGATTGGTATTATCGGCGGCATGGGGCCTCTGGCCACTGCCGACCTGTTTGAAAAGATCATCCTGCACACCGCGGCGTCCTGTGACCAGGACCATCTGAGGGTATTCATCGACAGCAACACCAGCATTCCGGACCGCACGGCGGCCATCCTCAGCGGCGGCGCGGACCCGGCGCCGGAGCTGGCCGCCAGCGCCCGGGGGCTGGCGCGGCAGGGGGCGGAGCTGCTGCTGATGCCCTGCAACACCGCTCACTGCTTTTATGACGCGGTGCAGGCCGCCGTCTCCGTGCCGGTGCTGCACATGATCCGCCTGACGGCCCGCGCGCTGGAGCGGCGGGGCGTGGAAACGGCGGGACTCCTCGCCACCGATGGAACGGTGCAGACCGGCATCTATCAGCGGTGCTTTGCGGGCACGGGCATCCGTCTGCTGACCCCGGACCCGGCAGGACAGCGGGCCGTCATGGACATGATCTATCAGGGGGTAAAGGCGGGACGCAGGGACTATGACGCCTCCGATGCGCGGGCGGCCATGGAGGACCTGCTCCGCCGGGGGGCGGAAACGCTGATTCTGGGCTGCACGGAGCTGCCTCTGGCCGCCGAACTGTACCGCCTCCGGTTTCCCCTCACCGACCCCACTCTGGAGCTGGCGCTGGAGGCCGTCCGGCAGGCGGGCGGGGAAACCGTGTGAGGCGGGAAAGGCCGGGAAATGCCGCGGGAATTCAGAACACGTCGTTATGTTAACAAATCCCGCAGTTTCCGGAGGGACAAACTGCGGTTTCCGGGTTTTCCACCGCCTGTTGAAAACCGGTCCCACCGCTTGCGGGGCGGGAAAATATGGTTGTGGAAAACTCTGTGGAAAATGTTTATAACTCGTTGTACTTGAAATTATCCCGCCAATTATGTAAACTCACCCCGCCAAAGCGCCCCGTAAAAAATCACGGGAAAACCGCCGGTTCCGGCCGAAATTCCGGTGGAAAGCGCAGATTTTACGGAGAGATATTTTCAGCCGCACCGGGCGTTTTTGTGGAATTGCGACGGAAAACAGAGAGAAACAGAATATTCATGCAGGCCGCGCAGCAAAAATACTATCTGTAATCGTCCAGATGGACAAACTCAACAAAAACAGGACAGGTGATATACAAAATTATATCACCTGCCCTGCTTTTGTTACTGCTTTGTTATTTTTTGCCGCCCTTCAGGGCCTTCATGCGCTTTTCATGGTCCAGAATCCGCTTGCGGATCCGCAGACTCCTGGGTGTGACCTCCAGCAGCTCGTCGTCCGCCAGGAACTCCAGGCACTGCTCCAGGCTCAGCACCCGGTGGGGCACCAGACGCAGCGCTTCGTCGCTGCCGCTGGCCCGCATGTTGGTCAGCTGCTTTTTCTTGCAGACGTTGACGGTGATGTCCTCCTGCTTGGGGCTGACGCCCACCACCATGCCGGCGTAGACCGGCACGCCCGCGCCGATGAACAGGGCCCCCCGCTCCTGGGCGTTAAAGAGGCCGTAGGTGATGGACTCGCCGGTCTCGAAGGCGATGAGGCTGCCGGTGTTCCGGCGGCTCAGATCGCCCTTGTAGGGGGCGTAGCTGTCGAACACGGAGGCCATGATCCCCTCTCCCCGTGTGTCGGTCAAGAACTCGTTGCGGTAGCCGAAGAGGCCACGGGCGGGCACCAGGAACTCCAGCTTCATCCGCTCGCCCACGGGGGTCATCTCCACCAGATCGCCCTTCCGGGAGCCCATCTTCTCAATGACCGCGCCCACGCTGTCGGCGGGCACGTCGGCCACCAGCCGCTCGATGGGCTCACAGCGCGCGCCGTCGATCTCCTGGTAGAGCACACGGGGCGGGGACACCTGGAACTCGTAGCCCTCCCGGCGCATGGTCTCGATGAGGATGGACAGGTGCATCTCCCCCCGGCCGGCCACGTTGAAGGCGTCCATGGCCCCCTCGATCTCCGTGACCCGGAGGGACACGTCCTTCAGGGTCTCCCGGAACAGCCGGTCCCTGATCTGGCGGGAGGTGACGAACTTGCCCTCTCTGCCGCAGAAGGGGGAGTCGTTGATGGAGAAGGTCATCTCCATGGTGGGGGCGGAAATCTTCACGAAGGGCAGGGGCTCGGGATCGGCCGCGGCGCAGACGGTGTCGCCGATGGTGATGTCGCCGATGCCGCTCATGGCGATGATGTTGCCGGCGGAGGATTCGGCGACGGCCTTCCGGCCCAGGCCGTCGAACTCATAGATGCTGACGGCCCTGGCCTTCCTGGGAGCGGCGTCGGCATCGTGGTAGTTGCACACCGCGATCTCCTGGTTCTGCCTGACGCTCCCCCGCTCGATGCGGCCAATGGCAATGCGGCCCACGAACTCGTTGTAGTCGATGGAGCTGACCAGCATCTGGAAGGGGGCCCCTACTTCCGCCTCCGGGGCGGGAATATAGTTGAGGATGGTCTCGAAGAGAGGCTTGAGATCCGTGCCCAGATCCTCGGGGTGATAGGAGCAGATGCCCCGCCGGGCGGAGCAGAAGAGCATGGGGCTGTCCAGCTGCTCGTCGGTGGCGTCCAGATCGATGAGCAGGTCGCCGCACTCGTTGATGACCTCATAGATCCGCTGGTCGGGCCGGTCGATCTTGTTGACCACCACAATCACCCGGTGGCCCAGCTCCAGAGCCTTGCTCAGCACGAAACGGGTCTGGGGCATGGGGCCCTCGGCGGCGTCCACCAGCAATATGACGCCGTTGACCATTTTCAGGATGCGTTCCACCTCGCCGCCGAAGTCGGCGTGGCCGGGGGTGTCCACAATATTGATTTTGGTATCGCCGTACTGGATGGCGGTGTTCTTGGCCAGGATGGTGATGCCCCGCTCCCGTTCCAGGTCGCCAGAGTCCATGACCCGGTCCACCACCTCCTGGTTCTCCCGGTAGACGCCGCCCTGCTTGAGCATCTCGTCCACCAGCGTGGTCTTGCCGTGGTCTACGTGAGCGATAATGGCGACATTGCGCAGTTTTTCGTTCTTCAAAGGAAAAACCTCTTTCTGTTATCAAAATATGCGGTACTTTTTCAGCTTGCTTATTGTATACCAGGATTATTCCCATTTCAACCCGCAATCCTGACAATTTTTTGCAGTTGACAAAGAGAAGTACCGTATAAATGTTAAAAACAGTCCCCCGGCAGCCATAACTGCCGGGGGACTGTGTCCTGGGAATTTCGGACTACTCCGTCCGCAGGGCCACCACCGGGTCCTTTCCGGCGGCCACCCGGGAGGGGATCAGACCCGCGATGATGGTCAGCAGGGCGCTGATGATTACCAGAGCCGCCGCGCCCTGAACGGGCAGCGCGGCCTTCAATCCGGCAATACCGGTGAAGTGGAGCAGTATGGCGTTGATGGGAATGATGAGCAGCAGCGTCACGCCGATGCCGATGATTCCCGCGCCCAGACCCACAATGAGAGTCTCGGCGTTGAACACCCGGCTCACGTCCCGCTTGCTGGCGCCCACGGCCCGGAGGATGCCGATCTCCTTGGTCCGCTCCAGCACGGAGATATAGGTAATGATGCCGATCATGATGGAGGAAACCACCAGGGAGATGGACACAAAGGCGATGAGCAGATAGCTGATGCCGCTGATGATACTGGTGATGGAGCTCATCAGCAGGGCCACGTAGTCGGTGTAGCTGATCTCGTCCTCGCTGCTGGCAACGGAAGCGTTGTAGTCCGCGATCCGGTCCGCGATCCGGTCCTTCCCGGCGAAGGTGGCGGCGTAGATATTGATGGCGGAGGGGCTCTCCAGGTCCACGTAGCCCAGAAGATCCATATTGTCCTCATAGGTGGAGTCGGATTTCGTGGGGGGCATGTAGTGGTCGTAGAGATAGACGTACTGCCAGGATTCAAACGGTTCGGCGTGGACGGACAGGGGGGACGGATCCTCCAGCGCCGCCTGCATCGTCAGGGCCAGCTGGTCCTGGCTCATGGCCCCCAGCTGTGCCTGAACCCCCTGGGCGTACTGCTCCCGGACCTGCTGTCCGATGGCCTCCTCGATCCGGGCAAAGAGGGTCTCGTCGTCCATGTCCGCGATGTAGCCGGAGACGGTTTCCCCGTCCACGCCCATCTCCCCTGCGTACTGTGCGATAATGGCCTCCTCGATGGATTCCCGCGTCATGCCCTCCATCTGCTGGTCCACCACGGTTTCCACGTATTCGTCGGAGGGCTGGCTCATGACGTCCATATAGGCGGCGGCCTTCTCCACATCCGGAAGGGACAGCAAATGGTCTTTGACGGCAAGCCGCTTCTGGTCGTCGGAAGGCTCTACATCGTCCTCACGGGGGAAGGGCAGACCGGAAATCACGTCGGTTTCCCGATCCTCCATCTGCTCCTTCACGATGTCCATCTCCGCCGTGGTTTCAATGGCGTAGGCGGTCAGCCTGCTGGTGTAGCCAATGGCTCCCGTGACCATCCCGGCGTTGGAGTCCTCGCCGGGCCGGGCCACGCCCACCACTTTCAGGCGTGTCCCCACGTCCTCGCTGTTGTAGAGGAAGTCCATCCCCGTCTCCGTGGCGGACATATCCACCCAGGTTTCGCTGGAGGGGTCATACTGGTACTTTTCCGCGGGCAGCAGCAGCTTGAAGTCCATTTCGCACAGCTCCTCACAGCTCCAGCTGCGCTGCTCCTTCTCCAGTTCACTGCCGTTCCTGGCAGCCTCCATGCTCTCAATCATGTGCTCCTCCGTGAGCAGGCCCAGAGCGTAGAGCATCAGATCGGAAATCTCGTTGTTCCGGTCCACGAAGAGGATCACCTCGTCGTAGTTTTCCGGCCACTTCCCGTAGAGGAGATCATACTGGCTCATGACCTGTGTCCCCACCGGCTCGCCGTTCATGCCGGGCAGCAGCTCCTCCCATACGTCCATCCGCGCCGTCATCATCTCGCCCATGGGCATGGAGGTCATGGTGGAGGTCATGGCGGAGTAGTCCCCGCCGCCGTACATGGCGCTCATACCCGCCTGCATCATCTCCATCGCGTCGCTCTTGACGATGCCCCCGTCCTCATCCCCGGTGTAGATGTCGAAGCCGAAATCATAGCTGTACTGAACGGTGGCGATGTCGGTAATGCCGCCCCCGCCCTGATCCAGGTACTTCTTGAACTCCCGCAGGTTGTTGGTCCGGGTCTCGGCGTTGACCATGGAATAAATCATGTCATACATGACCGTGGAGGCATAGACCCGGTCCCTGTCGTGGCTGTCTTCACTCTTCTGCCGGGCCCCCATGAGGGAGGTCATGAGATCCGACATATCGGTGCTCTCCGCCTGGATGGTGACGGGATAGCTGGACAGGGTCTCCTCCTGAACCTGATTGATATAGCTGTTGATGCCGGAGGACAGGGACAGGATCAGGGCGATGCCGATGATGCCGATGGACCCGGCGAAGCTGGTCAGGATGGTCCTCCCCTTTTTGGTCATGAGGTTGTTCAGCGACAGGGAGAAGGCGGTAAAGAAGCTCATGGAGGGCTTTTTCTTTCCCACCTCCACCCGCACGGGCTTCTCCTGCCCGCCGTCAAAGGGGGCGGAGTCGTCCACCACCCGGCCGTCCAGCAGGCGGATGGTGCGGCTCGCGTATTTCTCCGCCAGCTCCGGATTGTGGGTAACCATGATGACCAGCTTCTCCCGGGCGATCTCCGCCAGCAGGTCCATGACCTGCACACTGGTCTCGCTGTCCAGGGCTCCGGTGGGTTCGTCGGCCAGCAGGATGTCCGGGTCGTTTACCAGCGCACGGGCAATGGCCACCCGCTGCATCTGGCCCCCGGAGAGCTGGTTGGGCCGCTTTTTCATCTGGTCTGCCAGTCCCACCTTTTTCAGGGCCTCCGCCGCCCGGCGGCGGCGCTCCCCCTTCCCCACGCCGGAGAGGGTCAGGGCCAGCTCCACGTTGGCCAGAACGCTCTGATGGGGGATGAGGTTGTAGCTCTGGAAGACGAAGCCGATGGAGTGATTGCGGTAGGCGTCCCAGTCCCCGTCCCTGAATTCCTTCGTGGAGCGGCCGTTGATGACGAGGTCGCCGCTGGTATACTGGTCCAGGCCGCCCACGATGTTCAGCAGCGTGGTCTTGCCGCAGCCGGAGTGGCCCAGAATGGCCACAAATTCATTTTCCCGGAAGCTGAGGCTGATTCCCCGCAGGGCGGTAACGTCCTCCCCGCCGGTTTTATATACCTTAACGATGTTGTCTAATTTCAGCATAAAGGTTCCTCCTTGCGTTCCGCACCCCGGCGGATGATGGAAATTTTGAGAGCCAGCCTCCGGCGGCTCTCTTCTGCGGACAGTTTTTCACAGAATACGGACAGCAGCGCCTGCCCCGTGGCGGAAAACAGCAGGTCCATCAGACCCAGCCGCTCATCGCCCGTCAGGTGCTCCAGTCCCTGCCAGTCGGCCCGGTCCATGACCTTCAGAACCATATCCGGCAGGGACAGGAGCTGTCCCGCGTCCATCCCCATGTTCTTTTGCAGAATACCCATAAACAGCTCAAACTGAGCCCAGTTTTCCCGGACATAGACCAAAACCAGGTCGTACAGCGCCAGCGAAATCTCCAGAGGCCTCCCGCCGCACTGGTCCAGACTTTTCAGAATCGCCGTCTCCAGCATCCGGTCGTAACCCCGGAGCACGTGGCGGAACAGGTCCGTTTTGTCCGCGAAATACTGGTAAAAGCTGCCGCGGGGAATTCCCGCCGTCTGGATGATCCGGTTGATGGACACCTCTCCGTAAGGCCGCCGGGCGAACTCCGCAATGGCGGCGTGGAGCAGCTTCTCCCGCTTGGGGGGCGGAAGGTTGAAAAAGGTACTGGTGGGCATGTTTCGCTTCCTTTCCCTGGACTGCCGCTTATAATACATGACAGGTTGTCACATGTCAAGAGAAAACTTCCTCAATTTACATATCGTTCATAAACGAACCTTTCGCCAACCGACCCCGTCAGCGGCTGATTTCCGGGGCCGCTGCCCGCAGCGGCCCCACTGGATTTTTTCTCCCCCCTGTGCTATACTGAAGAAAAAATGCGAAGGGGGCCCCTGCCATGAAATACCGGTTTGCCGTCTGTGACGACCGCCCGGAGGACAGCCGTCTGGTAGCCTCTCTGGCCGCCCGATGGGCCCGGCGGGAGGGGGCGGAGGCGGAGATCGAGACCTTTCCCTCCGCCGAGGCCTTCCTGTTCCGCTACGGGGAAAAGAAGGACTTCGACGTGCTCCTGCTGGATATCGAAATGTCCGGCATGGACGGCGTGGCGCTGGCCAAAACCGTCCGGCGGGACAACGAGGCGGTGCAGATCGTCTTCATCACCGGCTATGCCGACTACATCGCCGAGGGCTATGAGGTCTCCGCCCTTCACTACCTGATGAAGCCGGTGAACGGGGAAAAGTTTCATCAGGTCCTCACGCGGGCTGTCGGCCGTCTGGCCCGGAACGAGCCGCTTTTGACGCTGGAGCTCCCCGGCGAGACGGTGCGCCTGCCGCTGCGGGAAATCCGCTGGCTGGACGTCAGGCAGAACTACGTCACCGTCCACGCCAGAGGGGATTACGCCGTCAAGCGCCCCCTGTCGGAGCTGGAGACGGAGCTGGACCGGCGGTTCTACCGGGTGGGGCGGAGCTGCATCGTGAACCTGACGTACATCCGGCGGGTGACCCGGACGGAGGCGGAGCTGACCACCGGCGAGCGCATCCCCCTGCCACGGGGACAGTACGAGAAGCTGAATCAGGCCATCATCCACAACATATGAGGGAACGCCTATGAAATTCTTTGACAGGCTGCTGGACCGGCGGCTGGCCGCCTATCAGCGGGCGCTCATCGAGATTCACTACGCCGAGGTGGAGAACATGTACCGCCAGATGCGGGGCTGGCGGCACGACTACCGCAGCCATATTCAGACCATGAAGGCCCACGCCGCTCTGGGGGACTGGGAGGCCCTGGAGGCCTATCTGAACACCCTGGAGACGGACCTTGCCACGGTGGACATGGTGGTCAGGACCGGCAACCCCATGGCGGACGCCATTCTCAACAGCAAGATATCTCTCGCCCGGTCCAGGGGAATCCCCGTCCGGGCGGACGCCAGCGTGCCGGTGAAGCTGAACATCTCCGAGCTGGACCTGTGCGTCATTCTGGGCAACCTCTTCGACAACGCCATCGAGGCCAGTCTGGCCCTGCCCGAGGAGGACCGGCTCATCCGGGTCTATATTGACAGGAAGGGTCCCCAGCTGTACATCTCCTTCACCAACTTCACCGCCGTCGGGAAGCGGAAAAAGACCGGCGGCCTCTTCCGCTCCACCAAGGGTGAGGGCCACGGCTTCGGCCTGGTGCGGATGGACGCCATCGTGGAGCGGCTGGGAGGCTACCTCTCCCGCAACAGCGAGGACGGGGCCTTTACCACCGAGATCCTGCTGCCTCTGGGGTAATGGCCCTCTCCTGCAATTCGTCCCCCGGAATGAACAGTTCGTCCCCCGGTTTACACAGCCGGGGGATTTTATGATACCATGGGGCATGAGGTGAGAAACATGAAGCAAACCCGAAGCAAACAGAAAAAAACCGCTTATGGCATGTGGTCCAACTGCGCCTTTATGGTCTCCCGGGCGTGGCGGGACTGCAAAAGCGTCCTTGCCATCGTCCTGGGGCTGATCTTCTGCGGCGTGGCGGGGAGCCTGCTGGAGCTGTTCGTGGTGCCCGCCATCCTGGAGGCCGTGGGACGGGGCGTGAGCCCAGGAGAATTTGTCCGGATGATCCTCTGGTTCACCCTGGGCATGACGGCGGTCCGGGCCCTGCGGTCCTATCTGGATGCCAATTCCCTGTTTGGACGTGTCCGGGTACGCACCGGGCTGTGTCTGGACCTGCACATGACCTTCTGCCGGACCTCCTTCCCCCACATTGAGGACCCGGACTATCTCAAGCGGGCGGAGAAAGCGCAGAAATGCGTGGACGGCAACAGTGAGGCCGGAGAATACATCTGGACCACCCTGACAGAGCTGCTGACCAATGTCATCTGCTTTATTGTCTACCTGCTGCTGCTGGCCCAGGTGGGGCCGTGGATCGCGGCGCTGTGCGTCGTCCTGTCCGCCGCGGGATATTTTGCCGGAGAGCATCTCCGCGCCTGGCGGTACCGCCACCGGGAGGAGGAGGGCGCGCTGGGCCACAAGATCGATCATGTGGTGGAGCGCAGCCTGGACGTCAAGCTGGCCAAGGATATCCGCATCTTCGGCATTGGCCCCTGGCTGACAGAGCTGTACGACAGGTACACCAGACTGTACCGGGACTTTTTGACCGGCGTCTACA
Source organism: uncultured Oscillospiraceae bacterium (assembly GCA_910587505.1). Taxonomy (GTDB): domain Bacteria; phylum Bacillota; class Clostridia; order Oscillospirales; family Oscillospiraceae; genus Pelethomonas. The sequence goes on along the minus strand of CAJULD010000005.1, from coordinate 29,059 downwards.
GGCGGTATTTCTGGGCGGACCTGCTGGACGTTGTGCTGGCGTTTCTCCGCAACGGCGCGGCCTACGGCCTGCTCATCGCCATGGCCCTGCGGGGGGAGCTGACGGCGGCGGCATTCGTGCTGTACTTCACGGCGGTCAGCGGCTTCACAAGCTGGGTGACGGGCATCTTTGCCCAGATGAGGGAGCTCCACCGGGAGAGTCTGGACCTTGCCGCCCTGCGGGAGTTCATGGAGGCACCGGAGCTGTTCCGCTTCGGGGACGGCAAACCCCTGGCGGTGAAGCCGGACCATCTGTATACCCTGGAGCTGCGGGACGTGAGCTTCCGCTACCCCGGCGCGGACCACGACACCCTGTCCCATGTCGACCTGACGCTCCATCCCGGCGAGAAGCTGGCGGTGGTGGGCCGCAACGGCGCGGGAAAGACCACCCTTATCAAGCTCCTCTGCGGCCTGTACGACCCCACGGAGGGACAGGTACTGCTGGACGGGGAAGACATCCGGCAGTATGACCGCCGGGACTATTACAGGCACTTCTCTGCCGTATTCCAGCAATTCTCTGTTCTGGCGGGGACCCTGGCGGAGAACGTGGCCCAGACCAACGGGGAAAACGTAGATCGTCCCAAAATGTGGGATTGCCTGGAGCGGGCAGGCATCGCGGACAAGGTCCGGGAGCTGCCCCAGGAGGAGAACACCCATCTGGGCCGGGAGGTCTATCTGGACGGCGTGGACCTCTCCGGCGGGCAGATACAGCGGCTGATGCTGGCACGTGCCCTCTATAAGGACGCTCCCGTTGTGGTGCTGGACGAGCCCACCGCCGCCCTGGACCCCATCGCCGAGAGCGACCTGTATCAGAAGTACAGCGATCTCACCGGAAACCGCACCAGCGTATATATCTCCCACCGGCTGGCCTCCACCCGGTTCTGCGACCGGGTGCTGCTCATCGAAAACGGCGGCATCGCCGAGGAGGGCACCCACGAGGAGCTGCTGGACGCGGGCGGACGGTACGCCTGTCTGTTCAATATTCAAAGCAAATATTACAGGGAAGGGGCGATGGAGGATGAATAAGAAAGACCGCCTGACCTTCAAAGAAGCCATGGCCTGCACCCGCCGGGGCTTCGCCATCTGGCGGAAGGCCGCGCCGGGGATGTTCGCCGCCTGCGCCGCCCGCCCGGCGGTGACAGCTCTGGCGCCCTGCCTGCCGCTGTACTTCACCGCGCGGCTGGTGAACGCTATCGCAGCCGGCGGAGATCCGGGGCAGGTGTGGCGGCTGCTGGCAGCCCTGCTGGTCTCCACAGCGGCCATTGGCGTCATCCAGACCGCTGTCGGATGCTGGTACGGCGCGGTAAAGGACGGCGTCCAGTGGCCCGCCTCCCAATACATCTTTTTTGAAAAGCTGCTGAAGATGGATTTCTGCGACGTGGACGATCCCGGTACCCAGGTCCTGCTGACGCAGATCCAGCAGAATAACAACTGGAACGGCTGGGGGCTGAACAGGCTGTTCCTGATCTATCCCCGGCTGGTGGAGGCGGTGTTCCGTATTCTGGGAGCGGCGGCGCTGTCGGTGAGCCTGTTCACTCTGCCTGTGCCGGAAGGAAGCGCTCTTGTCTGGCTGAACCACCCCGGATGTCTGGCGGGGATGGCGGCGCTGCTGGTGGGGTCGGTGCTGGCTTCCGGCGCGCTGACAAACCACTCATACTCCTACTGGAACCGATACGACGGCGCGGCGGGCAACCGGGGCTTCTCCTTCTTCTACTTTATCGCCATGAAGGAGCGCCACCGGGGGACGGACATACGCACCTACGCCCAGGATCGATTCCTGGAAAGCGCCGCAAAGGCGGAGAGTTCCTTTGGCCCCGCCTCCTCCATCGCCAGGTGGGCCCGGGGGCCCATGGGGGCCTGCGCCGCCGCATCGGGCGCGGTGTCCCAGGCGTTCATGGGGGTCATCTACCTCTTCACCGGATTGAAGGCCCTGGGCGGGGCCTTCGGGGTGGGGTCCGTCACCCAGTACGTGGGCGCTCTGGCGGGGCTGGCCCAGGGATTCACCAGCCTGCTGGAGATCGTGGGGGTCCTGCGGGCCAACGCGGAATACCTCAAGCTCACCTACGACTTTCTGGACATCCCCAACAACATGTATCAGGGAAGCCTCACCACCGAGAAGCGCTCCGACCGGAAGTACGAGATCGAGTTCCGGGACGTGTCCTTTAAATACCCCGGTACGGACACCTGGGCCCTGCGGAACGTGTCCATGAAGTTCGACGTGGGGGAGCGTCTGGCGGTGGTGGGGGAGAACGGCTCCGGCAAGACCACGTTTATCAAGCTCCTCTGCCGCCTTTACGACCCTACCGAGGGGGAGATACTGCTCAACGGCATCGACATCCGGAAGTACCGGTACGACAACTATCTGGCGCTGTTCTCTGTGGTGTTCCAGGACTTCAAGCTCCTGGCCCAGCCCCTGGGGCAGAACGTGGCGGCGTCCATCGAATACGACCGGGAGCGGGCGGAGGAGTGTCTGGAGCGCGCGGGCTTCGGCCAGCGGCTGACGGAGATGCCCAAAGGGCTGGACACCTGCCTGTATCGGGAGTTCGAGGAGGACGGCGTGGAGATCTCCGGCGGTGAGGCCCAGAAGATCGCCCTGGCCCGGGTGCTGTACCGGGACGCGCCCTTTATTGTTCTCGACGAGCCCACCGCCGCTCTGGACCCGGAGGCCGAGGCGGAGGTCTACACCAGGTTTAACGACATCGTGGAGGACAAAACCGCCATCTATATCTCCCACCGGCTCTCCTCCTGCCGCTTCTGCGACGAGATCGCCGTGTTCGACCACGGCCGGGTGGTGCAGCAGGGGACCCACGACGCGCTTTTGGCTGTCGCGGGCGGAAAATATCAGACGCTTTGGGACGCGCAGGCCCAATATTATCAGAAAAAAACGGCAGAATAGCAGAGGGGCCGTCCGCGGCTGCGGACGGCCCCTCTGCTGTTTATTGTTCTCCTGCGCCCATCCATTTCCGGAAGAACCGCCAGGCGTTTCCGAAGGACAGGTTTTCCGCCGTCTCCTCCGGGATGCCATGGGCGGTCAGGTAGTCCGCGATACGCAGGCTCTTCTCCACGGAGTCCAGATCCGGGTGAATCTCCGCGCCGTCGTAATCGCTGCCCAGAGCGATACAGCCCTCCGCGCCCAGCTCCAGAAAGTGGCATACCTGGCGGTAAAAGTCGTCCAGACTGCCCCGGCCGTCGTCGGAAACAAAGGCGCTGCAATAGGTCAGGCCGATCAGCCCCTCCCGGCGGACGATCTCCCGGATGAACTCGTCGGGCAGGTTGCGCCGGTGGCCGCAGACGGCCCGGGCGTTGGAGTGGGAGGCCACGAAGGGCTTTCCGGCAAAGGACAGCAGCTCCTCAAAGCCCCGGTCGTTCAGGTGGGACACGTCCACGATCATCCCCTGCCGCTCCATTTCCGCCACAGCCTCCCTGCCGAAGACGGAGAAACCGTTTCCGCTGTCATGTCCGGAGGCCAGCTCGTTGGGCCCGTTCCAGGTGAGGGTCATCATCCGCACGCCCTCGTCATACAGGGTCTTTACCCGCTCCAGACGGCCTGCCAGCGCCGCGCCGCCCTCCACGGTGAGCACTCCCGCGCACTTCCCGGCGTCCAGCGCCGCCTCCAGATCGGAGCAGGAGCGGCAATCCGCTGCGCGGTCCCGGTGGGCCGCCGCCTGCCGGTGGAAGGATGCCGCGGCCCGGTCAAAAAATCTTATCGCGTCCTCCCCCCGCTCCCTGTCCGGAACAAATACAGCAAAGCACTGTACCCACCGCGTTCCGGCGGGCGCTTTCCTCAGCGCCAGCTGGAAGGCGGGGTTGTCCAGCGTCTCCGTCTCCTTCTCATGGGGCGGATAGAGATTGCGGGTCAGCGTGTCGCAGTGCAGATCAAATAGTGCAGCCATACAAACCTCCTCGTTTGGCGAAATGATTACACTATCTTATATAACACCTTCTGCCGGGAAACGCAAGAAGAACATTTTATTGCCGCAAGTCCGCCGCAGAAAGACAATTGTGTATTCTGGACAGTGACGGCGGCGCAAAGGAAAAAAGATTCGGCGAATCCTCCACTTTGCGGAGAGGCGGTTTTGTGCTAGGATAGTAGCGCACTTTTGAGAAAGAAAAGAGGAGTCCCGTCATGTACCCTATTGATGTAATCCACGCAGTCGATCCGGAGGTAGCCGACGCCATTCAGGCGGAGATCGACCGCCAGGAAACCCATATTGAGCTGATTGCCTCGGAAAACTTTGCCAGCATCCCGGTTATGAGCGCGGCGGGTACGCCGCTGACCAACAAATACGCCGAGGGCTACCCCGGCCACCGGTACTACGGCGGCTGCGGGAACGTGGACGTCATCGAGTCCATCGCCATCGAGCGGGCCAGGAAAATCTTCGGCTGCACCTATGCCAACGTACAGCCCCATTCCGGCACCCAGGCCAACATGGCCGTGGAGCTGGCCCTCTGCAAACCGGGAGATACCATTCTGGGGATGAAGCTGGCCCACGGCGGCCACCTCTCCCACGGCAGCCCGGTGAATTTTTCCGGTCTGTGCTATAACATCGTGTCCTACGGCGTGAATCAGGACGGGTGGCTGGACTATGACGGAGTGGAGCGGCTGGCCATGGAGCACAGGCCCCGGCTGATTATCGCCGGAGCCTCCGCCTACCCCAGGGAGATCGACTACCGCCGCTTCCGGGAGATTGCGGACAAATGCGGCGCGTATCTCATGGCGGACATCGCCCATATCGCGGGACTGGTGGCGGCGGGGCTCCATATGAGCCCCATTCCCTACGCCCATGTGACCACCTCCACCACGCACAAGACCCTGCGGGGCCCCAGAGGGGGGCTGATTCTCTCCGAGGAGGCCTTTGCCAGAGAGCACAGGCTGAACCGGGCGGTATTCCCCGGCGTGCAGGGGGGACCCCTGATGCACGCGGTGGCCGCCAGGGCCGTGGCCTTTAAGGAGGTGCTGGACCCCTCCTTCAGGGCGTACCAGCAGCGGATTCTGGACAACTGCCGGGCGCTGGCCGGGGCCCTGATGGACAGGGGCTTTCACCTGGTATCCGGAGGCACGGACAACCATCTGATGCTGGTGGACCTGCGGAATAAGGGCATTACCGGCAGGGACTGCGAGCGCCTGCTGGATACGGCCAACATCACCTGCAACAAAAACGCCATTCCGGGCGACCCGGCTTCGCCCGACGTGACCAGCGGCGTGCGCCTGGGGACCGCCGCCATTTCCGCGCGGGGGTTCCGTCCGGAGGACATGGAGGTCATCGCCCGGTGCATCGACGCGCTGGTCAGCCGCGGCGCGGCGGAAATCGAACCCGTGCGGGAACAGGTGGCGGCGCTGACCGCGCGCTATCCGCTGTATAAAGACTGCTGAGCGGGGCTCCCCGCCCCCACCGGCAGGGAGCGCGTTCCAAAATGTTTAGGATTCTCTTAACCCTATTGCCCCGCCGCCGGGAACCTGTTATAATCAGATCATATCCGGAAAGGAAAGTCTCTCTGGAAAGGAAAAACAGATGAAGGTTCTGATTACAACGGACTGGTACGCGCCGGTCGTCAACGGCGTGGTGACCTCCGTGCTGCTTTTGCAGCGCGAGCTGGAGAACATGGGCCACGAGGTACGGGTTGTCACTCTGGCCAACCGGCTGCATTCCTACAAGGAAGGCAACGTCTATTACATGGGCTCGGTCAGCGCCAACAAAATATATCCCGGCGCGCGGCTGCGCGTCAACCGGACGCGCAGTCTGGTGCAGGAGCTGATTGCCTGGCGGCCCGACGTCATCCATTCCCAATGCGAGTTCAGCTCCTTCCGGGTGGCCTACGCCCTTTCCAACCGCCTGGGCGTGCCCATTGTCCATACTTATCATACCGTTTACGAGGACTACACCCACTACTTTTCTCCCAGCGTGCGGGTGGGACGGGCGGTGGTGTCCGTCTTCTCCCGGTGGATCTGCGGCAGGACGGCCTGCGTGGTGGCCCCCAGCAAAAAGGTGGAGCGGCTGCTGCTGGACTACGGCGTCCGGTGCAGGATCGAGGTCATCCCCACGGGCGTGGATCTCCGGGCCTACCGGCAGGAGCCGGACCCGGCGGAGATGGCGGCGCTGCGCCGCCGCTGGGCCATACCGGAGGACCGCACCGTGCTTTTGTACCTGGGCAGGATGGCGAAGGAAAAGAATCTGGAGCAGCTCATCGACCAGATTGCCGGCAGCGGCCGGCGGGACGTTGTCCTCCTGCTGGTAGGCGACGGGCCCGACCGGGAGGAGGTCCTGCGCTATGCCCGGCAGAGGGGGCTGCGCGTGATTTTTACCGGCATGGTGCCTCACAGCGAGGTGGCCAGCTATTACCGTCTGGGGGACCTGTTCGTCACCGCCTCCACCAGCGAGACCCAGGGCCTGACCTATTTCGAGGCTCTGGCGGCGGGCGTGCCGGTGCTGTGCCGCCGGGACGCCTGCGTGGAGGGCGTGGTGGAGAACGGCGTCAACGGCTGGCAGTATGAGGACGGGCGGCGCTTCGGGGAATACCTGTCCGCCTTTTGCAGCGACGGGGCCCTGCGGGAGCGGATGGGCCGGGAGGCCCGTGCCTCGTCGGAAAAGTTCTCCGCGGAGGCCTTCGGCGCGACGGCGGCGAAGCTGTACGCCTCCGTCCAGGCGGAGGCCATGCCCGCCGCCGCGGGGGAGCGGTGGTAAGGGGACTGTAATGCATCAGGGGAGCGGCCTGCGGGCCGCTCCCCTGACTGTTTTTCGTCGAACATGACGTTTCAGGCAAGTTCAAACTTGCCTGAAACGTCATGGACAAAGGAGAAAATGTAGTGTATACTGCTTATGTACAAAAAAAGAAAGAGGACCCCTTCATGCTGAAAAAACTGACTTCCCTGCTGCTCTCTCTGCTGGTGTGCCTGTCGCTGCTGCCGGGCCATGCCCGCGCTGCGGAGGAACCGGACCCGCCGCAGCCGCCCGTTATCGTGGAACCCCTGGACCCGGAAAAGCCCGGCGAGCCGGAGGAGCCGGTGCTGCCGCAGAGCGAAGAACTGCCGGAAGGTGAGGACAAACATCTTTAACGGGACGGTCCTGATCCGAGCCGTTCCTCCATTTCCCGCGCCATGGTGGCGAGGTTGTTTTTATCAAAAAGGGATTTATAGAGGCAATATGCCTGGTTGTAGAAATCTCTGCTTTTCTCCATATTTCCCAGAAAAAAGTAACATTCCGCCTGAACGGCCAGAAATCCGGGCAGGAATTGATAATCCCCTTCTTCAACGCATACCCGCTGCCCTTTTTCCGCCAGCGCGATGGACTCCTGGTACCGCCTTTCCACTGCAAGGTCAATGGCGCAGTTGTGGGCAATCAGGCAGAACTGCCGGGGGTATTTATCCAGGTCCTGATTATATTTCTCAATATATTGAAGCAATCTTCTGAAAATGGAGATTGCTTTTTTCCTGTTGCCGGCACTGGCGTAGGTCAAGGCAATCTGATTGATAATAATTATTTCGGTGACGCTGTACTGAAAATCGGGAATATTCTTTACATCAAAGCGGGGAACCGTCAGGCGGATGGCCTCCAGCAGCATCTCCAGCCTCTCCTCATAAGAGTACGGCCCGTTCGGTCCGCCGACGCTGGCCTTCGTGCTCAATATGGACTGCTGCACAAAGCGATTATCTTCTCCGCCAAAATTCTCCAGTTTTTCCAGCTTCTCCAGAATTCGTTCCCGAATCCTGGCCCGTTCCGGTTCCACCGCGCGGCGTAGCCGGATTTCATCGTTCCGGATATCCTTTTGCAGCTTTTCAACGGCAATATCGTCCTTGCCCAGCAGCGCAAAAAACTGCCCGTCGGGCAGCCCCAGCTTCTGGAGCAATGCCTTTGCCACGCTGACGGACGGCGTGCGCTCGTTGTTTTCAATGCGGGAGAGGGTCGCCGCATTACAGACGCCCTCGCATAATCTTTCCTGGGTCCAGCCTTTATCCAGTCGCTTTTGCCGGATGTAAGTACCGATCAGCAGTTGTTCCATCGTATCTCTCCTTTAGTTTTCTTTACTTTTATCGGGGAAATGTGTTCTTTTCCCCCATTATGCCCCATTTTTTGTCAAATGTCAACGGCGCGGACTTGACGTTTCAGGCAAATTTTTCACTTGCCTGAAACGTCATGGACAAAACAGGAAAAATATGGTACCTTTTAACCATCAGAGGCGCCGCTGAAAACCAGGTCCGCCGGCCGGTGGACCGGAATTTTTTGGAGGAAACACAAATGAAGCGTACAAAGAGAATGCTGGCCCTGGTGCTGGCGATGATGATGGCATTCTCCATGCTGGCGATTCCCGCGGCGGCCCACGGGGATGAGGACGAGGGGATCATGCCGCTGTATGACATAATTCCTTGCCCCAGCCCAAATTGCAATGGTTATCGAACAAAAACACAAGAGCATGGAACACTTTACAGAGGCGAGACGTGTTCTAATATTCCGGACGAAAAGCACTTTCATGAGGTAACAGGTATTTTTGAAATAGTGCGCTGTGATGGAGAGTGCCGCTATCACGTTATGACAATAAAAAGTATAGAACGCAACCTCTGCTGTGGAAAATAAAACTGCACTTAAATACATACAGCTAAATAGAAATAAGCCTACTATTTTTATACCAATATTGATTTTGATTCTTGCCGCCTGCGCCGCAGGCGGTAAGAATCCGTCCACAGATAAAAACACATTAATCTTTGCCAGCTTTCAGCCCTTCGGTATCAGCAGGGAGACGCGGCAGGCCGTAGAGCAATTTAACCGTGCGCACTACAATGGCGTACAGATTGAGATCGTAGATTACTGGGGAGGAAGCTATGAGGAGGCCATTGGTGGCCGGGAACGCCTGCTGGCGGAGTTTTCCACTGGCCATGTTCCTGATATTCTTGATCTGGGCAGTGATGCCGGTCCTGTGAAAATGCTTCCCTATCGTCAATTGGTACAGAGGGGCTATTTGGAGGATCTCCGGCCATACATTGAGAACGATCCGGATATACAGTGCGAGGACCTGCTGGAAGCGCCGCTGAGAGCTGCCGAGATAGACGGCGGATTGTATATGTTGTTTGATTCTGTCAGGCTGGCGACACTTGCCGGCGCAGGCCATATTGTCGGCGACCATCACAGCTGGTCTTTTGCAGACATCCGGGAGGCTTATGCCGCCATGCCGGAAGATTCTACCATTTTTGAATACGACTGTACAAGGTCTCAATTATTTCGCCATATCCTGCGTATGGACCTGGACGGCTACGTGGACTGGGAGACTGGGCAGTGCCGTTTTGATTGTCCCGGTTTTCGCATGACTCTGGAATTTATCCGAAGCTTTCCAGAGGAATCTTCCGCTCAAAATGATTCCGTTGAAACCTATAATCATGAATTATTCTGGCGGATGGCGGAGGGCCGCCAAATGCTGTTTACAACAATAGTGAATAATCCAGGTCAGGTGCAGCGGATGGACTGGATGCTCCAGGGCCGTGCCTCTTTTATCGGCTATCCTACGGAAGATGGCAGCACAGGAAGCGCATTTGTACCAGCAGACCAAAGATTTGCCATGTCCGCCACCTGCCGGGACAAAGAAGCGGCATGGGAGTTTCTTCGCGAAAGATTATTGCCCCAGTACAGGAACGTTGGCAGCCTGATGGATGACCTGGAATCGATGTCGGTTCCTGTCAACCTTGCTGACTACCGTCTTATGCGGCAGACGTTGATGTCTCAAGGAAGACTGTCCGGCCATTTCCAGTACACGCAGGAAGGTCCTGTAATCGAATACCATGCAGTTACCGGAGAAGAAATGCAACGATTTGAGAGCTGGCTGAACAGTATAGAAAAATTGGATCTATGCGACGGAATACTCCTTGATATAGTAGAGGAGCAATCCGGCCCCTACTTCGCCGGGGACAAAACGCTGGACGAGACGGTGGCGCTGATTCAGAACCGGGTGACGCTGTATGTGAACGAGAACCGGTAATTTGACCGGTTCCCGTCAGCTTGTCGAAAAATAGCCTGTCTGGTTATGAAGCCAGACAGGCCATTTTTCGACAAGCTGTAGGGAGCAATATTGCTCCCTATTTTCTACTGTCAATAGGAGGTAATCTTGTGAAAAAATATATAAGGGCCCGGTTCGGCGCACTTGCGCTGGTTATTCTGTCGGCGGTACTGTTCAGCGGCGCGTCTCTGGTCGCCACCCTGCTCCAACAGCACCTGATTGATGGCGTGACCGAGAAAGATATGTATGTGGTCGGCCGGACCGCCCTGGCGCTGCTGGGGTGCGGCGCTCTGGAGGCCGGGGCTTTTGTCGTCCATAATGTGAGCATCAATCTCTTTTCATGTAAACTGGGCAGCGATATCCGTGTTCGTGCCTTTGCCGGCATCTTGCGCAGAAGCTATCAGGATTTTTCCTCCCGCACAACCTCCGACTATATTTCCGCAATGACGAACGACCTTCAGCAGCTGATCGCCGCGTATATCGATCCCATGTGCCTGTCAGTGTCCGTGGCGATACTTATGCTTCGCAGTATCATTCTGATGTTCCACTACCAGCCAGTGATCGCACTGCTGGCAATTCTGTTTGCCGGACTGATTGCAGTGTTTCCCATCGTCATGGGCAAGCTGGTGGAAAAGTATCAGGGCCGCCGCTCCGAAGCACTGGCCGCGTTGAATGCCCAGATGGCAGATGCTTTTACCGGGTTTGAAGTCATATCCTCTTTTGGCATACAGAGCCGGATCAACCGGCGCTTTCAGGACTGCGTGGACACCTTGCGGCGCAGAGAATATAAATACTATGCCACCGGCTCGCTGGTGGACGGCATGGGGCAATTTTTCAGTATTCTGGCACAGGCCGTTATCTTGATTATGGCGGGGTATGCAGTATTACAGGGAAAGATGACGCTGGGCGCATTGACGGTATTTATCGGTTTGAGCAGCGGTTTCTGCGGCAACTTCAGCACAATTCTTCGGTTTTTGCCAATGCTGAAGGGGGCGAAACCGCTGATAGAGCGGATCAACGAACTGGCAGACTACCCGGAATCCTCCGGCGGCAGGTCTGCAGAGAACGCAGTGTTTCGTGGGCCGATCACCGTGGAAAATGTCAGCTTCCAGTACGAGAAGACTTTCGTGCTGGAAAATTTCAGCGCCAGATTTGAAAAGGGCGGAAAATATGCCCTCACGGGCCCTTCCGGCTGTGGGAAATCCACGCTGCTGCGGCTTTTGATGGGGTGGCTGCCGGAGTATAGCGGGACAATCCGCTTTGACGGCAGGGATGCCAGAGAGCTTACGCCGGAACAGCTTCAGGCGCAGATCAGCTACATCGAACAAAATGTTTTTCTGTTCAACGCCACGCTCCGGGAAAACATAACGTTGGGTGCAGACTTTACCGATGCGCAGTTGAAGAAGGCGCTTACAGACAGCGCGCTGGTGGGAGACCTGGAAAATATGCCGGACGGGCTGGATACGCTGGCGGGTGAAAACGGGCATAAACTTTCCGGTGGGCAGAAGCAAAGGGTCGCCATTGCACGGGCGCTGCTCCATAATCGATCTGTTCTGTTAATAGATGAGGGGACCAGCGCCTTGGATCGGGAGAACGCGGATATAGTAGAAAAAAGTTTGCTGGCCAATCCGGAACTGACCCTTATTCTGGTCAGTCATCACCTTTCCCCAGAACGGGCTTCCCAGTTTACACAGGTATATACGATGCACGCGCCGGCAGAAGGTAGAGACCAGGCGTAGCGCCAGGGAGCAAGAACCGGCAATTCAGCCGGTTTTGTTCCTTAACGTTGCGCATTATGGAGATTCATGGTATTCTGTTGCTATAACGCAAAAGGGGAGGCGGCGGAAGTGGGAAGAAAGATGATATGGCTGTGGCTGCTGCTGGCGGCTGCGCTCACCCTCGCCGCCTGCTCCGCAGGCGGCAATACCCGCGATTGGGACGAGCACACTCTGGTTTATGCCAATCTATCCAGAAACGGCCCCGACCGGGAAGCGATCGACGACTTCAACCTCGCCCATACGGACGTGCAGATCGAGGTCCGGGATTATTATGACGAGGATGGCCACAGCGGCAAAGACCGGCTGATGGCAGAAATCGCAGCCGGCAAAAGTCCGGATCTTATCGATCTGGGGGGCATGGCGCACGCTACCACAACGCTGCTGCCCTACCGGCAGCTGGCCCAGAAGGGGTATCTTGAGGATTTGTGGCCCTATATCGAAAACGACCCGGAGCTGGGGCGGGGGGCAGTTCTGGAAGCGCCGCTGAAAGCCGCAGAAATAGACGGCGGACTGTATCTTGCGTTTAATTCCGTGATAATCAACACTTTGATCGGCGCGGAAAGCGTTGTGGGCGACCGGACAAGCTGGACGCTGGCGGACCTGCGGGAGTCGCTTGCTTCCATGCCGGAGGATTCCACGGTTTTAACGTGCTATTTTGACAAATCCACAATCTTCACCTGTCTTCTTTCCATGAGTCTGGACGGCTATGTGGACTGGGAGAGAGGTGAGTGTGACTTTGACAGCGAGGCGTTCCGGTCTGCTCTGGAGTTTATCAACAGTTTTCCCGCAGAGGTCAGTTGGGCGTCCGCGGAGGCGCTGAACGAGAAAATCAATGAGCAGATGCTCAGCGGGCGGCAGATGCTGATACAGACGTATCTTTACTATCCCATAGAAGTCCAGTCCTGGGACGACGTGTTCGGAGGCCGGGCTTCCTTTGTAGGATACCCGGTAACAGATGGCAGCGTGGGCAGTTCTTTTTGCATTCATGGACACAGAATTGCCATGTCCTCAAGCTGCAGAAACAAGGAAGCAGGCTGGGATTTTCTCCGTCAGATGTTTTTGCCGCAGTATAACAGGATGAACTTACCGGACACTTACGGTCAAAATAGTATCCAAATTCCAATCAACCGAGCTGATTATGAGTTAGTGAAAAAGAGGGATATGGACCCGCTCAAAGACCATGGAACAATACACAGATTTGGAGAATCCTATGAATACCACGCCACTACAGCGGACGAATTCCAACGCTTTGATGATTTGGTTAACAGCATAAGTAAAATTGAATTGTGCGATCAGGCGGTATTTGATATTGTCAAGGAGACCTGCGGCCCCTGCTTCGCCGGGGACAAGACCCTGGACGAAACGGTGGCGCTGATTCAGAACCGGGTGACGCTGTATGTGAACGAGAACCGGTAAAACCGGTTCCCGTTCACGTATATTGTACCTTATGGGAATTTGTGGTATGCTGTGGTATCATGCAAAAGGAGGCGGCGGAAGTGAAGAAAAGGGCAGTGTGCCTGTCGCTGCTGCCGGGCCATGCCCGGGCGGTGGAGGAACCGGACCCGCCGCAGCCGCCCGCTGTCGTAGAACCGCTGGCCCCCCGAGGAGCCCGACAGGCCGGAGTCTCCGGCGATGCCGATGGGCGAGGAATTTCCTGAAGACAGGGGTGGTCACCACACTTGATACGGTGGTTCCAGTCCTAAATGTTCCTTCATTTCCTGCTTTATAATTTCCAAATTGCGCTCGTCGCCCAGTACTTTGTAAAGACTGTATGCATGGGCATACAGTTCCGTACTCCGTACGGTATCTCCCAGGAAGTATGTACATTCCGCTTGAACGGCCACGAATCCGGGCAGGAACTGGTAATCTCCATACGTCACGCAGGTTTCCCACCCCCGCTCCGCAAGGGCGGCGGCCTCGGCATACCGCTTGTTCAAATCTAACTCTATTGCATAATCATGTGCAACCAGACAGAATTGGTTTGCAAATCCCGGCAGCTTCGCGTCATTCGTCTCAATATAATTAAGCAATTGACTGTAAATACCAATTGCTTTTTCTTTTTCTCCGATGTCCGAACAGGCTGCCGCAATCTGATTGATGATCGTTATTTCACTGAAGGTGTACCGGAAGAGTCCTATTTTATCCGGATGGAACCGGGGGACCGTCAGCCGGATGGCTTCCATCAGCATATCCAGCCGTTCCTGTGCGCTGTATGGGCCCTCCGGCCCGCCCAGCGTGACCTTCGCGCTTAATATGTGCTGCCGGGTGAAGTGGTCGTCCTCCTCCGCAAGCGCCTCCAGCCTCGTCAGCTTCTCCATGGCTTCCGCGCGGATTTCAGACCGCTGGCCTGCCAGCGCCTTGCGGAAGCGGATATTATTGGCCCGGATGTCGGCCCTCAGGGCCTCTATTTCCGCCTCTTTTTCACCCAGCAACGCGAAATACCTGTCCTCCGGCAGCCCCAGCCGCTGAAGCAGGGCGCGCACCAGTATGCGGCCAGGGATCAGCTTCCCGCTCTCCAGTCGGGAGAGGGTGGAAACTGCGCAGCATCCCTCGCACAGCTCCTCCTGAGTCAGTCCCTGGTCCAGACGGTTCTTTTTGATATGTTCGCCGATTAGCATGACCTGCATATATAATCCCTCCTCGTTGACTATTTGGTAATTTTATTATAGGGAAACTCCAGAAATATGTCAACGGGATGGAACTGGGCGTTTCGTGCAAATTCTGCAATTTGCCTGAAACGTCATGGACAAAACATGGAAAATGTGGTACTCTTTAACCATCAGAGGCGCCGCTGAAAACCAGGTCCGCCAGCCGGTGGCCGTTGGATCAAGAGCCCATCATTATGTACCTCTACCAATCACAAATATACATGTCTGATTCGTGTTTACCATAATGGTGGAGGCCGTGCTTTTCATTTGAATAAATTTTACAGGAACGGTGATCGCTTATTTGCTTGCTTCATTCTCATATGTGCAGGTTACATGGCGATTAGTATGGTGTTTACTATGAAAAAGAATAGCATGCTTCATTTTTTAGCAATAGCGCTTGTACTCACATGTCTCACAACAGTAGCGTTTGCAAACAATATCTTTTATCCTGGCGACACCGCAGTACAGCCAACATCGTATAGCACGGCGGAGAGAATAGAAGATATCCCGGTTTATATGCCGGGGACATATGATCTGGGCGATGGTAAGACGCTTATTGTTGAAGAAATTCCCGGATCAAATTTGCCTGAAGATTATTTCGACACATACTCTCGGACAGGCAGCGGGTGGGTGACGGAAGGGCAGCCCGTAAGTGAGGAAGAGCTCCCCCCGGTTTATGGTCCAGGTACATATGATCTGGGAGATGGTGTGATACTTACAGTTGAAGAAATTTCTGAAGAAGAACAGACTCCCGGAAATATGGCTCGCCTTCATAGAAGACAAATTATGCCGCTTGAAGCGAATGTGTGGACATACTTTTGCGAGGATTCACCTTTGTTGAATACACACCTTAAGTTTTACAACTACGCAGGAAGTCCAGGGAATCTTTATGGGAAAACTATAACAACAAGTATGGTCATCCCAACCACCAAGGAAACGGAATTCGGCATTGCTCCCGGATTAATGGGGAAAATAGAGGATGTAGGCATGAACCCATACAAAATAGAATTACTGGGGGATGTAACGGGCGATTACGATGTTTGCGTTACAGATTGGCCATAATGCTATAGCAATCATCAAAATCCCTGGCAAAAGCTTGGGGGATCAAATCGTGAATGGCTGTGCCGTTGTCCTTTGCGATTCTCCCTCCCCTCTTTTTTGCCATGAATTCTGAAGGCTACTATAAATGGAGCGCTCTACTGCTGTGTCTGTTGCCAGTTTTAGTTTTCCCCGCCTGCTCCGCAGGCGGGGAAAACCCGTGCTCTTATGGATGGACCGATGGTGGAGTTTCACAAAGGAGGCAGCGGAAGTGCTGAGAAAGATAGTAGGGGTGATTCTGCTGGCGGCGGCTGCGCTCACCCTTGCCGCCTGCTCCGCAGGCGGCAATGCCCGCGACTGGGACGAGCACACTCTGGTTTATGCCAATCTATCCAGAGACGGCCCCGACCGGGAAGCGATCGACGACTTCAACCTCGCCCATACGGATGTGCAGATCGAGGTCAGGGACTATATTGACGCGGAAGGCAACGTGGACAAGAGCAGATTACTGGCGGAGATTGTAGCCGGGAAAGGGCCTGACATCATCGATATGGGCCACGCTGTGGATGCGTTCACCACTCTTCTTCCTTATCAGCGGTTGGCGCGGGCGGGATACCTGGAGGGCCTGTGGCCCTATATTGAAAACGACCCGGAGCTGGGGCGCGAAGCGCTTCTGGAACCGCCGCTAAAGGCCGCCGAGGTGGATGGAGGCCTCTATATTGCGTTTCCATCGGTAAGAATCAATACACTGGCGGGAGCAGAGAGCGTGGTGGGAGACCGGACCAGCTGGACTCTGGAAGAACTCCGGGAGGTATTTGCCTCTATGCCGGCGGATTCCACTGTTTTGAGCAATGGATATACCAGGAGGGATGCCTTTGCTTATATTTCCTGCATGAGTCTGGACAGTTATGTGGACTGGGAGACCGGGCAATGCAGCTTTGACTGCGAAGGCTTCCGTTCGCTTGTAGAGTTTGCCGCCGGCTTTCCGGAAGAGTCGTCCTCTGATTCGATGGATCCGACTGACTTTGATGCAATGATGGCAATGGAAAAAGAACGCGTGGAACGGTTGTATGGCGGGCGGCAAATGCTGCAGGCACCAATGATTGGCAGGCTTCAGGACGTCCAGTTTTTAGACAGCCAATTTGGCGGCAAGGCTGCTTTTGTTGGATATCCCGTGGAGGACGGCAGCGTTGGCAGCAGCTTTTTCATTACGGGGCGCATTCTGGCGATGTCCTCCACCTGCCGGAATAAGGAAGCGGCCTGGGATTTCCTTCGCCAGACATTCCTTCCGAAAGGGAGAAGAGAACGCTCTGGGCCTATTCCCGTCAATCGCAGCGACTACGAGTTATCGAAAAAGTGCGACATTGGACTGGTAATCAGTAACGGCCCCGGACCGGAGTATACCATGCGCGCGGCAACCGCGGAAGAAACGCAGCGGTATGAGGACTTGCTCAACAGCATTGACAAAATAGAACTGTGCGATAAGACGGTTTTTGATATTGTTCAGGAAAGCCTTGACGCTTACTTCGCCGGGGACAAGACCCTGGACGAAGTGATAGCTTTGATTCAGAACCGGGTGACGCTGTATGTGAATGAGAACCGGTAAACCCGGTTCCCGTTCACGTATATTGTACCTTATGGGAATTTGCGGTATGCTGTGGTATCATGCAAAAGGAGGCGGCGGAAGTGAAGAAAAGGGCAGTATGGCTGGCGCTGCTGCTGGCGGCTTTATTGCTGGCATGGTTGGCTGTTGGTTGCCATGCAGGCGACAACCGGGACCAGGACAGCGGAGATCCTTCTTTGGAGGAAGAACGCTCCCCTGGGGAGACAGAAATATTGACTTATGCCGTTCTGACGCCGGAGCATGCGGACCGGAAGGCGGTAGAGTCTTTTAACAGTTCGCACACAGACGTACAGATTGTGGTGAAGGAATATTCTGACGCAGAAAGCAGGAAACGGCTCCTTACGGAGATTCTGTCCGGCCAGATTCCTGATATTATGGATTTGCACAGCGGAGAAGGATGGCACTCCTTCCAGCTGCCCTACCGGCAGCTGGCTCAGAAAGGGTATCTGGAAGATTTGTGGCCCTTTATTGAAAACGATCCCAATCTTGGACGGGACAGAATTCTGGAAGCGCCGCTGCGGGCCGCCGAGGTGGACGGCGGGCTGTATATGGTTTTTGATTCGGTGAGCATCAATACGCTTGCCGGAGACGCAAATACAGTAGGAGACCGGCAGAGTTGGACTCTGGCAGAGCTTCAGACCGCATATTCCGCCATGCCGGAAGGCTCCACTGTATTGGCGTATATATGCAGGAAAATTGATGTGGCCAGCTGTATACTGCCCATGAGCCTGGACAGCTTTGTAGATTGGAACACCGGGAAATGTTCTTTCGACAGTGAAAGTTTCCGTTCCATTCTGGAGTTCATAAACAATTTTCCGTCAGAGGTAGACTGGAGCTCCGATGAGGCTATAAACGCCGAGATTTCCTGGCGAAGACAGAACGGGCTTCAAATGTTATCCAGCGAAACCATTGACAGTTTAGACAGAATGGTATTCATTAACGCGCAATACGGGGGAAATGCTTCTTTTGTGGGCTATCCGATGGAAGACGGCAACGCAGGCAGCTGCTTTGTAATTGCAGGCAGAAGAACTGCCATATCGTCTGCCTGCCGGAACAGGGACGCGGCCTGGGAATTCATCCGCCGGTCGCTGCTCCCCCGATATAGCGAGGAAATGCTGCAGAAGCAACGCACGCTGACCTGTATTCCGGTCAATCGCATTCAATACAATTTGGCAAATAAGGTAGATGCGGACCGGCAGCCGTATAAGACAATGTTGTTTTGGGAAGGACCTGTCGTTGAAATCGAACCGGCAACACAGAAGGATATTCAGCGGCTTGACGATCTGGTGAACAGCATCAGTAAAATTGACCTGTGTGATTCTGCCATTTACAATATTGTACTGGAGCAATCCGGCCCTTACTTCGCCGGGGACAAGACTCTGGACGAGACGGTGGCGCTGATTCAGAACCGGGTGACGCTGTATGTGAACGAGAACCGGTAAAACCGGTTCCCGTTCCGCGATGCTGCGTTTCTCGAAATTTATTGTATACCACGCAAGGAGGCGGCGGAAGTGGGAAGGAAGATAGTAGGGCTGATTCTGCTGGCGGCGGCTGCGCTCACCCTTGCCGCCTGCGCCGCAGGCGGTAAGGGTGATTCTGCGGAAGAAATTACCACCCTGATTTATGCCAACCTGACCGAGGGCGGTGTGGACCGGCAGGCGGTGGAAAAGTTCAACCGCACCCATACGGATGTACAGATAGAAGTGCGGGACTATTTTGACGTGGAAGGCTCCGACGGCAAAGACCGGCTGTTTACAGAAATGGCAGCGGGAAAGATGCCGGATATCATTGATATGGGAAATTCTTTGACGCACAGTCACAGGCTTCCTTATCAAATGATGGTTCATAAGGGACTGCTGGAAAATCTGTGGCCCTATATTGAGAACGACCCCGACCTTGGCCGGGAGAACGTTGTGGAAGCCCCCCTGAAGGCCGCAGAAGTAAACGGGGGATTGTATGTTGCCTTCAATTGCGTCAGCATGCTTTCACTGGCGGGCGCGGAAAGCATGGTGGGAAACCGGTACAGCTGGACATTGGAGGAGTTACAGGAGGCGTTTGCCGCCATGCCGGAGGGCTCCACCGTTCTGGAGTATTTTTTGAGCAAAGAGGGAATGTTTTACTCTTTGATGGGAATGAGTATCGACAGCTACGTAGACTGGAAAACCGGGGAGTGTTCCTTTACCGGAGAGAGATTTAAATCTGTGTTGGAATTTCTCAACCATCTGCCTGACGAGTCGGAGGTTGGGGTTATTAACGATTATGCGGATGTAAACAAAGAAGCGACCGACCGCCTGATGCACGGGTATCAGATGCTGGGGACGATTATCATTTCATGGCCGTCGGAAATCCAGTTTTTCGATGCTTATTACGGACTTGGCGGACAAGCCGCCTTCGTTGGCTTCCCGATGGAAGACGGCGAAGCAGGCAGCAGCTTTGAAATTAAAGGGCCGAGGCTTGCGATGTCTTCTGCCTGCAAAAACAAGGATGCCGCCTGGGATTTTATCCGACAGATTTTCCTGCCGCAATATAAAACTGTAGAAATCATGGAGAAGAAGCAAAAGTTCGGTTTTCCCATCAACCGCGCCGACTATGATCTGATGATAAAGCTGGACATGGACACAGGCCGGAATGAAACCCGCGCCCTTATGGATGGACCGATGGTGGAGTTTCGCAAGGCGACGGCGGAAGAATTCCAGCGGTATGAGGACTTTATAAATCACATAAATAAAATCGATTTATTTGACAAGGAGATACTCAATACAGCACAGGAGCTTGCAGGCGCTTACTTCGCCGGGGACAAAACCCTGGACGAGACGGTGGCGCTGATTCAGAACCGGGTGACGCTGTATGTGAACGAGAACCGGTAAAACCGGTTCCCGTTCACATGATATTCTTCCAAATTAAAAAGCTGCACATTTGAATTATCAACAACCAGCAAAGACCATAATTCTCCAGTTTCATCTAGCTCAAATAAATTGTTAAATGGATCAAAAACAGGCAACTCTTCATTGATGAGAAATTTGTAAAGATGCTCTCCTGGTGGCAATTCAATCTCGCATACCCAAATATCAGAATCTTTACGCATTGAGGTCGTGAGGCAAGCCTCTTTTCCAATAACAGAAACAGAATGGACATCCATTCTACTGTTTATAGTATTGTAATGAAGGGATATATTCAAATCATCATCTATCGCTTTCTTTATTCAATTCTCTCAAAACTGAGATAATGAAACACAGTTTCAGCTTCTTTATATGTTGTATTTTCTGCGTATAAGGAAACGCTACTTAAATCACTCCCTTCTACTTTTTGAAGGAAGACATATTCTCTTGCATCGGGTCCATCATATTTGAATATATATAGCGTTGGAGATTCTTCTGGTTCAGCTGTTAAAATTTCTGCACCGACTGAAATAACATGCTCTGCATATTCTTCAAATTCACCATTAGTAAAGACACCGCCATGCAATAAATCAATGCCATCTTTTTGAATAGAAAAGGTGTGCGTTGTATCATCAAATGAAAGTTTGGTATGATCCGTAGTATCAAGGATAACCCGGATTGCTTCGCCATTGTCCAAGAAAAGATCAAGAGAAGAGCTTGTAGAACAAGCGGTTATCTCCAATATGAGAATCAGGCATATGAAAAAAGCTAAATGTTTTTTGAGCATTAAATGATGCCTCCTTTTCATTTCTAATGCAATCGTATTTTATATTTTTTATTGTTAGGATGTCAAGACCCTGCCGTTCAGATTGGTTGAAGATGTTGACAGGTGATTTGCCTTCACTCTTGATCTGCTGTTTAGATCCGTATGGTCCCGCAGACTGGGGAGCGGAATAAAAATTGTACTGGAAAATCCGCGCCTGTTGTGATATAATATGTCTATCTTAGAGAAGGAGGGTTTTCACATGCCATATGTTCTTGCCGCCATTGGCGTCATTATCCTGATCCTGCTGGTCACCAATATCCAGGTGGTGCAGCAGTCCCGTGCCTTCGTGGTGGAGCGCCTGGGGGCGTACCAGACCACCTGGGGCGTGGGCGTGCATATCAAACTGCCTTTCATCGACCGGGTGGCCAAACGGGTCAGTCTGAAAGAGCAGGTGGTGGACTTTGCGCCTCAGCCCGTCATCACCAAGGACAATGTCACCATGCAGATCGATACCGTTATCTATTTCCAGATCATCGATCCCAAGCTGTACGCCTACGGCGTGGAGCACCCCATGAGCGCCATTGAGAATCTGACCGCCACCACCCTGCGCAACATCATCGGCGATCTGGAGCTGGACCAGTCCCTCACCAGCCGGGATCATATCAATACCCAGATGCGCTCCATCCTGGACGAGGCCACCGACCCCTGGGGTATCAAGGTGAACCGGGTGGAGCTGAAAAATATCATCCCGCCCCGTGACATTCAGGACTCCATGGAGAAGCAGATGCGGGCCGAGCGCGAGCGTCGGGAGGCCATTCTTCAGGCCCAGGGCCAGAAGGAGAGCCAGATTCTGGTGGCCGAAGGCGAAAAGCAGTCCGCCATTCTCCGGGCCGACGCCGCCAAGCAGGCCGCCATTCTGGAGGCCGAGGGTCAGGCCGCTGCGATCCTGAAGGTCCAGCAGGCCCTGGCGGATTCCATCAAGCTGCTCAACGAGGCCAACCCCAACGACCAGGTGGTGAAGATCAAGGCGCTGGAGGCCTTCCAGGCCGCCGCCGACGGCAAGGCCACCAAGATCATCATCCCCAGCGAGATCCAGGGCCTCGCCGGTCTGGCCAGCAGCGCCCGGGCGCTGTTGGAGGCGGATAAGCCATAACATCGGAGAGGAAGCCCGCAAAGAGGCGCTATGGGACGGCAGCAAAAAGCGTAACTGCCGGTTTCCGTATTGCGACGGACTGACGGCGCGCCAATCGCCCCGGACGGCTACACGTCCGGGGCGGTTTAGCCTGTTTGATAAAGTTTGCCTGGGTGACAGCAGATGATAAGCGGCCTGCCATTTTATCAAACGCTGCTCAGACAGAGAATAACCGAATATCATTTAAGAAGCGGTACCAACAGGCGAAATGCGCAGATTGACGGGAAAAATTTTTAACCGGCAAGAAAGGAAAGCGCAGGAATCCTGACGGATTTCAGGTTTTTCTCACGCAGTCCGGACGGTAATTTTTCCGTCAGGATGTGTGCTCCCGCCTGTTGGGACAGCTTCTGAAAGGGGCAGGCCGATGGTCT
Organism: uncultured Oscillospiraceae bacterium; assembly: GCA_910587505.1. GTDB lineage: Bacteria > Bacillota > Clostridia > Oscillospirales > Oscillospiraceae > Pelethomonas. The sequence continues at coordinate 6,744 of CAJULD010000005.1, read as the reverse complement.
GCTCTCATTTTTTCTTTTCTTCCGGCACATTTCTCCCCGTCTCTGCGTCTATACAGGTGAAAGAGGTGATCCCCATGGACAAAAGGCTGCTGGTCCTCTACAGCGCCGCCCATTTCTGGGTGGACCTCAGCTGCGCGCTGCTGGTGTTCCGGACCATGGCGGGCGAAGCGGACTTCATGCTGTGCCTGCTTTTGTACAACTTCTGCGCCTTCGCGCTGCAAATGCCTCTGGGCCTGCTGGCAGACCGGCTGGACCGGAACGGAGTCGTGGCCGCAGCAGGCTGCGCCCTGACGGCGCTGGCGTACCTGCTGCCCCTGCCGCTCCCCGCCGCCGTGACGGCGGGGGTGGGCAACGCCCTGTTCCACCTGGGCGGCGGCATCGACGTGCTGAACCGGAGCCGGGAGAGCGCCTGGGCACTGGGCGTGTTCGTCTCGCCGGGGGCGCTGGGCCTGTTCTCTGGGACCCTGTGGGGACGGGCCGCGTCGCCCGCTCTGTGGCCGGGCCCGGCGGGCCTGCTGGCGGCGGGAGGGCTCATTCTGGCGCTGCGCCGGGGTCCCTCGGGCAACGGGGCGGTAGACGTGTCCGCACCGGAGGGATACGGGGCGCTGGTCCCCCTGTTCCTGGTGGTAGTCCTGCGCTCCTGTATGGGGATGAACCAGGCGTTTTCCTGGAAGGCGGAGTGGGCGCTGGTCCTGACGCTGGCCCTTGTCCTGGGGAAGACGGCCGGAGGCTTCGCCGCGGACCGGCTGGGGGCCTCGCGGGCCTCCGTCTGGAGCCTGGGGCTGGCCGCCGCGCTGTATCTGGCCTCCGCCCTGCCCCTGCCGGGCGTTCTGGCGGTGTTTCTCTTTAACATGACCATGCCGGTGACTCTGTGGGCGGCGGCCCGGGTGATGCCTGGAGCCAGGGGGTTCACCTTCGGCCTTTTGACCTTTGCCCTGTTTCTGGGCTGTCTGCCCTCCTTTCTGGGGTGGCCGAATTTGCTGGCCGGGCCGGTGCAATATGGGCTGGTTGCTCTGGTCAGCCTGGCGCTGCTGTGGATTCCGCTGCGGAAGGGGGCGGCGGGATGCTGAAGATTCTGGCGGTATCCCTGGCGCTGACGCTGCTTTTTGAGGAGCTCTTCGCTCTGATTTGGGGCCTCCGGGGACGGAGGGAGCTGGGGCTGGTGGCGCTGATGAACTGCCTGACCAACCCGCCCGTGGTGCTGCTGTACTGCACCGCGACCACCCTCTGGAGGTGGAGCGCCGTCCCGGTGACGGCAGTTCTGGAGGCCGCGGCGGTACTTGTGGAGTGGCGGTGCTGCCGGGCGTATTCGGAGCAGGTGAAGCGGCCGTTTCTCTTCGCTCTGCTCATCAATCTGTTTTCCTACGGCGCGGGGTGCGCCGTCAATCTGTTATAGGAGGGATCCTGGATGAAGAAATGGTTGACTTTGATGATGGTCCCCGTGACCGCGCTGTCCCTGACGGCGGCAGCGCGTGCGGACGTGATTGCCGGGCCGGCGCTGGCGGTGTATTACGGCGTCAGGCTGCTGCCATGGATTCTGGTGGGGGCCGTGGTGGGCGTCACCGTGTACCTGCTGCAAAAGTTCTGGAAAAAGAAGAAATGAGGAACCGGTTATGAAACGCTTTATGAACTGCGCGCTGGTGCTGGCGCTGCTGCTGGCCCTGGCCGCTCCCGCCCGGGCGGACCTGATCTGGGAGCCGGACAACGACTTTTACAGGAGGCATGGGTGCACCCATGTTGACCGGAGCTACTATGCCAACGGGCCGGACGGCTTCGTCACCCTCTACGACGCCCCTGGCGGCAGCATCGTGGAGGGCCAGTACCGGAACGGCTTCTCCCTGCATGTCTACTTCAAGTACAGGGACTGGGGCTGCATCACCGTGTTCGAGGATGAGGGGCAGGTTGACGGCTGGGCGCCTCTGGCGGAGCTGGCGCTGATCTACGATCATATTTCCTTTGAGGAGGAGTATGCAGACCGGATCCGGGACTATGGCGGCGAGTTTGCAGACTATGCCGGGGACGCGTCTGTCATCAACTTTTACCCGTATCCCGGCGCGCCCGCAGAGCGGCTGACCTCCAGCATGGAGACGGACATGATGGACGTCCTGGCGAACCTCACCGGCACGGAGGAGAACCAAAGCTATATCTCCAGGGTGTTCACCGACGAAAACGGCCTGACCTGGGGATACGTGAACTATATGTACGGCCGTCTCAACGCCTGGTTCTGCCTGGATGATCCCGACGGCACGGACTTTCCGGTCCGGGACACAGCCAGTCCGGAGATCATTGCGCCCCGGACTCCCACCCTGCCCGCCCGCGCCTGCGCTCCCTGGCTTCTGGTTGCCGCGGTGGTGGCGGTCACCGGCGGCCTTCTGGTATTCTTTTACGGCAAACGGCGGAAATCGACCAGGTAGCTCTTGCAGACCGGGCCGCTTTCGGTTACAATGGGAGGGAATTCCCCTACCGAGGTGACGGCCGTGAAGAAAAAAGAGTACAAGCCCCTGGGGCTCTACATCCATATTCCCTTCTGCAGGAGCAAGTGTATTTACTGCGACTTTTACTCTCTGCCGGGCCATGAGGAGAAAATGGACCGCTATGTGTCCGCCCTCTGCCGCCAGCTGGCGGAGATCGCCCCCCGGACCACCGCCCACGAGGTGGACACCGTCTACTTTGGCGGCGGCACGCCCTCGTGGCTGGGCGGGAAGCGTCTGCGGCAGATTCTGAAAACCGTGGAGAAGCACTACCGCCTGGCCAGAAAGCCGGAGATCACTCTGGAGGCCAACCCGGACAGCGCCGGGGACTGGCGGGCCCTCCGGGCTCTCCGCCGGGCGGGCTTCAACCGGCTGAGTCTGGGCGTGCAGTCCGCGAACGACGGGCAGCTGCAAATGCTGGGGCGGCCCCACACCTTTGCCCAGGCGGAGGCGGCGGCAGTGGCGGCGCGGCGGGCGAAGATCAGGAACCTGTCCCTTGATCTGATCTACGGTCTCCCCGGTCAGACCATGGAGAGCTGGCGGGACACCGTGGAGAAGGCCGCCGCCCTGGCCCCGGAGCACCTGAGCTGCTACGGTCTGAAGGTGGAGGAGGGCACGCCCCTGTGGAACATGCAGGGGAATCTGGACCTGCCGGACGACGACGCACAGGCGGACATGTACCTGTGGACCGTGGAGCGGCTGGGAGAACTGGGATATCAGCAATATGAGATTTCCAATTTCGCCAGACCGGGGTTCGAGTCCCGCCACAACCTGAAATACTGGACGCTGGGGGAGTACGCCGGGTTCGGACCGGGGGCCCACTCCGATTTGGGGGACGTGCGCTACGCCTGCGTCCGGGATCTGGACGCTTACTGCGCCGGAGTGGAGAATCAGGGGGACATTCTTTCGGAAAACGAGCGGATCCCTCTCCGGGAGCGGGATGTTGAATACGTCATGCTGGGGCTGCGGATTACGAAGGGCATTTCCCGGCAGGAGTTCGAGTATAAATTCCGCCTGCCCTTCGGACCGGTGCAGGCGGTTCTGGAGCGGTTCGGGAAAAGCGGCCATGCGTTGCTGTATGGCGGGCGGTGGCGTCTGACGCCGAAGGGTTTTCTGCTGTCCAATCAGATCATCGGGCAATGTCTGGAGGCGCTGGCAGCGGAAAAGATGCGCCGGGAGGAAGCGGCCGCCAATCATGATTACCGGGTGCTGTGAGCGCACCCGGTAATCTTTTGTCCGGAACTTCGCGCTCCGGGCGCCTTTCTCCGGGAGCCGCGCAGGCCCCGGAAACCGGGGTAAGAAAAATATATCTCCGCACGCAAATAAAATTATTGACAAACAATAATTTTCATGATAGGATGCCCCTATAGAATTATTGTAAAACAATAATCAGGAGGAATCGGCATGACGACAATCGGGACGCTCACCCGGCTGGGGGAATGGCTCAGAGAGCTGTCCCTCTCCGGTCCGGGCGGCAACGCCGCCGCATGGGGAATCGTACTGGCGCTGACGGCCCTGCCGGCGCTGGGGCTGCTGTGGAGGGGGCGGTGCAAATGGGACTGGCTGCTGCTGCTGGCGGCAGCGGAGATACTGGCGGGACTGTTTTACCTGGTGAATCCCACGCTGCTGACGGCGGAGTACGGCGCGGGACCCATAATCGCTCTGGCCGCCGCCGGCTCCGTGGGAGCTTCTCTGCTGGCCTGGACGGTGCTGCGGGCGCTGAAAAACATCCTGGGCGCGGAGAAGCCGGGGCGGACCATGGACCGGCTTCTCCGGTGGTCCTCCTGGGCATGGGCTTGGCTGGCCGTGCTGGCCCAGGGGGCCGGCGTGTGGCAGGTCATCCGGAAGACGGCGGAGGCCAACACCGCTCTGGACGCCGGGGCGCTGATGCCCACGAATCTGACGCTGGTGGTGCTGGCGGTCATGGACCTGATTCCCACCCTGCTGTGCTGTCAGGTGCTGCGCTGGAGCGGAAGGCTGGGACTGCGGATGGAATCGGACCCCTTTGGCGAGGAGACGGTAGCGCTGGCGGAGAGTCTGGGAGTCCGGTGCGCACAGGTGGCGGCCTGGTCGGTGGGGGTCTGCGTGGCGGGAAATCTGCTGCAGTTCTTTTTGCTGCCGGTGCTCCACTCTGCCCGCTTTAATGTCTCCTTCCCCTTCGCCTCCGTGCTGCTGGCGGCGGTGCTGGGGCTGCTGTGCCGGTACTTCCGGCGTGCCAAGGCCGTCAGCGACGACAACGGGACGATTATTTAGGGCAATATTTTTTTGTGAACAAAGAAAACTTTTTGCTGCGAAACGCCCTTTCGCGCCGAGGTGTGATTATGGCCATCACCGTACATCTGGACGAGATACTGAAGTCCCGGAGCATGACCGGGAAGGAGTTGTGCGCCAGGGTGGGGATCACGGAGGCAAACCTTTCCATCCTCCGCTCCGGCAAGGCCAACGGCGTGCGGTTCCACACCATCAACAGGATCTGCTACCACCTGGACTGTCAGGTGGGGGACATCCTGCGCTTTGACGGGAGATTGGAGGACGAGGATGAAAAAGAGTAAGTGGCTTATCTGCGCGCTGGCGGCGCTGCTGCTGGCGGGATGCTCCCTGGCACAGCCGGAGGCGAACCCCGCGGAGGGCGGCGACCGGTGGGTGGGATTGTATGTGGTTCCCTCCCAGGGGTACGTGGATCATCTGGCGGACAATCCGCATGTGGAGGAGTACGGGACCTTCCAGGCGGAAACGGACCGGTTCGGGACGCTGGCTTTCCCCCGGGACGTGCTCTTCGCCGTGGAGGACGAGGTGGGAAACTTCACCTTTCCCGGCATCAGGAAGGGGTACAGTCTGTTTGTCTACCGGGAATATGACCCGGAGCATCCGGGCTATCAGGGAGGGAACTGCTCTGTGGGCGTTGTCTCCAACATGGCCCCCGGGGCGGAGACCACACAGATTGCCTACACGGACGAGGGCGTCTCCGAGTCCGCCAGCGGCGTCATCTACTGCGGCCCGCCGCTGGGAGCGGAGGACTGGGACCCCCACCTGGACAATGCAACCATATGGCGATACTACAATGTGTATCAGGCCAGGGACGGCCGCATTTATCTCGACGGCAGCGGCGACTCTGTCAACGGCCTCATGTCCACGACCCGGACGTCCACCCGCACCCGGACGGAGGACGGAAAAACTTATACGGACTCCGTCCAGGTATCGGTGTCCATAGAGGCGGTCCCCCGGCTGGAAAAGCTGGTGGTGACTCAGTTTGACGGACAGAATTCCATTGTCCGCTCCGACGATCTGACCCTGCGGGAAGACCTGCCGGAGGTACAGTGCGAGGCGGAGACCGTCTGGGTGCTGGTGGAGGAGATCAGCCGGGACGGCGCGGAGCGCACCATCTACAACGTCCCCGGCAAGGACGGGGAGCCGGTTTCCCATCTGGTGGTCCTGCTGGACGAGGAGGGTCTGGGGCAGCTGGCGTGGCTGTCGGTGCGGTAATAGAAACTTCTCCGCAGGCAAAAGGGCGCAGCCGCTTTTTTGACAGGCAGAGATCCCGCCCTCAGACTGAGGGCGGGATCTTTTTTCGGCTCTTCGGCGAAGCCGCCGGCTTATTTGTTCAGCTGCGCGTCGATGGCGGCGGCGGCGGTCTTGCCCGCGCCCATGGCCAGGATGACGGTGGCTGCGCCGGTGACGGCGTCGCCGCCGGCATAGACGGAATCCCGGCTGGTCAGGCCGTCCTCATTGACGATGATGCCGCCCCGCCTGTTGATCTCAAGGCCTTCGGTGGTGGACTTGATGAGCGGGTTGGGGCTGGTGCCCAGGGCCATGATAACGCAGTCCATCTCCAGGTCGAACTCGCTGCCCTCTTTCACGATGGGGCGGCGGCGGCCGGAGGCGTCGGGCTCGCCCAGCTCCATTTCCACGCAGGTCAGACCGCAGACGGAGCCGTTGCGCGGGTCCCGCCTGTCCTCGGGATTGTTGTAGCCCAGAATGGCGGTGGGATTGGTGAGGGTCCTGAAGACGATGCCCTCCTCCCTGGCGTGCTCCACCTCCTCGGCACGGGCGGGAAGCTCGGCCTCGGAGCGGCGGTAAATGATGTACACGTCGGCGCCCAGACGGCGGGAGCACCGGGCGGCGTCCATAGCCACGTTGCCGCCGCCCACCACCGCCACTTTCTTGCCTCTGAGAGGCATGATGGGGGTGTCGGCGCCGTCCCGGTAGGCCTTCATGAGATTGATGCGGGTGAGGAACTCGTTGGCGGAGTACACGCCCTTCAGGTTCTCGCCGG
>CAJULD010000004.1 GCA_910587505.1 uncultured Oscillospiraceae bacterium | reverse complement strand
TCATCTTTACATGAAAAAGTCTACCAGTTGGCAGACTTTTTCGACAGGCTGAGGGGACCGGGCGAATGCCCGGTCCCCTCTGTGCTGTAAATGAATGAGCGTTTGCCGCGGGGATCAGCCCAGCAGCTGGAGAACGCCCTGAGGAATCTGGTTGGCCTGGGCCAGCATGGCCTGGGCGGACTGCACCAGGATGTTGTTCTTGGTGTAGGCCATCATTTCCTCGGCGATGTCGGTGTCGCGGATGGTGGACTCGGCGTCCTGGATGTTCTCTGCCATCACGGACAGGTTGTTGGCGGTGTGCTCCAGACGGTTCTGGGTGGCGCCCAGAGTACCGCGGATGCTGGAAACGCTGTTGATGGCGTCCTTGATGGTATCAACGGCGGCCTGCGCGCCGGCCTGGGTGCTGATATCGATATTGTCGATGCCCAGGGCCTTGGTGTGGATGTCGCCGATGTTGACGATCAGCTGGTTATAGCTGTCGGAGGTGTCGCCGATCTGGAGGGTGAGGCCGCTGCCGGAAACGCTGGCCTGGCCCCACTTCACAAGGCCCTTCCAGTCGCTGACGGTGGCGTCGGCATTCTTTGCGTGAGCGCCGGCGGCGCCTTCGGCGTTGTGGCTCTTATTGTCCTTGATGCTGTTGCCCTCGCCGGCGGTGCCCTTGCCGTCCGCACCGGCCAGGTTGTTGACGGCGTAGTCGATCGCGCCTTCCTTCTCGGTCAGGCTGATCACGCCGTTGGTGTCAGAACCGACCAGGAAGGAGCTGTTGGCGGAAGCGGCCTTGCTCAGACGGTTGGCGGCGGTGATGATGGCGCTGTTCCAGGCAGCCTTGGTAGCATCGCCATCAGCGGGCTTGGTGAGCTGCTTCTGGGTCAGGTCGGTCAGATCCACCACGTTGGAAACGCCCTTGAACCGGCTGTCGGAACCGACGGCGAAGGTGTAGGTGCTGTTGCCGATCTGGATGGAGGTGCCGTCCTTGATGTTCATCTTGCTCAGATCCAGAGTGGCCTGGGCATACTGACGGTTGGTGGTGTTGTCCACGGGCTCGACCAGGACGGTGGGCTTGAACTGCTCGCCGCCGTTGCCGTTGCCGTCGGAGAACTTGATGGTCATGTCCTCGGCCCAGGGCTCCGTGGGGGCCTCGTCCATGGTGATGGTCAGGGTGCTGCCGTTGAAGGAAGCGGTGAAGGCCGCGCCAGCCAGCGTGCCGTCCCACTCAGCGTGAGCGTCGCCGGGTACGTCAGCCGCAACAGCGGGAGCGTCGGGATCGGCGGGCGCTTCGGGAGCGTCGTCACCCCTGGCGGCGTTCTTGGCAGCGGCGTTCAGAGCGGTGGCGATTTCCTTGGCCAGATCCGCGCCGGAGTACTCGCCGGGCTTCAGGTTCAGCGTGATCTCGTGCGCGCCCAGAGAGATGGTGTAGGCGCCGGTGGTCTCTTCCTCCTCCGGAGGAGTTGTTCCGTCCACGCCCTCTGTCTTCTCAGTAACAGTGACGCCAGTAATATCAGTCGTCGGGGCGTTGGTAGGACCGTCTCCGCCGACAGCGCCGGGAGTCTTGGCGGTCAGAGTGAGCTTGCCACCCGCCCAGGCAGCTGTATACTCTTTGTCGGCAGTACCATTGTACGTAGTGACAAAGTCGGCCATGGTGGTGTCGAGGTCGTTGGTCCAGGTAATATCAACGCCGTCGATCTTCTTGCCGGTAAGATCTCCCTGAACCTTGCCGGTAAGATCGATTTCATACTCGGCAGCAACCGCGGGCGTGGGCTCGGGCTCCTGGTCGCCGCCTTCCACAGCCTCTGCGCCCGCGACAGCCTCATCAGCAGTCACACCGTCAATATCGGTTCCAGGCGCGTCGGCGGGGCCGCTCTCTCCAATCGCGCCCGCAGTCTTTGCCTCCAGAACAAGCTTGCCATTTGCCTGATCCCAGCTTGCCACATACTCTTTGGTATTATCAGCGTTATAAGCAGTAACGAAGGCATCCATGGTATCATCAATGCCGTTAGCGTCCCAAGTGATGGCCTGATTGTCGATTTTCTTACCATCAAGATCCGCTTCCACCTTACCGTTAAGAGCAAACTCATACTTGGCCTTAACCGCAGGCTGGGCGCCATCTCCGGCGGCAGCGGCGGCAGCGCCGTCAGCGCCGTTATCCTCGGGAACGGTGATCTTCAGCTGGCTGAGGTCATAGGTGAACACGCCGGCCTGGGGATCCACGCCCAGCTGGCCGTCGGACACCACCTGGAAAATGCCGCCGGCGGACACGCGGTCGGAATCGGCACCCTCGGTGGGGCTGGAGAGCTGATAGCTGGTCTTGATCTCCTGAGTGCCGTCCAGCAGCTTGATGCCGTTGAAGTTGGCGGAGTCGGCGATGCGGTTGATTTCGGAGCGGAGCTGGTCCACTTCCTTCTGGAGGTTCAGACGGTCCACTTCGTTGTCATAGGTGCCGTTGGCGGACTGGGTAGCCAGGGTGACCATACGGTTGAGCATGTCCTGCACTTCCTGCATGGCGCCCTCGGCGGTCTTCACCAGGGAGATGCCGTCCTTGACGTTCTTGCTGGCAGCGTTCAGACCGGAGATCTGAGCGCGCATTTTCTCGGAAATGGCAAGACCGGCAGCGTCGTCACCGGCACGGTTGATCTTGTAGCCGGAGGACAGCTTTTCCAGATTCTTGGAAACGGCGCTGGTGTTGGTGTTGTAGTTGCGATAGGCGTTCATCGCAGCAATGTTGTGTTGAATACGCATGGTATAGTACTCCTTTACAGAATTTATTGTGCCCCGCATCATGCGCCAGCACATTTTGTTGTGGTTCCAAACGCTCTGACCGCCTTGGCCTTTGGCGGATCATCGGGTTTGGCGCGGAAAATTTATTCCCACCGGCTCGTCAGCCGGAAGAAATCTAAACAGGGAATTCCGACTGGTGCCCTCTGGGCTTCACCTTCGCAAGGCGCTCCGGACGCCGTCCGCCCTCCCGCTCCAGCACGCTGCCGCGGACCACGGGGATCTCTCTGGGGGCGTCGATGGCAAGATAGGTGCGCCCGCCCTCCGAGCGGTAGACCTGGACGACCACATTGTCGCCGATGGTGAGATATTCGCCGGTAGTCAGGGATAATTTCAGCATAACGGCCTCCTTAGTTCATTGCTTCGCAGTTCCTTGCGTCTGATTCCAGGCGGGAAGCGGACCGCCCCGAAAAGGGGCGAAAGGTTGAGTTTTGAAAAAGTATACTTTTTCAAAGGAAAATTTGATTTGGAAAAAGTTGCGAAAACCTCTTATTTTTTTCCGGCAGCAGCCGATTATAAGGGTGTAAACAGAAGCCGGAAGCGGTTTGAAAAAGTATACTTTTTCAAACCGCTTCCGGCCTGTTTCATAACCTTTGCCATATTCAGTTCTGACGCGGAAGAAAGGCCGGGCCGGAACAGAGCCCGGCCCGGCCACAGCGTGTTAAAAAGAATCAGCCGCCCGTCACGTAGCGGTACATATCCCCGGAGGGAACCCAGGTCACGGGGAGTCCGGGACCCACCAGCTCTCCCACCCACTCCTGCGCGTACTTCATCCCCAGCTCCTCCCAGTTGAGGTGGCCGATGTTTACCATCGCTTTCGTCCGCCCCTGCTGCACGGCGTCCCGGATGTAGGACAGCACGGTCCACTCGATGATCTCGCCGGGCAGGATCACGTCCACCTGCTCCTCCAGGGTCCGGATGATCTGCACGCTGTACTCCGCGGGCGTCCCGTCGGCGTGCCGGATCCCGAAGTCCATGGGGTACAGATGGCCCACAATGGCCACGGAGCGGACCGTATCCCCGGGATTGCCGATGTAGCGCACGCCGTTCATGCCGATAGAGGAGATGATATGGCGGCACAGCGCCTCCACCGTCATTTCATGGGGCAGATCGACGATGAAATGGGCGAAGCCCCCGGAGGAGTGATCGGTCCGGGCATGGCCGGACCAGCCCAGATATTTGAGAACGCCGGTGAAAATGCCGTCGGGATCGTGGGCGTGCATGTGGTCGTGATCCCGCCAGATGGCGATACCGTGGCGGTCAAGCAGGGCCTTTTTCTCCTCGTAGACGGCGTTGGGAAAATCCTCGTACCACCCGCCTTTGTCGGCGGAGGTGTAAAAGGTGGGCTCGTGGACGATGAGCAGGTTGGCCCCCAGCGCGGCGGTCTTTCGGATCACCTCTACGGTGGGGACCAGCGCGGTGACAATGCCGGTGCATTCGGCCTCCGGGTCGCCGGACTTCCACTCGTCGCAGCCGTGGTAATCGGGCAGCCGGGGGTGGTAGGCCAGAATTTTTTCGATAACTTCTCTGTTTTTCATTGGAAATACTCCTCCTGTTCCTGATTAAAAACCTGTATTCATCACCGCTGAACGCCGTCTGGCCGGTCCTCTTCCCGCCATACTGCGCCGCAGAATATATGATTCCCGCAGTTTTTCGTTCTCCCGCTTTGCGGGCGGTTTCAGAAAAACGAATCCGGCAGCGGGGCAAAGATGCGGACCACGGGGCCCACCCGGCGAATCTCCAGGGATTCGGTACACGCCGCGCCGTTGAGGAAATCCAGCGCCCGGCTGTCGGTGGTGACGGTGGGATGCCAGCCGCCGCCCGTGTCCTCGTTGACGATGTGAATCTGACAGGGCGCGCCGGTGTAGTCCGTACCTTTAACAATGTAGTCGGCGCACAGGCGGATTGCCCGGGAGCCCTGCCAGCGCTGGATATCCGCCGCGCCGGGCTGCACCATGCCGGAGAAGAAGGGGGTCCGGACCACGCCGCCGAAGGGAATGGTCAGGACGGTTTCCTCCCCCTGCTCCTCCCGGCTCAGGCCGGTCAGGACCACGTCCACGCTGATGACGTTGGTTCCGCCCCGGAGGAACTCACGGGCCAGCTCCATGGCGTGGACGTCCTCCAGCTCCCGGAACCCGTGGCCCGCGCCGGTGATCTCCGCCAGCTGGCAGCGCAGGGGACGCACGGAGTGATACGCCGTCTGGGCCCGGCGGGAGTTGACCACGTTGACGGCGTCGTCCCTGTCGCCGTGGACAATGAGCACCGGGCCGGGGTAGGAGGCGACGGCGGAAAAGGCGTCCATTTTCTGAACGCTGGTCACATAGGCGCGGCCGATGGGCTCCATGGACCGGGCCGCCTCCGGGGGAAAGCCCTCCGGAAGCACCGGGGGAATCAGTTCCGGGACGTTATCCGGGTCAAAGGCGTACATCAGCATGTTCCCCCGCCGGGCGTCCTCCGGGATGCACAGGGCGGGATAGAACAGGAGCAGGCGGCTGACCAGGTCCGGGTGCTCCGCGGCGAACAGGGCGCTGACGAATCCGCCCTGACTGCATCCCATCAGGGACAGCGCCCCCGCGTCGATGCAGGGCAGATGGCGGACATACTCCACGACGGCCGCCAGGTCCTCCACCTCGGTGAGGACGGTCATGTCCTGAAAGCGTCCGTCGCTGGCGCTCCGGGTGCTCCCGCCGCAGAAATCGAAAACGTAGGCGGCAAAGCCCCACCCGGCAAGCTGCCGGGCATAGTGGGCGATGTCGCCGCCCGTCCCGGTGAACCCGTGGCTGATGACGACCGCCGGGAACCGCCCGTCCCCCTCCGGCCGGTACTCCGTCCCCCGGATGGTCAGACCGCCGCGGACACAGGAAAACTCACGCTTCACAGTTTCCATAGGGAATAAAACCTCCTGTCATGATTGTTCATACAGAGCGTATCACACGCCGCCTCGGTTGACAACCAAAAAAGTCCGGCGGACTGCTGAAAAAGTATGCTTGATGTCAATGCCGGAGAATATGACCACTTTTTTAATACTGTTGGACAGATTATTTACTTGCGCCGGCGGGGCGGGCGGGATAACATAGGAGCAGAAGAACAGAGGGGGAATGGCGGGAATGCTGGAGAGGCTTATTGAGACGGACGGTGCTTTTTACAGGCGGCTGGTGCATATCGCGATCCCCGTGATTTTGCAAAGCCTGATTACGACGGGCGTGAACCTGGCGGACAACATCATGCTGGGACAGCTGACGGAGACGGCCCTCAGCGCGGCGAGCCAGGCCAACCAGTTTATCGGCCTTTTTACCTTCGCCATTATGGGCATCAGCATGGGCGCTTCCGTGCTCACGTCCCGGTACTGGGGGGCGCAGGACATGGCCTCCCTCCGGAAAGTGATTACCATCGCCCTCCGGGCGGGGCTGCTGCTGGCGCTGGCCTTCACCCTGATGGACGTCTTCCTCTCCCGGCAGATCATGAGCCTGTATTTCAAGGCCCAGGAGGCCGCCGGCATCGAAAGCGGCGTCATCTATCTCCACTGGTCCGCGGCCGCCTTCCTTCTGATGGCAGTCTCCTTCGTGCTGACCAACATCATGCGCAGCGCCGGGCTGACCAGTATCCCGCTGCTGGCCTCCATCTGCGCCTTCGGCGTGAATATCGGGGCCAACTACGTGCTGATCTTCGGCAAGCTGGGCTTCCCGGCCATGGGCGTGGCGGGCGCGGCCCTGGGCACCGTGATTGCCCGTGTGGCAGAGACGGGGATCATCCTCTGCTTTTTCCTCCGGGACCGTACCATCTTCTACCGGCTGCGCCACCTGCGGGAGCCCTGCGGCGATATGGTGGGAGAGTTCCTGCGGATCAGCGTCCCGGTTATGCTCAGCGACAGCCTTCTGGGGCTGGGGGAAAACGCGCTGGCCATTATCATGGGGCGCATCGGAGCGGGCTTTGTGTCGGCCAGCTCCATCACCATGATCGTACAGCGGATCAGCACCGTATTTATTTCGGGCCTGAGCTTCTCCGGATGCTTTCTGACGGGACAGGTGCTGGGGGAGGGCCGGGTGGAGGCCGCGAAAAAGCAGGGAACCACCTATCTGCTGCTGGGTCTGGGGGTAGGCGTGCTGGCGGCGGGGATCATCCGGATACTCAGCGGCTCCGTCATCGACGCCTACAGGATCACGGAGGAAACGAAGGCCATCGCCCGTCAGCTGATGGACGCGGTGTGCGTCATCGTGATTTTCCGCTCCGCCAACTCGATCCTGACCAAGGGCGTTTTGCGGGGCGGCGGGGATACCCGCTTCCTGCTGCTGGCGGACATGAGCACCATGTGGTGCATTGCGGTCCCGCTGGGGGCGCTGGCCGGTTTGTGGCTGCGGCTGCCCGCCTTCTGGGTGTACATCTGCCTGTACTCCGATCAGGTCATCAAGGCGGTCTGGTGCGTTTTCCGGCTGAGGAGCGGAAAATGGATCAAGAAGATCAGAGGGGCGTCCTGACGGCGTCCCCCGGTTGTGAATACAGGCTGGTAATAAGATCCGGGGCCGCACGGATCCGGCGGTATGGATCTGTCTGTGATTTTCATAATTCACATAAAAGGAGAGAGAGCACATGGCACTGATGCACGTTACCTTCTATTCCCAGGCGCTGGCCGGGCAGAGCGAATTTTACCTGACGCTCCCCAACGACGCGCCCCCCTTCCTGACGGAGGGAAATCCCCACTACCGGCGCGCCATGAAGACGCTGGTGCTGCTCCACGGCTACAGCGGCGGCGCGGCGGACTGGGTCACGGGGAGCAGCGTCCAGGAGCTGTCGGCGCAGTACAATCTGGCGGTGGTCATGCCCAACGGGCGCAACAGCTTCTATCTGGACCGGGAGGCCACCGGGGAGCGCTACGGGACCTTTGTGGGCGAGGAACTGCTCCGCTACGTCCGGGAGTGCTTCCACCTGTCCCCGCGGCGGGAGGACACTTTTATTGGCGGCTACTCCATGGGCGGCTTCGGCGCGCTGCGCACCGGCCTGGCCTGCTCCCACAACTACAGCAGGATCGCGGCGCTGTCCAGCGCGCTGATTATCCACCAGCTGAAGACGATGTCGCCGGAGACGGCCACCCCCATGGCGAACTACGCCTACTACGCCCAGATTTTCGGAGATCTGAAGACCGCCGGGGACCGGGACTGCAATCCGGAGGTGCTGATTCGCCGGAAGCTGGAAAACGGGGAGCCCCTGCCGGAGATCTTCATGGCCTGCGGCAGCGAGGATATGCTGGTGGAGAGCAACCGCGCCTTCCGGGACTTCCTGGCGGAAAACGGCGTGGCGGCGCAGTACCACGAGAGCCCCGGCAGGCACGACTGGAAATTCTGGAATCAGTATCTGGAGCCCGCCATCCGGTGGATGCTGGATCAGGACGAGTGAGGGAGGAGCGAGCATGAAAGAAACCGGCATGAAGGAAGCCCGCAGCCTGGTGGCCACCTGGGGCCGCACTTACTGGGATGAGCGGGAGAGCGTACTGTACTCGAATTATACCTGCGGCTCGTTTGAGGTGGAGTTCCGGGGGACGGAGCTGGCGGCGGCCTTCGCCGCCGTGCCGGATACCTTCGTTCCGCCCAATCTGGCCGGGGAGCTGCCGCCGCGGGAGGACTGGCCCTTTATTTCCGTATTTCTGGACGGCGGCGAGACGCCGTACCGCCGGGTCCGGGTCCGGGACGGCGAGTGGATTTCCCTTTTCCGGTCGGAGAAGGAGGAGCGCCACCGGATCCGCATTGTCAAGCTGAACGAGAACTTCCGTACCTGCCTGGGCGTCCGCGCCTTCCGGATGGAGGGAGAGCTGCTGCCCTTTGAGAAGGAGAAGCGGGACGTCATCGAGTTTATCGGCGATTCCATTACCTGCGGCTTTGGCAACGACACTCAGGACGTCAGCCACGAATATGAGACTGCCGAGCAGGACGGGTGGATGACCCACGGGGCCATCGCCGCCCGCGCGCTGGGACTGGAGCCCCGGTTTGTCAGCGTCAGCGGCATCAGCATTGAAAATGTGACGCCCATGCCCGGCTTTTACTGCATGCGGGACCTGTACCCCTACGCGGACCGGGTGATCCAGGACAGGCTGGCCCGGAGGCGGGGAGAGACCGTGGAGGCCTGGCGTCCCTTTGACTTTGCCGGGAATCCCGCCCGGTACGTGGTGCTGAATCTGGGGACCAACGACGCCAACCAGATCTACTTCCGGCCGGACAAGGAGCAGGCGGAGCTGGACTTCGAGCGCAACTACGCCCGCTTCGTCTCCGAGCTGCGCAGCCTGAACGGTCCGGAGACGGTGATCGTCTGCGCCCTGGGCTGCATGGACTACTACCTGTATGAAAAGATCGCCATGATCGTGGAGCGGCTGAAAGAGGAGACGGGGGACCGGCGGCTGTTCCTTCTGAAGTATAACAAGATGATGAATATGGGACCGGACGCCGGCGGCTGCCTGCATCCCACCGTCTACCGCCACCGGCTGATGGCGGAGGACCTGGTGCGGAAGCTCCGGAGCATTCAGGAGAAAGGACTGTAAGCAATGAGCAAATGGGTTCCCGCCTGGCGGTATGTGCCCATCGATTACGGCCAGGAAATCGGCGTATTTGAGAATATCACCCAGAAATGCGTGTTTACCAACAATCTGGACGGAGAAAAGCTCCGGGTCCGGCTGAATAATCTCTGCGGCGATGCGCCCATGGTAATTCAGCACGGCGCCGTCGCGCTGCGCAACCGGGTCACGGGACGGCTGTCCCCGCGAATGACCCTGACGCTGGGCGGCAGGGAGGAGCTGGCCGTTGCGGCGGACAGCACGGTATACAGCGATGAAATCTCCTGCCCCGTCTCCCATGAGGAGGATATCATCCTGTATCTGTACTTTGCCGGCCGGTGCGCCCTCCGCAGCGTCTGCACCACCTCCACCTGGCAGAGCTGGCAGAGCGTGCAGTACGCCGGGGACTTTACCAGAACGGAGGCCCTGGGCTTCACCGTCAGGTCCCGGCTGGTTCCCGCGCTGGCCGCCGAGCCCTACCCCAACCAGTTTGCCGCCGGGGTATGCGAGGTTTCCGTGCTGGCGGACGACGGCGTGAAGCTCATCGGTCTGTTCGGGGATTCCATCACCCACATGTCCTACTTCAGCGACCCGCTGACCGCCATGCTCCATGCCCGCTTTCCCGGGAAATGCGCGGTCATCAACGCAGGCATCTCCGGCAACCGGATTCAGAAATCCCACCCGGTGCTGCCGGATTTCCCCGGAGGCGGGCGGCAGTTCGGCCCCGCGGGGCGGGACCGGTTCCGGCGGGATCTGTACGACGGAGCGGCGCCGGACTGTGTGTTCATTCTGGAGGGGGTCAACGACTGCTCCCACAGCATCGTGTTTCAGGAGCCGGACATCCCGGAAGCCGGGGACATCTTCGGGGCGCTTCAGGACGTTATCCGGCAGGGACAGGACCGGGGCAGCGCCGTTTACGTATCCACCGTCCCGCCCTTCGGCGCGTTCGGGGAGCCCTGGCGGGAGCAGGCGGAGGCCCTCCGGTGCGCGTACAACGAGCTGATCCGGCGGGAGTGCGCCGCCGATGGCCGGATCGATCTGGACGCCGTGCTGCGGGACCCGGACGATCCCCACCGGATGCAGGAGGGCATGAATCTGGGGGACGGCGTCCACCCGAACTGGGCCGGCGGCGTCAAGATGGCCAGAGCCGTCATGGAGAAGTTTTTCGCCGCGCTTTAATTTTGATTCCCGCTTTTTCTTTCGGGAAAAAGCGGGAATCAAAGCGCTTCTGAGCATTTTCCACCGTTGTCCCGCAGGGGCTTTTTGCAGGTTCGGGGCGGGACACGGGCTGCGGCACAGGCCCCCGCATAAAAAATCCCGCCGCAGGCCGCGGCGGGATTTTTGTCATGCCTGTATGAATTCAAATGCGGTTTCGCCGGTGTTCCGGTTCCGGATGGCGATACGGAAGGAGCTGTCGGAGAAATCCGCGTCAAGAAGGGCGGTCTCGTCCCCTCTCTCCCATTGCAGCGCCAGCCGGGAGCCCTCCGCCTGAGCGGAAATGGCCGCCTCCGGGGAAAATACGCCGCAGGTGCTCCGCATCCGGAGCAGCGAGAGCTGCTTCTGCACCACGTCCAGCGCCAGCCTCTCCCCCACGTCGCCGGCGGAGAGGTTGGTGCGGTTGATCTCCTTGTGCCCGTCCTTACCGGCCCGCTCCATGGCGGCGTAATCGTTCCGGCCGGCGAAGAGATCCAGATACCACACCTGAGGCTTGCCGGGCATGAACAGCTGCACCGCGCGGGCCAGCAGCATCTTCCGGTCGTCCTCCCCCAGAGCGCTGTAGTAGGTGGCGTTGACCTGGTAGTACATGTTTTTGGCTCCGTGAAGGTTCTTCACGTACCCGCCCCGGGCCACCAGCACGTCGATGAGGCCCTCGATCCGCTCGTCGGACAGCAGGCCCTTCAGATCCAGCATGGGAATGCCGTCGTGGCAGCCCAGCATGTTCACGGTGGAAATCCGGCTCTCCACCAGCTCCCGGGCCCACCGCGCCAGATATTCGCCGGTCCGGTGCTCCATGGCGTCGATGATAAGGCCCGGCAGGAAGAAGTCGTAGGTGGCGTACCCCCTGCCGGCGATTTCCCTGTACACGCCCTCGCCGTAGCTGGCGTGGATTTCCGGCAGCAGCCGCAGGCCGTACCGGTCCGCCAGCGCGCGGACCCGCTCCAGCACCTCCCAGGTCTCCGGCTCGTTCATGAAGTTCTTCTTGCCGGGAGTCTTGGGCGCATAGGCGAAAGCGTCCAGACGGATGATCTTCGCGCCGTAACCGGCCAGCCTGGCCAGGGTCTGTTCGTAAAATTCCCAGACTCTGGGCGAACGAATATTCAGATCCATCTGCCCCAGATACTTCCGCTCTCCGTTCTCCTCCCACACCTTCTGGTAGAAGGTGTTCCAGTAGGGAATCTCCCGGCCGTCGGGAAAGCGCACCATTAAAATGGGAAGCCCCGGCTTGCGGAAAAACATATTCTCAATGTACCGGGGCTCGGGCTGAATATAGCCGTCCGCGGTCATCTCGCCGCAGCCCTCCCAGAACCTGTTCCAGTCGATGAAGAAATCCCGGTACCCGGACGCCTCGCCTTTGGCCAGCAGGTCCTGAAACTGGGGAGACATGACGGAGGCGTGGTTGAGCACGAAGTCCAGCTTCAGGCCGATGCCCAGCGCCCGCAGCCGCTCCAGATCGTCCTGCTGCGCCAGCTCCTCATTCAGATCGTAGTCCATCACGCAGAATCCCCGGTCCAGATCGGAGTGGTACAGGCTGGGCAGTATATAGAGGGAGGTAAACGCGTCCTTCAGCTCCTCCCGCTCCAGCATGGCGGCAAGGCCGCTCAGGCGGCCGCCCACGCTGTCGGGATAGGTGTTGAGCATGGGGCCCCAGTCATGCTTTGTCATTCCTCAGCCCTCCCTGTCCATCAGCCGGCGGTACTGGTCAAAGGTCAGCACCTCGCCGCTCCTGGAAATGATGATCTTTGCCTTGTGGGCGCAGCTGTCCAGCTCCTGCTGCTCGATCTCCAGCACCATGGTGGTGAAGGCGGAGTCGGTCTTGCCGTCCCGCGCCCGGGACCGGCGGTGGGCGCGGGTCTCCTCCGGGGTGCTGTTGAGCAGCACGGGAACGTCCACGCCCTCCAGGAAGTCGCTGTTGCCGTGGGTCCATTCGATGACCAGAACGCTGACGCCGGACAGGTCCACCTCCTCATACCACCGCTCGTCCTCGGTGCGCCCCATGCGCTTGAGCCACAGCCGGCCGGCGCCGGACCGGAACCGGGCAATGATGGAGCTCAGCTCATCGTAGTCCTGCTCGTGGGGCGTACCCAGATACCCGGCCAGGGCCCGGCGGCCCGCCGCCTGATAGACGGCCAGCCACTCCCTGCCGGCGGCTTCGCCGGGATCGGCGTCGGTCTCCGCCTCCCACAGTCCGCGGAGCGCGGCGGCGGCTTCGCCGGTGTAGACCCCGGCGTCCAGCAGTCCCTTCAGGCCGCCGGTGCGGAAAATCCGTACCCGCTCGGCATCGTTGTACATGGGAATCCGCCGGGGATAGTTGTCCCCGGAGAGGGTATACGCGCCCACCCCGGCGCAGCGGAAATAGTGGCTGAGAAGGCTGGCCGTTTCGGACTTGCCTACGCCGGAGCCGCCGCACACGGCCACGACCGCCCGGCCCGTCCGGGCCGCCGCCCCGGCGGCCAGCGGGAGAAGCAGGGGGAAGATGGTGTTGGCCTTATCGATGTGTCCCTGGTTGATCTCCACCCTGTCCCCCGGCATATCGCCCTGGGGAATGCCGCCCTCAATGGCGGGAGGGGTCCACCGGGGCAGCGCCGCGGCCGCCCGTTCGATTGCGTGTTGATCCATAGCTGTCCTCATCCTTTCGGTGTGAATCGGGGCAGGCCGAACAGCGAGACCGTATAGTCGCTGGTGGTCAGCCTCTGATAGAAATAGTGGTATTTTTCCTGCTGCTCCGGGGGAATCATATGGGTGTGGTTGCACAGCTCGCAGATGTCAAAGCTCCCGGCGTATTTCTTCCAGTGGGGGCGGTCTCCGCCGTTGGGATCGCCTCCGGCGCAGAAGCTGTGCCAGTAGCCCTGGATCAGCTCCATGAAATCGTAGTCCGCGCCCACCCAGTGGTAGGGGAAGAAGGGGTTCCGCTCGCCGGTGTCCACCCGGCCGAAGACGTAGGGCATTTCGGCGCAGTGAGGGCTTCCGGCGTCCCGGCCCCGCCGGGTCTCGTTCTCCTTGCTCATGAGCCACACATAGGCGCTGCGGCCGTTCCGGGCGCACAGCTCGCCCAGCTTCACCGCGCCCATGAGCATGATGTCGGAAGCGATGGTGCTGGCCTGCTTTGCCGCCTGAATTCCGGTTTCGGCGGGGTACCACCGCTTCATGTTCTCCGCGTTGTCCGGGAAGGCCTCCTCCAGATAGGCCAGATATTCCTCCACGGTGAACTTCTCCGGGTCCACGCAGGGGAACTCCTGAGAGCAGCTGCCGATCATCACGTCGAAATCGTTGAACTCTCCGGCGTCCATGATGTCTGAGTACCGTCCGGGCAGGAATTCGCCGTCCACGCAGAAGCTGAAGCCGCCGGCAAAGCCCCGGTCGCCCACAAAGGCGGTATAGGCGTCAAACAGCTCCCAGGCGTCCCGGCGGCGCAACTCCTCGATGCTCCGGCATCCGATGTGCGCCATGAACTCCACGCCCCGCTGCTCCAGCACGGCGCGGTCCACGGGCTGCATGAATCCCCAGTAGATGGGGCCGCTCTCGATGGACACCCGCTGCACCAGTCCCTTCATCAGAGGGGAGGCGTGGAGCGCGCCGGTCCCGGCCGCTCCGCCGGACTGGCCCGCTACGGTGATCCGGTCGGGATCGCCGCCGAACCGGGCGATGTTTTCCTTCACCCACTGGCAGGCCTTCCGCATGTCGTACAGCGCGTAGTTGCCGGAGGTCCCGCCGGCCTCGGCGGTCAGGTCCGGGTGAGCGAAGAACCCCAGGAAGCCCAGACGGTAGTTGATGGTGACAACGACGACGTCCTTCCTTCCGGCAAAACCGGTTCCGTCGCACACCACCTCGCAGCCGCTGCCCGCCACCATGCCGCCGCCATGAATCCAGAGGAACACGGGCAGCTTATCCTCCGGCGTCTCCGCGGGGGACCAGATATTCAGGTACAGGCAGTCCTCCTCGTACTGAGAGGGAGCCAGAAACTGGGGAACGCCGTGGACGTTGGCCGGCGTCTCCGGCAGGTCCATGACCTGCTGGACAGCCGCGGCGGAATACTGGGTGGCCCGGCGCACGCCCCGCCAGCGGGCGGGGTCCTGGGGGTGGCGGAACCGCAGCTCGCCGACAGGCGGCGCGGCATAGGGGATTCCCTTGAAAATTTTCAGCCGGCCCTCCGTATACCCCTGGAGCCAGCCCTGCGCTACGCGGACCTTTGCGTTTTCAAAATCGTTCATGGTGGTTTCCTCCTTATTGTAAACTGTTTACTGCCAATTGTAAATACCGTATAATAATAGTATCGTTCCCGCCGCCGGATGAACAGCAAAAATGTGAACATCAATTTTATTTTTGTCATCTCTTGACAGAAAACCGGAAAGGGCTTACTTTTTGAAAACAGAGGCAACTTTTTTGAAAGCAAAGCGGAGTGTTGTATGGTTTAATAGGGATACCGCGTAAACCCCAACTTACATATGGAGGGAAACCAACTATGAAAAGATTTCTTGCTCTTGCGCTGGCGCTTGTCATGGTGTTCGCTCTGGCCGCCTGCGGCGGGAAGGACGACTCCGCTCCCGGCAGCGCGGACCCCGGTACCAGCACGCCCGCTCCCGGCGACAACGCCGACACCCCCGCTCCCAGCGGCGAGGTGACTCACCTCAAGCTGGAACTGGCCACGCTGATGACCGTCCCCAGCGTGGAGGCCACCAAGACGGTGGAGAATGTCATTAACGACTACCTGAAGAACACCCTGGGCGAGACCGAGTACGTCCTGGATCTGAGCATCCTGCCCATTGCCGACCTGTTCACCACGGTTCCCATGGAGCTGGCCGGCGGCGCGGGTCCCGATCTGGTCATGATGTTTGACAACATGCCCTCCTTCGTGGACCAGGGCTTCCTGCTCCCCCTGGATCCCTATATGGACAACGAGCTCAAGCCCACCGCCGATAAAATCGGCAACATTCTCAACAACGGCAAGATCAACGGCTCCGTTTACATGGTGCCCCGCTACTTCGGCACCGTGCTGGACTGGAAGTTCATCTATAACAACGATCTGGTCAAGGACGTGTACGACATGACCAAGGTCAAGGACATGGACTCCCTGGAGGAGTGCCTGGCGGCCCTGAAGACCGCGTATCCTGACGAGCACTTCCTGGTTTATACGGACCAGTTCTACCAGATCAACAAGTTCATGACCCATACCGCCCAGGTGGGCACCTATGCCGCCACCGAGAACGACAGCACCACTCTGGTGAACTTCTACGCCACCGACGCCTACCATACCGCCTGCCAGAAGGCCTATGAGTTCCGTCAGAAGGGCTACTGCGATCCGGAAGGCTCCGCCAACACCCTGACCCACGACGAGGCGGTCATGTCCGGCTCCTCCAAGGGCGTCATCATGGGCCACTCCGCGGACGCCGCCGCCATCGGCGATATGTTCGACAAGATGAACTATTACGGCGCCGACTTCGAGGCCGTGACCATCGCCATCGGCGATCTGACCAACGACGGCTGCGGCATCGGCATTGCCTACAGCTGCAAGAATCCCAGCGCCGCTGCCCGGTTTATCAACCTGCTCTACTGCGACGAGTTCATCTGGAACACCCTGATCTACGGCGCCGAGGGCCAGGACTACGTCTGGAACGAGGATCGTACGGTCTGCGATTACCCCGAGGGTCTGGATGCCAACACCATCCCCTACAACTGCATGTACAGCTGCGGCATCATCGGCAACGGCTTCCAGGGCCTGCCCTTTGAAAACACCAATACGGGCTCCGACAATCAGTACGGCATGGATCTGATGAACAGGGCCTGGGAGCCCCCGCTCTATGGCTTTACGCCCAGCAACGCCAATGTTCTCAACGAGTCCGCGGCCGTGGCCAACGTGGTCAGCCAGTATGAGGACGTGCTGAACTTTGGCGACGTGGACCCGGATGCCGGCACCTATGAGCAGTTCCTGAAGGATCTGGAAGCCGCGGGCATCAACACCATTATCGCCGACTATCAGTCCCAGGCGGACGCGTGGCTGGCGGCCAACAGGTAATTCCACACATCCATCCGTGCGGGAGGAGCAATCCTCCCGCATTTTGGCCCTGCGGGTTCTCCGGGGAAGCCGCAGGGCCAGATCAAGGCGGTATGATTCCCGCGCCGGGGCGGGGGAATCCTGCCGCCGGTCAAGCTGTCTGACGTTGGGAGGGAACGCAATGACCGGATCCTGGTGGAAGCGGGCGACGATCCTGCTGTGCGCCATCCTGCTTTCGGCGCTGCTGTTCTTTACCTGGACCAGCTTCAACGTCATGGGGCAGATCCGCCGGACCGTTGACGCGGAGAACCTCAATTCCGTGAAGCTGTGGGCCGGGGACGTGGAATCCCGCGCCGGGGCCATCCGCGAGCACATCCACGAGCTGCTGGTCACGCTGCACAACTCCAACGAGCTGCGCACCGGTACGCCCATCATGAATGCCCGCACCAAGCAGAAAATTCTGGACATGATGGAGGAAAAGCTCATTGTCAGCACCGACGCCGACGCCTTTTTCGTGTTTGACACGGAAAACGACTACTACCTGTTTTCCGCGGAGACCAGTCTGGACAGCCGGGCGGCCCACGCGCTGAAGGACTACTTCCGGGAGCACGCCATGCGGCAGGAGACCCCCTTCCGGAGCCGGGAGTGGAACACGATCCAGGTGGGCGATTCCGCCTATTTCTCCCAGTGCGTCCGGCTGGGGAAATACGTGGCGGGGGCGGCGTCCAGCCTGGATTACTACCACATCGATCAAAAATTCAGCGTTCTGGGGGAGGAGCCCTGCTTTGTCCTGCAAAAAGGGGACGACAGCTTTTTCTGCGGCGGCGCGCCGTCTCCGGGCGGAGAGGGCCGCGGGCGGAGCACGGTGTCCGTAGAGATCCCCTTTCTGAACGCCGTGGGGACGCTGACGGTAACGCCCATCCTCTCCACCGGCGGCCAGTTCCTGCTCCCCGTCCTGCTGTTTCTGGACAGCGCGGTCTGCGTGGTCCTGGTTTTTATCCTGCTGCTGCTTCTGCGCAGGGAGGTGGCCCGGCCCGGCAGGGAGCTGATCCGGGCCAACCAGGCCCTGGCGCTGGGGGACGTCGAGTACCGTCTGGACCCGCAGAAGGCGGGCAGCGACGAATTCAGGGCCCTCTACGAAAGCTTCAACACCATGGCGGCGCAGATTACCAGACTCCGTATCGAGTCCTACGACCTGCGGCTTCAGGAGAACAGAAACCGGCTGACCATGCTCCGGGCGCAGATCAGGCCCCATTCGTTCCTGAACGCCATCACCACCATCAGCAACATGACCTATATTGCCGAACCGGAGGAGATCCGACAGTATATCTCCGCCTTCGCAAAATTTATCCGGTACATGCTCAACGTCAGCAGCGACAGGATTCTCCTCTCCGAGGAGCTCGACCATATCCGCAACTACCTGAGGATGCAGGAGGTCCGCTTTCCGGGCAGCATCCACTTCGATGTGGAGTGCGAGGAGGAAGCGGCCCGGAGGGAGATCCCCTTCCTGATTCTCTATACGCTGGTAGAGAACTCCATCAAGCATGCGATGACCCTCTATGAGGAGCTGCAAATCCATATCCGCTGCTTCCGCCTGCAGACGGAAGACTTCCAGGGAACCTGTCTGGTAGAGGAGGACAGCGGCGAGGGCTTCCGGGAGGAGATCATTGCCCAGCTTCTGCGGGAGGACGCCGTCTTCACCAAGGATCACCTCGGGCTGACCAACGTACGCTACACGCTGCATCTGGCATATCACCGCAACGACCTGCTGCGCATCTCCAACCGGGAGGAGGGCGGCGCGCGGGTAGAGATCCGGATTCCGGACAGGGAGGACGGCCCATGAAGCTTTTGATCTGCGACGACGATATTTCCACCGTGGATGTCATCCAGAGCCAGCTGGACTGCGGCGAGCTGGGGATCACCAGGATTTTGCGGGCGTACAACGGAGACGCCGCCATCCGGATGATTACCCGGGAAAAGCCGGATGTGATTCTCTGCGACATCGGGATGCCCAAATGCAGCGGGATCGACGTGCTGCAATATATCTATGAGAATCACTATGACACGGAATTCTGCTTTCTGACCTGTTACGAGGATTTTGAGTACGCCAAGGCCGCCATCCGGTACGGCGCCCGCAACTATATTACCAAGCCCTTCTCCATGGAGGAGCTGAAAATGGCGGTCCAGTGCATGGTTTCCGCGGCCAGGAAGAAAAAGGAGCCCGTCATGCCGGGGGACCAGCTTCAGCGGGATTCCCTCCTGAACAACGTGCTCCGTCAGATCAGCGACGGGATCATGGGCGATGCGCCGGCCTCCATCGAGCCGGTCCTGCGCCGGAGCGGGCTGCCGCTGTCCGCACAGAGCCGGTGGTATATGGTCATGACCTGCGCCGACGTTACGGACGCCATGCAGAGCATCTGGAACCGGGAAACGCTGATGTATACAATGGGCCGCCTGCACGACGAGGCCCTGGCGCACTATATCGGCTCCGCCTATTCCATGACGGATTACGACGGGCGGTTCCTGCGGTGTACGGGCTTCGTGCCGGCGGAGGACTGCGGCGAGGAGGAGCTGCGAAGCCGCTGCCACGCCATGATGACGCTGTGTATGGATCACCTCTCCCTGCGCCCCTCCATTCTGGTCAGCCGCGCCTTCCCCCTGTACCGGGCATCGGAGGTGAGGGAGGAGATGACCGGCAAGCTTCCCAGACTCCGGGTGCACATGGGGAAAATCTTCTCCGTGGAGGATCTGGACGGCAGCGCGGGAAATCCCGTCCACTTTCTGGACGCCAATCAGATCCTCATGTATCTGAAGCAATATGACCGCAGGGGCTATATGGAGTATGCCGGCTTTGCCGTCCGGCAGGTCGCCGCCTCCGGGGAGTACACCCGGGCGGCAATGGACGATCTCCGCCGGGAGCTGACCCATATCTTCCTCTCCTGCCTGCGGGATAACGGCATCTCTTCCCGGACGCTGTTTGAGGACAGCGTGATCTCCGGGCTGAACACGGCGGCGGCCCTGTCCCCGGCCAACATGCTCCGGCTGGCGGAGCGGCTGTTCACCCTGACGGAGGAGGCGCTGCGGGAGCTGGTGGACGCGGACGACATCATCGCCAGGGCGGACGCCTATATCCGGGAGCACTTCCGGGAGAACATCAACCGGGAGGATGTGGCGGCCGTGGCCTGCATCACGCCCAACTACCTCTCCAAGCAGTTCCGGAACCGGAAGGGGATGAACCTGCGGGAGTACATCAACAAGATCCGGATCGACGAGGCGAAGCGGCTTCTGCTGTCCACCAATCTGCCGGTCAGCGAGATTGCCGGCATGGCGGGATACGACAACATCTCATATTTCTCCACCGTGTTCCGTAAGCACGTGGGCATGAGCCCGGTGGACTGGCGGCTGGAAAAGGGGGGCGGCGTCCGTGAAGATTAAAGAGCGGCTGCAAAAGGACCGGGCCGCCATGGCGGCGATGGACCGGCAGGGGAAGCTGCTGTTTTTGTGGGATTACTATAAAATTCCCATTCTCGCGGCGGTCTGCGTGCTGGCGCTGGTCCTGATTACCGTGGCAACCTCCGTCTCCGGCAGGCCGAAGGCCATGTACGCCGTGCTGGTGAACGCCGGCAATGCCCAGGGGGACCGGGAAATGCTGGACGGGCTGCTCGCGGAAGGCGGCGTGGACATGACCGGGCGGCAGGTGGACGTGCTGTCGGACCTCCGGCTGGGATGGGCCTTCGACGAGAGCGGGGACATGCAGACCGTGCAGGTCCTGGCCGCCCTGTTCGGGATCAGCGGGTTGGACTTCTTCGCCGCCGACGAGCCGGTCTTCCGGCGGTACGCGGACCAGAACGCGTTTCTGGACCTGTCGCTGTTTCTGGAGGAGGAGCTGCTGGAGCGATACCGGGACGATCTCTTCCGCTATCAGAACGAAGACGGGCAGACCGTTCTGGGGGGGATCCGGCTCCGCGGCGGCTCCGCGCTGCACAGGGCCGGGTATTATACCGGCGACGTGGTCGCGGGTATTGCCGCCAACGCCCAGAATATGGAAGAGGCGCTGATTTTCCTCCGGCAGCTGCTGGAGGAAAAAGGGTAGAAAATGAAAATCCGCCTGTACTTTTTTAATTGTCTGTGAACACGGCCATAAGGTATCATGTTCTTATTACTTCCTGCCAAAGGCCCGGAAGTAATAAATGCCATGTTTTGCATCTGCCGCCGCAGGCGGCGGGCAAAACGGCGTAAATCAATGGTATTGTTTCTGAATTGGAATGCGGAAATAATACTGCTGTGAAAAGGAGTGGAGCGCACATGTCTCAAAAACAGGCCCCGGCTGTATCAGAGTACAACGATCTGCTGGCACGGCAGAAAAAGGCCAGAAAAGCGGAGGAGAGACGGCGCAATCTGCCGCTGTACCTCTTCATGCTTCCCGGCCTCCTCTACCTGATCGCCAACAACTACATCCCCATGTTCGGCATTTTGATCGCCTTCAAGAAGGTCAACTTTGCCACGGGTATTTTCCAGAGCCCATGGTGCGGCTTCAGCAACTTCGAGTACCTCTTTGTTACCAAGGACGCCTGGATCATGATCCGCAACACCCTGGCCTACAACGTGTGCTGGATCATCCTGGATATGATTATCGCGGTATTTATCGCCGTGCTGATGGCGGAGATCGCGTCAGGCAGGGCCGCCAAGGTCATCCAGCCCGTCATCTGCTTCCCGTCCATGGTGTCCGCAGTGCTGCTGTCCTTCATTGTGTACGCGTTCCTCAGCACCTCCTACGGCTATCTGAACACCACGATTTTCCGGGACAACCCCATCAACTGGTACGCTACCGCCAAATACTGGCCCATCATTCTGACCATCGTCCACTTCTGGCAGAACGCGGGGCAAAGCTCCATTATCTATATGGCCAGCATCGGCGGCATTGACAAGAGCCTGTATGAATCCGCCCGCCTGGACGGCGCCAGCAAGTGGAAGCAGATCGTCCATATCACCCTTCCCATGCTGCGCCCCATGATTATCCTGATGCTGCTGATGTCCATCGGACGGATCTTCAACTCCGACTTCGGCCTGTTCTATCAGGTCCCCCTTAACAGCGGCCTGCTGACCAGTACCACCCAGACCATCGATACTTACGTCTACCGGGCGCTGCTGCAGTTGAACAACGTCAGCATGTCCTCTGCCGCCAGCGTGTTCCAGGCCGTGATCGGCTTTGTTCTCGTCATGGCGTCCAATATGCTGGTCCGTGTGATCGAACCCGATAACGCGCTGTTCTGAGAGGAGGTTGCAAAATGGAAAAAGCAAAGGTTTCCAAAATCAGGGATGAGAGGGGCTTTTACACTCTGTCCCTGATCCTGCTGGGGATTCTGGCAGTTTTCTGCGTGGTCCCCTTTATTCTGATGATTTCCGTGTCCTTCTCCTCTGAGACCGCGCTGGCCCACGGCTACAAGTTCTTCCCGGAGGAGTTCTCCCTGTCCGCCTACAGCTACCTGTGGCTCAAGCGCGCCACCATTTTCCGGGCCTACGGTCTGACCATTCTGGTGACGGTGGTGGGCACGGCGGTCAACCTGCTGATTACCTCCCTGTTTGCCTATCCCCTCAGCCGCAAGGACTTTAAGTACCGCAACGTGTTTGCCTTCATCCTCTTTTTTACCTGCCTGTTCAACGGCGGTATGACCGCCAGCTACATCGTCTGGACCCGGCTGTTCTTTGTGAAGGACACCATCTGGGCCTACCTGCTGCCCGGCGCGCTGATGGGGGCCATGAACGTGCTGATGGTGCGCAACTACTACAACGCGAACATCCCTTACGCCATTATCGAGGCGGCCCGGATCGACGGAGCCAACGACGTGCGCATCTACACCAGCATCATGCTGCCGCTGTCCAAGCCGGTCATGACCACCATCGGACTGTTTGCCGCCCTGGGCTACTGGAACAACTGGACCAACGGCCTGTACTACATTACCGACTCCAAGCTGTTCACCATTCAGGTTTATCTGAAAAAGCTGATGGATTCCATCCAGTTTTTGAAAACCTCCGACCTGGCCAACGAATCCGCCATGCTGGCCGCCCAGTCGCTGCCCACGGAGTCCGCCCGTATGGCCATTGCCATCATCGCCCTGTTGCCTATCCTGTTCGTCTATCCCGTCATTCAGGGCGAGCTCATCAAGGGCATGGTGGTCGGCGGCGTCAAGGGATAATCCGGGAGGTATCATCGTATGCATATCAGAAAGCCCTTTGAGACGGCGGCCCCGGAGGCCGTCGGCATCCGCAGCGGGGACATCCTCGCCTACATAGACGCGCTGGAGGCCAGTCAGACGGAGATGCACGGCCTGATGATTATGCGCCGGGGCAAGCTCTGCGCTCAGGGCTGGTGGGCTCCCTTCGGCCCCAATGTGCGCCACGGCCTGCAAAGCCACACCAAGACCTACGCGGCCACCGCCGTGGGCATCGCCTTTACGGAGGGACTGCTGAAGCTGGACGAGCGGCTCATCGACATTTTCCCGGAGGAGTCTCCGGCCCGGCCCGGCGAGAACCTGAAGCTGCTGACGGTGCGGGACGTACTGTGCATGGGCTGCGGCATGGACACCATGCCCCGCAACAGCCCGGACTGGATTCGGGAATTCATGCACACTCCGGTGAACCACCGGCCCGGCACCACGTATATGTACAACTCCACCGGCTCCACCATGCTGGGGGCCATTGTCCGGAAAAAGACGGGGCTGGGGCTCCACGAGTACCTGACCCCCCGGCTGTTTGAAAAGATCGGCATCGACCCGGAGAATCTGCGCTGGCTGCGTATGGCCGACGGGATGGAGGTGGGCGGCGGCGGCCTGTTCGCCACCACCGAGGACAACTTCCGGCTGATGAAGCTGTACGCCGACGGCGGCGTGTGGGAGGGGGAGCGGATCCTGGCGGAGGACTATGTCCGCCTGGCCACCACCAACCAGAACGATTCCGCCACGGAGGCCATCAACAACCCGGAGGCGTCGGACAATTTCCTGGGCTATGGCTTCCAGATCTGGATGTGCAAGCCCCGTGGCGCGTATCGGGCCGACGGCGCCATGGGTCAGTTTTCCATCGTCCTGCCCGAACAGGAGATGCTCATTTCCATTACGGAGACCGCACCCGGCGCCCACTGGGCCCAGAGCACCCTGGACATCACCTGGGACTTTGTGGCAAAGGTTACCTCTCAGGAGGCCCTGCCGGAGGACCCCGCCGCCCTGGCCAGACTGCGTGCGAAGCTGAGCCGCCTGAACATCGGCAATCCCCCCTGCCAGCCCTTCAGTCCCGTAATCGGGAAGATCTCCGGAAGGACGTTCCGCATGACCTCGGGCTGCTTCACCCCCTTCGGCGGCAACTTCATGACGGGGACCGGGCCCGACGGGATCGAGGCGTTCTCCCTGGACTTCGACGTCTATGGCTGCGTGTGGAATCTGACGACGCAGTCCGGGCGCAGGGAGTCCATCCGCGTGAGCACCGGCGGGACCCGGTTTACCAACCTGCTGGGCGAGAGCTCTGCGTGTACCCGGCTCTATCTCTGCGACGGCTGGTGGCCGGAGGAAAACGTGTTCCAGATGCACTGCCGCTGGCTGGAGACCTGCCTGGAGGACGTGTTTACCCTGACCTTTCACGGGGACGAGGTGCATATCGAATCCGCCAACAACTCCCCCTTCCGCTTTTCCGGAGAAAGCGGGCCCGCCGTGGCGGTTGTGGAGCGAAGCGCTCCGTGACAGAAAAGAAACAGCAGCGTATGGCATGGTCCGTCCGGGATCATGCCATACGTTGGCTATACGAGGAGGCATACCATGGGAAAACGGTTTGACACGCTGCTGTTCCCCGGCGGGAAGAGCAGGGCGTTTACGCTCAGCTATGACGACGGGGTAATTCAGGACCGCCGTCTGGCGGAGCTCTTCCGGCGGCACGGGCTGAAGTGCACCTTCAATCTGGGCTCCGGACTGCTGGGGCACAGGGAGACCGGACGCGCTCCCGACGGGCGGGAGGTGGACGTCTCCAAGGTCTCCCCGGAGGAGGCGCCGGAGGTGTACCGCACCCACGAAATCGCGGGGCACGGCCTGTATCACTCGGTGCTGGACTCTGTCGGGCCGCCGCTGGCCATGTATGAGATTATTGAGGACAAGCGCAGGCTGGAGCAGCTGGCCGGCAGGCCGCTGAAAATGTTTGCCTATCCCTTTGGCCTGTACAGCGACGACGTGGTCCGGATGCTCTCCCTGGCGGGCTATCAGGGGGCCAGAACGGTGAACAGCACCCGTCGTTTTGACATGCCGCAGGACTTTCTGCGGTGGGACCCCACCTGCCACCACGGGGATGAACGTCTGATGGAGCTGGCGCGGCAGTTTGTGGACGGATTTTCCTTTGGACCCATGCTGTTTTACGTCTGGGGCCACGCCTACGAGTTCGACGGGGACGGCAGCTGGCATGTCATCGAGGAGCTGGCGGAGTTCATGGCCGGATACCGGGAGCGCGTGTGGTTCGCCACAAACGGCGAGATCATCGAGTATGTAAACGCCTACCGCCGCCTGGAGTATTCCGCGGACGGCCTGACCATCTATAATCCAGGCGCGGTGGACGTGACCATCCGCACGGCGATGGAATCCACGGCCCTTCTTCCGGCGGGCGGGGTGACGCGGGTGGAACCGACGCCCCTGTAACTTTCATATCCTTTTTGTAAAGGATATCGTGTATCAGGAGTCTGTCTATGGGCGTTTTCAATTACAACAATCCGTTGATCGTATTTATGGTCCGGATCGCCAACATGATGATCGCCAGCTTTTACTGGGT
This sequence comes from uncultured Oscillospiraceae bacterium, assembly GCA_910587505.1. Taxonomy (GTDB): domain Bacteria; phylum Bacillota; class Clostridia; order Oscillospirales; family Oscillospiraceae; genus Pelethomonas. Next base: position 81,665 of record CAJULD010000004.1, on the reverse strand, counting down.
GCTCTGCTGCATTCCGGTGGTGACGGTCCTGCCCGCCTCGGCGGCGCTGTATCACTGCGTGACCCGGGTGGTGATGGGCAGCGGCTCCGGCGTGACCAGGGATTTCTTCCGCGCCTTCAGAGGGGCGCTGAAGCCGGGGGTGCTGCTGTCCGCTGTGACGGAGGTCGTGGGGGCGCTGGTCTATCTGGGAATCCGCACCGGATTGCAGATCTGGGACGCGAACGTCTTCGGCGCGGCGTATATGGCGCTGGGGGTCCTCGTCGGTATCACCTGCGTGACCGCGCTGGTCTTCATGCCGCCGGTCCTGTCCCGGTTTGAGGGCGGTATGGGGGTGGTGCTCCGGCTGTCCATGTACTTCGCCGGAAAGCATCTGCTCCGCTCGCTGTGGTATGCCGCGCTGCTGGCCATGGGGATCTGGGCGGTGGACTTCTTCCCCCTGCTGCTGCTGGTGGTCCCGGCGCTGTATACGGACCTGATCCGGGGTGGCGTGGAAAAGGTCATGACGCAGTATATCAGGGACGCGGCGCTGGAGGACGGGGAGGAAGCGCCGCCCCGTCCGGAGCGGCAGGACGATACGCCGACGGCGCTGGAGCTGGAAAAGCTGCTCTCGGAGAGGGGGGAAGACGCCCGTGGTTGACATCGAGCTGGACGGTCTGGTGAAGATCTTCCCCTTTGCGGAGACCGGCGGCGTTTTCGGAAGGAAGAAGCGACGGGAGCTGCTGGAGCGGCAAAGGGCCATGCCCTACACCACCAACGAGGGCGTTGTGGTCCTCCAGCGCGTCTCCGCCCGGATCAGGGCGGGGGAATTTGTGGTGCTGCTGGGCCCCTCCGGCTGCGGAAAGACCACTCTGCTGCGCCTGATCGCCGGGCTGGAGTCCCCCACCCTGGGAGAGATTCGCTTCAATGGTCAGGTGGTGAACGCGCTCCCGCCGGAGGAGCGGGACGTGGCAATGGTATTCCAGAATTACTCCCTGTATCCCCATCTGACGGTCTTTGACAATATCGCCTTTCCTCTGCGGATGGACCATGTGCCGCGGGAGAAGCTGGAGGAGACGGTCCGCGATATGGCGGAAATACTGGAGATGGAGGCATATCTGTCCCGGCTTCCGGCGGAGCTCTCCGGCGGACAGCTTCAGCGGGTGGCCATCGCCAGAGCGCTGGTGCGGAGGCCCCAGGTGTTTTTGATGGACGAGCCCTTCAGCAATCTGGACGCCCCGCTGCGCGCGGAGCTCCGCCGGTACGTCAAGCGTCTTCATCAGTCGCTGGGAACCACCTTCCTCTATGTGACCCACGACCACAACGAGGCCCTTTCTCTGGGCGGGCGTCTTCTGGTGATGCGGGACGGCATGGTGGAACAGGACGGCACGCCGGCGGAAATCTACTTCCAGCCGGTAAACACCTCTGTCGCGGTCTCCGTGGGCACGCCGCCGATGAACCTCTTTGAGGGAATCGCCGTCAGCGGAGGCCGGATGGAGCTGCTGGGGCAGTCCTTCCCCGCGCCGGCGGGGAGCGCCGCGGTGGGGGTCCGGCCGGTGAACGTGCTCCGGGCGGCGGAAGGGATTCCGGCCGCTGTCCTGTATACGGAGCATCTGGGAGCCGAGGCCGTGGTCCACCTGCGGGCGGCGGACCGGGAGATCACGGCGGTATGGGAGACGGAGCAGGCCGCCGGACTGTTTCCCGGCCAGGAGGTCCGCCTGCGTATTCCCCGGGAAAACCTGCACTATTTTGACGCGGAGGGGAAACGGATAACCGGATAACACGCAGGAAGCCCGGCCATCCCTGGCCGGGCTTTACAGAATTCCGCGCGGAGACGGCGCTGCGCTTCCTGGCGCCTGTCAGATTCCCTGCTCCCGCAGCCACTCGGCGCAGAGCTCCGCCCAGCGGTGGACGTGGGGAATGTCCATATCCAGATCGTTGTTCCCGTCCGCCAGGGCCAGACCGTGGACGCCCTCCGGAAACAGGTGCATCTCAAAGGGGATTCCTACGGCGGTCAGCGCCTGCCCCAGCGTGAAGGAGTGGCGGGGATCGTCGCTGTTGGTCTGCCAGATAAAGAAGGGCGGCGTGTGGACGGTGATGTTCACCTCCGGAGCAAAGTAAATCAGCTCTTCCCTGGATTCCACAAAGGGATTACTGGTGGCGTTGCTGAAGGGATTGACGAAGAACCCGCCGGGCAGGCCGCAGAAGGCGAACGCGCCGTAACCCAGAACGGCGGCGTCCGGGCGGCAGGACTGCCGCTGGACAGCGTCGCCGGACTGGGGATCACCGGCGTCAAAGTGAGTGGCGCAGTTGGCGCTGAGCATACCGCCGGCGGAGAATCCCATAACGGCGATTTTGTCCGTGATCCCCAGCGCCTCCCTGTTCGCACGCAGAAGCCGGATCGCCCGCTGCATGTCCGCCATGGCGTCATGCCGGCTGTAGGGCTTCAGCCGGTAGGTCAGAATGGCGGTATGGAAACCGGCGTCACAGAACCACTTTGCCACGTGCATTCCCTCGCAGCCCGTCCGGGATTCAAAGCCGCCGCCGTGGGCCACGATGACCGTGCCGCGGCGGGCGTCCCCGCTTTGCGTCGGGACAAAAATAAGGGAGGGCTGGGGCTGGAGAGGCGTGCGTGCGGGGTCATAGTTGGGCGCGCCATCCTCCCAGAGCGGGATCTGCTCAAACTGCGCAATGGCGTCGTTCCAGATTTTCAGATTGCCTGCGATGTCCAGGGAGCCGTCCGGGTTCCGGTGTCTGGAGACGTGGCGGATGACCGATTTGTTGGCGCAGATCCGCGCCAGGGTCTGATAATTGGCTTCGTACATGGGCATGACCTCCCGGTGCATTTTTTAGAAGCTGTACCAACAGGCGGGAGCACACATCCTGACGGGAAAATTTTCCGTTAATCTGCGCACTTCGCCTGTTGATGCAGCTTCTTATCATACCACGTTTTCCGGAAAAGCGCTTCAAAATTTGAGCGCTCTGTTTTTTGAAATCACACCTGCCGGTCTGTCCGGCGGCAGGGACGGCCCCGGCGGTGTCGTGAACCGCCGGGGCCGGAACGTCAGGGGGGCATTATTCTTAAAGATATATTCCTGTTACCGGGCAAAAATCCAGGGACGGCAACGGGATCAGACCCGTGTCAAAGTTCTTTGCAATACTTTTTCCTGCAAAAAACTGTCACAGCCTGACCGCGCGGTCAGATTCTCCCGTAGATTCTGGTATACAGGTACAGCTTCCTGGCCAGAGCGGGACTGGCCTCCCCCGGCAGAAGCCGCCACTGCCAGTTGCCGCCCAGCGTGCCGGGCGTGTTCATCCGCCCCTCGGCGCCCAGGCCCAGGCAGTCCTGCATCTGCACCACGAAAGTGTCCGCCACGGAGGACATGCCGCCCCGGATTATTCCCCAGTGGAACCCCTCCGCTTCGCTCAGCCCCAGATACTTCCGTGCCATGGTGATATTGGACCGGTCCGCCTGCTCCCGCCACTGCATGACGGTCTCGTTGTCATGGGTGCCCACGTAGCAGACGCAGTGCCGGTCGTAGGTGTGGGGCAGATAGTTGCTGGGCTCTCTGGTATCAAAGGCAAATTCCAGCACCTTCATTCCCGGCAGTCCGGATTCCCGGAGCAGCTCGTGGACGGCGGGCGTCAGATAGCCAAGGTCCTCGGCAATGAACTGGAGATCATGGAACCACCCGGTAAGTACGCTGACCAGATCCATCCCCGGTCCCTTCCGCCAGCGGCCGTTCCTGGCGGTAGTCTCCCCGTAGGGCACCGCCCAGTAGCTCTCCAGTCCCCGAAAATGGTCAATGCGGATCACGTCGAAAAGCCGTCCCGCGCCCTCCACACGGCGAATCCACCAGCCGTAGCCGTCCTTCTTCATCCGGTCATAGTCATACAGAGGGTTGCCCCACAGCTGACCGTCGGCGGTAAAATAGTCCGGAGGCACGCCGGAGACCTCGGCGGGCGAGAGATCCTTCCCCAGCTGGAAATACTCCGGCTCCGCCCACACGTCGGCGGAGTCCATCGCCACATAGATCGGCATGTCGCCGATGATCTGGATGTCCAGGGAGTGGATATAATCCCGCAGCGCGTCCCACTGCCGGTAGAACAGGTACTGGAGATAGGAATAAAACGCCACATCCTCCTCCAGCTCGCCGGCATACCGCGCCATGGCCTCCGGCTTCCGCAGCCGGATGTCCCCGTCCGGCCATTCCAGCCAGCTCTTCATGCCAAAGCGGCTCTTTACCGCCATATAGAGGGCGTAATTATCCAGCCAGTGGTTCTCCCGGCGAAAGGCCTCCACCGCCTCACGGTCCCTGGCATAGCCCCTTTGGAAGGCCCTGCGCAGCACCGGGAACCGGGATTCATAGATCTTGCCGTAATCGACGTACCGGGGATTGTCCCCCCAGTCGATGCCGTCCAGGTCCGCCTGCTCCAGCAATCCATCCTCCACCAGCAGATCCAGATCAATAAAATAGGGATTCCCCGCAAAGGTGGAAAAGCTCTGATAGGGGCTGTCGCCATAGCTGGTCGGCCCCAGAGGCAGGAGCTGCCAGTATTTCTGACCGGCGGCGTGGAGGAAATCTGCAAAGGCATACGCTTCATGGCCCAGAGTCCCGATTCCATAGCGGGAGGGAAGGGAGGAAACAGGCAGAAGGACACCGCTGCTGCGATTCATAAAAATCACTCTTTCTGTTTTGGAATTGAGAGGGGTATATTCGCGTCTCCATATTACCATTCCGGCCGCGCTGTGTAAAGGGCGAAAAACGCCGGAGGAGAAAAAAGTTGGCGGGAAAGCGCGCCGTGCCCGTTCGCGTTATGGGGCTCCCGTTCCGCCGTCCGTCAGCCTGCAGGTCCCGCCGTCTTCGTTGGAGAGACTGCCTGTATAAATCCGGATGCCGGCATGATCCGCCGGGTCGCGGACAAAGCGGCTGTGGAGGCAGTTGCCCGGAGATACGGGAAGGCTGCCGTCCGGCTCCGCCCGTTCGATGCCGTCGTCATACTCCAGGATGACCGTCTGCGTGCCGCAGAGAAGACTGCCGGTTCCGGAAATCCTGCCGGAGTTGACCAGCGCAGCGCCAAGGAGGGTGAGCGTGCATTCCCCGCCGACGGTGACCGTACCGGCGTTGCGCAGCGGCGCCTGTGTGCCGGACAGGGTCAGGCTGCCGCCAAAGCCTCCTCCGCTGATGGAAAGTGTGCTCCGGTTTTCAAAATCCCCGCTGACGGTTACATCTCCGGCCAAAGAGAGCGTGCCTTCGTTGACCAGGCTGCCGCCAATAAAAATCATACTGCCGTATTCATCATGGCAGGCGACGCTTCCTGTGGCGGCAACGGTCAGATTATCATATATGGAAAGATGGCCGTCTTCTATGGTGATGTCCCCGGCCAGCAGCACGCCGCCGTGATCCTCGCCCGGATACGTCTTCCCCGTACCGCCGGTCTCCAGTGTACCGCCGGATTTCAGCTCCGGGCGGCCTTCGATCTCCAGCATGCCTCCGGAAATGAAAAGACTGCCGCCGTGCTCCACCGTGACCCCGTTTGCAAGAATCCGGCAGGGCTCACTGCCGGAAACCGTCAGGCTGCCGCCGGAGGCGATGGTCAGCGGGACGTTCCCCGTATCCAGCGCCTGTCCCTGCTTCAGGTTCAGCGATCCGGCGATCACAGCGGCGGCGGAACCGGTGTAGTTTACGTCTTCCCCCCTGCCCAGAAGCGTCAATGCCTCCGACCAGCCGCTGGTGCTTTTCCAGTCCAGCGCCGGTGCGGCGGGCGGATTGTCTCCAAAGACAAGCTGAATATCCTGCGTCCTGCCGTCCAGTTTGACCGACAGACAGGCCATATCCGGCCACGCCGGAGCCTCGGGCTCCCAGAGCAGGACAATGCCGTCCTCCTTCAGAGAAGTCTTAACCGGGAGCTTCATGGCGTCCCCGAACATATCCTTCACGGTGACCTCCGACGGTTCTCTGAGGGCGGGCGCGCCCGCAAAGGGGGTGATCCGGAGCTCCAACGCGCCGTAATCTCCGACGGAAATTTTTGTGCTGCTGTCTGCCGGATAAGGGAAGGATTCCCGGAAGGACGCGGTCAGCGCCAGTTTGCCGCCGGGAGCGTCCAGATGGGCGGTTATATCTCCCGCGTAGTCCGGCAGAGATTCGTCAATGAGGCGGACGGACACGCGGCCCAGTCCCCGGTCTACCGGTATGTTTTTCGTCTGGGAGGGAACGGCGGGTTCGGCGGAGGAACCGCTCTCCCGCCGGATTTCCAGCCGGGCGGACTGGAGCATAAGGATTTCCCCCGACACGTCCAGCCATTTGACGTAGAGCGCGCCGCCGGGGAGAATCTTCCCGCCGCTGTCGGTGACGTTCACGTCCAGCCGAGGATTCCCGCTTTCCAGAGAGACATACTGCGTGGACGCGGCGGCCTCCTCCGCCGTCCCGGCAGACGCGTACTTCACCGCGCCCTCCGGCGGGGCCAGCTTCAACCGGTAGCGCAGCCCGGCAAGACAGGTCGCGCCGCTGTCCAGGGTCAGCGTGACTGCGCCGTCGGACGCGCTCTCCTTCACATTGGCGGGCGCCGCGGCAGGCTCGCCGTTTTCTATCCAGCTGCCGGAAAGCGCCGTGCCGGGCGCGGAAACGCACTGTACCCAGCGGGCGGTCACGGTCATATCCCCGGCGACGGTTTCCTCTTCCGGGGTCCAGCCAGCAAACAGCCAGCCCTCCCGGACGGGCGGGGCCGCCGCCTCAATCCGTCCGCCGGACCGGACCGTCTGGGGCGCGGGAGCGGGACTGCCGCCCGCCGGGTCAAACCGGACGGTGTACAGCGGCAGCGCGCCGGTGTACACCCGGCCCAGACCGTTCAGGACAAAGCGAACATAGCTGCCGCCATCCACAGACACGGTCTCGCCGCACACGCAGGTATTTTCCCCGTCGATGCCGGTGCAGCTGGCGGCAAAGAGATACCGGCTCAGGTCGGCGCTCTCCGGCAGGCCCAGCGCCGCCCGGTTCAGGGTCACGACGGTTTTTCCCACCGGGTATACCGGCGCCGGCTCTCCCTCCCCGGTCAGAAGGAGCGACAGGTCCACGGCGTGGATATCCTGAGGCGTTCCCGACAGTGCCTCCCCGAGCTGCGCCCCTGCCTCCTCCAGCCGGGCCGGCTCCGCCTGCGCGGGCGCGGCGGTCAGAAGCATTCCGGCATTTTCACCCGGCGTGACGGGCCGGTCCGGATACGCCGCGTAATATACTGTCTCCGGCGCGAAGACCACCGGACCGCCGTTTTCCCCGACGGGTCGGAAGGCGGTCTGACGGGATACGGTGACAAAAGCCGAAGAGACCGTCCCCTCTTTCCCGGTTGCGGCTGCTGTGATGGTTTCGCCCAGATCCAGCGAGCTGACGGTATATGTGTCACCCGCGACGCTCCTGCCGGAGACGGTCCACCGGATGCCGCTGCCCGCGCCGCTTCCGGCGGAGGCCGACAGCGTGTCGCCGGGACGGACCTCTCCGCCGGTAACGGTTTCACCGCCCCGGAGGATACGAAGGCCCTCCCGCGGCGTTTCCGGGGGGAGCTCCGGCAGCGTTTCCGGAGGAAGCTCCGGGGGCAGCTCCGGCGGCGTCTGGACGGGAAGCCCGGGCTCCGCAGGAGAAAAGTTTGAAGCGGGGCGCGAGACCGGTTCCTCCTGTGCAGGCCGGGCGGGCAGTTCCGGCTCCTTCTCCGACTGGCCGGAGGAAGCGGGGAGAAAGGCGGTCTGATGGAACCGGGCCAGAACGGTGGCCACCTCGGCGCGGGACGCGCCGCGGCCAGGGGCGAGGTAGCCGTCCTCCCCGCCGGAGAGAATGCCGCTGGCGGCGGCCCATGCCACCGCCTCCACAGCGTAGGGACTGATCTCCCCGGCGTCCGGGAAGACGGAAACGTCCCCGGCTGTGCCGGTGTCATAGCCCCTGTAGCTGCAATAGCGGTACAGGATGGCTGCCAGCTGCTCCCGGGTCACGCTGTCTTCAGGCCCGAAGCTGCCGTCTCCATAGCCGCCGGTCACCCCGCTGGCAGCGGCCCAGTTGGCCCCGCCGCTGTACCACCGGTCCGGCGGTACGTCCGAAAAGCCCGCGTCCGGGGAGGGCGGGCAGCCCTCCATGCGGTGCAGGACCGTGACCACCATACCGCGGGAGGTGGTTTCGTCGGGAGAAAAAGCGGCGCCGTCCGTACCGTCCATCAGCTTCTGCTCATACACGTATCGGACGGCGCCGCAGTACCAGTCGTTCTCGTCTATGTCCGCAAAGGGAAGGCCGGAGGCGTGGGCGGGTACGGGCAGCAGGCTCATCAGCAGGCACAGCGGCAGCGCCGCGCAAAGGAACTTCCTCTTTTGATCCATGTCCTCAGTTCTCCTCTCTATCTCTCTGTGTTGTTGCGGACAAAGGAAATTGTCCGCCAGGGATCCCTGGCGGACAGCGGGACCGGTCCCGCTGTCATTCCTCTTTGACGGCCGGATCCTTCAGCTGGTGGCGCAGCTGCCGGAAAGCGCGGCCATGAAGATTGTTTCGTTCGATAATTTTGCTGATGCTGCCCTCGGCAGCTTCCACCTCCTCGCGGAATTCCCCTGCGGAGACCCGGATGGCTCCGTGGCCCAGAATAATCAACTGCTCCAGATTGTCCGACGTGGCCACCCGGACCCGGCGGTCCGGATTTGTCCGGGCGATTTCATAGGTGGCCCGCTCAATATAGGCGTCGGCAGTCTCGGCCTCTTTGGTGTAAACGACATGAATGTTGCGGTAGTGCTCCACCGAGCCGGGGTTCCCCTTCACCCGGTAGGCGTCAAAAACCAGAATGACCACGCATTTCCGGTACCCCTGGTAGTTGCACAGCAGGTCCATCAGCCGGTGCCGGGCCCCATCCAGGCTGCCCGCCGCCATGTCCTTGAGCTCGTCCCAGGCAAAGATGATGTTGTATCCGTCCACCAGCAGGAATTCCCGGTCCGCCGCACGGGAGGGAACGGTCCGCTTTTGCAGGGTGGGCGGCGGCTTGGGCGGAGACCGGAAGGCCTCGCCGGGGTCCGGACCCTTCCGTCTGATCTGGCCATAGGTGCGCTCGAAAATCGCCTGGAGGGATTTTTCCTCCGCCTGGGAAGCCGGACGGGGAACGCGGGGGGCCGCCGTGGGCTCCGGGTCCGGAGGACCGGCGTCCTCCAGGCCGGTTTCCAGATGAGCGAAGGCGGGAACCTGGTCCCACTTCACCGGGAAGCCCGCCCCGTGGGCGCAGAAGATGGAATCCGGGGAGTTGTCCAGATCCGATTCCGGATGATAGCCGCAGGAGGCGATGACCTCCTCCGCGTTGTGGCACGGCTCATAACCGCTCAGGGTACAGCTCAGCCGCCCCTGACCCCTGGTATAGGCGGCCACGGTCTGCCAGTAATCCCCCAGCCCGGCGGCCGGGGCGCTGCCGGTAAGCAGGGCCGTCTCCCCCAGGGTCTCCGGAGGATCAAACCGCCCGCCCATCTGCTGCACGTCGGTCATGGCCCGGCCCACGCTCTCCGCGGGCAGCTCCAGCCGGAAATCGTACCAGGGCTCCAGCAGTACGCTCCGGGCGCACATCAGCCCCTGGCGGACCGCCCGGTAGGTGGCCTGCCGGAAGTCGCCGCCCTCCGTGTGCTTCTCGTGGGCCCGGCCGGCCGTCAGAGAGATTTTCATATCCGTAATGGGCGACCCGGTCAGGACCCCCAGGTGGCTCTTTTCCGCCAGGTGGGTCAGGACCAGCCGCTGCCAGTTCCGGTCCAGTCTGTCCTCGCTGCATGCCGAAGCAAAGCGGAGGCCGCTGCCTCTGGGCAGGGGCTCCAGCAGGAGGTGAACCTCCGCGTAGTGCCGCAGGGGCTCGTAATGCCCCACGCCCTCCACGGGAGAGGCGATGGTCTCCTTATAAATAATGCCGCCCCTGTCAAAGTCCACGGCCATGCCAAAGCGCCGGCCGATCAACCGGCGCAGAACCTCCAGCTGGACCTGACCCATCAGTCGCACGTGGATCTCCTGTAAACGTTCGTTCCAGAGGATGTGGAGCTGGGGGTCCTCCTCCGCCAGCAGGCGGAGCCGCTCCAGCGCGGTATGGGGGTCCGTCCCCTCCGGCAAAAGCACCCGGTAGTGCAGCACCGGCTCCAGCTCCGGAGACCCGGAGGCGGTCTCGATTCCCAGTCCCTGACCGGGAAAGGTCTTCGTCAGTCCGGTCACGGCGCAGACCGTGCCCGCCTCCGCCGTCTCCAGGGGACGGAACCGGGTCCCGGAGCAGGCGCGCAGCTGCTCGGCCTTCTCCTCCCAGCGCTCCCCCTGCCGGTCCATGCCGGAGAGGGGCGTCTTGACCCGGAGGCTGCCGCCGGTGATCTTCATCCAGGTCAGCCGGGCCCCTTGGGAATCCCGTCCGATTTTATAGACCCTGGCCCCGAAGTCGTCGGGGTAATCCGGACGGGGCGCGTATCGGGCCAGGCCCGCCAGGAATTCGTCCACGCCTGTCAGCTTCAGCGCCGAGCCAAACCAGCAGGGGAAGATCGCCCGGTCCGCGATGAGACGCCGCAGCGTCCCGTCCGGAAGGGTCCCCGTCTCCAGATATTCCGACAACGCCGCCTCGCTGGCGGTAGCGGCCTCCTCCCAAAGAGCCTCCGGCGGCATGCCGAAGTCCACGAATTCGCCTCCCAGCCGGGTCTTCAGAGAGACGAGCAGCGCCTCCCGGTCCGTCCCGGCCAGATCCATTTTATTGATAAAAAGGAATACCGGCGCCTGCCGTTTTTCCAGCAGCCGCCAGAGCGTCATCGTATGGGCCTGCACGCCGTCGGTTCCGCTGATGACCAGCACGGCGCAGTCCAGAATCTGGAGAGCCCGCTCCATCTCGGCGGAAAAATCCACGTGGCCAGGCGTGTCCAGCAGGGTGACCTCCTGGTCCTCCAGGGGGAACACCGCCTGCTTGGAGAAAATGGTGATCCCTCTCTCCCGCTCCAGGTCCTCCGTATCCAGAAAGGTGTCCCGGTGGTCCACCCGGCCCAGGGAGCGGATGGCTCCGGTCTGATAGAGAATGGCCTCAGAGAGGGTGGTTTTTCCCGCGTCCACGTGGGCCAGCAGGCCCATGCAGAGCCGGCCGGCCGGTTTGCTTTCCGGACTTGCGCCCATGTTTCCACCCCCAGACAACAGAAAAATCATAAAAATCATTGAAAAACAGGGGAGCGGTGAAGAAAATCCGGAAGCTCCCCTGTTCATTCTGAGGGAAACAGGGGGATTTGTCAAGAGCGAAATCATTTCCGCTGCTGTTTTTTGCGGCCCTGGGGGCCGCTCCGCTCGCCGCCGCACAGCGCGGCAGAGAAGCCCGGCTTCCCGGAACCTGTATTCAGAAGCTGTACCAACAGGCGGGAGCAGACATCCTGACGGAAAATTTTTCCCGTCAATCTGCGCACTTCGCCTGTTGGTACAGCTTCTCACAACCATTGAACGCGGGCTCTTACATCAAAGGCGCCAGCGGCCGCAGAAGCCACCCGGTGAGCCGGCGGCTCAGCCGGTCCTTTTTGCAATCTTCAAGTGTAACCTGCCTGCACCTGGCCAGCGTGGCCTGAAAATCCCTCTCAATATCCGCTATGGCCGGCACGCCGCACAGCAGGGCGGCGCACTCGAAGTGAAGGTAGAGGCTGCGGTAATCCAGATTAACGCTTCCTGTCACGGCGGTAACGCCGTCGCTGACAAAGGTCTTGGCGTGGACAAAGCCGGGCTCATATTCCCAGATCTGGACGCCGGCGGCGATCAGCTCGCTGTAATAGGAGCGGGTCAGGGCGAAGACCGTCTTCTTGTCCGGCCAGCCGGGGGTAATCAGCTTCACGTCCACGCCGCGCCTGGCGGCGAAGGTCAGAGCGACCACCATCTCGTGGTCGATAATCAGATAGGGCGTCATGATATGAACGTACTTTCTGGCCCGGTTGAGCACATCCATGTAGACCATCTCGGCCAGATTTTCTCCGTTGAAGGGGCTGTCTCCATAAGGGATCACCCAGCCGGGGGCCGAAACCGGCGTGGAGGCGGTCAGATAGGGGGTGCAATCCTCCATGCCCCGCCCCTCCACATTCCACATTTGCAGGAACATCAGCGTAAAGGAGCGCACCGCCTCGCCGGTGATCCGTACCGCCACGTCCTTCCAGTGGCCGTGGGGATGGGTACGGTTAATGTATTCATCCGACAGGTTGATCCCCCCGGTAAAGGCGCAGCGCCCGTCTACCACCAGAATCTTCCGGTGATCCCGGTTGTTGTAGTGGGTGGACACCAGCGGGCGCAGCGGCGCATACATCCGGCAGCGGATGCCCAGCTCCTCCAGCTGCCGGGGATAGTGGTAGGGCAGGTCGTACAGAGCGCAGGTACCGTCGTACAGCACCCGGATCTCCACGCCCTGCCGGGCCTTTTTCTCCAGCACCTTGAGGATGCGGCCCCACATGTAGCCCTCCCGGATGATGAAATACTCCATGAAAATGAAACGCTCCGCCTGCTCCAGCTCCGTCAGGATGGCCTGGAAAGCGTCCTCTCCCAGGGGATAATAGTCCACTCCGGAGTTCTGCCAGACGGGAAAGCCGCCGGTGCGCTGGAGATAGGACGCCAGCCCCGCTGCGCCGGGGTCCGCCTGCTCCAGGGTCCGGAGCGCCTCCGCCTGGACGGGAAGCAGGCCGGCGGTCTCCCGGTCGATTTCCTCCAGCCGGGCGCGGGACAGGCGGTGGCCCAGCTCCGCGTCTACAAAAAAGTAGAAGGGGATGGCGAACACCGGGAAGAGCATAATCAGGAGAATCCAAGTGATCTTGATATAGGGATTCCGGGGCCGGTTGATCACAATGAGGGCCACAATCAGTCCCACCAGCATGGACCCGCCGTAGAGCGTATAGTTCCGCAGCCTGTAAAAGCCCAGGAAAAGCAGGCCGAACTGGACCGCAAGGAGAAGGACGACAATGGTAGTGCGGCCGAAAATCAGGCGGAACAGTCCCCGTTTTCCCCTGTTGAGCAGCAGGACGGCTTCCCCGTCCAGGTGGTTTCGCTTCTCTTTTGCCATGGCGAGCCTCCGTTTCTCTCTGCAAAATCAGCGTTTTCTTCACTATAGCATAGAGGGCGGCAAAAAGCAATGGCGCGCCGGCCCATTGGCGCGATACGTGAAAAATGTATGAAAAATGTGCGGAGAGCTATTGACAAGGAAGTCGTTTTGGGGTATACTAACTCCTGCCTGACCGGTCAGGCATCCTGTGACCGGTGTTATGGCGGCGTAGCTCAGTTGGCCAGAGCATTCGGTTCATACCCGAAGTGTCACCGGTTCGAATCCAGTCGCCGCTACCATGGTTCCTGTGGGAACCCAGCCCCTTGGCGCGTTGGTCAAGCGGCTAAGACACCGCCCTTTCACGGCGGTAACACGGGTTCGATTCCCGTACGCGTCACCATGACGGGAGGAATCGCTCCCGTCAACCCGGAGGCTTAGCTCAGCTGGTTAGAGCGCATGCTTCACACGCATGAGGCCACTGGTTCGAGTCCAGTAGTCTCCACCAGAATCCGTCAAATCCGAACGGATTTGACGGATTTTCTTTAGTTTTTGCCGATTTTTGAGTATGTCGGTTATAATTGTGTCCGGCATGGCGCCGGGCATATCCGGGATTAGCGCAGCTGGTAGCGCGGGTGGTTTGGGACCATCAGGCCGGGAGTTCGAGTCTCCCATCTCGGACCAGAATGTGTTGATAAAAAGGATGCACAGCAAAAACGCCGCATGAAAATGCGGCGTTTTTGCGTAAATGCGAAGAAATCAGGAGAGTATGGCTTGAAAAGTATGGAAGTCAAAAATCCGGCTCCGTTTTTCTAAATAACGAAGCCGGAACTCCAGAGGAACATCGAGGCCGATACTCATCTGGAAGTCGGCCTCGACTTTGCGGACGAAGTGTGCTATACTGAGGAAAATACCGCCAGCATGGAGGGTAAAGCAGATGATACGGATCCTGTTTATATGCCACGGCAATATATGCCGCAGCCCGATGGCCGAGTTCGTGATGAAAGATCTGGTGAAGAAAGCGGGGCTGGAGGCGGAATTTTATATCGAATCTGCGGCTACCAGCACCGAGGAGGTTGGCAATCCTGTCTATCCTCCGGCCCGCCGCAAGCTGGCCGAGCACGGTATCGGCTGCGCAGGGAAAACCTCCCGACAGCTCGCCAGGGGCGACTACAGCCAGTACGACCTTCTGATCGGGATGGACAGCGCCAACCTGCGGAATATGCGCCGTATCTGTGGCGGTGATCCGGAGGGGAAGCTCCATCTGCTGATGGAATATACCGACCGCCCCGGCGATGTGGCTGATCCGTGGTACACGGGTGATTTTGAGGCCACCTGGCGGGATGTGCTGGCCGGGTGCAGCGGATTGCTGCAGATGGTGGGTGAGGAGCAGTTTTCGTGTTCGGCCATCCGCTCCGGTATCTGTACGGGTGAACAGGCGGCAGGCGGCAGGGATTCCCTCAAGCGGAAGCGGTGAACGCTGTGAGTTGCCGAACACGGAGTGTAAGAAAACGGCGGGAAGGTGTGTGCAGCCTTTCAGTGATTATACTTGTCGTTTTCGTCCGTCAAGGCTAAAATGTAATGGCATCTAATTCCGGCAGAAAATTGCATTTTTAAATGGCATTGACAAAGGCCAGGGAGCGCAAAGACATCACCGGGCAGATACAGCGGAAGGTGCAGGAACGCCAGCGGCCCGCCAAAATGGAGCCGCCCCCGGAAACAAGAAGCGTCCGGGAACGGCTGCGGCGGTTGCAGGACGAGGGCAGACAGCAACAGCCACGCAGGAAATCCATTGACAGGGACAGCAGATAACAAAAGCACTGCACGGCTCAGTTTGCTGTGCGGTGCTTTTGTCACGGGATTTCCTTGCTGTGTGCAGGTTCATTCCTGCAGTTGATTGCGAAATACTTTGTTGACATCAAGGCTTAGCTGAATGTCAGACATCACACCAGAAGCATTATATTCAGCTGATTCTTCCTGCGTTGGATAATGGCGAATACCGATACCATACTCCCCTGCTTCTGGTACAGTAATGGTAATCTCCTTCGGGGTGCTGTTTATGCTCAATTCCTCGGAGATAAAGCCGCCGTAGCTGTTGTACTCCGGGCTGGTATCCAGGTTTTCCGCTGGAAGAATACCTGTTTCACATTGGGCTACAACAGGAGTGCTTATATTGAAAACAATTTTGTCTCCGGCGTTCCAGGTTTCCCTGCCGACAAGGAGTACAGAGCTTTTGTGCAAGGTGATATCAAAATGGGTCGAAGTTTCTGTGGTGTAATAATCCAGGCTGCCCCAGGCACCGTCAACTGTTTTGACATTTTGATTGGTTATGCCAGCATTTTCCGCATAGACCGTAAACGCCATAAATGCTACACAAATAAGGCACAAAGCGGCACCTGTGAGTTTTCTTTTCGTGATAATCTCCTTTTCATTGCAGACAATTGATTTTGGATAGTCCCCAACAGGTTTTAGCAAGCTGCTACCGGCTGTAAATCATACACCTGGGTAAACTGCTCCTTCCGCTCCGGGGTGAGGTGGTGGCTGACCAGGATCAGCGTCAGGTCGGGATTAGCCAGCAGGCTCTTTTCCACGATGTCTGCATTCTTCTGATCCAGGGCGCTGGTGCCCTCGTCCACTAGGAGGATGGAGCGGTTGTGAATCAGGGCTCGGGCGATGGCCACCCGCTGCTTCTGCCCGCCGGAGAGGTTTCCGCCCTCTTCACCCACGATGGTATCCAGGCCATCGGGCATGGAGGCCAGGTCGCCCGCCAGGGCGCTGTCCCGCAGGGCCTTCTCCATCTGCTGGTCGGTGAACGCCTCGCCCAGGGTGATGTTGTCCCGGATGGTGGAGTTGAACAGGAATACGTTCTGTTCGATGTAGCTCATCTGCTTTTGCAGTTGCTCCGGGGTGAAGTCTCTGGCGTCTTTGCTGTCCATGCGGATAGCCCCGCCGTAGTCCGGCAGCCAGCCCAGCAGGAGCTTTAAAAGCGTGGATTTCCCGCAGCCGGAGGGGCCGGTAAGGGCGTACTTGCCGCCCTTCTGGAACTGGAGGGACAGGTTTTGCAGGATGGGCTTTTCAACGTACTGGAAGCTGAGGTTCTCCACAGTGATCGCGCTGGTTACCTGTCCCAATTCGGTGCCAGCCCTGGTCTGGGCATCATCTGCGTGGACAGTGATCTTCTCAAAATAGGGCCTGGAGGAGGAGAAGGACAGCAGGAGCTGCGCCATATTCCCCAGACCGTTGGAGAGACTTCCGCACAGGTTGCCGCCGCCCATCAGGGAACCTTGGAGGATCACTCCCTGGATGGACAGCACACCAATCAGGACGTTGACCAGCATCTTACCCAACTGTTCCTGGGTAAGGCCCCGCTCTTTCCGCAGTGCGGCAATGCGTTCGCTTAACATCCCCGGCATACAAGCACCGCCCTTTCGTTCGATGGTTGTATCATAGCAAAAGGAATGGTTGGATTCAAGAGAGGTGCTTTTTCAAAGATACAACCATTAGTTTCAAAGGAAAAACAATAAGGGATTGTTTTACATTATTGACATGATGGCATAAAGGGACAGTACAAAACTGACGGCGAGGAATACTCCCCGCCGTCAGTATGTTTCTGCATATATAAGCTCTTTTCCTGCGATCTCCATCGCGCTGACCCGAATATTGTTTATCCTGCCGACCCAGGCCATCTGGCCGGCAGCTTTCAATGCCTCCGTAACACCCTGAGCTTGGGCCATCTGACGGACGATAGTGTCCAGCCGCTCCTGCGCCTGCTGATCAATAGCAGCAGGGCAGCGGTTCAGTCTGCCGTTGAGCAACAAGGCATTGTATAAAGCTGGGCGGTATTCTTTGATATACCGTCTGTGCCGTTACCCCCATATACCGACAGGCTGTTCTTCTTCATCGGGTGCAGTCAGACAGGGGAAACAGTAGACGCCAATCAGTTCATACCAAGGGCCGGTGCCTTCGTCAAAAATGTACTTGTCCATATTGAAATCCTCCGCTATCCTACATTCGCACATACGTCGCAGTTCCCCGATTGTCACGCCGTTTTATAATTTGTTACCAGTTTTTCCTACCCTTGATGTTTCCCTTGTGCGGGGTCAGGTTAAGGACAACCATGGGTAAAATCAGATAAAGGGATACGGCGGGGACAATGGGAAAAATCCTTTGTTTGCAAGGCTTTCGGAGGACTTTGTTAAGAGACCGCAGCGGCTGATGAACAGCTGTGAAATCGTGTGGTTCAAATCGGAATTTACGAATTGGCAATTAAATCACAAAACGTTTTTATTTCATCCACTCTGTCGGCAACTGCTTCTTTGTATTCTATAGAACAAAGCCCAATACTGCCGCTTGCTGTTATTCCCAAATGTCCGTAGAAATGCTCTATACTCCCGATGACTTTTTCGCATTCCGGCATACCGGATCCGGTTCTTAAAGCAATTGTGTATCCTCTCTTCCCGCTGGAAATGGCCGCGTGCGGCTCATGTGTGTTGCACCAGGGCGTGCATCTGTCTATAAATACCTTAAATTGTCCGGGAATATCTGCCCAATATGATGGTGAAACAGAAACTGTTCTATCCGCCCATTCATATTGCTCCATAATTTTTTTCACATCATCTTCTTGAAAGCATTCTGCTGTTTTGTGGCATCTTCGACACCCTTTGCAATATTTCACCTCATAATCATCTATGCACAAAGTTTTAACACTGTTTCCATCATTTAAAAATTCGCTTACCAGTTTTACGATTTCAGCAGTAGCGCCATTTTTTACAGGGCTGCAATTAATAACCAGAATATTCATGCATTCCTTATTCCTTCAATTCCCCGATCTGTCGGGGGAATTTCATCTTTTGAGGGGAATCCCCCTTGACAAAATATCAAACCAGGCGCTGACACGTCAGCCTGCCGGGATCATCTGGAAGGGCCGCTCTTTAACTGAAACCTTCCTACCAGACTCTTCATAAGCTGTGACTGACTGGACAGCTCTTCGCTTGCCGCCGCGCTTTCCTCCGCGGTTGCCGAGTTTGTCTGTACAACATTGGAGATCTGGTCAATTCCCACCGTGAGCTGAGTGATGGAATCCGCCTGATCGCTGCTGGCCTCCGAAATCTGTTCGATAATGCCGGCCATTTCGTTTACGTCATTGACTGCCTGAATCAGGGACTGCGCCGTATCGTCCGCAATCTTCGTTCCGTTTTCGACTGCCTGCAAAGAATTTTCAATCAGGGCGGCGATATTTTCGGAGGCCTCTGTGCTTTTGTTTGCCAGATTGCGGACTTCATCGGCTACTACGGCAAACCCTTTTCCGGCGGCGCCTGCGCGGGCGGCTTCTACGGCGGCGTTCAGGGCGAGGATATTGGTCTGGAACGCAATATCTGCAATGATTTTCATGATTTTGCCGATCTCGCTGGAGCAGCTGCTGATATCCCCCATTGCATGTGTCATCTGCTGCATTTTTTCTTTGCTCACATTCATCTTTACGCTGACACAGTCTGCCGCTTTACTGGCCTGACGCGCACTGTCTGCGTTCTGATTTACCTTGTTGGAGATTTCATTAACAGTGGCGGCGAGTTCCTGCACGGAACTGGCCTGCTCCGTCGCCCCCTGAGCAAGCGCCTGGGCGCCATTCGATACCTGATCCGCTCCGCCCGCGACCTGAGCGGAGCTTTGGCTGATTTGCAGCATTGTGTCATTGAGCTTGTCCGCAATGCCCCGGAACGAGACAAGCAGAGGATAAAAGCCCCCTGTATACGCTTCCCCGCAGGTCGAATCCACCGTAAAATCTCCCTCGGCCATTTTAGCAAGGAATTGATTCTCATCCTCAATAATAAGCTGAAGCTTATGGATCAGTCTGCCTACCTGAACGGCGAGAACACCCAGTTCATCCTTTGAGGTATAGGAAATCTTTACATCCAGATCCCCTTCCGCCATTTTTGTAGCGGCATTCTCGATTTCAGAAATAGGGATTTTGATCAGGCGGATAATCACAAACGAGAAGAAAACGCCTGCGAGGATGATGGCAATGACAACTGCCGCCATGGTCACGGTGGCGGTTCTGTAGAGGGAAGCGCTTTCCGCCGCTGCATCATCGCTTCCCTTTGTATTGTAGGCGATAATATCATCAAAAGCGCTGTTCAATGCGTTGAAAAGCGCCTCGCATTCTCCGTCCAGAATCGCACGGGCACTCTCAGAGCGGCCCTGCCTGGCGAAAGCCGTCATTTCTTCCGCCGCCGCCTGATACTGTGTCCAGAGACTGTTTGCGTTGTCATAGAAATTTCGTTCTTCCTCATCGATCATATCCCCGTATGCGGCTAAGAGAACGTCCATGGTTTCGATTCCATCCTGGAGGTACTGAAGGCTGGTCTCCTTTTTGTCATCAGAACCTGCGGTAAGGTACTCCAGCTCATTCAGCCGGATATTGGAAATGGTAGTGCTCAGCTCCCTTGCTACGTCAACACTGGGAAGCCAGCTGGTTGCAATGTCGCTTGTCATGTCGTTCATCCGGCCCATGAGAAAAAATGACATCCCGCTGATAATGAGCATTCCGAGCAGCGCAACCCCTATGAGAATATAAAGTTTCAGTCTGATTTTCAAATTTTTTATGTAGTGAATCATCTTTGCAATCTCCTCTTATACTTCGTTATCCGCAGTTGACAGCCATAAGAATATATCGGAAATTTTTTCTGTCTGATAAGTGGATGGATAAGAATGTGATGGATACGTTCTTGTGAATAGCTGCAAAACTGCATCTTTTTTGTCAACGGGAAACACGTCGGAGCGAAATCCGCTCCTCTCCCTTTCAAGGCGGGCCCGCTTTAAAGCCCTGCGCTTTCCCTGCCAGAGCGAACCCGCTCCCCCGGCTTTGCTTTTGGCGGCTGACCTGATGGCTGGACTTTCCGGAGCGGGGCGCATCGTTTCCGGTCTAAAAAATGCTCAGGTGCAGCTCTGCGCTCAGCCGCTCCAGCAGTCTGATCCCCGCCACACTGTTGCCCTTGGCGTCCAGAGAGGGACCGAATATGCCGATCCCCATGCGGGTGGGGACCACCGCCATGATGCCGCCGCCCACGCCGCTTTTGGCCGGTACGCCCACCCGCAGGGCGAATTCCCCGGAGCCGTCGTACATTCCGCAGGTCATCAGAATCGCGTTGACGTACCGGGACATGGCGGAGGGAAAGATCCGCTGGTTGGACAGGGGCAGCCGTCCCCGGTTGGACAGCGCGGCCCCGATGTGAGCCAGCGCCCGGCAGTCCACCTGAATGGAGCAGGCCCGGAAATAGCAGTCCAGCACCTCCTCCACGTCGCCGTCCAGCAGGCCATGGGATTTCAGCAGATAGGCCAGGGCCCGGTTCTTGCTGCCGTGGCTTTTTTCCGAGCGGTAGACCGCCTCGTCCACGTCGATCTCCTCATCCCCCGCCAGCCGGCGGGTCAGCTCCAGCAGGCGGCGGAACCGCTCGTCATAGCTGCGGCCATGGATCAGGCTGCACATGACGATGGCCCCCATATTGACCATGGGATTAATGTTCCCGCTGTTCAGGGACTGGTCGCTGGAGTTGATGGCGTCAAAGGGCTTTCCCGTTGCCTCCACCCCTACCCGGCTCATGACAGCTTCGCTTCCGTTGTCCAGCAGCGCTTGGAGCAGCAGAATGGGCTTGACAATACTCTGGATGGTAAAGCTCTGGCGGCAGTCTCCTGCCCAGCTCCGTTTTCCCTCGCTTCCGATAATATAAATGCCCAGCGCCTCCGGGTTCCCCCTGGCCAGCTCCGGGATATAGTCCGCGACGCGTCCCCGCCCGGCGGCGGGCCGGCATTCCTCCAGCAAACGCTCCAGCAGTTCGTCCATGGTTCTCCTCCATTCGGTACAGCCCGTTATACCTTTTTTTCAAAATAAAGGAAGGTTCCGTCCTCTCCCACCTGCCTCATACAGGTCTCCAGCATCTTCCGGGATGCCGTGTTTTCATGAAAGCACCTGGATTTCAGGCAGTAGAGCCCCAGTGTGTAGAGGCTCCACTCCGCCGCCCGGCGGAAGGCCTCCGCTCCATAGCCGTGACCGGCGTACTCCGGAAGAATCCGGCATCCGAGCTCCGCGCCGCCCCTGTAGTCGAAGCGGTAGAGCACGGCCTCGCCGATAAACTTCCCCTTCAGACGGATGGCGAAATTCACCGCCTGTCTGTTCCGGAAATCCTCCCGGGCCACGGCGAGGAAGTAGTCCTCCGTCCACTCGCCCTCCAGGTCGTCCCGGTAGTCATAGCCCCACCAGCGGTTGCGTTCATCGTCCAGGCAGAGCCGGTTGTAGTGGGGCCTGTCCTCCTCCCGGAGGCCGTCCAGGACCAGCCGCTCTGTTTTCAGTGCCGGGACCGTCTCCCAGGAGGACAGCTCGTTCCGGGCCAGAATCCGGACCTTGGCCCCCAGGAAGGCAGGCAGATATTGCAGCTTGCTGGTCCGCAGGCCCCGGTCCCCCGCGTCGTCCTCCCGGTTGATCCAGGTCAGTCCGCCGCTGTGGGCGGCGGCAAAGGACTGCACCAGGAAGGGATAGACCCCCTCGTACTGAGGCAGCGCCTTCTCGATATGGCACACCAGCGTGTCCCCGCAGATCTCCGCCAGAGCAATGGCGATGATTTTGCCGCCCAGCTCCACACAGCCGGTCCTGGCCCACTCCGCGCCCGCCTGCTCCATGAGGCGGCGGGCGTAGCAGACCTCCAGCTTTGCCCCGACGTTCTCTTTGTTAAATACCCTGTGGAACTCCTGCCAGAAGTCCTCCACCCCGTCGCGGTCCGCCGCCGTCAGCTCCCGGTAGACTGCGTCGGGGTAGAGCCGGCGGAACTTGTTGATGTGGTTGCGCTGGCCGGAGTAGCGGCGGCCGGCGAAGGTGGAGAGGTCCTCCGCGCGGTAAAAGTAGTCCTGCCAGAGGCGGTCGTTGTCCACGGTGGTGTAGGGATAGCGTTTCATCAGCCGTTCCCGCTCCGCTTCCGGCACCACGCCGAAGGAGGGCGCAGCGCCCTTCTCCACGCACCAGGCGTCGATTTCGTCCAGGGCGGCGTCCACGTTTCCCTCGCCGGGAAGGGGGATGGGGAAGTCGAACATGGCGCCATGGTGGGCGCTGTGGTTGAGGACCACCAGACAGCCGTGGCTCTCGGCAAACTCCGGATGCCAGTGATCCCGCCACATGAGCTTGACCCCCAGGGAGTACTCGCACAGGCGGCAGGTGCACTGGCTGTAGTATTTTCGTAACAGAGGGGCGTGGGATTCGTCGATGGGGGTGAATTTCAGCATATACTGTTTTGCTCTCTTTCGGTTATTGTTTGAACAGCTGCCGCAGATACCTGTCTCCGACCATCTGCTCGAACAGGTCGTTGGCGACAACATAGAAAAAGACGTCCTCCCGCTCCTGGAGCGCGTCCACGATGGAGGTTTTCCCGCTGCTGGTCACGCCGTTGAGGAAAATAATATGGCCCTTGCCTGTCATTTTGCACCGTCCTCCACAATATGCACATTCAGATGGTTGTACGTCATGGTCACGCCGTCTCTGGCGAAGGCGCTTCGGATCTCCTCCAGGGACCGGAAGTGCGCGTCCCAGTAGTCCTCCGTCCTGGTCCAGAAACGGACATGGTACTCAATAGCGCTCTCTCCGTAGGCCGTCAGGACCACCTGGGGGGTGGGATCCGGGAGAATGCCGGGGGTCCGCGAGAGGGCTCTGAGGCAGGCCCTCCGGACGGCCTCCGGCTCGTCGTCGTAGGAGGCCGTGACCGTATGGTCCGCCCGGCGGACGCCGCGGACGGTGTAATTAATAATCTGTCCCGCCGTGAGCCTGCTGTTGGGCAGCATCACCCGCTGGCCGCCGGGAGTGTCCAGTTTGGTATGGGTCAGGGTGATCTCGGCAACCTCTCCCTCGCCGTCGGCGGTGGAGACGTAGTCCCCCAGGGTGAAGGGTTTGGAGAAGAGCAGCACCATGCCGCCGGCCACGTTGCTGAGCACGTCCTGGACCGCCAGGGACACCGCCAGACCAAAGACGCTGACCACGGCGATGAGACTGGTCACGTCGATATGCAGGCTCCCCGCCACGATCAGGGCCGTCAGCAGGTACAGAAGAAACTTCAGACCCTTGAGGATATACCGCTTCACACGCTCGTCCATGCCGCCGGACCGGCCCAGCAGTTTCCCGGCCACGCCCAGCAGCAGCCGCGCCACCGCCAGGCACGCCAGCAGCAGAGCCAGGGCCGACAGCGCGTTCCCCACCGTCAGCTTGCCCCATCCGGCCTGCATCCATCCCTCCAGTACGGCGGCGGCATCCTGGCCGCCCACATTTTCCAGTATCGCGGAAGTACCCGCAGGATTCTCCATTATGCGGCGTCTCCTCTCAAATTTTTTGTCCCGCTATCAAAATGCAGTCAAAGCAGGTGAAAAAGAGCAAAGCCCGGCGGGCAAAATAAGGTGCGGCTCCGTTGCCGTCCCGTGGCCCGCCTGACGAGGCCCCGCTGTGCTCCGTTTACTCCGTCCCTTTTTTCTCTTTCTCAACCGCGTTGACTATATCACATTTTCTTCCGGTTGAGAAGAGGGATTTTCTTTTTGGAGGACCATCAAAATATTTGGTTAAAATTACCAGCAACTATTGGCGTATTGCACAAAGTTTCCAAAATTAGAAGACTTATGCTTTCTTTTTTTGTGATTATCGTGTAAAATATAAAAATCCCCTGCGGCAGGGAGCAATTCCGCGCCCGCTTTGGCGGGGGAGAACGAAAGAGGAGGAGAAAAATGGACAAATTCTTTAAGATCTCCGAGCGGGGCAGTAATGTCCGCACCGAGATCGTAGGCGGCGTGACCACGTTCTTCGCCATGGCCTACATCATCTTTGTCAACCCCAACACCCTGTGCGCCGATCTGGGCGGAGGCTTTTTCCCCGCCATGCCCGGCGAGCTGTGGACCCCCGTCATGGTTGCCACCTGCGCCAGCGCCGCCATCGGCTGCATTCTCACCGCGCTGCTGGCCAACGCCCCCTTTGCCCAGGCGCCCGGCATGGGGCTGAACGCCTTCTTCACCTATACGGTGTGCCTTGGCATGGGCTACACCTGGAAGGAGGCCCTGGCCATTGTGCTGCTCAGCGGCATCCTGTTCCTGATTATCGCCATCAGCCCCCTGCGCAGCAAGATTATCTCTTCCATTCCCGCGTTCCTCAAGAACGCCATTTCCGCCGGCATCGGCCTGTTTATCGCCTTCATCGGCCTGCTGAACGTGCAGCTGATCTCCATCAGCGGCGCGGTGCCCGCCCTGAACTTCTCCTGGATGGAGGGCGACGTGCGGGTATGGAATACCGCCGGCCTGCTGACCATCATCGGCCTGCTGGTGACCGCCATCCTCATGTGCTATAAGGTGAAGGCCGCCATTGTCATCGGCATCGTCATCACCACCATCATCGGCTTCCCCATGGGCGTGACCACCCTGCCGGAAAGCATTACCATGAACGGCGTGACCCTGGCTCCCGTGTTCCTCAAGCTGGACATCGGCGGCGTGTTTGCCAAGGGCATCCTGCCCCTGGTCACCGCGGTGGTCAGCTTCGCCCTGGTGGACTGCTTCGACACCGTGGGCACCCTCATCGGCACCGCCACCAACGCGGGCATGACCGATAAGCACGGCAACCTCCCCGGCGGCGACCGGGCCATCATTGCCGACGCCGTTGCCACCTGCTGCGGCGCGTGCCTAGGTACCTCCACCGTCACCACCTTCGTGGAGTCCTCCACCGGTATCTCCGAGGGCGCCCGAACCGGCCTGAGCTCCATCGTGGTGGGCGCGCTGTTCATCGTGGCCATCCTGCTGGCCCCTGTTGCCGGCATCATCCCCTCCGCCGCCACGGCTCCGGCCCTCATTATTGTAGGCGTGCTGATGCTGAAGGGCGCGGTGAGCATCGACTGGAACGATATGGAATGCGCCATCCCCGCCTTCCTGACCATTGCCATGATGCCCTTTGCCTACTCCATCTCCGACGGTATCGGCTTCGGCTTCATCAGCTACAGCATCATCAAGGTGGCCCGGGGCAAGGCCAAGGACGTGCCCGTGCTGGTGTATATCATCGCGGTGCTGTTTATCCTCAAGTATGTACTGACCAATATCTAAAGCAGCGATACGCACAGCGGGCCCCCGGCGTGAAGCCGGGGGCCCGTTTTCGCAGTCACTGGATGAAGCATGCCGGCCGGTCGGCGAAAACTGCAGGGAAGCTCCTGCGGAGCAGCCGTGCAAAATTCCTGAAGCTTTTTCCGGTCCCTTTCCTTTTCAGGAAAAAGAATGTGCGCCGCCCTGTTCTCCCCTGCCGTGCAGCGCGCCCACGATTCGTCTGGAATACGCGATAAACTCCTGAATCACCGGGGTCGCCTCCGACAGAGAGCGGACGGCAATCCCTATCTGCCGGCAGGCAGGCGGGTCCAGCGGCAGGGCGTGGACATTGTCCCGGCGCCCCTGCAAAACCAGCTGGGAGAGGATGCTGACCCCCAGGCCGTGCTCTACCATGGAGAGGATGGCGGCGTCCTCCACGGCGGTGTTGCTGCGGATGTCGGGGCGGATGTTCCGGGCCTCGAAGACTCCCAGAATGTCCAGGTCAAAGCCCAGGGAGGGCATGAGAAACTCCTTTCCCTCGAACTCCGGCACGGGGAACCGGTCCCGTCCCCCCACGGGATAATCGGGCGGCAGTACCGCCAGCAGCGGGTCGTCCCACAGCGGCGTCCAGTCATAGCGCCACCGGTCCTGCCGGCTGGCAAAGCTGAGGTCCACGGTGCCCTCCTGGAGCCAGCGGTAGATCTCCTCCACGCTGCCCATGCGGATGTCCACGGATACGTCGGGCCAGGCCCAGCGGAACTGCTGAACGATGGTGGGCAGCCAGTGCATGCAGATGCTGGAATAGGCCGCCACGCGGATACTTTTCCGCTGCTGCCCGGCCTGGGCGGCAATCTGCTCCTTCAGGCGGGCGGCGGACTGAAGCAGCTCATGGATGGCGGGCCGGAGCCGCTCCCCGTCGGCGGTCAGCCGCACGCCGGAACGGTCCCGGACCAGAAGGGGGAACCCCACCTCCTTCTCCAGGGCGTTCATCATATGCGTCAGGCCCGACTGGGTCAGGTCCAGATGCCGGGCGGCGCGGGTAAAGCTGCCCAGGTCCACGGCGGCCAGCATGGCCTCCCACTTCTTCGTTTCCATTACCGAATGACCTTCCGGATGTCTTCCATGCGGCCCAGCACCATCAGATGCTCCTCCTTGCGGAAGGCGTAATCAGGGCTGAGGTTGGGGATAATCATCTCCCCCCGCTTGACGGCGATGACGGTGAGATGGTACTTCACGCGGAAATTCAGCTCCTTCAGGCTCCTGCCCACCCAGCGGTCCAGGGGCTCCAGCTCATAGATGGAGTGGTCGGAGGTCAGGGGGATGCAGTCAAAGATGCTGTCGGAGCTCTCGCTGACGGCCAGGCTGACGGCGGCCTCCCGCTCGGGGTAGATGACGCGGTCCGCCCCGTTGCGCAGCAGGAACTTTGCCTGCACGTCGTCGTCCGCCTTGCTGAACACCTTCTTTGCGCCCAGCTCCTTGAGCAAACTGGTGATCTGGAGGCTGCTCAGGACGTTGCCGTCCCCCAGACAGACAAAGCAGGCGTCGAAGCTCTCCACGCTGAAGGAGCGAAGGACCTCCTCGTTGGTGCAGTCCCCCACCCTGGCGCTGACCACCAGAGGAAGGACGTCCTCCAGCGTTTCCCCGTTCTGGTCCACGACCATCACTTCGGATTTCTGTTCCACCAGCGCCCGGCAGAGATGGTGTCCGAAGGAGCCCATGCCAACAATTAAAAATGACTTCATGATGATACCTCTTTCTTCGCGCCTCCGGCGCGAGGGGAAGTTCGCAGCCAACGGCGGTCCCTGCCGTATGGCGGGGTAAACGCACCGGGGTTCCTGTTGCGGGGGAAGGGAATGCGGCCCGTTGTGGAGCAGAGAACTACCCGATTGTGATGTCTTCTCTGGGCAGGGTGACGGGCGGCGTCGCCCGCTTCTCCAGCAGGGCCACCGCAAAGGAAATGCTGCCCACCCTCCCGCAGTACATCAGGAAGATGATGACAGCCCGGCTGAGGGGAAGCAGGTCACGGGTGATCCCCATGGTCATTCCCGCCGTGCCGATGGCGGAGAAGGTTTCAAACAGGACCTCCGTCAGGGCCATGGGCTGAATGGCGCATATGATGAACGCGCCGGCCAGCGCCAGGAGCAGGTTGGTGTACAGTACTGCCGTGGCCTTCTTCAGCGCATCGTCCCCGATGCTCCGTCCAAAGGCGTTGGCGCTCCGCTCCCGGCGGACGCCGGAAAGGGCGTGCAGCAGAATCACAAATACCGTCGTGGTCTTCACGCCGCCGGCGGTGGAGCCGGGGCTGCCGCCGATAAACATGAAGATAATCGTCAGCAGCAGGCTCCCGCTGGTCAGCGCGGCGGTGTCCGTGGAGTTGAAGCCCGCCGTCCGGGGCGTCACCGCGTCAAAGAGAGCGGCGAGGATCTGTTCGCCCAGGGGGCGGCCCGCCCCCAGATTGTTCCGCTCCAGCAGGAAAAACAGCGCGCCGCCGCCAACGGTCAGCAACAGGTTCATGGTCAGCACCACCCTGGTCTGAAGCCGGAAGCGCCGCCAGCGCCACTTGTTTCTCACCAGATCCTCCCATACCAGAAAGCCGGAGCCCCCCACAAGGATCAGGGCGCAGACGGTCAGGCTCAGCACCGGGTCGCCGGCATAGGCGGTAAAGGAGGAATAGGGCCCGCTGTACGGCCCCATCAGATCGAAGCCCGCGTTGCAGAAGGCGGAAACGCTGTGCCATACGCCGTAATAAATCCCCCTGGCCCAGCCCATCCGGGGTATGAACCGGATGGACAGCAGCACCGCCCCCAGTCCCTCCGCCAGCAGCGTTCCCAGAAAAACCAGCTTCATGAACGGCACAAATCCGCCCAGCCGGTCATAGCTGACGCTGTCCACCACGACCTCCCTCTGCCGCAGTCCCAGCCGCTTGCGCAGCAGGAGGAGGAACAGCGTGGCGATGGACATGAAGCCCAGACCGCCGGTCTGAATCAGCAGGATGATAACCACCTGTCCGAAGGTGGTCCAGTAGGTCCCCGTGTCCTGAGCCACCAGACCCGTTACACAGGATGCGGAGGTCGCCGTAAACAGCGCGTCCGGGAAGGACGCGCCCCCCGGCGCGTAACTGGAAACAGGCAGCATCAGCAGCCCCGTCCCCAGGGCGATCATAATAAAGAAGCCCAGGGCGATGATCTGAACGCTGGACAGTTTTGCTCTTTTCCGTCGTTTCATGGTGATTTCCTATCGCTTTTTGAATCTTTTTTCTCCCGTGGCCCGGAGAGCAGATTTGTTAACAGCATAGCATATATTGGAGAATTCTGCAACAAGTAATCCGCCGCCCGGCGAAAGAGGAGATTTTTCTTTTCGCTGCTTCCAGCCCGGCCCCCACGCTGCTTTTGCCCCGAAGGCGGGCGCACGGGTCATCCCCGGGCGGTCTGAGAATAAGGAAGCGGAGCGTACCCGATACGCTCCGCTTCCTTATTCTCTTCAGGGAGTGGGAAACGCGGGAGCCAGATGGACGGCGGCACCCTCCATCACCCGGACCGGCTCCCAGGGTTCCTCTGCCGGTTCCTCCGCCGGTTCCTCCGGCGCTTCTGCGGTATCCTCCGCCCCGCCCTCGGGTTCCTCCACGGGGACAGGGGCCTCTTCCCATTCCTCGCCGGGCTCCGCCTCGTCCATGCCGGGGGCCTCCCCGACGGGCAGAGAAACGGGGGTATCGGTACGGCCGCGGCCGGAAAAGTAGCTGTAGCCATAAAAATGATCCGGCTGGGGCAGCTCGCCGTAATAGTAGGCCATCAGCTCTGTTACGGTCACCAGCTGATATCCCTGCTCCTGAAGCCAGGGCACCAGCACCTCCACAGCCTCCGCCGTACTCTGATAAATACTGTGCATCAGGATGATCTCCCCGTCCAGGTCGCCGATCCCCTGTACGTAGTCGATCACGGCCTGGGCGTCCTGGCTTCTCCAGTCCTCGGTGTCCACGGTCCAGGTAACCATCGACCGGCCGGAGGCGGACTTCACTGCTTTGTTGACCGCGCCATAAGGGGGGCGGACCAGGCTGGGGGCTTCCACACCGGCGGCGGTAAAGGCGTCGTCGGCTGTGGCCAGGTCCTGGAGCATGGCCTTTTTCTTCAGCTTGCTCAGGTCTCTGTGGGCGTTGGAATGGCTGGCGACCTCGCAGCCCATCTCCGCCATGCGCCTGACCGGCTCGGGGCAGGCCCGGACGTTCTTCCCCACCTCAAAAAAGGTGGCCAGGGCGTGGTGCTCCTCCAGCGTGTCCAGAATCGCGTTGGACCAGGTCTCGTCGGGGCCGTCGTCGAAAGTAAGGGCCACCATGGGCCCGGCCGGATCAATCACCCGGACACAGGGCTCCTCCGGCCCGTCCTCCGGTTCCGCCATTTCGTCCGGGGCCGGCTCCTCGGGGGACGCCGGGGGCGGCTGCTCCGCGGAAACCTCCTGGGGTCCGGCATCCGAGGCGGGAGCGGCGGCCCGCCCCACGCAGGCGGTGCAGGCGAGCAGGAGAAGAAGGGCAAGCGTAAAGGAGAAAAAACGATTCATAAAAGAGGACTTCCTTCGACGGTATTTGACAAAATCTATTATCCTCCTTTCCACCCGGAAAAGCAAGAGGAAATCAGTTACAATTCAATGACAATCGCGCCCGGTGCGCCGCCGCACCGGCGGGAGGCGGCCCGTTTCCGGACTGAAAATATTTTATCCCCGACGGCGCAGATTAGGATTGACAGGCCCGCCTAAATCCCGTATTATCGTGGATAGTACGATCTTTTCCGGATGCCGGGAAGATCTTACCATCGATTCCGAATTCTGACCGGAGGAACATCCTGATATGGGCATTTCTTTTAACGGGAGGGAGCGGGTATTCCGTCTGGACACTCCCGGCTCCACCTATCTGATCAACATTGTGGATGAGGCGGGCTTTCTGTGCCATACCTACTATGGCCGCCGCATCCCGGACGACGGCATGAGTTACCTGCTGCGAATCAACGGGGAGCAGCTTCCCTTCCGCTCCTCCGGGGACCAGACCGGCTTTCTGGACGAGCTGCCCATGGAGTATTCCTGGGGCGGACAGGGGGATTTCCGGGAGAGCTGCCTCCGCCTGGAGACGGAGGAGGGCTATCGGACATGCTGCCTGACCTATCTTTCCCATAAAATCTATGGCGGCAAGCCTTCTCTGCCCGGTCTCCCCGCCGCATACGGCGGAGAGGAGGACTGCGCCACGCTGGAGCTGTGGTGCAGGGACTCCTGTCTGGGACTGGAGGTCTGTTTGCTGTACACCGTCTTTGAGAAGCTGGATGTGATCTGCCGCAGCGCCCGGATCGAGAACCGCGGCGAAAAGACCCTCCGGCTGACCGGGGCCCTCTCCGCCTGCCTGGATATGGATAACCGGGATTTTGACCTGATTACCCTCCACGGAAGCTGGGCCTACGAGCGGATGATAAACCGCCGCCCCCTCAGCTGGGGCCGGCAGGGGGCCGCCTCCAAACGGGGCATCTCCTCTCATCAGGAGCAGCCCTTCCTGGCCCTGGCGGAGCATGACGCCGGACAGGACCACGGACAGGTCTACGCCATGCACCTGGTCTACTCCGGGAATTTCCTGGCCCAGGCGGAAATGAGCCAGCAGGGGCTGGTCCGGGCGGTCATCGGCATCCACCCCGAGGGCTTCGCCTGGAAGCTGCGTCCGGGAGAGAGCTTCCAGACGCCGGAGGCGGTCCAGGTTTATTCCCATACCGGACTGGATGGCATGACCCATACCCTTCACGATTTCTACCGGAACCATCTGATCCGGGATCCCTGGCGGAACAGGCCCCGGCCCTCTCTGGTGAACAACTGGGAGGCCACCTATTTTGATTTTGACACGGAGAAGCTGCTGGACATTGCCCGCACCGCGGCGCAGAGCGGCATTGAGATGCTGGTCCTGGACGACGGCTGGTTCGGACACCGGAACCGGGACGACAGCAGTCTGGGCGACTGGACCGTCAACGAGGAGAAGCTGCCCGGCGGACTGAAGTATCTGGCGGACGAGGTCAACAGGCTGGGGCTGAAGTTCGGCCTCTGGGTGGAGCCGGAAATGGTTTCTCCGGACTCGGCGCTGTACCGCGCCCACCCGGACTATGCCCTTCAGGTCCCCGGCCGGCCGCCCATGCTGTCCAGAAATCAACTGGTGCTGGACTTCTCCCGCGCTGAGGTCCGGGACTGCGTCTATGCCCAGCTCCACGCCGTCCTCTCCTCCGCCAGCATCGCCTATGTGAAATGGGACATGAACCGGGCTCTGACGGACGTGGCCGGTCTGGATACGGACCGGCAGGGAGAACTGCTCCACCGGTACGTGCTGGGGCTCTATGACCTCCAGGAGCGGCTACTGCGGGACTTCCCGGATCTGCTGCTGGAGAACTGCGCCAGCGGCGGCGGGCGCTTTGATCCGGGTATGCTGTACTACAGCCCTCAGATCTGGACCTCCGACAACACCGACGCCATTGACCGCCTGCGCATTCAGGAAGGCACCGCTCTGCTTTATCCCCTCTCCACCATGGGAGCCCACGTGGCTGCCTGCCCCAGCCACACTAACGGGCGGGTCACCCCCTTTGCCACCAGGGCTCTGGTATCCCTGCCGGGGTGCTTCGGGTATGAGCTGGACCTGACTCAGCTGAAGCCGGAGGAGCTTGCCATGATCCCCGGCCAGCTGGAGGATTACCGGAAGTACGGCCCCGTGTTCCACGACGGAGACTACTACCGCCTTGCCTCCTGCAGTGAGAACGGGGAGTATGACGTTCTGATGGCCGTCAGCAAGGACAGGAGAACCGCCGTCATTGATTACGTTCACGTCATGAGCCGCCAGCGGCGGCGGGACGTGCTGCTGCCCCTGCGGGGACTGGCGGAGGAGGTCCGCTACCGCTCCAGCGAGACCGGCGAGGTCCGTTCCGGCGCGGGGTGGATGTACGGCGGCATGCTGCTGCCGAAAATGGCGGGCGATTTTCTGGGAAAACTGATTGTACTGGAGGCCGTATGACAAACTTTGACTATGCTCTGACCAAATCCCCGGAATTCTTTCAGGATCACCGGGAACCTCCGCACTCCGATCATTCGTATGTCCTGCCGGAGGGGTCCCCCCGCTTTTCCCTCAACGGGGACTGGTTCTTCCACTACGCGGAGAACTTTCAGGGGACCGTTCCCGATTTCTTCTCCCCGGAGAAGGACTGCCGGGGCTGGGATACCATCCCTGTGCCCTCCCACATTCAGCTCCAGGGTTACGGCCATCCGCAGTATGTGAACGTGCAGTATCCCTGGTCAGGCTGCGAAGATGTAAAGCCGGGGGAGGTCCCGGAAAAGTTCAATCCGGTGGGCAGCTACGTGAAATACTTTACCCTGCCGGAGCGTCTGGCGGGAAAGCGGATCTATGTCTCCTTCCAGGGGGCGGAAAGCGGTCTGGCCGTGTGGTGCAACGGACGCTATGTGGGCTATGGCGAGGACGGGTTCACACCGTCGGAGTTCGAGCTGACGGACTATCTGGTCCCCGGCGAGAACAAGCTGGCCGCCCAGGTGTTCCGGTACACCAACGCCAGCTGGATGGAGGACCAGGATTTCTTCCGGTTCTCCGGCCTCTTCCGTGAGGTATATCTGTATGCCGTCCCGGAAGTGCATATCCGGGACCTGAAGATCACCACGCCTCTCAGCGATGATTTCACCTCCGGCGAGGTGCGCATTGCCATGGAGGCGATGGGCGCGGGCCATGCCGTATGCAGCCTGTACGACGGAGAGCGGCAGATTGCATGTTCCGACATTTCTCTCCCGGCGGAGGGAGAGGCCGTCCTGCCCGTGGACAATCCCAGGCTGTGGAGCGCGGAGGCCCCCCGCCTGTATGGCCTGACCATCGAGGTGTTTGACCGGAACGGCGTATGGATGGAGACGGTGTCGGAGCAGGTGGGCCTGCGCCGCTTCGAGATCAGGGGCGGCCTGATGCTGCTCAACGGCGAACGCATCCGCTTCCACGGGACCAACCGCCACGAGTTCTCCTCCCGCACGGGCCGCTGCGTCACCGAGGCGGAGACCGAGCTGGACATCGTGACCATGAAGCAGAACAACATCAACGCCGTCCGCACCAGCCATTACCCCAACCAGAGCTTTTTCTACCGCCTGTGCGACAGGTACGGCATCTATGTCATTGACGAGATGAACATGGAGTCCCACGGCGCGTGGGAAATGCGGGACCAGGGCCTGCTCCCCAGGGAGGAGCATATCCCCGGCAGCGCCCTCCGGTGGCGGGCAGCGGTGGTAGCCCGTGCGGAGGCCATGCTCCGCCGGGACCGGAACCGGCCAAGCGTGCTCATCTGGTCCTGCGGCAACGAGTCCGCGGGCGGGGACAACATTGTGGCGGCGTCGGACTACTTCCACGCCATGGACACCCGCCCCGTCCACTATGAAAGCCTGAATCAGGACCCGGAGTACGCCAGGGCCAGCGATATTTTCAGCAGCATGTACTGGCCCGCGGAGAATCTCCGCGCGGCCCTGGAGAAGGATTCCTCCCGGCCCGCCATCTCCTGCGAGTACGCCCACGCCATGGGCAGCTCCTTCGGTGGGCAGGATGTGTACGTCCGGTTGACGGACGAGGTCCCGTCCTATCAGGGGGGCTTCATCTGGGACTATATCGACCAGGCCATTACCCGGACCGACCGGTACGGCCTCTGCTATCAGGGCTACGGCGGCGACTTCGGCGACCGGCCCCACGACGGAGATTTCAGCGGCGACGGTATTGTGGACAGCCTCCGCCGGGCCCCCACGCCGAAAATGCAGGAGGTCAGATACCTCTACCAGAACCTCCGGATTCACATTTCCGACGGCAGGGCGGAGATCGTCAACCGCCACCTCTTTACCGGCAGCGGAGCCTTTGACTGCGCGGTGCAGCTCTACCGGGAGGGCGTTCTGCTGGCGGAGAAGCCCATGGAGACGGACGTGCCGCCGGGAGAGAGCCGGGTCTATGATCTTCCCCTGTGGCCGGAGAAGCTGGATACGGAGTATTCCGTGATCGTCTCCTTCCGCCTGCGCCGGGACGAGACGTGGGCGGGGCGGGGCCACGAGGTGGCCTTCGGCCAGTGGCAGGGCGGGACGCTGCCGTTCCGGGAGCCCGCGCCCGGTCCGCTGGAGGTCATTGACAGCCTGTGGAACCTGGGGGTCCGGGGAAAGGATTTTCACGTTCTGTTCTCCAAAACCCAGGGAGGTATGATTTCCTACCGGTTTTGCGGCCGGGAGATGCTGGAGGCCGGCCCTCAGCCCAGCTTCTGGCGGGCCCCCACCGCCAACGACCGGGGGAGCAGGGCTCCCGCCCGGTATGCCCAGTGGAAGATTGCCAGCCTGTATCCCATGGACCGGAACCCGGACGGCACGCGGCCCGAAGAGCAGTCCTGGAAGGTGGAACAGAGGGCGGACCGGGTGGAAATGACCTGTACCTGCTTTATGCCCACCATGCCCCGGACCAGCTGTGTTTTGTCCTACCGGGTGTTCGCCGACGGCACGGTGGAGACCACCCTGTCTTCCGACGCGCTCAAGGTGCTGGGCCCCGCCCCGGAGTTCGGCGTCATGCTGAAGATGGATGCGGATTTCCATCGCCTGCGCTGGTATGGCCCCGGTCCCGAAGAGACCTACTGCGACCGGCAGCTGGGGGGGCGGCTGGGCATATGGGAGAGCACGGCGGAGGACAGTCTGGCCCCCAACCTGACGCCCCAGGAGTGCGGCAACCACACCGGTGTCCGCTGGGCCTCCGTCACCGACGAGACGGGACTGGGACTGCTGTTCGAGGGGGATCGGATGGAGTTCTCCGCGCTGCCCTGGACGCCTCACGAGCTGGAAAACGCCGCCCATCCTCACCAGCTGCCTGCCGTACATCACACCGTTGTCCGGGCAGCGGCCATGCAGATGGGCCTGGGCGGAGACGACAGCTGGGGCGCGCGGCCCCGGCCGGAGTATCTGCTGCCGGAGAAGGAGATGACCTTCCGCTTCCGTTTCCGCGGCATCCGGCCGCTGTCCTGATCCTGAGAAGCGCATGAATGACAACCCGGAGACCAGGCCTGGTCTCCGGGCTGATTCCATAACCGCTGTAATACCTGCATCCGCAGAGTCCGCTTCATTTTACCAGGATCGCCGGCTTGCGTATTCGCCCGCCCGGACAACCCGGTGTATGAGCCGGCGGCGGAGCTTATGGCCCTGATCCTGTCCGCGCGCGTGTTCAGGAAGTGCCGGAAACGCTGCCGGGTATTCAGAAGCTGTACCAGCAGGCGGGAGCACCCGTTCTGACGGAAAAAGCAGCGGCGGCCGTCTCGGGAAAAGAGACGGCCGCCGCCGGCTGAGGACCGTTTTTTACAGCCCCGTTTTCTGTTTACCGGCGCTCCCGCTTTCTGGCCAGGGAGATGATCGCCAGCACCAGGTTTTCCACCGCCATTCCGGCGGTGACCACGATGGACGCGGCCAGGATAATCATGGAGATGATGCGCGCTTTTTTCAGCATAGAGTCCTCCTCCTTTTCGTTTTTATGTTTCGCTGTCGTCGGTATCGTCAAAGTCTTCGGCAGAGATATCAATGGCCCGGCCCGCCGCCCTGGCGGCCACCTGGGACTGGCTGCTCATCAGCTTGAAGAAATCCCTGCGGATGGCGGCCTCCAGATTGTCGGCCACCTCGGGGTTGTCCTTCAGGTACTGCTTGGCGGCGTCCCGGCCCTGTCCCAGCCGGGTCTCCCCCATGGAGAACCAGGACCCGGATTTCTGCACCAGATCCAGCTTCACCGCCAGATCCAGCAGCTCGCCCAGCCGGGAGATGCCCTCGCCGTACATGATGTCGAACTCCGCCTCCCGGAAGGGAGGGGCCATCTTGTTTTTCACAATTTTAGCTCTGGTGCGGTTGCCGATCATCTCACCGCTGGCCTTCAGCGTTTCCACCCGCCTTACGTCGATACGGACGGAGGCGTAGAACTTCAGCGCCCGGCCGCCGGTGGTGACCTCCGGGTTGCCGTACATGACGCCCACCTTTTCCCGAAGCTGGTTGATGAACACCACGATGCAGTGGGTCTTGTTGATGGCCCCGGCCAGCTTCCGCAGGGCCTGACTCATCAAACGGGCGTGGAGGCCCACGTAGCTGTCCCCCATCTCGCCCTCGATCTCCGCACGGGGAACCAGGGCCGCCACGGAGTCCACCACCACCACGTCCAGCGCGCCGGAGCGCACCAGAGCCTCGGTGATCTCAAGGGCCTGCTCGCCGGTGTCCGGCTGGGAAATCAGCATGTCGTCGATGTTCACCCCCAGGGCACGGGCATAGGTGGGGTCCAGCGCGTGCTCCGCGTCCACGAAGGCCACCTCGCCCCCGGCCTTCTGGGCCTGGGCCACGATGTGGAGGGCCAGGGTGGTCTTACCGGAGGACTCAGGCCCGAAAATCTCAATGATCCGCCCCCTGGGCACGCCGCCGATGCCCAGCGCCAGATCCAGCGCCAGAGAGCCGGTTGGGATGACCTCCACGTTCAGGTTGGTCTGGTCCCCCAGCCGCATGATGGATCCCTTGCCGTACATCTTCTCGATGTTCTTCATGGCGGTCTGGATGGCTTCCTTTTTGTCGTTGGCCACTGAAGCGGTTTTGGTCAGTTTCTTGTCTTTTTCGGCCATGGTTTTCTCCTTTATGCAGTGATATTTTTTAAAAATACGGTAGATTACCGCTGTGTAAACTGAGATTTATTTTGCCAAAGCATTATTTTCCTGTACTGGAACATACAGGTAACAATACTCATGAGTGCCATCTTCCGGTTTGAAAAAGCCATAATATTCAACGATTGGTAATGTATCATCGCCATAAGTATAGCCGAGTTTAGGGGCTATTTGTTCTCCGATCCAATGATATGGCGGAACGCCGCCCGCCCACGGTTCCTGTCCGAGTGCTCTTGCGGTTTCGTCACACAATCTTATTCGTAAAAATTTTGCGGCGGGAATTTTGCAAATGTCGTATGAATCGGGCTGAACATCAGTTGCGACAAGAAACCCAAACATCACGCCGCTGGGGCGTTCGCAGGAAAGATAATTCAGACTCATGCAAATATCCCAATTATCTTCACGGCTGTTTGGTACGGCGGAGACAGACATAAAATCTTCCATAATTTTTCCAACATTGGGTTCATCAGTATTATTGTCTGCATAACCAGCTTTTCCGCACCAGACGGTATCGCTCCATTCAACCAAATCAACGGCAATTTCGTTGTAGTTATAGGTTTTAATAATATTTTCCTGTGGATGCAGCAGATCCATTGTATCTTTCCTCCTGTTTCGATTACAAATGGGCGGATTATATAACGCCCCGGGTCATAATGTCATTTTCCGGCAAATCCCGTGCCACCTCGCCAGTTCAAACAGCAGAAAACACGCCCTTCTCCAAACAGGATCAGAATTCCAAATCGTACCGCGTACCGTTGGAAAACAGCGTACCGTTTTCCAGCCTGATACACAGAATGACGGTGTTTTCGTCCTGCAAATCAACATGTCCGTTGTCGAGCCATGACGCGAAGGCTTCCTTCAGCCTGTCCGCAATCCGGCGGTTTTCTTCTTTCCCGATGTATCCCAGGCTGACGCCTGTGCCACGGGCGGTGAACCACTCCCCCGCGATGGCGGCGGCGGGGTTCCGGGCCAGCTGCCGCATTTTGCCGGAGAGGGCGTGGGTGATGACGTAAAACGCGCCGTTCTCATAGCAGGCGTTGACGGCTCGGACACAGGGGAGGCCGCCGTCCACCGTTGCCAGCGCGATCATGGAGTCCTTCCCGAAACGCCCGGTCATAATCTTTTCCGTTTCATGATTCAGCTTCATAATAAAATGCACGTCCTTTTCCGGAGTTGTGTACCCATCGCCCCGACGGCTCCATAAGCGGGCAGTTCTGTTGTTTGTGAAACAGGTTAATCCGGCGAATAAATAAAAATTTCATACGTTCCGGTAAATTCATTGCATTCAGCGGCTAACGTATAGGTATCTGAACGTTCCGGCGTGAAAAAGGTCTCCAGTTCGGTTGCCCTGTCCAACACGTATACTTCATTTCCCACCGAATCATACACGGCCATATTCAGGTCTCCGCTTATAATATCAGACTTGAATGAAAACTTTATTCTCTCGCCCGCTTCCCCCGAAAATGAAATGTCGGAAGTCCCGGTTGTCTGCTCGGAGCAGCTGCCGCGCATGTTTCCCAGCGCCCTGGGCCTGGTCAGCAGATAAACGCTTATTACGCTGACTGCCGCAATCACAGCGATGACGGCGAGCGCTTTTCTTTTCATCTTACCGCTCCTTTCTGTAGATAAAACCGGTAGATGCACTTGTGCGTCTCCCCATCCTCCGTGCGCATATCATTGTCCTCCGGCAGCTCCGTGATCTCCAGTAGCTCCCCGCCCAGCCACTCGCAGGTCCGCCGGGAGGGCAGGTTGTCCGGATTGCAGGTGATGATAAGGTACTCCATCCCGTGGCGTTGGGCCAGCTGGAAGAGCAGCAGACACGCCTTCTCGGCGTAATGGCGGCCCCGGCAGGGCTCCTCCACCCGGTAGCCGATGTTTCCGCCGTAGTAGACGCTCTCGTTGTGCCCGATCCGCAGGTCGCAGGTCCCCATTTTGGTCCCCTCCGGATCGCAGATGGCGAAGTGGCAGGCGGGCAGCCGGTTTTTCGCCGGGTCCGCCTCCACAGTCTTTTCCAATACCAGCTGGATTTCTTCATTTTTCAAGAAATCTGTATCCAGAAACATGTCAGCACACCTCCTCCGGCCCCGTGCCGTACACCACCCGGCCGATCCCCTGGGTGTCGGGAAGAATGTGGAGGTCCGTAAAGCCCTGGCCGTCCATTATTTGCCGCACCGCGTCCGCCTGACCGGCTCCAACCTCGAAGTACAGCCGTCCGCTTTCTGCCAGCGCGGTTTTCCAATGCCGGGTGACGGCCCGATAGAAGTCCAGACCGTCCTCTCCGCCGCAGAGAGCCAGGTGGGGCTCGAAGTCCCGCACGGACCGGTCCAGGGTCTCCATTTCCGCCCGCGTGACATAGGGCGGGTTACAGGTGATGCAGTCGAACGTGCCGATACAGGCTGGCAATGGAGCCAGGGCGTCCATTGCCTTCGCCTCCACCCGGTCCATGAGCCCGCACCGCCGGATGTTCCGGCGGCAGACCTCCAGAGCCTCCTCTGAGATATCCCCCAGCAGCGCCCGGCATCCGGGGACGCTGGCGGCGATCGCCAGGCCGATACACCCGCTGCCGGTACACAGGTCCAGCGCCCGGCAGCGCTTCAGGGACCGGGCAAATTCGATGGCCGCCTCCGCCAGCACCTCCGTGTCCACACGGGGGATCAGCACCGCCGGGGTTACCTCCAGGGTCAGACCGTAGAACTCCCACTCGCCGATAAGATAGGGCACCGGCTCGCCGTCCAGATGCCGCGCCGCCAGGGCGCGGATCTTCCCCTCCGTCTCCGGCGGGACGCACCGGGCTCCGTCCCGGTAAAATTCTTCCCGGCTCATGCCGCCGCCGAAGCAGACCAGCTCCAGGGCCTCCAGGTGCGCGCCGGGGGATCGGAGCCCCGAAAACTGTTTCCGGATATCCCGGAACAGCTCCTCACAGGTGGTCATCCGCTCTCCGGTCACCACTGGTCCTTGCCCTCTTCGGCGGGAATGACCCGCTTCATGGCCTCGATGGCCACCTCCATCATGGAATCGTCCGGCTCGAAGGTGGTGAAATTCTGCATCCACAGGCCGGGCCTGGCCAGAAAACCGGTCACCGGGTTGTCGTGGCCCCCCACGTAGCGGTTGAATTCGTAGGTAATGCCTACCACCAGCGGCAGCAGGAGCAGCTGCACCAGCATTCGCAGGAAGACGTTATCCACGGGGAACAGGGAAAAAATGATCGTATTGATGAGAATGGCCACAACAATGACGATGAGCAGAAAGCTGGTGCCGCAGCGGGGATGGTGCTTGGGCTGAACCCGGACGTTCTCCACCGTCAGCTCCAGCCCCTTCTCATAGCAGAAGATGGTCTTGTGCTCCGCGCCGTGGTAGGAAAAGGTCCGGCGGATGTCCTTCATCCGGGATACGGCAATCATATAGGCCATAAAGATGGCGATGCGCAGCACCGCGTCCGCCAGATTCCGGACCAGCACGCTGCCCGTAACCTTCTCCACAAAGCTGGCCAGGAAGGTGGGCAGCAGCATGAACAGTCCCACGGAGAAGCATACCGCCAGCACCACGGAGAAGCCGATAAGCAGCTTCTCCATTTTTTCGTTGCCCAGCTTTTTATCCAGCCACTTCTCAAACCGGGAGGGTTCCTCCGTTCCCGCCTCTTCGGGGAAATAGTCGGCGGAGAACATGAGGGCTTTCACCCCCTTGACCATGCTGTCGATGAAGGTGACGCTGCCCCGGATCAGGGGCAGGCCCAGAATGGGGTACCTGTCCCTGATGAGCCTGAGCTCCTCTTCCCTGATGACCAGCCCCTCGGGGCCCCGAACCACGATGCACTGTTTTTCCGGGCCCCGCATAAGGATGCCCTCGATGAGGGCCTGCCCGCCGATGGTGGTTTTGAATTGCTTTTCTGCCATGGTACTGCCTTTCTTTTGCGGCCCGGCAG
The DNA here is from genome assembly GCA_910587505.1 of uncultured Oscillospiraceae bacterium. GTDB lineage: Bacteria > Bacillota > Clostridia > Oscillospirales > Oscillospiraceae > Pelethomonas. The sequence goes on along the minus strand of CAJULD010000004.1, from coordinate 40,985 downwards.
GCCGCCTCTGCTTTTTTCTTTTTGCCGCCCTGCGGGCGGCTTCGCTGCAAATCCGGATTTCAGATTCGCCCTGTAGGGCAGGGCCTTCTTTTCGCTCATGCGAAAAGAAGCAAAGGCACTCTCAAGGGGGCTCCGCCGTCCCTGAGAATCCCCTGAATTACGGGGGCGGTTTATTTTGCGTCCGTGGCGCGGGGCCGGAGGCCCCGGAAACCGATTCAGGAAAAATGTCCCCGTTGCGCGCCCCGCGCGCGAAGATCACTCCGCCGGAAGGGTGACGGTGACGATGCACCCTCCTCCCTCGGCATTGCCGATGGAAAAAGTCCCCTCATGAAGCCGGATAATCTCGTCGCACACAGCCAGGCCGATGCCGCTGCCTCTGGCCCTGGAGGACCCTTTATAGAACTTCTGCTTGACAAAGGGCAGCTCCGCCTCGGGGATGCCGGGCCCGTGGTCCCGGACGGTGATGGTGATGGCCCCCTCCCCGGCGGTGACCGCGGCGTCGATCCGTCTGCCTGCGCCGCCATGCTTGGCGGCGTTGTCCAGCACGTTGCAGAACACCTGCTTGAGCCGCTCCGGGTCGCCGGGAATGGGCGGGGTCAGCTCCTCGCAGCGGTCCTCATAGTGCAGCTCGATGCCGTCCTGCTTGAACAGCTCCATATAGGTGTAAATGGTATCCTCAAATTCCGCCTGGATGTCCACCGGCTCGATGCTCAGGGTGAAGCGCCCGTCCTCCATCTTGGAGAAGTCCAGAAGCTCCTCCACCATATTGGTCAGGCGGCGGGACTCCTTGAGAATGATGTTCACGCCCCGCCTGATCTGCGCCGGGTCGTTGTCCTCCAGCAGCGTCTCGCCCCAGCCGTTGATGGCGGTGAGGGGCGTGCGCAGTTCGTGGGAGACGGAGGAAATAAATTCCGATTTCACCTTTTCGCTCTTGCTGATCTGGGAGGACATGTTGTTGATGGCGTCGATCAGCTGGCCGATCTCGTCCCGGTAGTGGTTCTCCATCTGGGCCCCGTAGCTGCCCCCGGCAATCCGCTTGGCGGCCTCCGTCACCTCCGCCACCGGCTCCACCACGTTGTTGATGAACACCATGTTGGACACATATACCATGCCGGTGCCCACAATCAGCAGTCCCAACGCTACGCCCACGGTAATCAGCAGCTCCCGCGTTACGGCGGACATGGAGGTCACATACCGCATGGCGCCCACCACCTGATCGTCCAGCAGGAGAGGCGCGCAGACTGACATGATATGCTCCCCCGTGTGGGGGTCCACGCCCCGGAAGGAGCGGATCTCCTTGGCCTGGAAAGCGTCGATGATGTCCGGCGTGTCCGGAGACATGCCGGCGGTCAGCCCATAGGAGCTGACCATGATTTTCTTGGAGGAGCTGATGAACTGCAGCTCCATTTTATCCCGGTCGGAGAACTCCGCGGCGAAGCTGTTGGCGTACTGATAGAACTCCCCGATGCTGGTCATGGTGTTGCTGGTAAAATACTCGCTGGCATTGGCGGCCCTGGTTTTCAGACCGTCCAGCATCATATTGTAATAGTAGTTGGCCATGACGACGCAGAAGGTCCCCGCAATCAGCAGCGCCACCACAAAAATGGGGCTCAGGGAGCTGACCAGCCACCGCTTCCGCAGACCGGTTATTTCAATTCTGTTATTCGCCATGGCAGCATCCCCTTTGCAGCCCCGCCTTCTCGCCGGAGTATTCCGATCCGGAAATCAGAAGCCCCATTTGTACCCGTATCCCCACACGGTATTGATAAAGGTGGGGTTCTGCGCGTTGTCCTCGATCTTCAGACGCAGCCGCCGGATATTCACGTCCACGATCTTCAACTCTCCGAAGTAGTCCCGGCCCCAGACCATATCCAGAATCTCCTCCCGGGAGAGCGCCTTCCCCGGATTCTCCATGAACATCTTCATAATGGAGTATTCCACCTGGGTCAGCTTCACCCGCTGTCCGTTTTTTTCCAGAGTCCGGTTCCGGGTGTTGAGCAGGAAGGGCTCCTGAGAAATTTCCCCCGCCTGCTCCGGGGCCGCGCCGCCGGCCCGGCGGAACAGCGCGTCCACCCGCGCCGTCAGCTCCGCCGGCGAGAAGGGCTTCGTCACATAGTCGTCCGCCCCGGTCATCAGACCGGTCACCTTGTCCATCTCCTGACTGCGGGCGGTGAGCATGATGATCCCGATCCGGGTGTTGGTGGCCCGGATGCGCCGGCATACCTCAAACCCGTCGATGCCCGGCAGCATGATGTCCAGAAGGGCAACCCGGATATCCGGGTTGTCCCGCAGCTTTTCCAGCGCCTCCTCTCCCGTCTCCGACTCGATTACCTCATAGCCGGCGCGGGTAAGATTGATGACGATAAATCCCCGGATGCTGGACTCGTCCTCCAGCACCAAAACCTTTCTTGCCATTACGGGCCCCCTTTCTCATGCCGATTCCCGCCAGAGAAGCTCTGATTCCGTCAACGTGTGCGGATTTGCATCAGAGGCTCCCTAGTTTTCGCCCATGCTCAGCTGCTTGATAATCACCTTGAAGCTCTCGCTGATGACCTCGCCGGCCACGGCGTAGCGCCAGCTCTCATATTCTTCGCCGTAGGATACGGCGTACAGCGTCTCCCCCCACCGCCGCAGGATGGAGCGCCCCTTTTTTGCCGCCTGATTTTCCCGGTCCGTACCGGTGAGGGTGTAGATGGTCATCAGCTCCTCGCCCGGCTTCCGCCCATATACGCTGCAAAAGGTGGTGGCATGCACCGCCGGACTGACGTTGTTCTGCCGCACGGTAAAATGCCCGTCCCATTCGTCGGGAATCAACAGGTACCAGCCGTCCGCCGGGTTGTGATAGGTGATCGCCTGCCGCTCGTCCGAGCCGTCGGCGCGGTAGCTGTACCAGTAGATTTTCCAGTAGGCGTCCTCCTCCGACTCCGAGAGCAGCTGCGCCGGGCGGGGGACCTCCAGAATGCCGTCGCCGTTGATGTCGGCGGGATGGATGTTCAGGTAGCGGAAGATCTGGTCGGATACGCCGGTATCCTCCCGCCGTACGATATTGGACAGTTCCGGATGCCGGTAAACGAGAATATCGGTGACGGCGCTGCTGGTATCGTCCACGCCCACCGTCCGGCTGGTGATAAACACCGCCGTTTCCCCTGTTTGCAGCGTCCCGGCCTGCATCCGCTGTAAAGAGGCCACCGCCGCCGACAGCCGGGCCGTGGATTGGAGCTGGAGGCTGCTGCTGGTGCTGTCCCAGTCGTAGTAGTCCGCCAGACTCAGACCGGCCTCCGTGTCGTCGCTGCGCAGGACCACCAGCTCCTGGTCGTCGTCCCCGTCCAGGTCCACCACCTCATAGCGGGCGTAGGGCGTGCTCATCAGCCGCGTGGGGTCCAGCTCTTTCAGGCTGTACACGCCCAGCGTCTGCACCTCCGTGCTGACCTGCCAGCTGACCAGGATCTCCCGCACGCCGTCGCCGTCCATATCCTCATAACGGACGCTGTGGATGGAGGTGCCGCTGCCGTCGATAACGGCGGCCTGCTGGTAGTCGTCCTCCACCGCCCGGAAAATATGGATCTTCAGAGGGCGCTCCTCACTGCTGACCCGGAAAAAGCCCAGCGCCTCGTCCACGCCGTCGCCGTCCAGGTCCACCATCTGTACCGGCGGCAGGTTGCCGCCGGACTGGGGCGGCGCGTATTCCGCCCCCAGCGCCAGAATCTCCGACAGCCGCGCGCTCAGAGACTTGTACTCCACCGGCAGCTGCGGAAGCGCGTAAAGCTCCTCCACCGAAGCGGACATCATGCAGCCGCTCAGCAGCAGCGACAGTGCCGCCGCTGCCAGCAGAGTCCCTGTTTTCTTCCCCATGCCCGTCCCCTTTCCGCTCCGGTAAATGCGGGCCGCTCCGCCGGTCCCCGTCATCCTTCATATAATGTATCACAAGTTGACCCGATTGGGTAGCCCTATTTGCAGCAGGCTTTAAGATTTATCGTCCGGGCGCTTTGATCCGGGAGGCCAGCAGCACCCTGCCGAAACAGACCATGGTGCGCCCGCTGTCCCGGGGCAGCACCACGTCCGCATCCGCCCGCTTCCGGTTCAGGGAAAAGAGATAGACGATCCCCAGAGGATCGCGGACATACTGCTTGCACAGCATTTCCCCGTCCACGCAGAAAATTCCCACGTCTCCGTTGGCCAGCGGGTCCCGGTTGACATAGACGACGGACCCGTCCCGGATATGGGGCTCCATGGAGTCCCCCTGAATGCGGACTGCGAACTCCGCCCCCCGTGGCGTCTCCCCGGTGACGGGCACATAGTCAAAGTCCTCCCCGAACACCGGCGAGGCATACCCCGCCGCGGCGGGATTCCGGTACAGGGGAATCTGCCGCACGTCCTCCTCCGGCGCGTCCGTATCCAGTTCCGCCTGATAGGACGTCAGCGCGTCGGCCATGGCCCGCAGCGCCTGCTTTCCCGGAATGCGCAGAGAGCGGTATGCCTTCACCAGGTGTTCCTCCTCCACCGAGCAGGTAAACGCCCGGCCGGAGAAATCGTCCTGATACAAATAGTTCGGCTCCACATCCAGCACGCGGAACAGGCGCAGCAGTACGTCCTCCCGCATGGCGTTCAATCCGTTTTCATAGTTGCTGACGGCGGACAGGCTTACGCCCAGCGCCCTGGCCAGCTCTCCCTGACTGATCCCCAGTTCCTTCCGCCTGTCCCGAAGTCTCTGTCCGAAGCTCATAGGCGCAGACCTCCTCTTTTCATTGTTTATAGAATATATGGAATAACAAAAAAAGTCAACAGGAAATATAAAATTTCCTCTTGACATATCCGAACATACGTGCTAATATATCCAACGTAGTAAACAGTGATTCTGAAACAAATCAAAAAAAGAAAGGAGGACTGGATTTTAGGGGGGCCCGGCAGATGATGGACGCAGCCGGGCAGAGAGGCGGCTTCAGGAAAAAAAGGCCGTGCCAACGGCACGACCTTTTTGGTGGGAGCGGGTGGATTCGAACCACCGAAGTCGTCGACAACAGATTTACAGTCTGCCCCCTTTGGCCACTCGGGAACGCTCCCATATACACTTGTCAGGCTGTCAACTCAGAAGGAAAGGTGGAGCTGGTAGACGGACTCGAACCCCCGACCTGCTGATTACAAATCAGCTGCTCTACCAACTGAGCTATACCAGCACGATTAGCAACGAATCGTATGATAGCAGACTTTTTCTGATTTGTCAACCTGAAATTTATGATTTCAGGAGGAAAATTTTTTGCGCACTGTACATAAGAGACGCCGGGACCGCCAGCGGGCCTGTCCGGCGGCAGAATGCTTTTTATGCGGCGGGGAGCTCTACCGCGGCGAAGCGCGGCGGCGTCTGGCCGGCCGGACCCTCTGTCAGGACTGCATCCGCGGTTTCTGCCGGAGGGAGAGGAAGGGGGCGAGGGCATGACCCTTCTCAGAATGGCCGCCTCCTACCGGCAAAGCGCGGATCTGATCCGACTGCGGATCATCGCTTTGAGGGACGCGGCGGGAACCGCTCCGCCGGAGGAGCGCTCCCGGCTGGAGCAGCGCATCCGGGAGCTGAACACCCTGTATCGGGAGACCAGGGAAACTGCGCTGGTTCTGGAACGTTATTACGACAGGAGGGATCGTGCCAATGGCTGCCGCAGGGTATAATCCCCCCGGACGGGCCCTGAGCCTGCGAAACAACGAATGTCTGGGGGATCTGGCCGTCTGGGAGCGGTCCAACAGCGGCGACAACAGCGAACAGATGGACCGGCTGCGCCGGAATCTGCGGCGGATCCGGGAGACGGAGCTGACAGACCGGCAGGCGGAAATGATGCACCTTTACTATGATCTGGGGATGTCCATTCCCCGGATCGCACAGGAAAAGGGACTGAACAAATCCTCCGTGTCCCGCACGCTGGCCCGTGGACGGGAAAGATTAAAAAGGTACTTGCAATATAGCTGGTAATCTGATAGACTCTTCTCTTGCAGGCGCACGGCATTTCCGCGCCGTGCCGGAGAAGGAGTATGGAGAAATGATTAATTCAGCTATGCACAGCCGCTTTGGCCGGATCGGTATGGCGGTGGTGGGCGCCTTTATCTACGCCGTGGGGATCAATCTGTTTGTGGTACCCGCAGGGCTGATTACCGGGGGTATGATGGGGTTTTGCCAGCTGCTGCGCAGCATCCTGCTGGGAATTCTGGGGATCAGGACCCTGTCCTTTGACCTGGCGGGCATCATTTATTATGCCCTGAACGTCCCGCTGTTCATCATCGCCTACCGCAGTCTGGGCCACATGTTTTTTCGCAACACGATCATCTGCACCTCGGCCTACACCCTCTTCCTGAGCATTATCCCCATTCCCGCCGTTCCCATTGTGGACGACCTCCTCACCGGCTGCCTGCTGGGCGGCGTGATTTCCGGCGTGGGAACGGGCATCGCCCTGACCAGCGGGTGCTGCGGCGGCGGACTGGACATCATCGGTCTGTACATGTCCAAAAAGGGCATCAAGATCACCGTGGGCCAGTTCGGCATGGTTTTCAACGGCGTTCTGTTTGCCCTGTGCTGGATGCTCTATGACATTCCCACCATGATCTATTCCGTGCTGAACAACATTTTCCACGCCATTGCCCTGGACCGGGCCCACCGGCAGAGCGTCACGGTGCAGGTGCTGATTTTCACCAAGCTGGAGAATGCGGAGCTGGACCATTATATTATAGAAAATCTCCATCGGGGCATCACCCGCTGGGAGGGTAAGGGCGTGTATACCGGCGAGGACACCCATATTCTCTGCGTGTGCATGAACAAGTACGAGATCGAGGATCTGCGGGAGGCGCTGCGGAGAATCGATCCCAGGGCCTTCTTCATTGTGCAGGAGGGCGTTCACGTCAGCCGGAACTTCGAGCGGCGGCTGTCCTGAAAGGCCCCGCATTTATGGCAGGGTCCGGGCAGACCAGAGTGGTCTGCCCGGACCCTGCTTATTTCTGCCGCACGGCAATCCGGCGGGCGTCCGCCCGGCGCAGCGCGATGACCGCGCCGCACACGGCGTAGGCCACCGGGTCGCCCCAGGGGCTCTCCTGCACCGCCAGAATCTCGCCGCCGGGAACGAAGCCCAGCTCCAACAGCCTGCGCTGCTGATCCTCCGGGGCGGACAGGCCGGCGACGGCCGCTCTGTGTCCCACCGGCAGCCGGTCCAGCGTGGTTACCTCCTCCATCAGAGGATACCTCCTTACCTGTGAAACGCGGGCGTTCCGCGTATTGATATCTTTCCACAAGCCAGTCTATGCCGGGGCCGGGGTCACTGTGCCAGATAGGCCAGGATGCCGTCGGCAATGCCCTGGGCCAGCCTGGCCTGATACTCCGGCCGGACCAGCATGTCCAGCTCGGACGGGGTGGACATAAAGCCGCATTCCACCAGAGACGCGGGCATGAGCGACGTCCGCAGCACCGCCAGATTGGGCCGCGGCTCCATGCCGAAGTCATCGGCGCCCGTCGCCTGCCGCATGGTCTGGTGCAGCAACTGCGCCAGACGCCAGCCGTTGGTGCCCTCGCTGTAGGCGCAGGTATAGATGCCGGTGACATCGTCGTGGTCCACATTGGCGTTGCAGTGCACGCTGACAAACAGGTCCGCCCCCAGAGTGTTGGCCAGATCAGTCCGCGCGTAGAGGTCCACGTCGCTGTCGTCGGTGCGGGTCATGACCACAGTGACGCCGGCTTCCTCCAACAGTCTGGCGGCCTGTGTGGCAATGGAAAGATTCAGGTCCTTCTCCTGTACGCCGCCATAGCTGGCCCCCTCGGCCTCTCCGCCGTGGCCGGGGTCCAGGACCACCAGTCCGGAATACCGGGGCGCTTCCTCCTCCGGCGCGGAGGTGATGGACACCGTCCGCCCGGCGGCATCCCAGGTCACCTCGCAGCCCAGCGCCTCGGCCACGGCCCGCAGGGGCGCCATGGTCACGCCGTCGGAAGATATGTAGGCCGCCGCCGCGTCCAGGGGTTCGCCGTCCACCACGATGCGGACGCCGTCCAGATTCGCGCCGGAGGCGGTGAGGGAAAGCGTCAGGAGCAGGCCAAAAGAGAGAATGAACAGGTAAAATCGCTTCATGCAGTCAGATTCCTTTCCGTTTCGCCGGCCGCCGTCATTCGACAGAATGCGACAGCCGGTTTTTTTCTATTGTACCCGACAGGACCGGTGGGACGCAAGGCGTAATATCTGGATTTTTCAGAAAATATCGCCGGAATTCTCTTGACAGGGCTTTTGAGTTAGTGTATACTAACACCAACTTCGGAGGGATTCCTTGCTTTCGCGAAAAAGCTTATACGCCAGGAGGAGAATATCAATGAAGGAAGCAGCGCAGACATTGGACCAGCTGCCGGTGGGCGGCAGCTGCGTCATTGAGCAGGTGGGCAATCAGCGGGGCGCGGTGAAGCGCCGCCTCATCGACATGGGCCTCACGCCGGGGACCGCGGTGGAGCTGATTAAAATGGCGCCCTTTGGGGACCCGATGGAGGTCCGGCTGCGGGGATACGAGCTGAGCCTGCGGAAGGAGGACGCGTCGCAGATCCGCATCAGCACCGGTTCGATCAGGTCCGCTCCGCGGGAGACCGTGTCCGAGAGCGCCTACCACCTGGGCGCGGCCTGCCACGGGGACTGCGCCCGGTGCGCCATGGGCTGTGCAAACCCGAAGGATCTGGAGGCCATGCATCAGGCCCACCGCCACGAGCAGGAGCACCATCCCAGCACCTACGATCCCCGCGCCCACGACCAGCGCCAGTGGAAGGTGGCCCTGGTGGGAAACCCCAACTGCGGCAAGACTACGCTGTTTAACGCCCTGACGGGCTCCAACCAGTACGTGGGCAACTGGCCCGGCGTGACGGTGGAAAAGAAGGAGGGCGAGGCCAGGCTGGGAGACCTGCGGTTCACGGTGGTGGATCTGCCGGGCATCTACTCCCTGTCTCCCTATTCCATGGAAGAGCTGGTGGCGCGGAAATTCATCATCGGGGAGCAGCCGGACGCCATCATCGACATTGTGGACGCCACCAATCTGGAGCGGAACCTGTATCTGACCATGCAGCTGCTGGAGCTGGAGCGGCCGGTGGTGCTGGCGGTCAACTTCATGGACGAGGTGGAGAAAAAGGGGGACGTGATCGACTGCGGCCGTCTCTCCGCCAGTCTGGGCGTGCCGGTGGTCCCCATTTCCGCCCGGGACAATGTGAATATCGACACGCTGGTCCAGGAGGTTCACCGGCAGATGCACGCGGGCCTCACCGTGGAGCCGGACGACCTCTATGACGACTTTACCCATGCCGTCCACCACCGGATCAGCGAGCTGATCCACGACCGGGCCTATGAGAAGGGGATTCCCGCCCACTGGGCCTCCATCAAGCTTCTGGGCGGCGACGAGGAGGTGAGCAGGGAGCTGGGGCTGGACCGGGAAACCCTGGATAGGATCGACGCCATTGCCAGGGAGTACGAGGCCGCCAGTCCTCTGGGGGACCGGGAAACCCTGCTGGCGGACAGCCGGTACCGGTTTGTGGAGCGGGTGGTCCGTTCCTCGGTGAAGAAGAAAAACGGGGAGGGCGTGCGGACGGTCACCGAGCGGATCGACGCGGTGGCCACCCACCGGATCTGGGCCATCCCGCTCTTCCTTGGGATGATGCTGGCGGTGTTCCTTATCACCTTCAGCGGGCCGGGGGCCTGGATGTCCGACGGCATTGCCTGGTTTGTGGAGGAGGTGCTGTGTCCCGGCGTGTCCGGCTGGCTGACGGCGCTCCGCGCGCCGGAGTGGCTGACCGGGCTGCTGGTGGACGGGCTCATCTCCGGCGTAGGCGGTGTGCTGACCTTCCTGCCCATGATCGCGCTGCTGTTTCTGTTTCTCTCCATGCTGGAGGACAGCGGGTATATGGCGCGGGCGGCATTCGTCATGGACCGGACGCTGCGGCACTTCGGCCTCTCCGGCAAGGCGTTCATCCCCATGCTGATGGGCTTTGGCTGCACGGTGCCCGCCGTCATGGGCGCGCGGACCATGGAAAATGAGAAGGACCGGCGGATGACGATCCTGCTGGTGCCCTTCATGTCCTGCGGGGCCCGGCTGCCCATATACGGACTGATGACCGCCGCCTTCTTTCCCCGGCACGCGGGACTGGTGGTATTCGGGCTGTACATACTGGGTCCCGTTATGGCGATCATCTCCGGTCTGATTCTCAAGCGCAGCGTATTTCAGGGAGAGCCCGCCCCCTTCCTGCTGGAGCTGCCGCCCTACCGGATGCCCACGCTGCAGAACATCTGGCTCCACGTGTGGGAACGGGTGCGGGATTTCCTGACCAGGGCGGGCACCATTATTGCCGCCATGAGCGTGGCGGTGTGGTTCCTCCAGAGCTTCGGTCCGGACCTCCGCATGGTGGAGGATACGGCGAACAGCATTCTGGCAGGAGTGGGAGGATGGATTGCCCCGGTGTTCGCGCCCATGGGCTTCGGCGTGTGGCAGGCGGCGGTGGCGCTGCTTGCCGGTCTCATCGCCAAGGAGGCGGTGGTCAGCTCCATGAGCCTGTTCTACGGCTTTTCCCTGACGGACTACGCCGCCGCCGGCGCGGTGATGTCGGCCACGTTTTCCCCCGCGGCGGCCCTGGCGTTCCTGGTTTTCTGCGCCCTGTACACCCCCTGCGTGGCGGCCATCGCCACCATCCGGCGGGAGATGGGCAGCCGCAGCTGGACGGCCCTGGCGCTGATCTGGCAGCTGGGCGTGGCCTGGCTGGCCTCCTTTGCAGCCTATCAGATCGCGGCCATACTGCTGTAATTTTTCAGGCCGCCGGTTCTGCTTCGTACAGAACCGGCGGCCTGATATTTGGCTGCGCGGCAGTCAGAAGAGGAGGGAGAGGCCGTGGATCAGAATACAGAGTCCCATGCCCGCCGCTGTGGGCAGCGCAATTGCCAGCGCCGTCCATTTCAGGCTCCTGGTCTCTCTGAAAATGGTGACGCAGGTGGTTCCGCAGGGAAAATGGAAGAGGGTAAAGATCAGTGCGCACACCGCCGTCGCGACGGTCCACCCGTTGTCCGCCAGCAGCCCGTGCAGCTGAGCGAGGCTGGTGTAGCCGGTCAGGGACCCGGTGGAGAGATACCCCATCAGGATACATGGCACCACGATCTCGTTGGCGGGGAAGCCCAGCAGAAAGGCCAGCAGAATGAAGCCGTCCAGGCCCATCAGAGCCCCCAGCGGCTGGAGGAATCCGGCCAGATGAGTCAGGACGCTCGCTTCCCCTATGACGGCGTTGGCGGCAATCCAGATCAGCAGTCCCGCCGGGGCCGCCACCGCCACCGCCCGGCCAAGGACGAACAGCGTCCGGTCCAGGATGGACCGCACCAGCACCTGCCCCACCTGGGGGGCCCGGTAGGGCGGCAGCTCCAGAGAAAAGGAGGACGCTTCCCCCCGCAGCGCCGTGGAAGCCAGCAGCCGGCTGGCCCACAGCGTCATGGCCACCGCCAGCACGATGCAGCCCATCAGCAGCGCCGCGGAGGCCAGACTGCTCCACAGCCCGGACCCGGCGACAAAAAACATGGCAATCAGCGCCGTCAGCGTGGGCAGGCGGCCGTTGCAGGGAATAAAGGCGTTGGTCAGAATGGCGATCAGCCGCTCTCTGGGACTCTGGATGATCCGGCAGCCCATGACGCCGCAGGCGTTGCAGCCCAGCCCCATGCACATGGTCAGGCTCTGGCGGCCATGGGCTCCCGCCTTCCGGAAGAAATGATCCAGATTGAAGGCCACCCGGGGCAGATAGCCCGCGTCCTCCAGCAGGGTAAACAGCGGAAAGAATATCGCCATGGGCGGCAGCATCACCGACACCACCCAGGCCACCGTCCGGTACATCCCGTCCACCAGCGCGCCCTCCAGCCACCAGGGCGCGTCCAGCGCCCGGAAGACGTCCCGCAGCGGCTCCTGCCAGCCCATGAGCAGCCCGCTGAGCAGCTCTGACGGGATGTTTGCCCCCACCATCGTCAGCCACAGAATTCCTGCCAGAAGGAGAAGCATGACCGGAATGCCGGTTCTTCGGCTGGTCAGCAGGCGGTCCAGCCGCCGGTCCCGGCGGGCGGCGGATTCCGGGTCCATGTCCACCGTCCTGGCGGCGATGGCCTCCGCCTGCGCCATGACCAGCGCCGTCAGGCAGTCTCCGCAGTCCCTGCAGCCGCGGCAGGCACTCTCTGCCGCCAGACGCCGCTCCGGACGGGGGCCGGGGTGCAGCGCCGCGTCCTCCAGCGTCTGCCGCAGCGTATCCAGTCCCCGGCCGCCCCGCGCGGCGGCTCCCACCACCGGGCAGCCCAGCTCCCGGCGCAGCGCCTCCAGGTCCACCGTGATCCCCTTTTTTTCCGCCTCGTCCAGCAGATTGACGCACAGCACCACCGGCCAGGCAGCCTCCAGAACCTGAAGCGCCAGGGCCAGGTTCCGTGTCAGGCAGGTGGCATCCGCCACCACCAGCGTCACGTCCGCCTCGCCGGAGAGCAGATAGTCCCTTGTAACCTCCTCCTCGGCGGAGCCGGGGTGGAGGGAGTAGGCCCCCGGCAGATCCACCAGGGTATAGGTTCTGTCGTGATATGTATATGCGCCCCGCGCGGTCTCCACCGTCTTTCCCGGCCAGTTTCCGGTATGCTGGCGCAGATTGGTCAGGGCGTTGAATATGGTGGATTTTCCCACATTGGGGTTGCCCACCAGGGCAATCACCGGCCCCGCTCCACTGGATACGGTCATTTCCGTCCCCTCCTTGTCTGGCATACTGACACTATATGCGTTCTTTCCGGAAATGGTGCGCGCCGGAGACTCCGGGGGAAAAGCCTTCTGATTTTCTCCGGATTTTTCCGGAAAACTGAAAAAATGCCGGGAATTGAAAACAATTCGTGACAAATGGAGGAGGATATGTTATAATATGAAAATGATAGGTAAATTGGGTGCTGAGCGGAAGGATCCGCTCTGACGAAAGTGAGTGACGATGTTATGTCCGACTACTCTTTCTCCATGTTTCCCAACGACAATTTCCTGGACTTCCGTCTGTTTCAGTACGGATGGGAGCAGTGCGAGCCGCTGTACTCTTTCGGCCCCTTTGTCCGCAACCACTATCTGTTCCACTATGTCATTTCCGGGAAGGGGACGCTGCTGTCCAACGACAGCGGCGGCGTGACCCACCGGTACCAGCTGGGGGCGGGGCAGGGATTCCTCATCTGTCCCGGTCTGGTGAACACCTACTGCGCCGACGAGCGGCAGCCCTGGAAATATGTCTGGCTGGAATTTGACGGACTGCGGGCGGCGGACTATCTGGAGGCTGCCGGACTGGGGCAGGCGCAGCCCATTTATCGTCCTCAGAACGGCGCGGGAGAGGGCGTATGCAGCCGGATGCTCTACATTTCCGATCATGCCAACGCCTCTCCCCTGCATCTGGTGGGGCATCTGTGCCTGTTCCTGGACGAGCTGGTCCAGTCCTCCTCCACCCGCCGGGAGCGGCAGAGCGGCCCCCTGCGGGACTTCTATATCCAGGAGGCGGTTACCTTTATTCAGCAGAATTTTCACCGCGGCATTACGGTGGAGGAAATCGCCGACGCCTGTAAGCTCAACCGGAGCTATTTCAGCAGGCTTTTCAAGGAAGTCATCGGCTGTACGCCCCAGGAGTTTATCATCCGCCTGCGTCTGACCAGGGCGGCGGAGCAGATGCGCACCACCAGCGACCCCATCGGCGACATTGCCCGCCGGTGCGGATATCCCAACCAGCTCCACTTCTCTCAGGCCTTCAAGAAGCGCTACGGCCTGCCGCCCAGAGAGTGGAGAAAGGAAAACCGTCCGATCAAAAAGGGAACATAATGCAGCGAGACGGGAGAGCCGGCAACCGGCTCTCCCGTCTTTTCTGCGCTATTCCACCGCTTCCAGAAACAGCTGCATGGACTGATAGTCCCCCCGGAACGGCGGAAGGGGATATCCGGCGGACATGAGGACGTCGCCCCCCATAACGCCGCCGTCGCTCATCCGGTATTCCCTCGCGGGGTCCAGTCCCTTCAGCTTCAGGTTCAGGAACGGCGGCGCGGCCTGCGCGCCGCCGGACACCAGAGAAACCACGGCCTGCCGCCGGTCGGGCGATACCTGCTCCCAGGCGGTAAAGGGTCCGGAGGAACCGGTCAGCCGGTAATAATCGCCCCAGTGGAACAGCTCCCAATGGGCCTTGCAGGTTGCGATCTGACGGCGGATCTCCTCTTTTTCCTCCGCCGTGCACCTGCCAAGGTCCATCTCGTACCCGAATGCGCCGCTCATGGCCGCGATTCCCCGCGCCGCCAGGGGCGTGATCCGGCCGTTCTGCTCGTTGGGTACGGCGGACACGTGGGCCCCCATGGCGCACACCGGGTAGCAGAAGGAGGTGCCATACTGGATGCGCAGGCGGTCGATGGCGTCGGTATTGTCGCTGCACCAGATCTGGGGGGTATAATACAGCATCCCCCCGTCAAACCGGCCGCCGCCGCCGCAGCAGCCCTCCAGCAGGATGTCCGGGTAATCCCGCCGCAGCCGCTCCAGAATGTCGTACACGCCCAGCACGTACCGGTGGTATACTTCTCCCTGCCGCGCAGGAGGCAGCGCGGCGGACCACACGTCCGTCAGACTGCGGTTCATGTCCCATTTGACATAGGAGACAGGGGCGCTGGAGAGGACCTGCCGGAGCTGGCCGTAAACGTGGTCCCGGACCTCCCGGCGGGAGAAATCCAGCGCCAGCTGGCCACGGCCACGGGCGGGGGCCCGTCCCGGCGTCTGGAGGACCCAGTCGGGGTGAGCCCGGTAGAGCTCGCTGTCCTCGTTCACCATTTCCGGCTCCACCCAGATGCCGAAGGACATGCCCAGCGCATGAAGCCGGGGGACCAGCGACTCCAGACCGCCGGGGAGCTTGTCCGTGTTCACCTGCCAGTCGCCCAGTCCCCGGCTGTCGTCGCTGCGCGCGCCAAACCAGCCGTCGTCCAGGACGAAAAGCTCCACCCCCAGCGCCGCCGCCTCACGCGCAATGGACAGCAGCTTCTCCGTGTCGAAGTCGAAATAGGTGGCCTCCCAGTTGTTCACCAGTACCGGCTTGCGCTGCCGGCTCCGTCCGTCCCGGATCAGGCTGGTCCGGATGGCCCGGTGAAACTGGCGGCTCATTTCTCCGAAGCCGTCGGGGGAGCAGACCATGGCCGCCTCCGGCGCGGTAAACGATTCCCCCGGCGCGAGGCTCCAGCAGAAGTGGCGGGGATGAATCCCCATGACCAGACGGCTGTTTTCAAACTGGTCCCGTTCCGCCGCCGCCAAGAAGTTGCCGCTGTAAAGCAGCATGACGCCATAGCACAGGCCGTGATCCTCGCCGGCGTCGCCGTCGCAGAGGATGACAAAGGGATTGTGCTGGTGGCTGGAGGCGCCGCGGACGCTGTCCGCGCTCTGTACGCCGGGCCGCAGCGGGGCCCGGTTCAGACAGCGCTCCGCGGCGTGCCGTCCGTCGAAGGTAATGAAATCCATATCCGCCCGGAGAAAATCCAGGCACAGCGACGCGCACCGGCACAGCCGGAGCGTTTCGCTTCCCCGGTTGACCACCCGGACGGCGCGGGTAATCAGGTCGAATTCTTCCAGTACGCCGTAGTACAACTCAATGGCTGCATGGGCGGCGGCGTCCTCCAGAATAATGACCAGCGTTTCCCCGTCCTCTCCATAGAAGGCGGGCAGGCCCTCCAGAGCGTACTTGCCCCGCTCCGTCCGGCAGCCCGCGTACCGGAAATCCGTCGCGTGGCTGCCGTTTGGCAGCTCAAATTCCACGGAGCTCAGACGGAAGTCCCCCACGCCGCAGGTAGAATACTCCTGGGGCGCCGTATCCAGGGAGAAGGACCGGTCGGACCCCGCCTCGTCGGGATTGGGGGAGAAGGACCGGTCCGCCTGCCGGATCAGACCGGACAGGTCGCAGTCCCGGACCCGGGGTCCGTAATAGGTGTGCAGCAGCACGCCGTACCTGTTCACCTTCATTTGATAGGTGGTACGGCGGGTATGCAGGGTAAATATCCCGCTTTGTTCCTTACAGACAATCATAGGAGATCCCTCACTCAAATGACAAATGTGGCGGCCCCGGCGGGCAGAATGTCGCCGGGACCGCCGAAGAGAAAGAGAAGAAGCAGGCAATGGAAAATGGCGTTACTTGCCGCCGGTACCGGCAATGCCCTCCACGAACTGGCGCTGGAAGATCAGATACAGCACCACCATGGGCAGCATGGCCAGCAGGGAGCCGGCCATCAGCACCGGGAAATTGGTGGTGAACTGCCCTTTCAGGGTGGAGAGGCCGGAGGAGAGGGTCATCATCTTCAGGTCGGAGTTGACCACCAGAGGCCACATCAGGTCGCCATAGGCAAACACGGCGGTAAAGATGGTCAGGGCGGCCACGGAGGTGCCCGTCAGGGGGAACATGACCTTATAGAAGGTCTGCCACTGGTTGCATCCGTCCAGATAGGCGGCCTCGCCAATCTCGTCCGGGATGCTCATATAGGTCTGGCGCAGGAAGAACACGCCGAAGGCGCTGACCAGACCGGGGAACACCAGGGCGAAGATGGTATTGGCCATCCCCATCCTGGCCACCATCTGGTACTGGGGAATGATGAAAATCTGGCTGGGCAGGGACATCTGGATGAGCACGATGCCGAAGAGGAGGTTCTTGCCCCTGAACTTCAGCTTGGCAAAGGCGTAGCCGGCCATGGAGCTGAAGAGCACCGCGCAGATCACCCGGAAGAACACCATCAGCGTAGTATTCCAGTACAGGTGGCCGAAGGGCAGAGAGTCGATGGCATCCCTGAAGTTGTCCAGCATCCACCTGGCGGGGAGGATGACAACGGGGTCCACCTGTACGCTCTCGGCTACGGTCTTGGAGCTGGTGAGGATCATCCACGCGAAGGGGAACACCATGATCAGCGCGCCCAGGATGAGAAAGAAATAGGTGAAAAACTTGTTGATGGCATAGGAGCGCCGCAGGGAATCTGTACTTTTCATGTCCAAGCCTCCCTCTTAAATGTCGTAGGTGACCCACTTCTTCTGGCCCCAGAACTGGATGAGAGTCACCAGAAGGATCAGTCCCACGGTCCACACCACGATGGCGGAACCGTAGCCCCGCTCGCCCGCTACGAAGGACGAGCGGTAGAACAGGTACATCAGGCTCTGCATGTCCGTCAGCGCCGGGTTGGTCTCGTCGGCCATCATGTAGATGAGGTCGTACACCTTCATGGAGGCCATCAGGCGCATGATGAGTACGGAGAACATGGTGGGGGAGACCATGGGCAGGGTGATGGTAAAGAACTGCCGCACCTTGCCCGCGCCATCGATGCTGTTGGCCTCGTAGAGGGTCCGGGGGATGTTCTGCAGGCCCGCCAGCAGCAGCACCGCGTCATAGCCGATGCTGCTCCATACGGAGACGATGGCCACGGCGATCACAGCGGTTCTGGGGTTGGTAATCCACTGGATATTCTGGCCCAGCATCTGGTTGAGGATGCCGTACTCGCCGTTGAAGATCCACCGCCACACCATGGCCACGGCGGCGGGGGCGCAAACCAGGGGCAGGAAGAACAGGGTACGGAAGCCGCCTTTGAACTTCACCCTGGCGTTAAGCAGCATGGCCACGAACAGGGCCAGGATCACGCCCACGGGCACGGTGAGGATACAGAAGAAGATGGTGTTCCAGGTGGCCTTCCAGAACTCGGTGTTGCCGAACATTTTGACGTAGTTCCCAATGCCGATA
This sequence comes from uncultured Oscillospiraceae bacterium, assembly GCA_910587505.1. Taxonomy (GTDB): domain Bacteria; phylum Bacillota; class Clostridia; order Oscillospirales; family Oscillospiraceae; genus Pelethomonas. The sequence continues at coordinate 23,239 of CAJULD010000004.1, read as the reverse complement.
AATTCATAGCGGCCGAAGCCCAGATGCTCGCAGAAGCTGGCGTAAACGGTCTGAATGAAGGGCCACAGATTCAGTACGATCAGGCCGATGATGGTGGGGGCCACCATGAACCAGCCCCAGTTCTCCTCCCGCCGGGCGGCAGCGGACAGCTTTATCTTATTCTTCAAGAAAATACCCTCCTCTCACGTTCAGTCGGACGTAACGTAACGGTCGGCGATCTCCTGCATCCGCGCCAGGGAGCTGTCGATGTCGGCCCCGTTGTAGACCTTGACCATCTCGTCGGCCACGGCGGACTTCCACTTGCGCCGGCTGGCGTTGTTGATGTACTGCACGGCGTAGTCGAACTGGCCGTAGCACTGCTCCAGATCCAGCATGTAGTCAAAGGCGCCGAAAGATTTGGACCAGGTGTCCTCCAGGCCCAGATAGGCGGGGATGGCCGCGCCGGACTCGCCCTGAATGCGCTGTCCCTCCTCGCTGCCGAAGAAGCGGAGCACATCCTTCACCGTCTCCAGATTCCTGCCCCGGGCGGCGGTGGAGTAGCACAGGCCGTTGGAGATGGACCCCCGGCCGTCGCCGGAGATGGGATCGGGGCACCGGGGCAGCATGGCGATGTCCCACTTGCCCACCATGTCGGGATAGTTGGTCATCTCGCTGAGCAGGTTCCAGCTGCCCTCCAGGAACAGGGAGCCCATGCCGGAGAAGAAGGCGGTGCCGGGGCTGGTCTCGGCGAAGTAGTTCTGGTTGGGGCACCAGTCGTTTTTCTGAAGGTCCACATAGTACCTGATGGCCTCCACCGTGGCGGGCTGGGTGTATCCGGCGTGGAGATTGGTCTCCGGATCCAGTATGTAGCCGCCCTTCTGATAGACAAAGTTCCAGTAGCCCAGCTGTTCGTCGTTGTAGGCCATGTAACCGTACTTGCCGGTGGCCTCGTAGACCTTCCGGGAGGCGTCGGTCAGGTCGTCCCAGGTCCAGTCCGCAGTGGGGTAGTCCACTCCGGCGGCGTCAAACATCTCCCTGTTGTAGACCAGGACCACGTTGTCCTTGTCCTTGGGCACGCCATAGATTTTGCCGTCGGAGCCGCTGGCGTTGCCGATGGAGATGTCGGAGAAATGGTTGGCATAGTAGTTGGGATCCTCGTCGGCGTAGAGATCCGTCAGGTCCGCCAGCATGCCGAAGTCCGCGTAGTAGAGGATCTGGTCGGTGTGCATCCAGTAGATGTCGGGCATGGTGTTGCTCTCGGCCGCGGCCTCCAGCTTGGTCCAGTACTCGCCCCAGTTGGTGACCTGGACCTCAATGACCACGTTGGGGTCCACCTGGGCGGTGTAGGCGTCGCACATGGCCTGCATGCCGTCCCGCTGGTTCACGTCCCAGATCTGGAAGGTCAGGTGCGTCCTGCCGTCGCCGGCGCCGCACCCGGCCAGGGACAGCAGCAGAGCCAGCGTCAGAGCCGCCGCCGTCAAACGGGGAATTTTTTTCATAACTCCACTCCTTTTCGTTTTTCCGCGCCTGTGTGTCCCGCGGGCTGACAGCGCGGTTTTTATTTACTATAATATGCGGCGAATATATCTGTAAATGCCGTGTTGTGTGCAAAATATTTGATGATTTTGCAAATGCGCGCTTTTTTTGCAGGTTACAGCACATTTTTATATATTTTAAAGAAAATCGTTACTTTAAACAGAAGTATCCTGCGATTTTTTGTATAAAACGCAGAAAATCAAAACCTCACAATTTTGCGGTTCTAACGGCGGACCTCAGGCAGAAACGTTTTTCAGGGGCCTGATATGCGGGAATGCGTTTTTTTTCCGCGCCGGAGTGTCCGCCTGCGGCGGTACGGCGGAAGCGTCCGGGGGAGTTTTCCGGTCATCCTTGCGTTTTCAGGGGAGACAGGCTATAATCATAATCAGAGCAAAATAATGAGAAACGGGGAGGTCCGTCATGTTTTTTCAGGAGGACTATAACGCGCAGGAGGAGGCCCGCCGGGCCTCCGGTCCCCGGCTGTTCTTCCGGATCATCGGACAGGAGGCCGCCGCGCTGTTGAAGCTCAATCTGCTCTTTCTGCTCTGCTGCCTCCCGGTGGTCACCATTCCGCCCGCCCTGCTGGCGATGTGTCAGGTGGTCCGCCGGATGCTGCGGGAACAGGCGGTGCGCTGCTGGAGCCAATACTGGCAGGCCTTCCGGGCGGGATGGAAGCGGGCGTACGGGGCCTTCGCCCTGACGGCCCTGCCTGTGGCTGCGGGGAGCTGTGGGGCGTGGTTCTACCTGCGCCTCGCAGAGGCGCACCCGATTTGCTACGCGCCCTTCATGTTCTGCGCGGTGGTGCTTCTGGGGACGCTGCTGGCCTCCTCCTACCTCCGGGCCCTGCTGGCGGAGGGGCGGCCTCTGACGAAGGCGACGGTCCTGCTGTCGGTAAAGCTGGGGCTGGGGAAGCCCCTGCGGGCGGCGCTGGCAGCGGCGGGCTGGTACGGATCGCTGACGGCGGCTGTTCTCTGGTTTCCCCTGAGCGGGATCTATCTGCTGCTGATGGGGTTTTCCGTACCGTGCCTGCTGGCGCTGTTTCTGGTGAGAACGGTGCTGGAGCAGTTTGCCGGAACAGAGACAAAACAGTAAAAGCCACCGCGAACGCCCGGCGTTCGCGGTGGCTCTGCGCAGAGGGAAACATTCTTAAAAATCCTTTTTGATCCGTTTGCCGGAAGGAAACCGTATCACAGCCCCTGGGCGATCATAGCCTCGGAAATCTTCCTGAAGGAGGCGATATCGTTGCCGGCGATGAGGTCGTACCCCAGACCGTACTCCTCTGCGGCGGCGGCGGAAGCGTCGTAGATGCTGCTCATGATGCCCCGCAGCTTCTCGTCCACTTCCTTCCGGGACCAGCTGTAGCGGATGGCGTTCTGGGCCATCTCCAGGGCGGACACCGCCACGCCGCCGGAGCCGCTGGCCTTGGCTCCCGCCGTAAGAATCCTGGGGCTGAGCCGCAGCAGCTTCAGCGCGTCGGTGGTGGCGGGCATGTTGGCTCCCTCCACGTAGTAGCGGACGTTATTGGCAATCAGCATCACCGCGTCGTCCACCGTCAGCTCGTTCTGGGTGGCGCAGGGCACCGCCACGTCGCCGGGAACCTCCCAGGGCTTCTTTCCGGGGAAGAACTCCACGCCGAACCGCTCTGCGTAGGCCTCCACCCGGTCCTCGCCGGAGTAGCGCATCTTCACCATGAAGCTGTACTTCTCCTGGGTGGCCACGCCGTCAGGATCATAAATATACCCGTCGGGGCCGGAGAGGGTCACTACCCTGCCGCCCAGCTCCGCCGCCTTGCGGCACACGCCCCAGCTCATGTTGCCGAAGCCGGAAACGATGAGACGCTTGCCCTCCAGGGTCTCCCCCTGGTGCTCCAGCATCCGGGCCAGAAAGTACACCGTGCCGAAGCCCGCCGCCTCCTGCCGGATACGGCTGCCGCCATAGGTCAGACCCTTGCCGGTGAGGGCGGAGCTCTCCGCCCGTCCGGTGACCTTCTTGTATGCGCCGTACAGCCAGCCCACTTCCCGGGAGCCTACGCCGATGTCCCCGGCGGGCACGTCGGTGTCTGCGCCGATGTAGCGGTACAGGGCGTACATGAAGGCCTGGCAGAAGCGCATGATTTCCCGGTTGGACTTTCCCCGGGGGTCAAAGTCCGCGCCGCCGGCGGCGCCGCCGATGGGCAGGCCGGTGAGGGCGTTTTTGTAGGTTTGCTCAAAGCCCAGAAACTTCACCACCGAGGGGGTTACGCCGGGGTGGAAACGCAATCCTCCCTTGTAGGGGCCGATGGCGGAGCTGAACTGGACCCGGTAGCCGTGGTTGGTATGGGTCACGCCGCTGTCGTCCACCCAGGGGATCAGGAAGGAGAAGGTCCGCTCCGGCTCCACCATGCGGGTGATGAGGTCCAGCTTTTCATAGCGGGGGTCCTCCGTGGCCGGGGCGATCATTTCCAGCCAGGTACTGACGCACTGGAGATATTCCGGCTCGTGGGCGTACTGCTTCGTCAGTTTCTCCGATACGCGGGCGATATAGTCGTTCATGTGCCCGCCTCCCTATACAATGCCGTAGGCCAGCATGGACTCGCCCACCTTCAGGAATCCGGCGATGTTGGCCCCCGCCACCAGGTTGCCGGGGGCTCCGTACCGGGCGGCGGCGTTGGAAGCGTTGTGGTAGAGGTCGGTCATGATCTTCCGCAGGTGGTCGTCCACCTCCTCGAAGGTCCAGTAGAAGCGCATGGAGTTCTGGCTCATCTCCAGAGCGGAGGTGGCCACGCCGCCGGCGTTGGCCGCCTTGGCGGGAGCAAAGAGGATGCCGGCGGCCTGGAAGGCATCCGCCGCGTCGGGGGTGCAGGGCATGTTGGCTCCCTCGGCTACGGCGAAGCAGCCGCCCGCAATCAGCGCTTTCGCAGAATTGAGATCCAGCTCGTTCTGGGTGGCGCAGGGCAGGGCGATGTCGCAGGGAATCTGCCACACACCGGCGCATCCGGCGTGGTACTCCGCCTCGGGATGGGCCTCCACATAGGCGGAGATGCGCTTGCGCTCCACCTCCTTCAGGCGTTTCATGAGGGGCAGGTCGATGCCGTTCCTGTCATAGACGTATCCGCCGGAGTCGCTCATGGCCACCACCCTGGCTCCGAACTGACTTGCCTTCTCGCAGGCGTACAGGGCCACGTTGCCGGACCCGGAAATTACTACGGTTGCGCCCTCGAAGCTCTTGCCGGCATCCCGCAGCATACAGTCGGTAAAATAGCACAGGCCGTAACCCGTGGCCTCGGTCCGGGCCAGGGAGCCGCCGTAGGTCAGCCCCTTGCCGGTGAGAACGCCGGTGAACTCGTTGCGCAGGCGCTTATACTGGCCGAAGAGATAGCCGATCTCCCGGCCGCCCACGCCGATGTCGCCGGCGGGCACGTCGGTGTCCGGCCCGATATACTTGAAGAGCTCCGTCATGAAGCTCTGGCAGAAACGCATGACCTCCAGGTCGGTCTTGCCCTTGGGGTCAAAATCGCTGCCGCCCTTGCCGCCGCCGATGGGCAGGCCGGTGAGGCTGTTCTTGAAAATCTGCTCGAAGCCCAGAAACTTGATAATGCCCTCATAGACGCTGGGGTGGAAGCGCAGGCCGCCCTTGTAGGGACCAATGGCGGAGTTAAACTGCACCCGGAAGCCCCGGTTGACGTGGACGTTGCCCTGCTCGTCCTCCCAGGGAACCCGGAACTTGATGATCCGCTCCGGCTCCACCAGACAGTCCATGACGCCTTCTTTGATAAACTCGGGGCGGGCATCCACCACGGGGGAGAGGGAGGTGAGGACCTCCCGGACGGCCTGGTGGAACTCCGGCTCCGCCGGGTTCCGGGCGATAACGCGGTCCATCAGACCGTTCAGATACTCGTTTTTGATGCTCATTGCAGTGACCTCCTGTCAGATACCGGGGAAAAATCTCTTCTTTCCCGGCGCTTTAGCTGATTAAATCGTAGCACAGGTTTTTGGGTTTCGCAACGGTTTTTTACGCGCTTTCAAAAGATTTGTCTTCTCTTACAAAACATTTGTCCTTGGCAGGAAATCTTTTGTTGCTTCTAATAGATGATTCTGCCTTCGCGCCTCCGGGCCGGGGCCGCTTTCAGCGGCCTGACGGCGTGCGGCAATTGTGAATACAGATTCTGAGAATCCCCGGTTTCGGACACTGGCTGCAGGGGAAAAGAAGATCCTCCCCGTCCCGCCCCGGAGGGGAGGAAAAAGCGGCGCCGGACAGCGGCGGAAAAGAAGCGGCCGCGGTCCGCAGGGCCGCAAATTGAAAGACTTCGCCCTTGCATTTTCCCCCAAACCCGGCTATACTACTCCTTGAGAAAAACACCCCTGGGGAGAATGAAAAATTGATTTATCACATTCTGGCCGTGGGCGACGTGGTGGGCGAGCAGGGACTCGACCATCTGGAGACTGTTCTGCGGCCCCTGAAAAAACTGAAGGACATCCATTTTACCGTGGTCAACGGAGAAAACGCCGCCGGGACCGGCGTCACCCCCGCCCAGGTGGAGCGGCTCTATGCCGCCGGGGCCGACGTGGTCACGCTGGGCAACCACACCTTCGGAAAGCCTCAGATTGCCGGGGCGCTGGAGGATGACCCCTATCTTCTCCGTCCCGCCAATTACACCGGTCTGGCGCCGGGAAAGGGCTGGGGCGTTTATGACTGCGGGCGGATTCAGATCGGCGTGATGAATCTCATCGGGCGCTGCGGACTGGATTTCAACGCGGACAACCCCTTCCTCGCCGCGGACAGGCTTCTGAAGGGGGAGGACAGGCCGCGCTTTACTCTGGTGGATTTCCACGCCGAGGCCACCAGTGAGAAGCTGGCCCTGGCCTACCATCTGGACGGCCGTGTTTCCGCCCTGTGGGGGACGCACACCCATGTGCCCACCGCCGATGGACGGGTATTCCCCAAAGGAACCGGCTATATTACCGATCTGGGCATGACCGGGCCCGTGGAAAGCGTGCTGGGCATCCGGCCGGAACAGAGCGTTACGCAGTTTCTGGGCGGCCTGCCGGGCCGGTATCAGGTCGCGGAGGGGCCCTGCAAGATGCAGGGAGCCGTGTTCAGTCTGGACAGCGGGACGGGGCTGTGCGTGGATGTAGAAAGGATTGACATCCGATGACGGGAGAACAGATGTGGGCGGAATTCGCCGCGGGGGCTTCCGGGGCGGCCGGGGCAGTCTGGGATGCCTGGGCCTTCGGGGGTGATCCGGACGGCCTGGCCCGGCTGGTCCTGTCGGGAGTCAAGACCGCCACGGCCTCGGCGTATCCCCTCTACGCCCTGGAGAACGAGCCCCTGCCGGAGGCGGGGGAGTACAGCGTGATCCTGAACAGCCGGGAGGAAGCGGTGTGCGTCATCCGGACAGACCGGGTGGCGGTGGTCCCTTACCGGGAAGTAGGCGCGGAGCAGGCCCGCCGGGAAGGGGAGGGAGACCGGACTCTCTCCTGCTGGAGGAAAGTCCACGAAGCGTTTTTCAGAGAAGAGATGGCCGCGTCCGGTCTGAGATTTACTGAGGACATGCCGGTGGTATGCGAGGAGTTCCACATGGTCTGGCCGGAGGAGGGAGCGAAGAAATGTCAATCGAACGGGTAAAAGCTTATTTTGCGCAGTACGGCATGGCCGGCCGCATCCGCGAATTCACCGTCTCCTCCGCCACCGTGGAGCTGGCCGCCCAGGCCGCCGGCGTGGAGGCGGGGCGCATTGCCAAGAGCCTGGCTTTCGGGCTGGAGGACCGGACCATTCTCATCGTGGCCGCCGGAGATATGAAAATCGACAACGGGAAATACAGGGCCGCCTTTGGCGGAAAGGCAAAAATGCTGACGCCCGACGAAACGGCGGAGCGGACCGGCCACGCTGTGGGCGGCGTGTGTCCCTTCGCGATCAGGCCCGGGGTGGAGGTCTATCTGGACCGGTCTCTGGGGCGGTTTGACACGGTGTTCCCTGCCGCGGGCAGCTCCAACAGCTGCGTGGAGCTGACGCTGGATGAGCTGGAAAAGTACGGGGAAATCACCGGCTGGACAGACGTCTGCAAGCCGCGGGAGGGATAACATGCCAAAAATCGTACATGCCGCGGACCTCCATCTGGACAGCGCCTTCGGCGGACTGCCTGTTGAGAAGGCCAGAGAGCGCCGGCGGGAGAGCCGGGAAATCGCCGGCCGTCTGGCGGAGCTGGTCCGGGAGGAGAAGGCGGAAATCGTGCTGCTGGCCGGAGACCTGTTTGACGGAGAGCGGGTGTTCCCCGAAACGCTGGAGCAGCTCAAGGCGGCCCTGGCTGGCATGGGATGCCCGGTTTTCATCTCCCCCGGCAATCACGACCCTTACACGCTCCACAGTCCCTACGCCGCCACAGACTGGCCGGGGAACGTCCATATTTTCCGTGGAGAAGCCATGGAGGCCGTACTGCTGCCGGATCTGGAGTGCGTAGTCTGCGGCGCGGCCTTTACCGGTCCGGCCCGGACGAGTCCGCCGCTGGCGGGGTTCGCCGTCCCGCAGGACGGCAGGCTCTGCCTGCTCTGCCTCCACGGCGACGTGGGCCGTCCGGCCAGCCGGTACGGGCCTGTTCCGCGGGAGCATCTGGCGGCCAGCGGCGTGCAGTACGCCGCTTTGGGCCACGTGCACCAGTGCAGCGGCGTGCAGCGGGACGGGAATACCTTCTGGGCTTATCCCGGATGTCCGGAGGGGCGGGGCTTTGACGAACCGGGGGACAGGGGCGTGCTGGCGGGCAGCGTGGACCCGGAGGGCGCTGCGCTGCGGTTTGTGCCCCTCTGCCGCCGGAGGTACCGGATCCTTGAGGCGGACGTGACCGGCGTATCCCCCGGGGAGGCGCTGGAAGCCGCCGCGCCGGATGCAGCGGAGGATATCTGCCGGATCATTTTTACCGGCGAGGCGGAGAATGCGGGAGTCGACCTGGCGGCGCTGGAGAGCACGTACCGGGACCGCTTCTACTTCCTGGAGCTGCGGGACAGGACGCGCCCGGCCCGGAGCCTGTGGGACCGGGCCGGAGAGGACACCCTGCGGGGACTGTTCCTGCGGGAGATGAAACGCCGGTACGACGCCGCTCCCGGCGAAGCGGAGCGGGAGGAAATCACGCTGGCGGTCCGCTTTGGCCTGGCGGCGCTGGAGGGCCGGGATCTGGCGTGACTGCGCCCGGAGAAAGGAAGGTTGAGCGGATGGAGAAGAAACGGGTCCTTTTGATTGGGACCGGCGGGACCATCGCCTCGGAAATGGGAGAAAACGGGCTGTCTCCGGAACTGACCAGCGAGCAGCTTTTGAAATATATCCCCGATATATCCTCCATATGCGACATTGCCTGCTGCCAGCTGTTCAGCCTGGACAGCACCAACATTCAGCCCAAGCACTGGGCCCGGATCGCCGGGACCATCCGGGCGCGGTACCGGGAATTTGACGGTTTTGTGGTGGCCCACGGCACCGACACCATGGCCTACACCGCCGCGGGACTCAGTTACCTGGTTCAGGGCTGCCCCAAGCCTGTCGTGCTGACGGGAGCCCAGAGGCCCATTGGTTTTGAGACCACCGACAGCAAGCAGAACCTCCGGGACGCGGTCACGGTGGCCTCCTCCGGCATGGCGGGGGTGATGCTGGTATTCAACGGAAAGATCATTCTGGGCACCCGGGCCAGGAAGACCCGCAGCAAGAGCTTTGAGGCCTTTTCCAGCATCAACTATCCCCTGCTGGGCATGGTGCAGGACGGGCGGATCATCCCGTACATCCGGCCGGAGGCCAGGGCCGTGCCCCAGTTTTACGACGCAGTAAACCCCAGGGTCGCTCTCATGAAGCTGATCCCCGGGGCAGACTGCGGTGCAGCGGCGTACCTGCTGGAGCGCAACGACGCGTTGATTATCGAGAGCTTCGGCGTGGGCGGCCTGCCCACCTATAAGGCGGGGGACTACTACGACACCGTCAAGGCCGGTCTGGACGCGGGCAAGACCGTGGTCATGACCACCCAGGTGGAGAACGAGGGCAGCGACCTGGCGGTCTACCATGTGGGCGGGGCCATCAAGCGGAACCTGCCCATTCTGGAGGCCTACGACATGACCACCGAGGCGGTGTGCGCCAAGCTTATGTGGATTCTGGGGCAGACCACGGACCGGAAATGGGTGGAGGAGCTGTTCTATACGCCGGTGGCCTGCGACATTCTGGCGGGGAAATAGCGGCCGTGCCTTTTTGTGCTGAATAATGCAGAAAGAGCTTTGGGCAGGGGTACTGCCTTGCAGGCGCTTCCTCCCGCTTCCCCGCCGTGAAGATACTGCGTTTTTCGCCGGGAAACGGCGTCAGTCGTCCATGTGCAGCTTCGGTCCCAGAACCAGCCAGACCGCGCCGCACAGGACGCCGGCCACCGGATAGATGATGGCGGCCCAGTTCCACTTGTAATAGGCCAGTCCGGCAAACAGGAACACGGCGGTAGCCAGGATCATGATGACGGAACAGGCGGTGGTGGCGCGGCGGTGCCGGCTCTTGTCCTCGGGGGTGGGGTTATTCCGGCGGTTGTACTTGGCGATGTTATATTTATCCTCCAGCATCCCGCCGTAGATCAGGAAATATACCGCGCAGGCCACGATGACCAGGAATGCCGCGCCTGCATAGGACTCGTAGGGCTCTCTTTCCGGCAGGACGGTAAAGGCCAGGACCATCATCACCACGCCCAGCAGAATGGCTCCCACGCCTCCGGCGATGTACCAGATGTACCGGCGGTGGAACCGTTCTTTCTGCGGCTCGGTATAGAAATCGGGGATGATGGGGTGCTTTTTGCGGAAGTGTTCTTCCTCCATGCCGCTGGCGATGAAGACCACCGCCGCCGCCGCTATGACCAGCAGCAGCATCGCCGTGCCCAGCATTTCGGACAGGCCCAGGGCGGACAGGAAGCTCCACAGGGCCAGGCTGCCGACGATGGCGGAGACGCCTCCGGCGATCTTGCGGGCGTAGAGGGTCATGAAGCGGTCATAGCCCGCGGTGTCCTCACTGAGGGAATTTTCCACGCTGCCCCGGAGGAGGGTATCCATGTCCACATGGAACATGTCGCAGAGTTTTAAGATGGTCTCCATCTCCGGATAGCTGGCGCCGGACTCCCACTTGGAGACGGACTGGCGGGAGATGTCCAGACGCTCGGCCAGCTGCTCCTGGGTCACGCCCTCCCGGGCGCGGAGATATTGAAGGTTTTCGCTTAGTGACATTTCGCATGTCCTCCTTGTCTGAGATGGGTTTATCTTACCCGCGCAGAGGCGGCGATTCCAGCGATCCGCGGTTGCGTTTGGGTGGAATGGATGTAAACCTGCGGTTGCGGGGCGTGTTTTTGCTCAATTATAGCACAATTTTCTTAAAAAGTACAGGGGCCTCTGACGGGAGCGCCCCGGAACCCGATTCAAAAAATTACCCCCGCCGCCGGAGGCGGCAAGAAAGGAACCGCCCAGGATGTACAAATTTTTCGCCTATATCTCCCGGATGAAATATATCACCAGATGGTCCCTGATGCGCAACAGCGTATCAGAGAACATCCAGGAGCACAGCCACATGGTGGCCGTCCTTGCCCATGCCCTGGGGGTCATCCGCCGGGACGTGTTCGGGAAGCCGTGCAGCCCCGACGCCTGCGCCGCCGCCGCATTGTTCCACGACGCCTCCGAAATCTTCACCGGGGACCTTCCCACCCCCATCAAGTACCATACCCCCGCCATCCGGGACGCCTATCGCCAGGTGGAGGCGGAGGCTACAGAAAAGCTGCTGGGGATGCTGCCGGAGGAGCTGCGCCCCGCCTATGCCCCCCTGCTGCGGGAGGAGGACCGGCCGGCGGCGGAAATTGTCAAGGCCGCCGACAAGCTCTCCGCCTATATCAAATGCCTGGAGGAGATGGAGAGCGGCAACAATGAATTCGGCGACGCCGCCGGAGAGATCCTGGAGGCCCTGCGCGCAATGGAAATGGAGGAGGTTTCCTGGTTCCTGGACCGCTTCGCCGAGGCCTTCGGTCTGACGCTGGACGGGCTGCAGCGGGGGTGAAAGAGGCGTTTTGTGCCTCCGCCCCCTCTTTTGCGGAAAAGTTTTGGAAAAGTGATGGATATTTGGAAAAAACTCTTGCATTTCCCAGGGCGCTGTGGTATAATCACTTTGTTAGTTTAGTAAGGTAGAGTGGAGTGGACTTAACGGTCCGCTCTTTTTCTTGACCTAATTTCGTTGAGAGGAGTTCCGCCTGTTGCGGACATGTGTCTGCTGCCGGGCGGAAATGAGGACGCATCATGGCGAAGATCACGGAGCAGGTATCGGCAATGGCGCTTCCTGTTGTTGAGGAGGCCGGCTGTGAGCTGTGGGACGTGGAATATGTGCGGGAGGCCGGGACCTGGTTTTTGCGGATCTATATTGACAGAGCCGGCGGGGTGGACATTCTGGACTGCGAGAAGGTCAGCCGAAGGATGAGCGACCTGCTGGACGAGGCGGACCCCATCGAGGGCAGCTACACGCTGGAGGTGTCCTCCGCCGGAGCCGAGCGGCCCCTGAAGCGGCCGGGGGACTTCGCGCGGTTTATGGGCAGCCCCGTGACGGTGAAGCTCTACAGGGCCCGGAGCGGGCGGAAGGAGTTCGCCGGCGTGCTGGCGGGGTACGAAAACGGCGACATCACCATTACCGTCGGAGAGACCGCGATGACCTTTGCAAAAGAGGAGGTTGCATTGTGCCGCCTCCGGATCGGGTTTTGACGGAACCAACACTCTTCAGGGAAATATAATAGGAGTAACGACATGAAATGTGATGAGATCTTTGCGGCGCTGGACATGCTGGAAAAGGAGCGGGGCATCTCTCCCACCTTTATGATGGAGCGGATCATCCTTGCGCTGACCACGGCCTACAAAAAGGACCATGCAGGCGTGGAGAATGTCATCGTGGATGTGGACGAGGTAAAAAAAGATCTGAAAATGTACGTCCAGAAGGAAATTGTGGAGGAAGTGGAGAACCCCGGCACCCAGATGAGCGCCGGGGAAGCCCGGGCCAGGTATGGCCGCGTGGATATCGGGGGCGTGGTGAACATCCCGGTGGACAATGTGGAGTTCGGGCGCATCGCCGCCGGAAACGGCAAGCAGGTCATCATCCAGGGCCTGCGGGAGGCCGAACGGGGCATGGTCTATGACGAGTTCAATTCCAAGCAGCGGGAGATCCTCACCGGCGTGGTCAGCCGCATCGACCCCCGGACAGGGAACGTATCCCTGCGCATCGGCACGGGGCCGGAGTCCACCGAGGCCATGCTGGCCGCCAGCGAGCAGATTAAGACCGAGGAGCTGGTGGAGGGCCAGCACGTGAAGGTGTACGTGGTGGAGGTCCGCCGCAGCACCCGCGGACCCCAGGTGCTGATCTCCCGGACCCATCCGGGGCTGGTCAAGCGCCTGTTCGAGCTGGAGGTCCCGGAGATCTTCGACGGCGCCGTGGAGGTGAAGTCCATTGCCCGGGAGGCGGGCAGCCGGACCAAGATGGCCGTGTGGAGCAGCGATGAGGCGATCGACCCCATCGGGGCCTGCGTGGGCCCCGCCGGACAGCGGGTGGGCAACATCGTCAATGAGCTGAGGGGCGAGAAAATCGACATTATCAAGTACAGCGAGGACCCCGCCCAGTTCATCGCCGCCGCCCTGGCCCCCGCCGACGTGGTGGAGGTGCAGCTGTCCGACGAGGGGAAAATGTGCCGGGTGATCGTCCCGGACGACCAGCTCTCCCTGGCCATCGGCAAGGAGGGGCAGAACGCCCGGCTGGCCGCCCGGCTCACGGGGTACAAGATCGACATCAAGCCCCAGAGCTACAGGGAAGAGGAGTAAAGGATGGACGGGAGGATTTCCATCGCCTATCTGCAGTCCTACATCAGGTCCAAGGACCACCATCCCGAGCTGGTGAAGGACTACTTCCTCAAGCTGGCGGAGGAGACCGGGGAGCTGGCCCGGGCCATGCACAAGGGCCTGCGGCCCCGGTCCTCGGAGGAGCTCCGGGGGACCATCGACGAGGAGCTGTGGGACGTGATCTACTTCGCGTTGGCCATCGCCAACTGCTACGGCATCGACATGGAGTCCGTCATCCCCCGGAAGGAAGCCCTCAACAACATCCGCTATCCGGGGCCCGCGCCCTTCGAGCTGGACCGGTAATCAGAGAAAGGACCCAGTATGCAAAAGCCAAGAAAGCTCCCCCAGCGCCAGTGCCTGGGCTGCCGGGAGATGAAGAATAAGAGGGATCTGATCCGGGCGGTCCGCTCCCCGGAGGGAGAGATCTCCCTGGATTTCAAGGGCAAGAAGCCGGGCCGGGGCGCTTATGTATGCCCCAACCCTGCCTGCCTGGCCAGAGCCAGAAAGGCGCGGGCCCTGGAGCGGGCCTTTGAGACCGCTGTTCCGGGGTCGGTCTATGACCTGCTGGAGCAGCAGATGAGGGACGGCAGCGATGGATAACGCGTTGTCCATGATCGGCATGGCCCTGCGGGCCGGACGGCTGGAGGTGGGCGACGAAGCCTGCGGCGAGGCCTGCCGGGAAAAGCGGTGCCGCCTGCTGCTGCTCTCCTCCGACGCCGGCGAGAGCGCCCGGCGTCGGGCCATTCGCTTCTCCGGGGAGGGACAGTGCCTGCTCATCGAGCTTCCCTGCTCCGGAGAAGAGCTGGGGGCGGCGCTGGGGAGGAAGTCCTGCGCCATGGCGGCGGTTACCGATCTGGGGCTGGCCCAGGCCGTTGTACAGAAGCTGGCCCGGCTGTCCCCGGAGAAATACGGCGAGACGGCCCGGCGGCTCCAGATTAAGGCGGAGCGCGCCGCCCGGCGCCGGGAAAAGACCGCCGCGGCCCGGCGGCAGGGGGGCGGAAAGCGTCCCTCCATCAAAAACAGGAAGAAATAGTCAAACCCACCATAACGCACGCCTGGCGGCCGGCCGGGCGCGGGCCGCCAGGCGTGTGTTATGGTGTACAAACCGGAATCACACACTGGAGGTGGCCTGATTGGGTATTGTAAACAAGTATAAGGTCAATGAACTGGCAAAGGACTTTGGCATGCAGACCAGGCAGATTATCGAGATTCTTGGGAAGCACTTCCCCACGCCGAAGAAGTCCGGCCAAAATCTGGATGAAAATGAGCTGAACTACGTCTTTGAGTTTCTCACCCAGAATCACCAGGTGAGCGACATCAGGAGCATCTTTGAGGAGGCGGCTCCGGCGGAGCCTTCCGCCCAGCCTGCCGCGCCGGCAAAGGATGCTGCCCAGTCTCCCAGGGCTGCCGCCGGTCAGCCCCAGCAGCCCGCCGGGCCCAGGGGAGGACCCCGTCCTGCCCAGCAGCAGGGCGGGCCGGCGGGAGCAGCCCAGCAGAACGCCCCGCAGCATCCCCAGGCTGCGCAGTCCCAGAAGGGGCAGCAGTCCGCGGCTTCCCGTATGCCCAAGACCAAGGTGGTGGACACCCGCAAGGCCACCAACGTCAACCTGGATAAGTACGACGAGAAACTCCAGGACATGGCCGAGCGCAGCGGCGGCGCGGGCGGCCGCCGGGATCGGGATCAGAATAAGGAGAAGTTCCGCAACGCGGGAAACAGGAAGCGGGGCCAGACCTCCTTCTCCAGCAAGCGCAGGCAGGAGGAGGCCGAAAAGATGCGCCGTCTTCAGCTGGAAATTGCCAAGAAGACGCCGCTGACCGTCAAGATCCCCAACGAGATCTCCGTGGGCGAGCTGGCCAGCCGGATGAAGAAAACCGGCGCAGAGGTGGTCAAGTGCCTGATGAAGAACGGCGTCATGGCCTCCCTCAGCCAGATCATCGACTTCGATACCGCCGCCATTACCGCCGAGGAAATGGGCTGCAGGGTGGAGAAGGAAGTTGTGGTCACCATTGAGGAAAAGCTGATCGACTCCGCCGAGGACAAGCCGGAGGATCTGGAGTCCCGCGCCCCCGTGGTGGTGGTCATGGGCCACGTGGACCACGGCAAGACCTCGCTGCTGGACTATATCCGCTCCGCCCACGTGGCCAGGGGCGAGGCCGGCGGCATCACCCAGCACATCGGCGCCTATCAGACTCAGATCAACGGCAAGCCCATCACCTTCCTGGATACGCCGGGCCACGAGGCGTTTACCTCCATGCGCGCCCGCGGCGCGATGGTCACGGATATCGCCATTCTGGTGGTTGCCGCCGAGGACGGCATCATGCCCCAGACCGTGGAGTCCATCAACCATGCCAAAGCGGCGGATATCCCCATCATTGTTGCCATCAACAAGATGGATAAGCCGGACGCCAACCCCGAGCGGATCAAGCAGCAGCTCACCGAATATGAGCTGGTGGCCGAGGACTGGGGCGGCGAGACCATCATCTGCCCCATCTCCGCCAAAACCGGCATGGGCATCGACAACCTGCTGGAGATGGTGATTCTGACCGCCGAGGTGGCGGAGCTGAAGGCCAACCCCAACCGGGCCGCTCAGGGCACCGTGGTGGAGGCCCGGCTGGACAAGGGCCGCGGCCCCGTGGCCACGCTGCTGGTGCAGAACGGCACCCTGCGTTCCGGCGACATCATCATCGCCGGTACCGCCGTGGGCCGGGTCCGGGCCATGGTGGACGACAAGGGGAACCGGATCACGGAGGCCGGACCGTCGGTGCCTGTGGAGATCACCGGCCTGGGCGAGGTCCCCGGCGCGGGCAGTCCCTTCAACGCCGTGGCCGACGAGCGTCTGGCGCGGGAGCTGGTGGAGCAGCGGAAGGCTGAGGAGCGCGCCAGGGCCAACGCTCCCATTCAGAAGGTCAGTCTGGAGGACCTGTTCAGCCAGATTCAGGCCGGCGAGGTCAAGGACCTGAACATCATCGTCAAGGCCGACGTACAGGGCTCCGCCGAAGCGGTGAAGAGCAGCCTGGAAAAGATTTCCAATGAGGAGGTCCGGGTCCGGGTCATCCACTCCGGCGTGGGCGCAATCAACGAAAGCGACGTGATGCTGGCGTCCACCTCCAAGGCGATCATCGTGGGCTTCAACGTGCGCCCCGACGCCTCCGCACGGGACAACGCCGCCCGCAGCCATGTGGATATGCGGATGTACCGCGTGATTTATGACGCCATCAACGAGGTGGAGGCCGCCATGAAGGGCATGCTGGCCCCCAGGTTCCGGGAGGCTCTTATTGGTCACGCCGAGGTGCGCCAGACCTACAGGGTGTCCGGTGTGGGCACCATTGCCGGCTGCTATGTGCAGGACGGCAAGATCCAGCGGTCCTGTCAGGTGCGGATCGTCCGGGACGGCATCGTCATCCACGAGGGAATGCTGGCCTCTCTCCAGCGGTTCAAGGACGCCGTCAAGGAGGTCGCCTCCGGCTACGAGTGCGGCATGTCCATTGAGAAGTTCAACGACATTAAAGAGGGAGATATTATCGAGTGCTTCGTCATGGAGCAGATCGAGGCCTGATTTGCGCCCAGTCCCCGAAACAAAGGGGGTCGGGGCCGCGGCAGACATGCAGCGCATAACGATACGCGAATCAAAAGGGCGGGCCCTGCGCCCGCCCTTTGCGCCAGTGCAGTTTTGCCAGAAACTCCGGGGCCAGACTGGCAGCCGCCAGCTGGAAGCCCTGCTCGAAGGTGTACTGCCCGTATGCTCGCACCGGGCCATCACGCAAATATGCCGGTACCCTGTCCGGGCTGCAGGGAGGACACCAGGCGAGAAACAGCTCTTCAAATATCTGTGTCACAAAAATTACCTCATAATGCATATATTACTTTTAGCGTAATTATATGTGGTTCAATGCCGAAAGTCCAGAAGTTATTATGAAAAATTTGGAGCTGTTTGCATATCGAGTCAAAAAGCTGCGAAAAGAGCGTGGTCTCAGTCAAAAAGCGCTGGGAGAAGTGATGAATCTGACCGCAAAATCTGTCTGTACGATTGAAAACGGCACGAGCACTACGACGATTGAAAAACTCATTCTACTGGCACAGTTTTTTGAAGTTTCCACGGACTGCCTGCTGGGACTGAAGGACGAGCCGTAAAGAGGCAAAAAGAAAAAGAGTGGTATGCGCCGCAATACCACTCTTTTCTTCAAAAAATGCCTCAGGAAAAATCAGGCAGGGGCGTATCATAGACGGAGGTAAGATTCTCCCTCCGGATCCAGGGCAGATGCGCCTGAATAAACCATCCGGGGAAGGGAGAGACCTCGATCACGCCCCGGGACAGGTTATCCACCAGCCGCCCGAAATCCTTCATCGTGTACGGCGGCGGAAATACGACCGGCGGCATAAGGAACTGGAAGTCGTTGATGTCAATGGGGATGGGGTTAAAATTCCCGCTGTAGTCCAGCTCCACGATCCGCATGTCCGCTTCCCGCGCGTATTTCCACAGGGATTCGATTGCGTCGATGTGCTGCCGGACCGCCATGAGGAAATCGCTCACATCCTGAAACTCCCGGACATTTTGATTGTCCCCGTACAGGAAGGCGAAAATCAGGCCCGGCAGCGTAGCGCCGTTGACGCTGTTGAAGGAATCAAGGACCAGGTCATACAGCGGCGCCAGATGGGGCATAGCCTGCAAATATGTGCTCTTCTGAAATACCGGCTGGTAGATACCGTTCTTCAAAACGGTCGCAACGACTTCTCTTCTCTGTAAGGTCCAAAACTTCATGAGAAACGCCCCTTCATTTTTTATTTTCAGGATAGAAAACCACCCGACTGTGTCCCAGGGATCCATCTGCATTATATCTGATTTTAAAGTGATTGTCAAATGCTGCCGTGGAGGAGACGAACCTATGAACGAAAAAGACCTGTGCAAAATTCTGGAATCTGTCCGCGCCGGCGAAGTTGAGCCGGAAGCCGCCGCCCGCCTCCTGAGCCAGGCCCCCTACGAGGATCTGGGTTATGCCAGGGTGGATCACCACCGCTCCGCCCGGCAGGGAGCGGCGGAGGTAATCTTCGGCCAGGGCAAGACCGCGGAGCAGATCGAGGGTGTCGTCAATGCCATGATGGGCCGGGGGACGCACAACATCATCATTACCCGCCTGTCGGAGGAGAAAGAGGCCCTGCTGCGGGGAAAGCTCCCCTATACCTACTCCGCCGCCGCCCGTCTGGCGGTGGCAAACCCTGCGGAGCATCCTCTGACCGGGGACATCGCCGTCGTGTCGGCGGGAACCAGCGACCTGGCCGTCTGCGAGGAGGCCGCGCTGACTGCCGAGGCCCTGGGCAGCCGGGTCCACCGGGTCTACGACGCCGGAGTGGCGGGACTCCACCGGCTGCTGGGGTCTCTGGAGACGCTGGAGCGGGCCCGGTGCATTATCGCCGTGGCGGGCATGGAAGGGGCTTTGCCCTCCGTAGTAGGCGGACTGGTCGGCTGCCCGGTGATTGCCGTGCCCACCAGCGTGGGCTATGGCGCGAATCTGGGCGGGCTGGCGGCGTTGCTGGCCATGCTGAACTCCTGCGCCAGCGGGGTCAGCGTGGTCAATATTGACAACGGTTTTGGCGCGGGCTTTCTGGCCCACCGGATCAATCAGATGAAGGGGATCGACGGATGAAAGCATTATATCTGGAATGCGCCATGGGCGCGGCGGGCGATATGCTCATGGGGGCGCTGTACGAGCTGTGCCCCGAGAAGGAAAAGTTTTTGCAGGATATGAACGCCCTGCTTCCCGGCGTGACTGTGGCGGCGGAGCGGGTCACGCGGCAGGGCATCGCCGGAACCCATATGCGGGTGTCGGTCCATGGCCGGGAGGAGGGGCGTCACGGCCACCGCCATGACCATGGACTGGAGCATCACCACGAGCACCGCTCTTTGGCGGAGATTGAGGCCATGATCGACGGCTTCCCCCTGCCCCAGGCGGTGCGGGCAAGCGCCCGGCGGGTCTACGCCCTCATTGCTCAGGCGGAGTCGGAGGCCCACGGCACAGCGGTGGGAGAGGTCCATTTCCACGAGGTGGGGGCGCTGGATGCGGTGATGGACGTGACGGGGGTGTGCTATCTGCTGCGCCTGCTGGAAGCGGAGATGGTCTGCGCCTCTCCGGTCACCGTGGGCAGCGGCACGGTGCGGACTGCCCACGGCCTGCTGCCGGTGCCCGCCCCGGCCACGGCGCGGCTGCTGACCGGCGTGCCGGTAACGGCAGGGGACATCGAGGCCGAGCTGTGTACCCCCACCGGCGCGGCGCTGCTGCGGACCTTTGCGGGGAGCTGGGGAGCGATGCCGGAGGGAGTGATCCGGGGCTGCGGCTATGGCTGCGGCACGAAGGATTTTCCGCGCGCCAACTGCGTCCGGGCCTTCCTGGTGGACACGGGGGAACAGGCCGGGGGTCCCAACGACGCAGTGACGGAGCTGAAGGCCAACATCGACGATATGACCGGAGAGGCGCTGGGCTTCGCCATGGACCGGCTGCTGGAGGCCGGAGCCCTGGACGTGTCCTGCGCGCCGGTATATATGAAAAAAAACCGCCCCGGCGTGGTGCTGACCTGCCTGTGCCGCCCGGCGGACGCCGGCCGGCTGGCGGCGGAGATGCTGCGGCATACCGGCACCTTCGGCGTGCGGCGGACGGACTGCGTAAGGTATGCTCTGACGGTTTCCACCGGGACGGCGGAGACGGTCTATGGTCCCGTTCCCCGGAAGACGGGTACGGGATACGGCGTGACTAAGTGTAAGCCGGAGTACGACGCGCTGGCAAAAATTGCCAGAGGGCGGAATCTTCCTCTGGAGGCGGTGCGGGAAGCCTTTTTCCGGACAGAATGATCCTGTGGGCTGTCCGGCAAAGCTGCGCACGCGAAGCCGGGCCATCTCTGCCGTTTTGCTGCAAGGCGCAGGCAGACAGGGAGAGAAGGACATGGAGTGGATCACGGGACTGCAAAGCGCCATCGACCGTCGGGAATACACCCGCAGCCGGCGGCTGTCCCTGACGGCGTACCATTGGAGGCCCCGGAGCGAGCGGAGGATTCCGCTCCGGATGCCGGTGGAAAAGATCGAACAGACACTTTTTCTTCAAAAAATTACCGCGCGGCCGGGTGGCATAATCAACGTGGGTCTGCAAATGCTATGGTTGCGACAAGGGCGGGAAACAGAAAGACCGCTCTCAGAGCGAAGCGAACGGGGAAAAGGCCGGAGCGGACCCGCCCGAACCTTCTCCGACGGACGCATCGCCGTCGCAAAAATGGAGAAGGAGAAAAAGGAAATGTCTAAGAAGAACAACCGCATCAACGTCCCCGAGGCCCGCGAGGCTATGGACAAGTTCAAGATGGAGGCTGCCAGCGAGGTTGGCGTTAACCTGAAGGACGGCTACAACGGCGACATCAGCGCTCGTGAGGCCGGTTCCGTGGGCGGCCAGATGGTCAAGAAGATGATCGAATCCTACGAGAAGAACCTGTAAGCTCTCTCTGCGGATGAAAGAGGACCGGGCAGTTCGCCCGGTCCTCTTTTTGCCGTCTGTCAAAATATGGCGAAACTGTCTTCACAGCCACACGCCCCAGTCCCCGTAGTGGAAGGCCCCGGCGCCGTGGCGGAGCAGCCCCTCCGCGTTCAGCTGCCGAAACGTATCCCGCATGCGGAACAGGATTTCCGGCTGGATGTCCAGAGAGTGATGAGCAGGGAAGACCTTTTTTACCGGCAGCGCCGCGACCTTCTCCAGGGAAGCGAGACAGGCCTCCGGATCGGTGGACGGATAACAGGCGAAGAGAGTGCCTTTATAAACCAGGTCGCCGGTAAAGAGACAGCCGGTCTCCTTCTCCCAAAAGCACAGATGTCCCGGAGAGTGTCCGGGGGTGTGCAGCGCCTCGACAGTCCGGCCGCCCAGGTCGATGAGGGCGTGATCCGTCAACAGTTTTGACGGAGCGCCCTGAAAGAGAGTGTATGTGCTTACGTCAAACCCCTCCGGCAAATCACAGCGGTCAGCCACCTGGTCCCGGACCATTTTTATCGGGAGAGGGAATCCGCCGCTGAGCCAGTCCAGCTCTGCGGCATGGGCATAAAAATCCGGGAAATACCGGTGTCCGCCGATATGGTCCCAGTGAATATGGGTGGCAACCGCCGTGACCGGCCTGGCGGTGAGCTGCACAACCTCGTCGTATATGTTGGAAATGCCGAGCCCCGTGTCGATCAGCAGGCTCCGGCTGCTGCCGCTGAGCAGGTAGCAGTGGGTTTCCTCCCAGTGACGGTATTCGCTGATGATATGTGTATTCGCGTCTATTGAATCAATGGTGAACCAGCCGCCCATCGTACAAAAGCTCCTTTCAGAGGATTGGATGTCGTCTTACCACTTCTGATCCCCGGCGTCCTGTGCCTGAGGAAGCCGTGCTGGCACAATTCAGAGCCTGCCCGCACAACGGCTGAACGCTGTCCGGGCGGCCTTTCCCCTGCAGCATCCGATCGCTTACCGGAACCAATAGTACACCCGCTTCTCCGTCTCCCGGCGCAGTTCGCCGCCGTTGGCCTCCGCCACCCGGCGGGAGGCGGTGTTGCCGGGATAGACGGTCACCAGGATCTCCTCCGTAATCCCCGTGCGGCGGGCCTCCTCCAGCATCAGGCGCAGCAGGACCCTGCCATAGCCTTTCCCCTGCTGATCCGAGGCGACGGCGTAACCAATGTGGCCGCCCGCCTCCCGGAGCGCGTCGGTAAGATAGTGGCGCAGATTGCCCATGCCCACGGGAACGCCGTCCGCCATGAGCCAGAAGGTGCTGGCGGGGACCATCCAGTCCTCCAGGCCGATCCCCCGGGCCATATTGACTTTTTTCTCCAGCCATGCGGGAAATGCGGCATAATCCATCTGGTATGCGGAATTTAGAAAGCCGTTTTCCGGCGGGATGCGCTGGAGCATATCGTAGAACTCCCTGCCGTCGGTCAGGGACATGGGCTGTAAGTACAGCATGGCTTTTTTCCTCCTGAACAGAAACCGGGCAGGTATTGACACCCCGCCCGGTTATGAATTCTATATGATGGAATTACTTAATGACCTCGCCACGGGCCTTCTTCTCCTCGATCTCCCGGAGAGCGTCCTTATGGCTGAGGTTGACGCGGCCCTTCTCATCGATCTCGGTGACCTTGACCCACATCATATCACCGATCTTGCACACGTCCTCCACCTTCTCCACCCGGTGGTTGGCCAGCTTGGAGATATGCACCAGGCCGTCCTTGCCGGGGGCCAGCTCCACAAACGCGCCGAACTGCATCAGCCGGACCACCCGGCCATAGTACAGGCTTCCCACCTCGGGCACGAACACGATCTGGTCGATGGCGTGCCTGGCAGCCTCGGCGGACTCGGCGTTGGCGGAGGCAATGCGGATGGTGCCGTCGTCCTCGATGTCGATCTTGGCGCCGGTGTCGGCCACGATCTTCTGAATGACGCTGCCGCCCTTGCCGATGACATCCCGGATATTGTCGGGGTCGATGTGCATGGTAATCATCTTGGGCGCCCACTTGCTGACCTCGGGGCGGGGCGCGGCGATGCAGGGGGTCATGATCTGGTCCAGAATCTCGCACCGGGCGTCGTAGGTGATGTCCAGGGCGTTTTTGATGATCTCCATGGTCAGGCCGTCGTTCTTCAGGTCCATCTGGATGGCGGTGATGCCCTTTTTGGTGCCGCCCACCTTGAAGTCCATCTCGCCGTGGAAGTCCTCCACGCCCTGGATGTCAATGAAGGTGGTGAAGGAACCGTCGTCGTCCTGAATGAGGCCGCAGGAGATGCCGGCCACCGGGGCCTTGATGGGCACGCCGGCGTCCATGAGGGCCAGAGTGGAGCCGCAGATGGAGCCCTGGGAGGTGGAGCCGTTGGAGCTGACCACCTCGCTGACC
>CAJULD010000003.1:93183-122014 GCA_910587505.1 uncultured Oscillospiraceae bacterium | reverse complement strand
CTATCATGATTTGGTTACTTTGACCAGCTTACCGTATTTTTCAAACAAGGCCTAAGAGGTAAAATAAAAATTTCTTAAAGTTCTTTTTGATTCTTTTTCTTTCAGGAAAAAGAATGTATGCCTTACCGGCAAAGCGTCACATACCCCACAGGATGCCCACCACGGCGGAGGCCAGGATAAACAAAATGGGGTGAAGTTTTTTCGTCTGCCTGACCCTGTTGGTCAGGACCCAGAGGACAATGGCCAGGGCCCAGCCCTTCCAGTTGAACACCGCCAGGGAAAACCCGTCCTTCAGGGCGTCGGCAAAGAACAGGTTGCTGACCACCACCGACAGTCCCGCCGCCGCGATCAGCCCTGTGGACGCGGGGCGCAGGCCGTAGAAGGCGCTGTCCACATACCGGTTGTCCCGGAAGCTCTTGAGGAAGGAGGCGATGATAAGTATGACGATGATGGAGGGAGTGATGAGCCCCAGGGTGGCCACCACTGCCCCCAGAACGGCAAAGGGCAGCCCCCCGGCGTTCCCGCCGGTGAGATAGCCCACGTAGGTGGCCATATTGACCCCGATAGGGCCGGGAGTGGATTCGCCCACGGCGATCATGTTGTCCACGTCCATCCGGGTGAACCAGCCGGTGGCATCGGCCATGTTGTAGAGGAAGGGGATGGTGGCCATGCCGCCGCCCACGGCGAAGAGGCCGGTCTTGAAGAATTCATAGAACAGGCGCAGATAGATCATCATTTCTTCACCCCCAGATTCTTCAGCAGGATGCCCGCGATGGCCGCGGCCAGCACGAAGACAACCGGACTGACAGGCGTGAAAAAGCTGCCCAGCAGCACCGCCAGAAAGACCACCATGGTGGGCTTGTCAATAACCGCCTTTTTGAAAAGCTTCACTACCGCGTTGAGAATCAGCACGCACACGCACACCCGGATACCGCCGAAGGCGTGACTGACCCAGGCCAGATGGGAGAAGGTGGTAATGACCCCCGCCAGCAGGGTGATGATGACCAGAGAGGGAAACACCAGTCCCAGGGTGGCGATGATCCCCCCCAGGTTCCCCTTGTTCTTCTGGCCGATGAAGGTGGCGGTATTCACCGCGATGATGCCGGGGGTGCACTGGCCGATGGCGAAGTAGTCTGTCAGCTCCTCCTCGGTAGCCCAGCCCCTGTTATCCACCACCTCCCGCTGGAGGATGGGCAGCATGGCGTAGCCGCCGCCGAAGGTCATGACCCCCACCTTTGCGAAGGTGAGGAATAAGTCAGGATAGATGCTCATACTTGCCTTCCTTTCTCTTCTCTGAAATTCAGCGGCTGTGGCTGTCCGAAGGGATGGGCAGCGTGATGCCGCTGGTAAAGTCGCCTTTGAAATACCACGTGACACAGGACTCGTTGTGGCCGTACACCATGGACCACTGGGTGGTCCACTCGCCCTCCGGCCGGGCAGCCGCCGCCAGCGCATCCCGGACCTGCTCCGGCGCGAGGATGCCCTCCTTCAGACGGGCGGTCAGGATCTCATAGCGTTCCTGCGCGCTCTCGCCCCCGGCAGCGGTGTCGCCGTTGGCCAGATTGAAATTGGTTACAGCCTGGGTATCTACGGCGGTGAAGCCGTCCTCTGTAAACTCCACGGCCACGGACCGGCCGGAGGCGTCGGAGATGGCCAGATGGTGGCTGATGCCCCCGGAGGGGTGGATATCGTACTGCTCCAGCAGCGCCAGGGCCTCCTCCACCGTCCCCGCCCGGTCCAGCAGCAGCCGGATGGCGGTGGTGACGGTAAGGTCCGGCTTCTCCGTGTCCGGGTCGGGCATCCCGCCCTCGTTGACCTCCAGGTCCGCCACGCACAGCCCCGCCCCGTTCACCCCGTCCAGAGGCACGTACAGCGCGGCGATGGCCAGCATCCTGTTCAGCATGCCCTCCGGCAGGGTGTTGGGATTGCCCGTAATATTCTGAAAATCACAGGTGGAAAGGGAGGCGTAGCCCTCCTCCGGTATATGCCGGACGATGATGGGCACAGACCCGGTCCAGTCGTAGTTCCGGCCCCAGAGGTGGGACCCGTCCGCGCTATGGGCGCTTAACACGCTGCACCCCTCCCGGTGGTCCCCCGTCGGGGGGGTGTAAAAGCCTTTGGAGATCTTTTGAGACAGGAACGCGCTGACCTCCCCGTCGGAAGACGCGCCGCCCCCGTCCAGGAACTCCTGGAAGTGGTAATCTCCCCGCACCTCCACGAACCAGGCGGGGGAGGGGGCGTCCAGCTTCCGGATGGTTCCGGCAATCGCCAGCTCCTGCCGGAACAGCAGCCACGCGCCCAGCCCGAGGAGCAGCAGCAGCGCCGCAAAAACCGCAACGCCGGTCAGAAGGGCCTTTTTCCAGCCGCTCTTCCCCCGGTAGGCGTGGTATGGGTTAAAATATCTTCTTTTCTGCCGTTTCATGCTCGTTCACTCCGTATAGCCATAAAGTCCCCGCACCGACACCTCGCCCGTGCGGACCGTGGTTTCCCTTCCGTCCGGCAGCTGGACCACCAGGCCGAACTGCCCGTCGATGTCCAGCGCCTGGGCCCTCGTCTGCCGGTCCTCCCACAGCAGCCGCACCGGGCGGCCCAGATTCACACAGTCCCGGCGGTAGGCCTCCACCCACGGGGTAATGTCTCCGCCCAGCGCCCCGGCCAGCCGGTTCAGCTCCTCGATCATCGCCGCGGCCAGCACGGCACGGGAGACAGGACGCCCCTCCTGGGCCAGGGAGGTGGCCATCTCCGACACCTCGGGACTGAAATCCTCCGGCCCCTGGCTGACGTTGACCCCGGCCCCGATGACCAGATACTGGGCGAGGCCCGTCTCGCTCTCCACCGCCATTTCCGTCAGGATGCCGCAGATCTTCCGGCCTCCCAGAACCAGGTCATTGGTCCATTTGATCTGCGGCCGGACTCCGGCGGAGCGCTCCACCGCCGTACAGACCGCCACGGCGGTCATGCCTGTCACGCCCATGAGCTGCGCCGCAGGCAGCTGGGGGCGCAGAAGGATGGAGAGGTACACGCCTTTTCCCGGGGGAGACTGGAAAGCGCGGGTCATGCGCCCCCGACCGGCGCTCTGGAAGTTGGCCACCGCCACCGTACCGTCCGGTGCGCCCGCCAGCGCCTCCCGCTTGAGGTAGGAGCTGGTGGAGTCAATCTCCTCAAAGCAGCGCAGCTCCGGGCAGGGGACGGCCAGGCGGCGGCGAATCTCCCGCTCCGCCAGGGAGTCCGGCGCGGCCAGCAGCCGGTAGCCGGAGCCTGTGCGGGCGTCGATGACATATCCGTCCCGGCGCAGGCTGTCGATGGACTTCCACACCGCCGCCCGGCTGATGCCCAGCCGCCTGCTGAGCTCCTGGCCGGAAACGTATCCCTCGCCGTGGAGCAGCTCGTAGACCTTTTCCTTGCTCATGGGGCCGCCTGCCTCCTTTGCCGGTTTTCGGACTGTTCAGCTATAGAGTATACCATTATCTCCCGGATTTGTAAACCGGCGTTCCCGGCCGGGCGGGAAAAATATTTTCGGGAAACAGGAGAACAGGCGTTGCAAAAATACAGAAGGCGTGATATACTGGATAAAACGCATCATCTGTATGGTTGGGAGGGCTGATTATGCCGAAGAAGACGCAGATGACGGAACGCATTTACGAGTATCTCCAGTCGGTCATTCCCGAGCAGGGATACGCGCCGTCGGTGCGGGAAATCTGCGACGCCGTAGGGCTGAAGTCCCCGTCCACGGTCCACTTCCATCTCAAGCGCCTGCAGGAGCAGGGCCTAATTGAGAAGGGGGACTTCAAGGGACGGGCCATTGTGCTGATGGAGCCCAGGGAGAAGCACAGGATTCCCATTCTGGGGGACGTGGCGGCGGGCACGCCCATCCTGGCCCAGGAGTGCATCGACGACTACCTGACCTTCGACTGCGGAGGCCGGGAGGACGAATATTTTGCCCTCCGGGTCCGGGGGGAATCCATGCTCAACGCGGGGATCCTGCCGGACGACCTGGTGGTGGTGCGGCGGCAGTCCACCGCGGTGAACGGGGAGATCGTGGTGGCGCTGCTGGGGGACGAAGCCACGGTCAAGCGCCTGTCCCGCCGCAACGGGGAAATCTGGCTGCTGCCGGAAAACGACGAGTATCAGCCCATCGACGGGACCGGGGCCCAGGTCCTGGGCCGGGTGACGGCGGTGGTGCGCCAATACAGTTAAGCCATATTACATGCTGCATGAAAGGAGAGGGTCCTTCCGGCCCTCTCCTTATCTTTTCGCCCAAGGAGGCGCCTATGCTTTATCAAAGCGCCAATCCCCACGGCGGCGACCGGTACGGCCGGGCCGTGGAGCTGGATTTTTCGGTCAATACGAACCCGCTTGGCACGCCGCCCGCCGTGGTGCGGGCCGTGGAGCGGACCGCCGGGGAGCTGTGCCGGTATCCGGACCCCTGCTGCCGGGAGCTGACGGCGGCGCTGGCGGCGCGGGAGGGCGTGGCGGCGGACCGCATCCTCTGCGCCGGCGGCGCGGCGGAGCTGATCTACGCCTACTGCGCCGCCATCCGGGTGGAAAAGGCCCTGCTGACGGAGCCCGCCTTTTCCGAGTACGCCGCCGCGCTGGAGGCCGCGGGGAGCCGCGCGGTATATGCCAGGCTGGAGGAGGAAGAGGGCTTCGCCCTGACGGAGCGGTTTCTGGAGACGCTGGAGGGCACGGACTGCGGGGCGGTCTTCCTGTGCAATCCCAACAACCCCACCGGACGGCTGATCGAGCCGGCGCTGCTGGAGGAGATCGGGACGGTTTGCCGGCGGCGGGGGCTGCGGCTGTTCGTGGACGAGTGCTTCCTGGAGCTGAGCGGCGATGGGCGGAGCCTGTCGAACCGGCTGGAGGAGTGGCCGGGCCTCTTTCTGCTGCGGGCCTTCACCAAGAGCTACGGCATGGCGGGACTGCGGCTTGGGTACTGCCTGAGCGGGGACGGAGTGCTGCTGAGAGAAATGAGCCGCCGGGCGCAGCCGTGGAACGTGTCCCTCCCGGCCCAGGCGGCGGGAGTGGCGGCGTTGGAGGATACGTCCTTTCTGGAGGAGGCCCGGCGGCTGATTGGGGAGGAACGCCCCCGGCTGGCGGCGGGGCTGGAGGCACTGGGCCTTGCGGTGTGCCCCTCCCAGGCCAACTATCTGCTGCTGAAAAGCGGCCGGGAGCTCTTTGTGCCGCTGCTGGAGCGGGGGATTCTCATCCGGGACTGCGCCAACTACCGGGGACTGGGGAACGGATGGTACCGCGTGGCGGTGAAGAAACGGGAAGAAAACCGGCGGCTGCTGGAGGCACTGGCGGAAATTCTGAAGAAGTAGGAGAGAGCTATGGCAAAGAATATTATGATCCAGGGGACCATGTCCAACGCGGGGAAGAGCCTGCTGGCGGCAGGGCTGTGCCGGGTGCTGCGGCAGGACGGATACCGCACGGCCCCCTTCAAGAGTCAGAACATGGCCCTCAACTCCTTCATCACGGCGGACGGCGGCGAGATGGGCCGGGCGCAGGTGGTCCAGGCGGAGGCTGCGGGCATCCCGCCGGACGTGCGGATGAACCCGATCCTGCTCAAGCCCACCACGGATATGGGCAGTCAGGTGATCGTAAGCGGCGCGGTACAGGGGAACATGAAGGCCATGGAGTACTACCGGCGGAAGAGGGAGTTCGTCCCGGCGGTAATGGCGGCCTATGAGAGCCTGGACGCGGAGTTCGATGCCATCGTCATCGAGGGAGCGGGCAGTCCGGCGGAGATCAATCTCAGGCAGGACGACATCGTCAACATGGGGCTGGCAAAGCTGGTAAACGCGCCGGTGCTGCTGGTGGGGGACATCGACCGGGGCGGCGTGTTCGCCCAGCTGTACGGCACGGTGGCCCTGCTGGAAGAGGACGAGCGGGCCCTCCTTAAGGGCGTGGTGGTCAACAAGTTCCGGGGAGACCGGGCCATTCTGGAGCCGGGGCTGGCGATGCTGGAGAAGCTGTGCGGCGTGCCGGTGGCGGGTGTGATGCCCTGTCTCCATGTGGACATCGACGACGAGGACAGCCTTTCCGGCAGGTTCACACGGGACACGGCGGCAAAGCTGATCGACGTGGCGGTGGTCCGCCTGCCCAGAATCTCCAATTTCACGGATCTGGCGCCCTTTGAGCGGTATGAAAATGTGTCGGTGCGGTATGTGGCCTCACCCCGGGAGCTGGGCGCGCCGGATCTGATGATCCTGCCGGGGACCAAGAGCACCATTGAAGATTTGCGCTGGCTGCGGCAGAGCGGCCTGGAAGCCGCAGTCAGGCAGGCCGCGTCCCGGGGAACGCCGCTGGTGGGGATCTGCGGCGGCTATCAGATGCTGGGACGGCGCATTTCCGATCCGGAAGGGGCGGAGGCCCCGGCGGGGACGGAGATTGCCGGGCTGGGGCTGCTGGATATGGAGACCGTGTTCCGGGGAGAAAAGGTCCAGGCCCAGACCAGAGGGCGGTTCGGCGAAGTGGAGGGGCCGCTGTCGGGCCTTTCCGGAATGCCCTACGAGGGATATGAAATTCACATGGGCCGCTCCGGGGAGAGCCGCCCGGCCCTGACCGGCTGTGGAAACGTCTATGGCACGTATATCCACGGGGTGTTCGACGCCCCCGGCGTATCGGAGGCGGTGCTGCGCGCGCTGTGCGGCGGGAAGGGCGTGGACTTCGACCGGCTGGGCTCCTTCGACGCCGCCGCCTACCGGGAGCGGCAGTACGACCTGCTGGCCCAGGCCGTGCGGGAGAACCTGGATATGGAGCTGATTTACAGGATTCTGGACAAAGGCTGATATGCGTACATTCTCCGGATGTCTCGCTCCCCCGTGCATGCACTTTCCCACGATTCTGCAACAGGCCCCGCAGGCAGCAGGAAGCAAAGTCTCTGACGGTCCGCCTGCGGCGGACTACCAGTATTACAGTTGCGTTACAATAGGCAGAAAATGGTTGCAATTCCGGCAATCATTATAGTATACTACGCCTTGATCTGCGCCTGTGGGGGCGGCGCGGATCAAGGCGCTTTTCACCATTCCGGTCTGTCTGCAGGGGGAGGGACGGGCCGGACGACCAATTGAGGAACGAAACCATATGGAACAGACGAAACTGACTCGGGCCGCCCGCTGGAAACGGCTGTGGCGGCTGATCCGCGGCTGTCGCCGCTATTTTTTCTACACGATTTCAGCCACCCTCCTGGCCTCGCTCTTCGCCTATCTCAGTCCGCTGGTCATCAGCTTTACCGTGGACAGCATCGTGGGCGGCAAAGAGATGAACCTGCCCGGCTGGCTCCGGCACTGGATCGAGGCCGCCGGCGGACGGGATTTCCTGGCCGCCCATCTGTGGCTGCCGGCGCTGGCGGTGCTGCTGGCCCAGGGGCTTAACGGCGTCTGCGCCTACACGCGGGGCCGCTGTTCCGCTCTGGGCGGCGAGGGACTGGCCAAGGCGCTGCGGGACGCGCTGTACCGCCGTCTGGTCCGCGCGCCGTATGCCTGGCATAAGGCCAGCAGCACCGGCGATCTGGTCCAGCGATGCACCAGTGACGTGGAGACCGTCCGCCGCTTTATGCAGATGCAGATGATGGAGGTGGTGCGAACCATTATGATGGCGCTGGTGGCGCTGTCCATCATGTGGCCCATCCACCGGCAGCTGACGCTGGTGGCCTGCTCGCTGCTGCCGCTGCTGCTGATTTTCTCCTTTTTCTACTCCAGGGGCGTGCAGAAGCTGTTTCTCACCGTGGACGAGGCCGAGGGGGCCATGACCACCGCCCTTCAGGAGAACCTGACGGGTATGCGGGTGGTCCGCACCTTCGCCCGGCAGAGCCAGGAGCTGGAGAAATTTACCCGATTCAACAGGGACTACCGGGCCAAGGTCCTGCGGCTGAACAACCTGATGGGCGTCTACTGGGGCTCGTCGGACATCATGGGCTATCTCCAGATCGCCCTGGTCATCCTGGCGGGCGTCTTTCTGGCGGTCCGGGGGGACGTCAGTCTGGGTACGGTGATGCTCTTTTCCACCTACTCCAGTATGCTGACCTTCCCCATGCGGCAGCTGGGACGCATTCTGGCGGACCTGGTGAAGGCGGACGTATCCCTGAAGCGGCTGGACGAGATCCTGACCGCGCCCCAGGAGGACGAACCGGGCAGGGGCCTGACACCGCCCATCCAGGGAGGCGTGACCTTCCGGGACGTGTCCTTCGCCTATCCGGACGGGGAGGAGATTCTCCATCATCTGGACTTCCAGCTTCTGCCCGGTCAGACCATCGGCATTCTGGGCAACACCGGCAGCGGCAAGAGCACCCTGGTCCACCTGCTCCAGCGGCTGTACGCGCCCACCGGCGGCCAGATTCTGATCGACGGAGTGGACGTGAAGGACATCCGGCGGGACTATCTCCGCCGCCACGTGGGCATTGTGCTCCAGGAGCCCTTCCTGTTCAGCCGGACCATCGGGGAGAACATCGCCCTGGGCGACCCCTCCGCCGGCGAGGCCGAGCGGTTCGAGGCCGCCCGCACCGCCTGCATCCACGATGTGATCGAGGGCTTTACCGAGGGTTATGACACCATGGTGGGCGAGCGGGGCGTGACCCTCTCCGGCGGACAGAAGCAGCGGGTGGCCATTGCCCGGATGCTGGTACAGAAAACGCCCATCTGCATTTTTGACGATTCCCTGAGCGCCGTGGACGCGGAGACCGACGCGGCCATCCGGGAAGCCCTGCTCCAGCGGGACACCGGTACTACCATCCTCATCAGCCACCGCATTTCCACCCTCCGGGGCGCGGACAGCATTCTGGTGCTGGAAAACGGCCGGATCATCCAGCGGGGGACCCACGAGGCGCTGGCCGCTCAGGAGGGGCTGTACCGGCGCATCTGCGCCATTCAGAACGAGCTGGACGAGGAAGGAGGCGCAGGCGTATGATGAGAGAGGAAGTCCGCCACGC
This sequence comes from uncultured Oscillospiraceae bacterium, assembly GCA_910587505.1. GTDB lineage: Bacteria > Bacillota > Clostridia > Oscillospirales > Oscillospiraceae > Pelethomonas. The sequence continues at coordinate 113,085 of CAJULD010000003.1, read as the reverse complement.
GGACAACACGAAAATCGACCTGAAGGTCTGGAAGCGCCTGGTGGACTACGGCCTGCACTACAAGGCCCGGGTGATCCGGACCGTTCTGGTACTGCTGGTGGTATCCGGGGCGGATCTGGCCTACCCGCTGTTCACCCGGTACGCCATCAATCATTTCATTGGCGGGGGGACCACGCAGGGGCTGGGGCTCTTCGGCCTGCTCAACGTGCTGCTGGTCGCCGTCCAGGGACTGGGCGTGGTCCTCTTCGTCCGGGGAGCCGGGCGGCTGGAGATGGACATCAGTTATGACATCCGGCAGGACGCCTTCATTCATTTGCAGCAGCTGTCCTTCAGCTATTATGACACCACCAGCGTGGGCTGGCTCATGGCACGGATGGGCAGCGACGTGTCCCGGCTGAGCGAAATGATCGCCTGGAGCATCGTGGACGTCATGTGGTCGCTGACCTTCGCGCTGGGCGTGATCGTGGTGCTGCTGGCGATGAACTGGAAGCTGGGACTGCTGGTGCTGGCCATTACGCCGGTACTGGCGGTGCTGTGCCTGTATTTCCAGCGGCGGATTCTGCGCCAGCAGCGGATCGTGCGCAAGGCCAACAGCCGCATCACCGGGGCCTTCAACGAGGGCGTCATGGGCGCGGTGACCAACAAGACCCTGGCCAGAGAGGACGCGGCCCAGGTGGAATTCGAGGCCGTCACCGGCGAGATGAAGACCGCCGCCGTCCGCGCCGCCACCCTCAGCGCCATTTTCATGCCGCTGGTGGTGAATCTGGGAGCCGTCGCCACGGCTCTGGCCCTGTGGCGGGGCGGTCTGCTGACCCTTCAGGGGGCCATGGACCTGGGCACTCTGGCCGCCTTTATCAGCTATACCACCCAGCTGTTCGACCCCATTCAGCAGCTTGCCCACATTCTGGCGGAAATGCAGGCCGCTCAGGCCAGCGCCGAACGGGTCATCGACCTGCTGGACACCCCCTCCGACGTACAGGACAGCCCGGAGATCGTCGAGCGCTACGGCGACCTGTTCCACGGGAAGAAGGAGAACTGGCCGGACATCCGTGGCAGGGTGGAGTTCAAGGACGTAACCTTCCGCTACAAGAGCGGCGAGGAGGTGCTGCGCCACTTTAACCTCACCGTAGAACCGGGACAGAACGTGGCCCTGGTGGGAGAGACCGGCGCCGGGAAGTCCACCATCGTCAATCTGGTCTGCCGTTTCTATGAGCCCAGCGAGGGCGAAGTGTGCATCGACGGAACAGATTACCGCCAGCGCAGCCAGCTGTGGCTGCAATCCAGTCTGGGCTACGTGCTCCAGTCTCCCCACCTGTTTTCCGGCACCGTGGCGGACAATCTCCGCTTCGCCCGGCCGGAGGCCACGGAGGAGGAGATTCGTGCCGCCGCCCGGATGGTCCACGCGGAGGAATTCATCCTGCGCCTGCCCCAGGGGTATGACACCCAGGTGGGCGAGGGCGGTGGTAAGCTGTCCACCGGGCAGAAGCAGCTGCTCAGCCTGGCGCGGGTCCTGCTGGCGGACCCGAAGATCTTCGTTCTGGACGAGGCCACCAGCAGCATCGACACGGAAACGGAGGCCCTGATCCAGGACGCCATTCAGACGGTCCTGTCCGGACGCACCAGCTTTGTGGTGGCCCACCGGCTGAGCACCATCCGCTCTGCGGACCGGATTCTGGTCATCCGTGACGGCCAGATCCGGGAGAGCGGCGCTCACGACCATCTGATGGCTCAGCGGGGCGAGTATTACAGCCTCTATACCCATCAGTACCGCCGGGAAGCCACCCGGGCCGCGCTGGAGTGATACCGCGGCGCAGGTATACATTCTTTTTCTTGAAAGAAAAAGAATCAAAAAGAACTTTAGGAATTCTATATTTTGCCGCGCAAGAGCTGCCGGAGGCCCCTGGAGTTGTGATAATTGTTCAGCAAGCCTGACCGGGCCGGTGTATTCACCGGCCCGGTCAATTGTCGCTGCCCTCCAGCAGCTCCGTCCCCCGGAGCAGGGGGCCGTAACAGTCATAATAATTGCATCCGTCGTTCCAGAGAAACTGCACGACCACCCGTTCTCCGTCCAGCTCCATCGTGTGGTCCATGTCCGCCAGGAACAGCACCCAGAAGGCGCTGAACAGGGTAAAGAAAAAGCACGCTGCGCCAATCACCGCCGCAGCGGCCAGCCTGCACAGCCAGACAGGCAGAATGTGCCAGCGGTCTGCCGGTATCTCCCGCCAGAGATAGCCCACGACCCAGAGGAACAGCACGTCGATGCCGGCCAGGAAGCACAGTCCGCTCCACCGCACCGCCGCGCAGCGCCAGGCCAGACCGAAGGCCCCCAGCAGCAGCGAGCCGGGGATCATCAGCAGCACCGGCAGAAGCAGCAGAGCCATCAGCGTCCAGAACATCCGCCTTATCTTCCCGAAGGACCACAGCCCCGGCAGGACCGCCATCAGGATGGGGCTTATCATCAGCAGGTCCGTCATTCCCTGATCCCCTCCGCCAGCGCCGACGCGATCTGTTCCCGCAGCCAGGGCTCCAACCCGCCGTCCACCCGGTAGATGCCCTGCCAGGGCTGCTCCAGAAGCACGTCCTCGCCCTCCCGGTAGAGAAACAGGGTGCTGGCCGCCAGCCGGCCTTTCCCAATGATCCGTTTAAAATGCAAGTCGATCCGGAGGAGCCCCGCCCTCCGGTCAGGGACGTCCTGCACGCTTTCCCGGCCGGTATCCTCCGCCTGGGACATGCGGCGCAGCAATTGAGTAATGAACGCGTCGCCCCCGATAGTCACATCCAGCTCGCTGCCGGTCAGCCGCGCCGCCTCGATCTTCTCCGCCTCCGTCAGGACGATGTCCCCGCTGGAGGTCAGGATCGGACTGCAGGGTATCCCCGCCGTCCATACGCCTACCCGGAACAGCACCGCCGGCAGGAGCAGCACGGCCGCCGTCAGCACCCCCGCGCCACAGGCCGCAGCTCTGGCAATTCTCCTGGCTTTCTCCATCTACTTCTCCTCTCTCCGCTGCCCTTCCGCCCGCAGGTGGAGCCAGAGGGCCAGAAGATTCAGCGCAATTCCCAGACACGCGGACCAGACGCTCACCACAGTCAGCGTGGGCACCACGTCCAGCAGCGAGCTGACCAGCCACTCCTGCACGTAATCGCCGACCATCCGGAGCGCGCATACCATCGACAACGCGCCGGTGGACAGACTGGCGAAAAGGAGGACCTGCCACCCGCGGCTTATTTTCATCGCCGCCCGGAGCAAATTCGCAATCACAAGGATAAAGGCGCAGCCGCCCGCTGTCAGCCAGCCAATCGTCAGGCTCATGTATCCCCCTTCCGCAAAGCAACGTTTGCAGTAAAAAGTTTTTCTGATTCCTTTCCCGCGCACCGCCCAGGGCGGCGAGCGGTGGTTCACAAAGGAAAAAATATGCGCCTACTCTTCTCCCACGTACTCCAGCAGGTCCCCCGGCTGGCAGTCCAGGGCTTTGCAGATGGCCTCCAGAGTAGAGAAGCGCACGGCCCTTGCTTTGTTGGTTTTCAGCACCGACAGGTTGGCGATGGTCACGTCCACCTGCTCGGAGAGCTGGCTGAGGGTCATTTTCCGCCTGGCCAGCATCACGTCCAGATTCACAATGATCGGCATACCGCTCCCCCCTAGATCGTCAGATCGTTCTCCGCCTTCATGTCGGCGGCCTTCAATACCAGATGGCTCAGCAGGAACGCCGCCAGGGCGATGGCCAGTCCCACCGTACACACCATCAGTCCCAGTATCCACACCGGCGAGCCCACCAGAATCTCAACGGTCACCGTACCTACGGCGCAGTAGCCCGTGTCCACCAGGGCGCAGAAGCCGATGCCGGTGAGCCGCGATGCGTTTTTGTGGCAGAAGGAGTTGTCCCGCCCGATTTCCGTACAGATCTGCCAGAACAGCACAAGCGCTATGGCAACAGGAATGGCGCTGATGCTGACGGCGATGATCCCCGGCGTTACCAGCCAGCTTACGCCGGCGCTCTCCATGCCCGTCTCCCGGATGCGCTGGGGAAAGATGACTGCATAGCACACCGCCACCATCGCCGCCAGAAAAATAATGGTGCCCTTCAAGGTCCGTACCAGTCCAGGTCGTTTCATGCTTTTTCCTCCCGGTAATTGTGTTGTGCGTCCATCATATCAGCTTTATTTTTGTTTGTCAATATATTTTTATTGTTTATCAATAATAATTTTCTCTTTACCAGAAATTGGACCTGTGATATAATGGGACATCATACCAGGGAGGACGTACATCTATGATTGGACTTGCTTATTCGCTGAAGGGAGAGATCCGGAGCCTGCTGCGCTCTGCGGACGCCAGACCGCTGGAGACGGTGGCGGGCGCAGAGGTCTATGAGATCGAGCCGGGCATTCTGGCCTGTCTGGGCGGCGTGGGGAAGGTGAACGCCGCCATGAGCGCCCAGCTTTTCATCGACCGCTATCACCCGGAGTGGATCGTAAACGCCGGGGTGGCGGGAAGCTTTCTGGACCTGCCCATCGGGACCATTGTTCTGGCGAAGGATTTCGTCCAGCACGACGTGGACACCACCGTCATGGGGGATCCCATCGGGATGGTTTCCACGGTGGACCGGGTGGACTTCCCCACCAGCGAGCCGGAGCGTCTGAGCGGCATTCTGACGGCTCAGGGCGTGGCCCATCAGGTAGGCCGGGTGGCCACCGGAGAGGTGTTCATGACCAGGGGGGAGCGGGCGGATTGGGTGGCAAAGACCTTCTCTCCCGTGCTCTGTGAGATGGAAGGCGGGGCCATCGCTCAGGTGTGCCTGCGCAACGGAGTAAAGTTCACCGCCCTGAAATCTGTCTCCGACCGGCTGTGCCAGGAGAACAGCACGACGGAATACTTCAACTACGGGAAGGCCATGGCGAAGCTGAACGCCGTGGTCCTGCCCTTCGCCCGGGAGCTGGAGAGGCAGCGCTGATACCGTCAAAGCAGTTAATACTGATCACCGATTAAAATTTTTAACCGAGAGCCGGGCGGATTAAATGGGGCACAGCTTCGGCGGCGTCCTTTCCGCTCTTTCTCAACCGCGTTGACTGTACGAAGAAAAGAGCAGGCGGGGGAGCAGCCGTTTGACTGCTCCCCCAGGCTTTTTATGAGAACCTGTATTCATAATCGGGGGATGCCGGATATAGTCCATCATAGCCGGGACATCCATATCTGCGTATTCGACGGTGTCCCGCCGGGCCTCCGGCATGGTCAGCGTGCGGTTCATCCAGGCTACGGTCTCCTGGCCATGCTTCAGGTAATAATCTCCACCCGGCTGCCGCCGCTCCGATCCTTTGTTACAACAATCTGCCTGTCAATTTTCTCCTTCAGCTCCGTCACGTGAGAGATGATACCCACCAGCCGGTTTCCATCGGTCAGATCAGTCAGGGCCCGGATGGCCTGCTGGAGGGACTCCTCGTCCAGAGAGCCGAAGCCTTCGTCCACGAACATGGTGTCCAGGCGAATGCCGCCGGCTGCGGACTGTATCTCGTCGGCAAGGCCGAGAGCCAGAGACAGGGACGCTTTGAAGGACTCCCCGCCGGACAGAGATCTGACGCTGCGCTCCGACCCGTTGTTATGGTCGATGACATCCAGCTTCAGGCCGCTCTGGCTGCGGTTGTCCTCCGCCTCCCTCCGGCGCTTCAGCTCGTACTGTCCGCCGGACATAATCAGGAATCGGATGTTGGCCCGTTGAAGAATCCGGTCAAAGAAGGCCGCCTGGACCCAGGTCTCCAGCGCGATCTTCTCCTTGCCCGGCAGGTTGCCGTTGACGGTGTTGGAGAGCGCGCGGATCCAGGTATACCGCTCCTCCAGCGTTTCCAGATCCGCCGCCTTTTCCGTAATATTCCGCAGTGCGGTTTCGTTCGTGTCCTGCCGGGTGTGGACAGCCTTTTGGGCCTCGGTTATCCGGGCGCGCCGCGTTTCCAGCTCCAGGCTCCTGGCTTTTTCAGCCTCCATATCCACTTCCTCGCCATTTTCCAGCAGCACGGACAGCTCCTGAATGGCGGCGTCCGTTCCGGCCAGCTCCAGACTGCGGGCGGCCAGCGCTTCTTTTGCGCTTTTCAGCGCCGCGTCCAGATGAATGATTTCTTCCTGTAGCTGCGCCTGCCTGCCCTGGGCGGAGGCGGCATCCGGATAGTGGAGTTCCGCTTGCAGAGCCTGGATTTGCGCCGCAATTTCTCCCTGGCGGCTCTCCGCCCCGGCCAGCGCCTTCTGTCCCTCCGCAAGGGCCTGTTCCAGCTCCTTCAGACGCGCCTCCTGCCGGGGAAGCTGCTGCTCCAGCGTCTGTTTCCGGTCCAGGCTGTCCCTGACCGCCTGCAGCTGTTCCCGCACCCGGGTCAGTTCGGTCTCCACCGCCTGCCGCTCTGCCGGTACGCGTCCAGCGGCGGCCTCCAGCCCGCAGCCCTCCAGGTGCTCCAAAAGCTGCCGCCGGAGCTTGCCCTCCAGCTGTTCCCTCTGTCCCTGGAGACGTCCCTGGGCCACCTCCGCCTGGGCGATTTCCTCCTTTATCTTCTCCTGCTGATCCGTCAGGCTTCTGAGCTGCTCTTCCTGCTTCTCCACCTCCTGGGCCAGCTCCTCACGATGAATGAGCTGGGCCTCCAGATCTCGCAGCTCCCGTCGTATCTGCTCCAGCGCACTGCCGGCCTCCGCCTGGCAGACATGCAGCTGCTCTGCAGCCCGATCCAGAGCGGGGCGCTCCACGTAAGACGCCATCTGGTTGAGCAGCTGCCGATTTCGCTCCTCCAGGGCCGCCTTTTTCTCTCCCGCCTGCGTGCTCTTCCGGTTCGCCTCCTGCCGGGCGGCTTCAGAGGCCGCGTTGGCCTGCTCCAGTTCCGCCTCGGTGGGAGCCTGGCTGGAAATCCCGGCGGGCGCGGGATGGTGGAGGGACCCGCACACCGGACAGGGCCGGCCCTCCTCCAGAGTCTGTGCCAAAAGGCCTGCCTGTTCATCCAGAAAGGCGCGGTTTTTTCGCCGGCAGGCCGCCTCCGCTTCTTCGGCGGCTGTCATGGCCTCCCGGTAGTCACCCTGGGCTTTCTTCAGCTGGATTTTGGCATCTTCGCAGCGTTCCAGCAGCGCCGCCAGGCTCTCCAGCCCCTTTTTCTTCTCCTGCGCCTGACTTTGACGGTGAATCAGCTTCTCCTTCTCCGCCTCCAGTCCCTCCGCAGCCGCCAGGGTCTCCCGGTTGGCCTGCAAAAGCCGGCTCTGCCGGAGCTGCTCGCTGGACAACTGTTCCTGCCGGACGCCCAGCGCTTCACGCCGGGCCTGTCCGTCCCTCAACCGCCGGGCGCAGCCCTGCCACTCCTGTATGTCCTGCTGCAAAACCTCCAATGCAGCCTGCCGGTTCTCATACTGCGTCTGCTCCCGCAAAAGACGTTCCCGGTCCGCATCCACACAGGCCAGCGACTTCAGTTCCCGGCTTCCCCTCTCCAGCCGTTCCGCCTGCTCTCGCCTGGCCTGCTCCTTTTGGACCAGTTCCTCCCTTTGCGCGCCGATCTGCGACGCGAGGGAGGCAAGCCCGTCCTGCCTGCCGGACAGCTCCCGGTAGCGGGGAAGCTCAGCCTCCAGCGCCGCCTTCTCCTTTGCCAGCACTTCCCTGCGGGGAAGGCGTTCCTCTTCCGCTTCGACGGCCTTCCGGGCGGCCTCGACCCGGGTGCGCTGGTCCTCCTGTCTGATTCTGGCGTCTGCCAGATTCTGCCGGGTATTTTCCCGGCTCTCCGCCTTACCCAGCAGGGCCGCCGTCAGCTTCAGCTCCTCGTCCAGCCTGCTCAGCGCCTGCCGGTCCCGCTCGTTTGCCTCCCGGTCCTGCTCGATCAGGGTCCGGATCAGCTCCACGGTCTCCTGGAAGGGCAACGTCCCCTCTCTGGCTTTTTCCAGCCTGGGCCGGAGCGGGTTATCCTCCTGGCAGAGTACGCCGCCGATAAACTGCCGCACGCTGGCGCGGGCAGCCTCGCACTCCCTTTGCAGTTTGCCCGATTCCCCTTTCATCCGCTCCTGGAACACCATGTAGTACCGGGTTTTGAATATCTCCCGGAAAATCTCCTGCCGGTCTTTGATGTCCGCCAGCAACAGCTTGAGAAAATCTCCCTGGGCAATCATAGCAATCCGGGAAAACTGCCTCCGGTCCAGCCCGATGATCCGGGTGATCCAGTCATCCACCTCCCTGGCCCTGGTGACCAGACGGCCGTCAGGCAGGTGCAGCTCCGCCTCCGCCCTCCGGGTGGTGGTACCGCCGCCCCGTCTGGCGGGGCGCTCGTACTCCGGATTCCGCCGTACTGTGTAGGTTTTGCCGCCATAAGAGAACACCAGCTCCACCTCAGTGGGCACGTCCGGCTGGGCGTACTTGGAGCGGAACATGGAGGCATCGCGGCTGTCGCCGCTGGGTTTCCCGTAGAGAGCGTAGGTAATGGCATCAAAAATGGTGGTTTTCCCCGCGCCTGTGTCCCCCGTAACGAGGTAGAGTCCCTGAGAGCCCAGCCGCTCCAGGTCGATGACCACCTGTCCCGCGTAGGGCCCGAAGGCGGACATGGTCAATTTTAAAGGTCTCATGCTTCACCCTCCCAGATTTTCTCTATCAGGTCCCGGGCAAAGGCTCTCTGCTCGTCTCTCATGGGCTGCCCGTTCTGCTTCTCATAGAATTCCTCCAGCAGCTCCAGGGGCGCGCGCGGCCGGGCATCCCCGGCCGCGTCCAGTACGATGCCGGCGCGGGTACGCCTGTTGTCATAGTCCAGTTTCATCAGGTATGGATAGAAGATCCGCAGCTTATTGACCGCGCCGGGGATGTCGTCCTCGTCGGTGAGGGTGATGTGTACATAATCGTCCGGATAGCCTGTCCCCTCATAAAAGCCCCGGAAGGTCAGCTCCTCGTACGTACCGCGCAGCTCCACCAGATCACGTCTGGGAATCAGAGGCAGCGTGCGCAGCGCGACGCTCCCCTTCTTTCCAAGCTCCACAACGGTAACAGACTTGTGATGCCCGGCCTCGGAAAAGGAGTACTTGAGCGGGGTACCACAGTAGCGCACCGTCTCCCGCCCCACCTGCTGGGGGCCGTGGAGATGGCCCAGGGCCACATAATCAAAGCCGTCGAAGGCCGACACGTCCACATTGTCCGAACCGCCCACCGACACGTCCTCCGAATCACACCGGGCGGCGCCGGTGACAAACTGGTGGGTCACCAGTACATTCCGCTGCTCCTGGTCCACCGCCATGGCCCCGATGGCTGCGGAGAGCGCGTCGGTGCAGGTGACAATCTCCTGCTCGGGAAAGAAGCGGCGCACATGAACAGGCTTTATGAAGGGCAGCAGATAGATGTTGACGGGGCCGAACCCGTCCGTCAGCGTCAGAGGCGCTACCGCGCCATTGTACACCGGGGCGATATGTACGCCGCTGCGCTCCATCAGCCGTCCGCCGAAGGCCATGCGCTCAGGGGAGTCGTGGTTCCCGCTGATGACAAAAACCCGGAGGTCCCGCTTCGACAGGCGCACCAGAAAATCGTCCAGAAGGGCCACCGCCTCGGCGGAGGGGACGGACTTGTCATAGACGTCCCCCGCAATCAGAACGCCGTCGGGCCGCTCCTGGTCAATCATCCGGAGAATCTCCGCCAATATATACTGCTGGTCCTCCAGCATGGAAAATCCGCAGACCCGCTTGCCCAGATGCAGGTCGGAAAGATGGATCAATTTCATGGGATCAGCCCTCCTCTTCAAAATAATTATACGCGGTTCATCCATTTAAGACAAGTGGATTTTTCCCTCCGGCCTCCTCCCTGCTGTCGTCCGCTTCTGGTGAGCCGGTCCCCGACAGCCTGAATCCCCCTTGCATTTCATTTTGCCGTATGCTATACTTTCACCATCACTATTACAAGGAGGTTGCTTCCATGCAGACAAACAGAAAATTTGCCCGGCTGCTGCTGCCGCTGCTGTGCGCCGTACTGCTGCTGGGCTCCGTAGCCCGGCCCGCCCGCGCCATCGACAGCGTGACGGCCCGGCTTCGCCCGGACTACGCCATCGTGATCGACGGCAGCAGGCGAATCTTCTATAATGCCGCCGGCCAGCAGGTCCACCCCATTTCCTACAACGGCACCACCTACCTGCCCGTTCGCGCCATCGGCGAGCTGATGGGCAAAAATGTGGACTGGAAGGAGAGCACGAAGACCGTTACCCTCAGCGGCGCGCGCACTGCGGCGGCGACTGCCGGAACGCCGGACGCCAACGCCAGGAGTCAGGACGTCTCAGCGGAGCTCCGGGACGATTTCACTGTGATCGTGGACGGCAGCGCCAGGACCTTTGCCGACGCCAACGGCAAGACGGTCTACCCCCTGCTCTACCAGGGTTCCACCTATCTGCCCATCCGGGCCATTGGCGAACTGATGGGCAAGACCGTCAGCTGGGACGGCAAGACCAACACCGTTACCCTCAGCGGAAGCACCGTAACGGATGCGGATACGTTTTCCGATGAGAACACGCCCGGCGCCGCCCCCGGCGAGAACGGCATTCTCTCCATGGAGGATGCCAAAGCCAGGGCTCTTGCCCACGCCGGACTGTCCGCAGGCGAGGTCACCTTTACAAAGGAAAAGCTGGACCGGGACGACGGCAGGCAGGAATATGAATTGGAATTCCATGCCGGAGCCCAGGAGTACGAATACGACATCGACGCCAGGACCGGCGCCGTTCTCAGTCATGAGATGAAAAGCACCGGGCCCCAGTCCTCCTCCGGCGGCGCCATCACCTTGGACAGGGCTCGGGAAATCGCTCTGGCCAGGGTCCCCGGCGCGACGGCCGACAACGTGAAGAAGCTGAAGCTGGACCGGGACGACGGGAAGCAGATCTATGAAGTGGAGATCATCTACGCGGAAATGGAGTATGAGCTGGAAATCGACGCTTCCAATGGCAAAATTCTTGAATTTTCCTCCGAATCCATTTACGACTGACCCAAACAGTTAAAAGCAGCGAGGGTGGGAATCATTTCCCGCCCTCGCTGCTTTTCCTGGCTCTTAAGGGACCATAAACCACAAAGCCGGTGGAATAAAAAGCTTACAGGAGACAGGTGATTTATAAGGAGATCAAGCGGGATATCGGAACGATCCTGCAAAAATTGCGCGAGATGAAGGGTAAGGAAAGAGCGCCCTGATGATATTTGACAGGCACGCAAATCTGAAGTATAAATACGGGAACCGGCACTTTTGGGCCAGCGGTTACGATGTAGATTTTGTCGACCCGTTTACGGGTAAGCGGAATAAGCAGGCAAAAGAACAGGCCGCTTCAGCGGCGGCCTGTAAATAGCTGTGCGATTGGCGGACTGTTTCATGCGTCTTGAGACGCTGCCAGTACCAGGCCCTTATGGGGCTGGATCAAACCACCCGTTCTGCGGGTGGTTTTGATTGACACCTGTTCAAAAAGGATCAGAGCAGGAGCATGCAGTCCATTCCCGGAATCCGGATGGTCAGCTGGTCCCGGATGGCCGCGAACTGCTGCCCGGAGAGGGCGTCCGACGCCAGATGCCGGGCCCAGGGGAAGGAAAGCTCCTCCATCTCCGTACCGGTATTGAGGATGGCAACCGTGGTTTCCACCCCCTCCTCCCGGGCAAAGGCCAGCGTATGCCCCTTTGCCCACAGCCAGCGAAAATCTCCGGACTGCATGGAAACCCGCACATTCCGCAGCTTTCCCAGCAGAGCAAAGTGCTTTTGCAGCGCCGCATCCTCCTGCCCCCAGGGGTACGTCCCCCGGTTAAAGGGATCCTCAAAGCCCTCCATGCCCGCCTCGTCACCGTAATACACGGTGGGCGAGCCGGGGAAGGCGAACAGCAGCACAGCCGCCGCCCGCAGCAGGCGCAGGCCCCGCTCCCGCTCTTCGGCGGTCATACGGTATTCCGCCCTCGCCGTCCGGTCCTCCGGAGCTTTGTCTACGCCAAGCATCGTCAGAATCCGGGGGGTGTCATGGGTACCCAGCAGGTTCATGGCGCTGTAAAAAGCCGGGCGGGGATAATTTTCCCGGATGGTCTCCATGGTTTCCATAAAGTCCTCCGCAGCGCCCCCCTGCAAATAGGCCAGCGCCGCCGTCCGGAAGGGGTAGTTCATCAGGCCGTGGGTCTCCCGGCCCAGTAAGTATTTCCTCCGCTGGTCATAGGCAATCTTGTTGCTGCCGTCTTCCCATACCTCGCCCAGCAGGAAGCTGTCCGCCTTCTCCTCAGCCATGACGGACCGGATCCCGGCGATGAATTCGTCCGGCAGCTCGTCGGCCACATCCAGCCGCCAGGCGTCTGCGCCCAAGCGCAGCCAGCGGCGGATGACAGAATTCTCCCCCCGGATGATATAGTCCATATAGGAGGGACAGGTCTCGTTTACTGCGGGCAGGGTCCTGATGCCCCACCAGGCGTCATACCGCTCCGGCCAGTGAAAGAAGGCGTACCAGGGGTAGTACGGACTCTCCTCGCTCTGGGCCGCGCCCAGGTCCGGATAAGTCCCGTTGACGTTGAAATAGCGGCTGTTGCTGCCCGTATGGTTGAACACGCCGTCCAGCATGATCCGGATGCCCATGGCGTGGGCCTGCTCGCACAGCCGGCGGAAGTCCTCCTCCGTGCCCAGCATGGGGTCGATCTTCTCATAATCGCCGGTGTTGTACCGGTGGTTGCTGTCGGCCTCAAAAATCGGACAGAAGTACAGGGTGTTTACCCCCATGGATTTCAGATACGTCAGCTTTTCCGACACACCCGCCAGATTTCCGCCGAAGAAGTCCCTGTTCCGGATCTCTCCTGCCTCATCCGGCAGATACTCCATTCCCTCGTTCCAGTCCTGATGGACGCTCCGGTTCCCTGGCATGCCCGCCGGGTCCGGAATGGCCGTGCGGCAGAACCGGTCCGGGAAAATCTGGTAGGTCACGCCCCGTCCGAACCAGTCCGGCGTGGCAGGAGAATCGTCGTAGACCGTCTGCTGCCAGCGCTCCAGGTCCTTCCCCTGACAGAACCCGTTCTTCCCCAGCCAGATTTCCTCTCCGTTCTCCCGCCGCAGGCGGAAGCCATACCAGATCAGCTCCGGCTGCTCCGGCGCTTCATAGGAACCGGTGAACAGCCGCCTGCCCTCCTCCTCGCCGGCCGGGACCAGCGACACCTCCCAATAGGCGTCCGCAAATTCCTCATAGAGCAGCAGCACACACGCGGAGAAGTTCTCCGTCAGCTCCGGCCGCAGGGTGATGGTAATTTTTGCGCCGCAGGGCGCCGCTCCATAGGGGGTTTTATACCGGCTGTCCCGGGAGTCGAAGATGCTTGTCATAGAGGTTGGTCCCTTCGTTTTATTTTTCTGTATGCGCTCCCTGTTACGGCAGCAGAGTCCCCTCCGGCACGGCGGTAAAGCCGGTATCGCCGGGGGAAAAGTAATCGTTGAGGATTTCCACGGCGGTGGACGCCAGGGCGGAGCCGCTCCGGCCCTGCTCGATCACCACTACCACGGCAATTTCCGGCTCGTCAAAGGGCGCGAAGCTGACGAACACGCCGTTGGCATGTTCCTCGCCCACCTGAGCGGAGCCGGTCTTGGCTCCGGCGGTAACGATACAGTCGGCAAAGTCCCCCGCGATGGTGCCCCTGGTGACCAGATCACCCATGCCCTTTTTTACCGCCGCCAGAGTGGCGTCGCTCATGGCCACTTCCGAGAGCACCTGAGGCTGGTGCTCATAGATGACAGCGCCGCCGTCATAGGTGGTGATATCCTTCAGAAGGTGAGCATCCAGACGCTGGCCGCCCCGGACCAGAGTGGCAATATAGCTGGCCAGCTGGAGAGGCGTATACTCCTGACTGGCCTGACCGAAGCCGGCCCAGGGGGCCTGATCTTCACCGGGGGTATTTTCATGGCGGCGGCCGGTGCGCTCGCCCAGCTCGATGCCGGTGTGCTCACCCAGGCCGAAACCGGCGGCAAACTCATTGAGCCTGTCCATGTTCAGCTGATAGCCCATTTCGGCAAAGAAATAGTTGCAGGACACGGTAATGGCCTCGCTGACGTTGATCCGCCCGTGGGTCCTTCGGGAACTCCTGTACAGCCAGCATCTGGCCAGACTGTTGGGGTCTCCGGGATAGTACCAGGTGCCGGTGGCGTTGATCCGGGAGGTGGGCGTGATAACGCCGCTTTCCAGCGCGGCCACGGCTGTCATGGGCTTGAAGGTGGAGCCGGGAGCATAGGCGCTGTTGACGGCCCGGTTGGTGTAGGGCGAGGCCGGATTCCGGCTCAGCTCCTCCAGATCCCCGGTATAGGTGCGCTGGCTGTAGGTGGGATAGGTGGCGGAGGCCAGGATCTCGCTGTCCTTCACACTGAGCACCACCGCCGCGCCGCCCACCCGCTCCATGCGCTGGATTTCCTCCTCGTCCCTGGCCTCGCTTTTGGCCTGCTCCACGCCCCTGGCCAGAGCGGCCTCCACCTGAGCCTGAAAATCGATATCAATGGTGAGCGCCAGCGTTCCGCCGGGCTGAGGCTGGATTGAGTAGAGCTCACTGGTGATCTTTCCGTCCTGGTTGGTGGTGATGGCGCGGACGCCGTCCCGGCCCCGGAGGTAGGACTCGAAGGCCAGCTCCACGCCGCTTTTTCCCACCTGGTCGTCCCATTGATAGAAGTGACAGGCGGACGTGTCCTCTCCCGCCTCCCTGGCGGCGTTGTAGTCCGCATTGAGCCCGTCCCGCTCCTCCCGGCTGTCGATGGCGCCTACCCGCCCCAGTATATGAGCGGCGTAGTCGGTATGATACTGCCGCACGGACCTGCTGCCCACAACCGCGCCGGAAAATCCGCCGTCGTTGAGCAGGGAGATCAGCTCCACGGATACGTCTTCCGCCAGAAAATAGGGGACGGTGGCGGCATTTTTCTCCAGCTGCCGCAGCTCTACCTCGTAGAGCACGCCCAGCACCAGCCGGGCCTCCTGGTCCGTAAAGCCCTCCGGAATGCCGAAATCTTTCCGCATCAGCTCGATCAGCTGCCCCGCGGAAAGAGCGGAGGAGGTGGGCAGTCCGAACGCCTTCTGGGCCTCCGGACTCATCAGGGGATGCTTTGTGGCCGCGGTGATGTCGGTGGAGGACCACTGCCGGTCCGCCAGATAGCTCTGAAACCAGGCGCGGCGGGTGCCGGATACCTGGGAAAACGTATAGGCAAAGGGCGGAGATGCGGAGACGGGAAGCCCGTCGTCCCACTCCAGTCCCTGCTGCCGGAGCAGCCGCAGCAGCCGCAGCAGGGCGTCCGCCACGCTCTCGGAGTGAACGCTTCCATTTTCTCCCGGCGTAATGGCGGGGTTGTCCTTCACCCTGCCGGGATCGAAGGCGATGGTATAAATCTCCCGATTGGACACCAGGACCTTTCCGTTCCGGTCGGTGATGATCCCCCGGGAGCTCTCCACCGGCTCCGTGGTGGTGATCTGAATGGAGGACTGGGAGAGATAGTCCGCCCCGTTGACGATCTGGGCGTCATAGAGAATCCCCACAAACACGATCAGACAGATGAAATAAACGCCGACCAGAAGGTTTGACCGCCTTAAAAATTGCTTTTTGTGTTCCAAGAGAAGCTTCCTTTCAGTAGTCCGACGCGCACCGCCGGTAAATCGTCCGGTACACGGGAAGAACGAGCAGCAGCGCGGGCAGGGTGAGAACCGCCTCGCCCAGGGCAATACGCGCCATCAGGCCCATGTACTGCCCGCCAGAGAGGAGCTGGATAAAAATCCGGAAGGCGCCGGTCAGCAAAAGGCTCAGACAGGAGACAATGCCCGCGCACAGGAACCCACGGGACAGCAGACGCTCCGCGACCGTCGCCGAAGCCGCCGCCACCACCGGGAAAATCAGCGTAAAGAATCCCGGAAACGGGGCAGGCAGCAGCAGGTCGCAGGCGATCCCGAAGAAAAACGCGAACAGCGAACCCCGGCGCGAGCCCTCGAATATGGACAGTACCGCCGGCAGAAGCGGATAGAGAAACGGCGTGAGCCGGAAAACGTGAATATGGCTGAAAACCAGCGATTGCAGGGCGCACAGAAACAGGGTGGCGATGGTATAGACCGCCCATTTGAACACGACGTAGCTTTTTGGCAGCATGCGATTCCATCCCTCTTTAATCCACGATGTCGAAGCTGGTAACCACATAGACCTGCGTCAGGCCGTCCAGCGTCATTTCCGGCCGCAGCACCGCGTATTGGGCCAGCCCGTCGTCCCCCGTCCGGACCTCCTCCACGTAGCCGATGACCAGCTGCGACGGGTAGTATCCCCCCAGACCGGAGGTGACGATCAAATCGCCCGCCACCACGTCCGGCTCCGTCCCCAGATAGTTGAGGCTCAGGCAGCCCCGGCTCATCAGGGAGAAGTCTCCCTGGGCCAGGGCGCTGCCGCCGCTGCGGAACACCAGGGCGCCGATGGAGGACTCGCTGTCCAGAATGGTACGGACCGTGGCCCAGTTCAGCCCCGCCTCCGTCACCACGCCCAGCAGATCTCCCTCCTCCGTCACCACCGCGTCGCCCACCGTCAGGTCATGGGCCGTCCCCTTGTTGATGGTCAGCTGGCTGTACCAGTTGGAGGAATCCTGCACCAGGACGCGGGCCGACTCGAAATGCAGGTCCCGGCGCTGCTCCCGCAGGTCCGCCAGATTCCGCAGGTGGGCGTTTTCCTCCCGGTCAAAGGTGGCCTGCCGGACGGTCTCCTCCATCTCGGCAATCTGAAGCTTCAGCTGCCGGTTTTCCTCCCGCAGGGCGTCCACCTCGGTGAAATACCCGGTCCAGCGGCCGAAAGTCTCCGCTATGGCGGCGGAGGCGGAGCGGAAGGGGGAAACAATGATCCCCGCCAGATTGGGCAACGCGGCGGAGGTGGTGGAAAAATAGGTCATGACGCTCATCAGCACGGCAACCGCCGCCGCCAGCGCAAGAAGCATCAGGAAAAAACGATTGGATGAACGCTTCAATGGAGCTCCTCCTCTGAAAACAGATTGACTCCGAAGTCCGACAGCATCCTGCCCAGCAGAAACAGCGGCAGGCCCATCACGTTGAAATAGTCCCCCTCAATACGGGAGACGAACAGCGCCGCCTTTCCCTGAGCGCCGTAGGCCCCGGCCTTGTCCATGGGCTCCCCGGAGCGGATATATCCCCAGATTTCATCCTGGCTCAGCTCCCGGAAGGTGACGGCGGTAGTTTCCGTCCCTGTCTCCATCCGCTCCCCCTGCGCCACGGTCACGCCGGTTCGGACCTCATGGGTGCGGCCGGAGAGGACGGAGAGCATGGTGAAGGCGTCCACCTGGTCCCGTGGCTTCCCCAAACGGTGTCCGCCCAGAAAAACCATGGTGTCGGCGGCGATAATGACCGCCCGGCGGTCGTCCGTCAGGGCACGGGCGGCCTCCGCCTTCCTCCGGCAGATGGAGGCGACGATTTCCTCCGGCGGGAGAGAGGGGTCGAAGGTCTCGTCCGCCTGAGGAATCAGGATATCAAAATTGCGGATGCCGATCTGGGCCAGAAGCTGTTTCCTTCTGGGGGACTGGGACGCTAAAATAATGCGAGGCATTGGTTCTCCTTCTCCGGTTCCTCCGGACGGTTCTGTTATCTCCCGGTGGAGCCGAAGCCGCCCGCGCCCCGCTCCGTCTCCGGCAGCTCGTGGACGATCTCCACCTCCGGACAAAGGACGGGCATTACCAGCAGCTGGGCGATCCGGTCTCCAGGCTCCACCGTGTAGGGCTGCTCCCGGAAGTTGTGCAGCCCCACCCGCAGGGGGCCCCGGTAGTCGCTGTCGATGACGCCGATGCCGTTGGACATGGCCACGCCGTGACGGATGCCCATGCTGCTGCGGACTGCCAGAATGCCCACGTGTCCCGCGGGAATGGCGGCGGCAATCCCCGTGGGGATCAGCGCCTCCCCGCCGGCGGGAATCTCCACCGGCTGGTCAATACAGGCGTGCAGGTCCAGCGCCGCCGCTCCGGCGGTGGCGTAATAGGGCCAGGGAATGCTGCCGCCGATCTGATCGGAAAGGGCCTTGACTTGAAGCTTCATCAGGTAATCCTCGGTTTCCATATTTATTCAGGGGGATGCGGCCTATTCCACGCCCCGGTAGAACAGACCCCGGGTGTAGTCCCGCGGGCAGTCCTCATTCCGGCCGAGATAGCGCTCCAGTATCCTCACGCAGATCTCCGGCGCCTCCGTGGTGAAGCGGAGGTTGGCAAACGTCAGACCGCACCGCCGGTATTCCGGCCGGTCGGCCAGAAAAAGCACCCTGCTGTTTTCTATCTCGCTGCGGCAGCCGTAAGCGGAAAGGACGGGGAAGTCCTCCCCCCGCCGGTCCGTCAGCGTGTGGTCCCCCCGGCAGGGACCGCGGAGGTTTTTTGCCCCGCATCCCAGCGCGTTGGAAACCAGGCAGTTCTCCGTCAGCATCAGCGGAAGCCGTCCATAGACGATGGCCTCGCAGGGAAGAGACTTGCGCAGATCCCGGATCTGCTCCTGCCGCAGCTCGAAGGACAGCACGGCGCTCTCCAGTCCCCAGTCCCTGCACTGCCGGAGGGACCGGCTGTTGAACACGTTCAATCCGAATCCGCCCCGGCGGGACAGTCCCGGTTTCTCTCCCAGAGAGAGCTGGCCGATGTTCTGCACGGCCAGGGAGGTACAGCCCTTCTCCTTTGCCGCCGCCAGCAGCCGTTCCAGCTCCGCCAGCTCGCCGTCCGTACACACGCGGGGCAGCAGGGCGCAGCATTCCACGCCCCGCTCCCGGCAGGCTGTCAGAGAAAATTCCGGAAGGCGCTCCAGGGGAACATACACAATCCGGGGCGAGAGGGCCGCAAGCTCCTCTGTCAGCTGCTCCGGGCGGAGCAGCGTGACCGTCAGGGCAGGGTCCGTCCCGGAGCAGTCATCCTCCGGCAGCGGCGGCAGGCTTTCCTCCCGCCGATCCGGCAGCGCGCAGCGCAGCGCCGCCAGCGTGTTCAGTGCGTCCCGCCTCAGAGCGTTGACCGCCCCGGCGGAAAGGGACAGGCCGGGGGACAGGGATACCTCTACCCTTCCGGCACGAAAGGCCGTGCCCCCGGTTCTGGACAGGCGGGCTTTGATCTCCTCCTCCTCCAGGGGCCGGTTCCGGGCCGCCTCCGGTACGGGGCCCTCGGCCTCCGCCCTGCGGCCCTGCCGGTCGGAGACGGTCAACCGGGCGGGAACGCCCGGGTGAATTTCCGCAGAGAGGTCCACCGGGACCGTCCGCAGATCGCCCCTCTCGCAGGCGGCCCTGGCCTCCCGGAAAAGCTCCTCCGGGTCCGGCGCGCCGTCGGATCGCGTGCCAAACATCTCCGGCCCCGGACGGCCCCGCCAGTAGCCGTCGGTAAAGCCCTGACGGGAGAAGGCCAGCTCCAGCTGCCGCCGCTCCTCCGCCGTGGGCCGGCGGTTTTCCCGCAGGAGGGCGGCGTAGATCCGGGTCACCACCGCCACATATTCGGGCCGCTTCATCCGGCCCTCCAGCTTCAGAACGGATACGCCCATGTCCCGCAGCTCCGCCAGATGGTCCGCCAGACTGACGTCCTTCAGACTGAGGGGACGGCCCGGCGGGCCGCCGTCAAAGCGGCAGGGCAGGCGGCAGGGCTGGGCGCACAGTCCCCGGTTGCCGCTGCGCCGCCCGATGAGCGCACTCATGGCGCACTGGCCGGACCAGCACATACACAGGGCCCCGTGGACAAAGACTTCAATGGCGATGGGGCTACGGGCGCAGATCTGCCGCACCGCATCCCTGCTCAGCTCCCGGCCCAGCACCACGCACTGCATCCCCAGACGGGCCGCCTCCTCCACTCCCGCCAGGGAATGGACGGTCATCTGGGTGGAGCCGTGGAGAGGAAGGTCCGGGACGGTCCGCCGCGCCATGGCCGCCAGGCCCCAGTCCTGCACGATTACGCCGTCCACGCCGCAACGGGAAGCCAGAAGCAGCAGCTC
>CAJULD010000003.1:0-93173 GCA_910587505.1 uncultured Oscillospiraceae bacterium | reverse complement strand
TTCCCTGGGACAGCTCCCGGTCGGAGAGAAGGGTATTGACCGTCAGATAGACCTTCACACCCCGCAGGTGGCAGTAAGCCACGGCCTCGGGCAGCTGTTCCGGCGTGAAATTTTCCGCCCCCCGGCGGGCGTTAAGAGCGCCGCAGCCCAGATAAACCGCGTCCGCGCCGCTTTGCACGGCGGCCGTCATTGCTTCCCAGCGGCCGGCGGGAGATAGCAGCTCCATTACTTTTTCTGCTGCTGAAGCTTCATCAGCTGCCGCTTGCACTCGCCCAGCTCCGCCTTGGCCTTGCCGGCGTCGTCCAGATAGCCCTTGAGCTGGCGGCGGAGATTTTCGGCGGCAGTCTGCTGCTTGAGCAGCTCATCAGCCAGATTGGCGGCGGCCAGAACGGCGGCGTCCATGCGGCTGACCCGTCCGGCGGCCATGATATCGGTCATTTTTTCGTCCACCAGAGTGGCGACCTTCTGCATGTAAGAGGGGCTTTCCTCGCTGACCAGCGTGTACTCCGTACCGCTGATCGTCACGGTGACCTTATTTGCCATGTTCGCTCCCTTCTCTCTTCCCGATCAGTAGAGTCCCGGTTCTCTCCGGGGCATAAACCTGCAATTATACATTTTAATAGTATAACAGGTTTTTCCGGAAAATCAATCAGATTTTCAGAGAGACTTTCACGGATTTCCGGCCCGCAGGCTGCGACATGAAAAAATCCCCTGCCGCCCTTCGGGCGGCAGGAAACTCAAAATCGGAAGCAAGGAATGAATTTACTTCTCCCGCACTTTGTGCTACAATGGGGAAAAAAAGAAAAGGAGCCTCCCCCATGAGCAAAAATTTTCACCGGGACTACGCCGACACGGTGGGCCACTTCTGCCAGAGCATCCCCGCGGAGCTGAAAATCTCCGCTCAGGAGATCGATACTTACTTCCGGGCGTGCACCCTCTGCCTCTGGGCCGTCAGCGAGGGCCGGGGCGGGGACGTTATCGGCATCAATCAGATCTATACCGACCGGCAGGTGAAATTCTCCGCCGCCCAGTTTGACAAGGCCATCTCCTACTATCAGACCAACCCCCACTATACCGTGGGCGTGCCGGAGTTTTTCCAAAGGCTGGCCGAGGCCGACGCAAAGTCCGGAACCACCTGCAGCCGTACCTTCGCCGAGGTACAGAAAAACCTCCTGATGCTCAGCGCAGCCTACGACGGCTCCTTCTCCTTCGCCGAAAGCCGCCGGATCACCCTGCTCTATGACCAGCTGACCGCCTGCTGCGACAAGGCGGGGGTTCCCGCCGCCCCTGCTACGCCCGGCCCCGATGATTACCTGAACGGCGCGCCCACCCTGTCCGCCGCGCCGGCACGGGATACGGGGAAGGAACTGAGCGACCTCATGGACGAATTCAGCAAGGTGCTCAGCCGGGACAGGAACTCCCGCAGCCTCTACGACGACTTCTTCGGCGCGCCCGGCCGGCCGGCCGGTCCGCCGTCCCCCGGCGACCCTATGGCCCCCCTGCCGGTGACCGGCGGACCGGCGGAACCGGCGAAGCCGGAGGCAGCCTCCGGGAGCCCCGAAGCCCCCGGCGCGGAACCGGAAGCGCCCCGGCCCACCCTGGAGGAGGCCATGGCGGAGCTGGATGAGCTCATCGGTCTGGAGATGGTGAAACGGGACGTGGACAGTCTGGCAAACCTGGTGAAGGTCCGGAAGCTGCGCCAGAACCGGGGGATGAAGACCCCGGACATGTCCTTCCACCTGGTGTTCTCCGGCAACCCCGGCACCGGCAAAACCACCGTAGCCCGGATCGTGGGCAAGGTGTACAGCGCTCTGGGCATCCTCTCCAGGGGGCATCTGGTGGAGGTGGACCGCTCCGGCCTGGTGGCCGGGTACGTGGGGCAGACTGCCATCAAGACAAAGGAGATCATCGAAAAGGCCTTGGGCGGCGTGCTGTTCATCGACGAGGCCTATACTCTCTCTCCGGAGAACGCCGACAAGGACTTCGGTCAGGAGGCCATCGACACCATCCTCAAGGCCATGGAGGACCACCGGGACGACTTTGTGGTCATCGTGGCGGGCTACGCCACCCTCATGCCCCGGTTCATCGATTCCAACCCCGGTCTGAAATCCCGGTTCAACAAGTACCTGTACTTCGAGGACTACAACGGAGACCAGCTCTATGAGATTTTCCGGGGCAGGGTGGACCGCAACGACTACCGGCTGGACGAAGCCGCCGCCGCTGCGGTGAAGGACCATCTTCAGGAGCTCTACGAGGACCGGGACGAAAACTTCGGCAACGCCCGCGACGTGCGCAATCTCTTTGAGAAGATCGTCGCCGCTCAGGCGGACCGGGTGGCGGAGATGGAGGATCCCACCGACGAAGACATCCGCACCATCACCACGGAGGACCTGAAGGAGCTGATGGACGTACCCCTGCGGCCCGCGCTGGAGGAAGAGGAGGAGGAAGATGGAGCTCCGGAGGATCAGGGATCTGAGGGAGGACAGTAACAGGGCCCGGCGGCAAACAGCGGATTATCCGGTCATGAATCTGGACGTATGCCGCAGATACGAGACCGGCGAACGGGAAATTCCCGTCTGGGCACGGATTAAACCGGCGAAATATTGCCATGTCGGCACCGATTATTTTGGACCCTGACAGATTATCGGGATATCTTGTAACACATAACCAACCGAATGATTGGCTGGCCCCAATGGAATCCTACCAAATGGTAGGATTCCATTGGGGTGATTTTTATGATGTTTCCTCGCATTGCAGATCTTCGTTACGACCATGATTTGCACCAAAAAGATATTGCAGAGTATCTTTGTATGAATAAAGAAGTATATGGCCGCTACGAACGTGGCGAGCGGGAGATCCCCGTCTGGGCCCTCCTCAAGCTGGCGGACTACTATCACACCAGCACCGACTACATTCTCGGCCGCACGGACCGGCGGGAACCCATCCGGTAGCCGTGCGGAGGCTGATGTGGTTTGCCCTGCCCTTCGGGGCGGGGTGCGCGCTGTGCCAGTACCTGCTGCCGGAGCGCTTCCGGCTCTGGGCCACAGCGGGCGCGCTGGCGCTGGCTCTGGCGTCCCTTCTGCTCCGGGGCAGGGCAACGCGGGCCGCGAGGATCGCCGCCGTGGGCTGCGCGGCGGGTATTGTGTGGTTTTCCGGCTATGCCGCGCTGTACCTGGCCCCGGCGGAGGCGCTGGCGGGCGGCGAGTACATCTTTGAGATGGAGCTGACGGACTACCCCGAAGAGGCCACCGGCGGCGCCCGGTGTCAGGTCCGGCTGGCCGGCCTTCCGGGCAGGGCGGTCTGCTATGGCGGAAGGGAACTGCTGGAGCTGGAGCCGGGAAACCGGATCGTGCTCCGGTGTACCTGCTACAGCGCCGCCACCCTTTCCGGAGAGGAGAGCAGCTACTATATCTCCAGGGGCGTCTTTCTCCGTCTGTACGGCAGCGGGGAGCCGCTGGCTGCAGAGGCCGGGAACGCCGGAAAGTGGCGGTATCTGCCGGCGCGGCTGTCCCGCTGGGTGCAGGAGAGCGCCCACAGGCTCTATACGCCGGAGACCGGAGGTCTGATTGCCGCCCTTCTCACCGGAGAGCGGGACGGGCTGGAGCCCCAGGGCTACACGGACCTCAGCGAAGCGGGGCTGATGCACATCACCGCCGTTTCCGGGCTGCACTGCGGATTCCTGATTGCCCTTCTGGGACTGCTGGTTTTCCGGCGGCAGAGGCTGACGGCCTTTCTGGGGTACCCGGTGCTGCTGTTCTATATGGTGATGGCAGGCTGTACGCCGTCGGTGGTTCGCTCCTGCGTGATGGTGGGATTCGTGCTGCTGGCCCCGCTGGCGGGCCGGGAGGGCGATACGCCCACGTCCCTGTCGGCGGCGCTGCTGATAATCCTGCTGGCA
Source organism: uncultured Oscillospiraceae bacterium (assembly GCA_910587505.1). Lineage (GTDB taxonomy): Bacteria > Bacillota > Clostridia > Oscillospirales > Oscillospiraceae > Pelethomonas. Next base: position 89,275 of record CAJULD010000003.1, on the reverse strand, counting down.
AATCCCTTTGCCATAGCGTCGGTGAGCTTGCAGCTGTCCTTTGCCGCCGTGGCGGGACTTCTGCTGCCCGCGCCGAAAATCTACGGCGGCCTCGTCCGGCTGGGCCCGAAAAAGCCGCCGGAGGCGGTCGGGAAGCTCTGGCGGTTCTTTGCGGCCACCACCGCCGCCAGTCTGGGCGTAATGGCCGCCACCGCGCCTCTGAACGCGGCCTGTTTCGGCACGCTGTCCCTGGTCTCGCCGCTGGCCAATCTGATGGTGCTGTGGATGGCCCCGGCGCTGTTTGCCTGCGCGCTGGCGGCAACCCTTCTGGGCGGCGCGTTTCCCGTGCTGGCGGGACTTGCGGCGGTCCCGGAGCTTCTGGCCCGGTATCTGCTGTGGGCTGCCCATGCGCTGGCAGGAATTCCGGGGCACAGCGTCTGTTTCACCCGGCCGGCGGTCACGGTGTGGCTGGCGGGGACCTATGTCCTGCTGGGGCTGTGCCTGCTGGTAAAGGGGCGGCGCTGGAAGTGGGGCGTTGCGCTGGCGCTGTCGGCGGTCTGTCTGCTCTCTGTGAAGGCAGGCCCCCGGCGGCAGGTGCAAAACGACCGGCTCACCGCTCTGGCGGTGGACGTGGGACAGGGCGCGGCCATGCTGTTCCACTCCGGCGGAATGACCGTTCTGGTGGACTGCGGCAGCCTGAACAGTCCCCGGACCGCCGGACAGGCCGCGGCGACAGCCATGGACGAGTACGGCTGGCGGCGGCTGGACCGGGTGGTTCTGACCCACTATCACGAGGACCACGCCGGAGGACTTCCCTGGCTTCTGGCACGGGTGGAAGTGGGAGAGCTGCTCCTGCCCCAGCTGCTGGGCAGCGAGCAGGAGGGATTACAGCGGGAGGTTCTGGCTCTGGCGGCGCGTTACGGCGTGGCGGTGCGCTACATCGAGACTCCCTGGGCCTCGGTTATGGGAAACGGGGTGCTGACGGTCTACCCGCCGGTGGCGGAGGGCGGCGTGAACGAGATGGGGCTGACCATTCTCTGCTCCGCCGGAGAGTACGACTTCCTGATTACCGGGGATATGAACGCATCCACGGAAAAGAAACTGATCGCCCAATATGAATTGCCGGATATCGAGGTCCTTGCGGCGGGCCACCACGGCAGCAGATATTCCACCTCGGAGGAGCTGCTCTCGGCGGTGACGCCGGAGCTGGGGATCATCAGCGTGGGGCAAAACCGCTTCGGGCACCCCACCCGGGAGGCCATGGACCGGATGACCGCAGCCGGTATGGAGATCCGCCGCACGGATGAAGAGGGAAATATTCTGGTGCAGGTGGAATGATACAGGCATGTTTCCTCCCCTTGTCCGCTATATATTATATAGCGAGAAAGGGGAGGATTTTTTATGGCAATGGCCTGGATCTGGACGGGGATGATTGCGGCCTCGGTCATATACGGACTGATGAACGGCACCATCGGCGCGGTGGGCAACGCGGCCATGGAGGGGGCGGCGGCGGCGGTGGACCTGTGCCTGAGCATGGCGGGGATCATGTGCCTGTGGAGCGGGGTCATGTCCATTATGAAGGCCAGCGGACTGATGGACGGACTCAGCCGCCTCTTCCGGCCGGTGCTCCAGCGCCTTCTGCCCCGTGCCTGCCGGGACCGGGACACCCTGTCGGCCCTGTCGGGGAACGTGTCGGCCAACCTGCTGGGACTGGGCAACGCGGCCACCCCGCTGGGGATTCAGGCGGCCCGCCGGATGGCGGCGGGCTGCGGCGAGAAGGCCAGTAACGAGCTGTGCACCCTGGTGGTGCTGAACACCGCCTCCATTCAGCTGCTGCCCACCACTGTCGCGGGCGTCCGGGCGGCGCTGGGGTCGGAGAGCGCCTTTGACATCGTGCCGGCTGTATGGCTGGCGTCGGTGCTGTCGGTGGCGGCGGGACTGGCGGCGGCCAGAATATTCTCACGGTTCTGGAAATCGTAGAGGAGGCGGGGAAAATGGATTATTCCGCTTATCTGGTTCCGCTTCTGCTGGCGTTCACGGCCATTTTCGGCATGTGGAAGCGGGTGAATGTGTACGATGCTCTCTCCCTCGGGGCCAAAGAGGGGCTGGACACCCTGCTGGGCATCCTGCCCAATCTGGTGGGGCTGATGACGGCGGTGTATATGCTGCGGGCCAGCGGGCTCATGGATTTGCTGGGCGAGCTGGCGGCCCCGGTGCTGGTACGACTGGGCATCCCGCCGGAGACGGCGGCGCTGCTGTTTATCCGGCCCGTCAGCGGCAGCGGGGCGCTGGCCATTGGCAGCGAGCTCATGGCGGCCCACGGGCCGGACTCCTACGTGGGCCGGGTGGCGGCGGTGATGCTGGGCAGCACGGAAACCACCTTTTATACCATCGCCGTTTATTTCGGCTCCGCCGGCATCCGCAGGACCCGCTACGCCATTCCCGCCGCCCTGATTGCCGATCTGACGGGGTTTATGGCGGCCGCATTTTCGGTACGGCTGCTGTTTGGTCCGTAGCTGCAATATTCAGGAGCTGTACCAGCCCGCGCGCTTCGCCGGCTGGTACAGCTCCTTTTTATTTCTGTTCTGCCCGCTACCGCAGGACGAAGTCCATGTACACCGGGTTATGGTCGCTCCAGCGGAAGCCGGTCTCCCACACCCTGGCGGAGCGGACCTCCACATTGGCGGAGACGATGAAGCCGTCCACCGTCACCCGGTAGCTGTCGGGCCCGTAGGGCCGGTCCGCGTTGCGGCAGGAGGCCGTAGGCTTATCCGGGTCAAAAGGCGCCACAATGCTCAGTCCCTCCGGCACAAGGGAGGCGGGAATGGGCTGGGCCCAGGTGTAGGCCGGACCGGATACGCCGAAAATCTCCGAGGAATTGCCCAGCAGGTCCTTGTTGAAGTCCCCCCCGGCAACGGCGTAGTTGCCCTTCTCGTACTCCCCCAGCATATCGGCGAACAGCATTTTCAGCTGCTCTTCGGCAATCACGCCGTCGGAGGTGTAAGCGGAGAGGTGAAGATTGTAGAGCACCAGCTCCGCGCTCCCCTCCCCCAGCGGAATCCGCTGGACGGTGTAGCACCGGTCGCAGTCCACCAGCTTCATCACCCCATTCTCAATGGGCAGCTGCCGCCGGAGAGCGGACGCGATGGGGAAGGAAGAGAAGGTGGCCTGTCCCGCCTGATTGGCCCCGTGGGGCTCGGTCAGAGGCCAGAAGAGATAGGGACTGTCATAGTTCTGGGCGAAGGTCCAGCTGTCGAACAGTCCGCCCAGCGCCTCCTCCACCAGCTCCAGCTCGTTGATATGGTAACTGCGGGTCCCGTCTATGTCCACCTCCTGAAGGAGAAGGAAATCGGGCGCAATGGCCTTGACCGTCTCCATCGCACCGGTAACGTTTTCCCTGACCGCCTCCGGCGAGCGGGCGCGGCTCTCCCTGCCGCCGTCCATAAAAAAGCTGTAATCATTGCTGTAGGCCCCGAAGCCGGTATTGTAAGAGACGGCGCGGTAGCTCTCATTGACGGCAGGCTCCGTATGGACGGCGCTTCCCGCCGTCTCCACGGACAGAACCTGGTTATCCTCCACCCGGTACCAGACGGCAAAGACATAGATCAGGTAGCCCACGACCGCTGCCAGCAGGAGCGCCATCACGCCAAGGAGGATCTTCAGCGGCAGTTTGATCTTCTTCACGGTGTTCCCTCCCCATGGCAAAACGGAGTTTTGCCCAAAAGATTCTTTTAATCCTTTTCATTTCAAACAAAAGGATGGATGCCTCAGGACTTCGCCGACAGATCCCGCGCGATCCGCAGGATGCTCCAGGCGGGGACCTGCCGGGGGAGCTTCATTCTGAGGAGCATCTGAGGGGTTTTCGGCTCTGTAACCGGCTGGCCCTCCCCGTCTTCGACGGCCTCCACCCGGAAGGCAAAGGGCTTCACATCCGGCCCCACCGCCTCCAGGGTGTCCCCCACGGCAAACCTGTTGCGCAATGTCAGGGTGGCCAGACCGGTTTCGTCGCATTCCGTTACCAGGGCCACCACCTGCCACTCCCGGATATACCGGGCGTTTTCACAATACTGCCCCGGCGGGCCGTAATAGAACCCGGTGGCGTAATGCCGGTGGCTGACCTTTTCCACCTCGTCTCGCCAGACGGGATCTATGGGCCGCCCGGCGAACACGTCGTCGATGGCGTGGCGGTAGGCCCCCGTAACAATGGCGGCGTAATAGGCGCTCTTGGCCCGCCCCTCGATCTTCAGACTGGAAAGCCCCGCGTCCATCAGCCCGTCCACGTGGTCGATCATGCACATATCCCGGGAATTCATGATATACGTGCCCTTCCCGTCCTCGAAGACGGGGAAATACTCGCCGGGACGCTTCTCCTCCATGAGGTAATACTGATACCGGCAGGGCTGCGCGCAGGCCCCCCGGTTGGAGTCCCGCCCGGTCATGTAGTTCGAGAGCAGGCACCGTCCGCTGTAGCTCACGCACATGGCCCCGTGGACAAAGGCCTCCAGTTCCAGCGCCTCCGGCGTCCTGGCCCGGATCTCCCTTATTTCCTCCAGACTCAGCTCCCTGGCCAGGATCACCCGTCTGGCCCCCAGCTCATACCAGGCCCGCGCGGCGGCGTGGTTGGCCACGCTCACCTGGGTGGAGACGTGGCGGTCGCAGTGGGGGGCGTATTTCCCCGCCAGGGTGAAGGTCCCCAGATCCGCCGTAATCAGCGCGTCCACACCGGCGTCGTCCAGCAGCTCCAGCCACGCCGGCAGCGCTTCGGCCTCCTCCCAGCGGGGCATGGTATTGACGGTCACATGGACCCGGACTCCATGCTCGTGGGCGAAGCAGACCGCCCGGGGCAGCTCCTCGGGGGAGAAATTCCCCGCGAAGGAGCGCATCCCGAAGCTCTCTCCCGCCAGATACACCGCGTCCGCGCCGTACAGCACCGCCATCCGCAACCGCTCCATATCCCCTGCCGGGGAGAGGAGCTCCGGCTTTTTTCTCTCTGCCATGGGTTATTCTCCGGACTGTGCGGCGGCTTCCGCCGCCTTGGCCACGTTCCGGTTGTGCTCGGCCAGGGTCTCGCTGAACACGTGCTTGTCGCCCATCAGAACATAGAAGTAGTAGTTGGTCTCCGCCGGGGACAGCGCCGCCCGGATGGAGGCCAGGCCCGGATTGGCGATGGGCGTGGGTGGCAGGCCCTCGTGGAGATAGAGGTTGTAGGGGCTGTCCAGATTGTTGTAGTCCTCCTGGGTGATGGCCCGTCCGGCGGCGTAGACCAGCGCCGCGTCGATCTGGAGCAGGCGGCCGGTCTCCCCGCCCTTTTCCAGACGGTTGTGGATGACGGAGGAGATGTTGCCCCGGTCGGAGCCGTCAGTCTCCCGCTCGATGAGGGAGGCGATGGTGAGAATCTGCCGGAGGTCATACTCCGAGCCCTCGAACAGTTCCTGAATGTCCTCGTCGGTGTAGACCTTGTTCTTAAAGTTGGAAAGGATGGAGGAGAAGGCCAGCTCCGGCCGCGCGCCCACGTAGAACTCGTAGGTATCCGGGAACAGATAGCCCTCCAGCCGGCGCTCGTCGCCCAGATTCTCGTTGTCCACAAAGGCGTAGTTTTCAAACACATAGTTGGCGGCGGCGTCCGTGAGCTTCTCCACCGTACCCACGCCGTTCTCCGCCAGCAGCGTGATGATCTGGGAGACGGTATAGCCCTCGGGGATGGTGACCTTCACCGTCTCCGCCTTGCCGCCGGTGGTGCGCATGTTCCGGATCAGGGCCATATAGTCCATGTCCGTGGTCAGGGTAAAGGTTCCCTGGGTCAGCTTGGTGTCCGCGCCGGTGAACCATGCGAACAGGCGGAAGAACCAGTCGTATTCGATCAGTCCCTTTTCTTTCAGCGCGGCGGCCACCTTTTCCATATCGTAATGGGTGACCTCCTTCATGGAGCCGTTCTTCTGCTTCTCCCGGGTCACCTCGGTGACAAAGTCCTCGGTCACCTGGAAGCTGGCCTCCATGGGCTCCTTGTTCAGCGCGGCGAAATCGTTGGCCAGCATCCAGCCCACCGCCGCGAAGATGGCGGAGGATGCCCCCACGATCACCAGCCACAGCAGAATGGCCAGCAGGGGATTGGTGCGCTTCTTCCGCCGCTTTTTTCGTTTCGTTCCGTTCCCGGCGGGACGGGGACGTTCCTGGCTCTCCCCGGCGGACCGGGGCGGGCGCTCCTCTCCGGCGGAGCGGGAATCCCCGGCCCGTCCGGCCTGACGGGATACCTCGCCGCCGTCCCAGCTGGTGGTTTTATAGCGGTCGTCCTGATTCATGGGGTTACGTCCTTCCTTGCAATTTAAAAATATTTTTTCAGCGGTCAAGCTGCCTTTCGCGCCGCTCCGGCATAGTATGTTTCAGATTGATAAAGCGAGGTGAAATCAACCATGTGGAACAACGGAAACGAAGGCGGCTGCCTGTGGATCATTCTGATCCTCATCCTGCTGTGCTGCTGCGGCTGCGGCAACGGAAGCGGGAACGGCTGCGGCTGCGGGTGTTGCTGCTGCAACAACAACTGCAACTGCGGATGCAATTGCGGGAACAGCTGCGGCTGCGGCTGCAACTGCGGAAACAACTGCGGGTGCTGCTGAAGTACATATCCGGAAAAGATGGGGGCGCGAAAGCGTCCTCATCTTTTTGCCGCTATACCAGCGGCCGGACCAGCTCCCACAGCTCCTGATGGATATCCTCCAGGCTGCGGACGGCCCCCTCACGGGAGCAGTCCACCCTCCGCCAGCCCAGCCGCGCCGCGACCTCCCGGACGCTCTCCCGGCAGGCGCGGAGGTAAGCCCCGTCCTGCTCATGAATGTCCGCTCGGGTATGGGTGGCCTCCTGCCTGTGGCGGAGCATCCGGAAGGAAAGCTCCGCAGGCAGATCCAGATAGATCACCAGATCCGGCTCCGGCAGCTTGGGAGCCTGATGGACCGCGTTGGAGGTGGTGTAGCGGTCGGACAGGATCAGCTTCCCGCTCTCATAGTCCCCCTGCCAATCCTGCCGGAAGGAGGCGTAGCGGTCCACGGCATACAGGGTGGAGGCGGCGTAGGCGCTCACGTCTCCGGGGCGCTTCCCCAGATCCCCCTGTAAATACCGCTCCACCGGCGCGGCGAAGGGGCTGCCGTACCGGGGAAAGTTCACCTGCCGGAAGGAGACGCCCTCCTGTTCCAGCCGCCGGGCCATGAGGCGGACCTGGGTAGTCTTGCCTGCGCCGTCGGTGCCCTCCAGAACGATCAGCTTTCCCTGCATTTCTTCTTTCCCTTCTCCCCCGCCGCGTGGATCAGAAACAGGGGCAGCTTCATCATCCGTCCGATCCGGCGGGGCTCCTTTATCAGTCGGTGGAGCCACTCCAGCCCCAGCTTCTGGAACACCTCCGGGGCCCGTTTCACCTCGCCGGAAAATACGTCCAGGCAGCCTCCCAGCCCCACCAGCAGGCGGGCGCCGGTGGCTTCGCCGTTCTTCTGCATCCATTTTTCCTGTTTGGGCGCGCCAAGGCACACGAACACCACGTCCGCGCCGCTTCCCCGGACGGCCTCCACCACCGGCCCGTCCTCCTGGAAGTAGCCGTCATGGGTCCCGGCAATCCGCAGGCCGGGGTACTGCTCCCGGAGGCGCTCCGCCGCCTTCTCCGCCACGCCGGGCTTTGCCCCCAGCAGGAAAAGGGATTTCCCGTTCTCCGCCATCCGGGCCATAAGGCCCTGGGCGAAGCCGATGCCGGTGACCCGCCCCTTCAGGGGCGTGCCCATTATTTTTGCGCCGTAAATCACCCCGATACCGTCGGCCAGCACCAGGTCCGCGCCGTTGACGGCATCCCGCGCCGCTTCGTCCTCCCGGCAGACCTCCACGATCTCCGGATTGGGGGTCGCCGCGTAGTGGGCGCCTTCGGTGGACATCAGGCGTACCCCCTCCGCCACCGCCTGATCCATGGTGATATTATCAAAGCCTACGCCCAATATATCCACTCGCATCGGGGAGGCCTCCTTTCTGATTTTTCCCAGTATAGCATATTTTTTACCGCTTGTCCACCGGGGCTTCCGGCCCCCGCCCCAGGGGCTCACTCAGTCTGTAGCGACGGGGCCTACCGGTACGGTCCGCAGGGGCGGCAGGCAGCATCAGTTTCCCCCCGCCATCAGTTCCCTCCACTCCAGATATTCCGGTTTCGGGTCCAGGCAGACCGCTTTTTCTATATAATGCATGGACAGCGGCCAGGACCCCGGCGGCGTCAGAGGCGTAAAAAGATAATATGCCGCCAGGAAACTCAGGTGCGCCGCCAGCACAGTATCGCCTGCATCCTCATAATGGTGCAGAGAGGCCAGCAGGATAAAGAACAAATTCAACTGGTCCGGCTCGGAGGAGGCAGCATAGAAATCATCCAGGTCGCGAAGCTCCAGCGATTCCGCCAGCTCCTTATCCAGAACGGGTTCTCCAAAGTCAATTTTCAGCTTCACGCCTGCGCCCCCTTCTCTTTGCTTCTCAATTATACCATCAGTCTTTCCCGTTTTCTTTAAGATTCCATGAAATTCCTTTTATGGAGAAAAGAAAACTTCGTCTCGCTGCAAACCACCGCCACAAAAATCAGCGCGAAGCCCGCCAGCATCTGCACGCTGACCCGGTCCCCGGCGAAGAGTACCGAGCACAGCACCCCGAACACCGATTCCAGCGACAGGATCACCGATGCCGACGCCGGGTCGGACCACACCTGCCCCACGTTCTGGAACAGCAGGGCCACCGTGGTGGCCATCACCGCCAGATAGGCCAGCGGCAGCAGCACCTCCGGCCTTGCCAGCGCCCGGGCGGGAAAATTCTCCGTCAGCGCTCCGCCAATCCAGGCGTACAGCCCCGCGAAGGCAAACTGAAGCGCAGTCAGCAGATAGATATCCTTCCCCGGCGACACTTTCGCCACCGATACGATATGGGCGGCGTAAAACACCGCGCTGACCAGCGTCAGAATGTCGCCGGGGTTCACCGTCAGATCCCCGGTCAGGCTCACCAGCCCCACCCCCGTCACGCACAGCACCGCCGCCAGCACGTTGTACCGGTCCGGCCTGATTCTGGCAGCGGCCCAGTACAGGAAGGGAACCAGCACGCAGTAAACCGCCGTCAGAAACGCGTTCTTTGACGGCGTGGTCAGCGCCAGGCCGCAGGTCTGGATGGAGTAGGCGGCGTACAGCATGCCGCCGATAAGGGCCCCCCGCCAGAAACAGTCCGGTGTAACGACCCGCCACCGCTTCCCGCAGAATATCCCCAGCAGCGCCGCCCCCACGGTAAACCGGATTGCCAGCAGGTACTGTACCGGCAGCGCGTCCAGCGCGTCCTTCATGATAAAGAAAGAGCTGCCCCAGATAAACGCCGCCGCAAACAGCATGGGCTTGGCCAGCTTTCTCATCATTTTTTCGTTCATGGTCCGTTACCTCGTTCTTGCAATGGTGCGTCTATGTATGTTACAATAGGCGCCAGGTTGTTATACTAACAGAGAGGTGGACAAATGGCAAGACTTACGCGGGAATTTTTTCTTCAGGACACGGTAACCGCCGCCCGGACGCTGCTGGGCCGCTACCTGGTCCGGGCGGACGGCGGGGAAACCATGGTCTGCCGCATCACGGAGACGGAGGCCTACGTGGGCGCCGTGGACAAGGCCTGCCATGCCTATGGCGGACGGCGTACCCAGCGCACGGAAACCCTCTACGCCGCGCCGGGCACTGCCTACGTCTACCTTATTTACGGTATGTACAACTGCCTCAACTTCGTCACCGGCCCGGAGGGGGAGGCCTCCGCCGTCCTCATCCGGGGCTGCGTCCCGGTCTGGGGCGGGGACGCCGTCGCCCGGCGGCGGTTCGGCGTGACGGCGGCGGAAATGACCGCCTGCCAGCGAAAGAATTTCATGAACGGTCCGGGGAAGCTGTGCAGAGGACTGTCCATCGACCGGCAGCTCAACGGACTGCCGCTGGAAAACGATCTGCTCTTCCTGGCCCACGATCTGCCGGAATATGGTCTGGAACGGCGAAGCGATTCCCTGCCCTTCCACACCGGCAGGCGAATCGGCATCGACTATGCAGAAGAGGCGGCGGACTTTCCCTGGCGATTCTGGCTGGATGGATAAAGGAGAATCATATGCTGCTTTTTGATCTGGACGGCACCCTCATCGACTCCAACGGCGTATGGCTGGAGGTGGACAGGGTATTCCTGGCCCGCCACGGATACGCGTACAGCCAAGAATACCATGACGGCGTGGCCCACTCGATTTTGCAGAACTGCGCGGTCTTCACCAAAAATTATTTTCATATGGAGGAATCCTGCGAGGAGATCATCGCGGAGTGGATGGAGCTGGCCCATGACGCCTATGACCACGTACCCCTCAAGCCCCATGTCCGGGAGTATCTGGACCGCTGCCGGGAGGCGGAACACCGGATGGCCATTTTCACCGCCTGCGTGCCGGAGCACTGCCGGGCGGCGGTGCAAAACCACGGGCTGGACGCCTATTTTGAAAAAATTATCTACGCCCAGGAGCTGGGCGCGGACAAACGCTCCCCCGCCATTTTCCGGCAGGCGGCGGAGCTTCTGGGGGTAAAGCCCCAGGAGTGCGTCTTCTTCGACGACTCCCTGGCCGCCTGCAGGGGGGCCAGGGCCGCCGGAATGACGGTGGTGGGCATTCAGGACGGCTGCTTCACCGGGGCCGAGGCGGACATGCGGGAGCTGTGCGACCGGTACATTCGGGATTTTGGAGAGCTGTTATAGCGAAAAGGATATGCCGAAAGGGCGCGGATTGCTCCGCGCCCTTTCCCTGTGGCAGCATTCAATTGCTGAATGTCTCTGTGAACAGGTCCGCCAGGGCCTGGGCATCCTCCGGGTAGACAAACATACCCACCACATTGGAGACAGATGTAATGACGCCCTGCCCCCAGGTCTCACAGGACATGGGATACCACGCGCCGCCCTCCGCCTGGGTGGTGATCCGGCTCTGAAGAACGTTCTGCACGGCAGTCACATCCTCCAGCGTCGCACTGCCGGACAGCTTCACCAGTCCTACGGCCACATTTGCCATGGTAATCATGGTCTCCTGGATATAGATTTCCTCCACGGCGGCAATAGAGCTGAGGCCGGGGTAGTAGTTCTCCAGCAGCTCACCCTCTATCACCATCATGGCGTTGAGCCCCTCGTACTGATTCTGGAGGGTGGTAAAGAACGTCTGAAGGGACGGCGTTTCCGCCGGAGTCCCGTCAGGCAGGGCGGGTTCCTCCTCCTTCCAGCTGCACCGGACGATGCAGCTGAAATCCCTGGTCTCTTCCCCGTACTTCACATGAACCGTGATCGTGGTGGTTCCCGGAGCAACAGCAGTCACTTCGCCGCCCTTCTCGTCCACCGCCGCTACCGCAGGGTCGGCGGAGGCATAGACGCACTCGTCAGGGTCGTTGCCCAGACTGTCCCAGGCGGTGAGACGGAATGTCTCCCCGGCGGAGAAAAGGGTCACGTCCTCATGGCTGACCCGAATGACCCGCTCATCGCCGGCGGCGCCGTCTTCCGGCTCGTCCGGCTCCGTTTCCTGGTCCGGTCCGTCGGGTTCGTCCGGCACGGAGGGTTTATCCGGCTCCGGAGGGATTGACGGTTCCTGGGAAACCGGCGGCTCCTGGGGCGCGACGTCGGAAGGAGGGTCCTTCTCCTCCGGCGCGCCGTCTCCGTCATACCGGTTCAGAAAATTCAGAGAGCAGGCCGTCAGACTCAACAGCAGAACCAGCGCCAGCAGCAGCGCGCATCTTTTTTTCATCTTCCGTATCCTCCTGATAGTCGAAATATGGCGGATGCCACTTGACACCTTACCGCCCGCTTGGACGTTTGTCAAGAGAATTTTGTTCCGCCGCTGCGCCCTGTACTTTTCCATTGCAGCCGGTATCTGCGTTCAGAAGCGGAGATCGATCGGGCGGTTCGCCGGGAGAAGGTAAAATTATTTTGAATTTTTTGGGGAAAATGACTGGGGAAAGTTAAGGCAAACCGCTGGAAACCTCTTGTAAAACGCTGCTTACGGCGGTATAATACCTCCAGGGCGTGTTAAAAAAATGGAAAAGTGCCCAGTCAGCGGATTTTTCCCCGTTGCGCTGCGTTAAAAATTCCTGCAATCCGTCGGGATTTCTGCGAATTTTTACCCTGCTCAACGAAAAAATCTCCCGCCGCCGGGCATTCCGTCATTTATCAGGCAGGCCCTGATCGGGAGGATCCCGAAATTTTGATATATTGCAGGTGAAATGAAATGGAAAGAACCAAGATCGCGGCCCTTTTTGCCGATGCCGGAACCATGGACGGTCAGACCGTCACCGTGTGCGGCTGGGCCCGGACCATCCGGGATATGAAGACCTTCGGCTTTGTGGAGCTTAACGACGGCTCCTGCTTCCGGAACCTTCAGGTGGTGATGGACGTCAATGTCCTGGACAATTACAGGGAGGTGGCCGGGCAGAACGTGGGCGCGGCCCTCATTGTCACCGGCAAGCTGGTCCTCACCCCCGAGGCCAGGCAGCCCCTGGAGGTGAAGGCGGAAAAAATCGAAGTGGAGGGCGTGTCTTCCCCGGACTACCCCCTTCAAAAGAAACGGCACACGGTGGAATATCTGCGTACCATCGCCCACCTGCGGCCCCGGACCAACCTGTTCTCCGCCGCCTTCCGGGTGCGCAGCGTGGCGGCCCACGCCATTCACTGCTTCTTCCAGGACCGGGGCTTCGTCTATGTCCACACCCCCATCATTACCGCCAGCGACTGCGAGGGCGCAGGGGAAATGTTCCAGGTGACCACGCTGGACATGACGAACCCGCCCAGAACCTCCGCCGGAGAGATTGACTACAGCCAGGACTTCTTCGGCAAGCGGGCCAGTCTGACGGTGTCCGGCCAGCTCAACGGAGAGAACTTCGCCATGGCCTTCGGCGATATCTACACCTTCGGCCCCACCTTCCGGGCGGAGAACTCCAACACCCAGCGCCACGCCGCCGAATTCTGGATGATCGAGCCGGAGATGGCCTTCTGCGACCTTCAGGGAGACATGGACGTGGCCGAGGCGATGATTAAGTACATCATCCGCACGGTCATGGAGAAATGCCCGCAGGAGATGGCCTTTTTCAACAGCTTCGTGGACAAGGGACTTCTTGAGCGTCTGGAGCACGTGGCTTCCTCCGACTTCGGCCGGGTGAGCTACACCGAAGCGGTGGAGATTCTCAGGAAAAACAATGATAAGTTCGACTACAAGGTGGAGTGGGGCAGCGACCTCCAGACCGAGCACGAGCGCTATCTCACCGAGCAGGTGTTCAAACGTCCCGTCTTCGTCACCGACTATCCCAGGGAGATCAAGGCCTTCTACATGCGCCTCAACGACGACGGGAAGACCGTGGCCGCTGCGGACTGTCTGGTGCCCGGCATCGGGGAGATCATCGGCGGCAGCCAGCGCGAGGAGCGCATCGAGGTGCTGGAGGCCCGGATCAGGGAACTGGGCATGAAGCCGGAGGATTACTGGTGGTACTGCGACCTGCGGCGCTATGGCTCCTGCCGTCACGCCGGGTTTGGTCTGGGTTTCGAGCGGATGGTCATGTACCTCACCGGCATCAGCAACATCCGGGACGTGCTGCCCCATCCCCGCACCGTGGACACGGCGGATTTCTGAGTCATGGCAAACGTATATTATAAACCCTGCCCGGAGCTGGACCGGTGCAATGAGCTTATTGAAAAATACTGGAAAGCGGGACAGTACGGGGAATGCTTTTCCGGTTATCTGCCCCTGGCGGAGCAGGGATACCCGCTGGCGGAATGTCAGGTGGGCTATTTCTACCTGGAGGGCCAGGGTGTGGAGAAAGATCCGGACAAATCGTTCTATTGGACGGAGCGTGCCGCCCTCCACGGAGACTGGGACGGCCAGTATAATCTGGCCTGCTTCTACGAGGAGGGGATCGCCGTTCCGGCGGATATGGAAAAGGCACGGCACTGGTACCGGCAGGCCGCCCTCCAGGGTCATGAGCTGGCACTGCAAAAGTGCGGGGCGCTGGGGATCGCCCTGTAAGAGCCTGTATTCATAACCCGGGATGCCGGATGGACAGGGATTTTTCCCGTCAATCTGCGCACTTCGCCTGTTGGTACAGCTTCTAAGAAACTCCGGACGGGGGAATGAATTTTCCTCTTGCATGGGTTGATGAGATGATATGGTATGCTGATCCTAACCGGTTATGGATTCCATAACGCTCACCCTCAGCAAAAAAGGCCCCCGGAGAGCTGGCACTCTCCGGGGGCCTCTCGCTGTGACCGACACGAAAAAGCCGGTCATGATTTCCATTTGGCTCACCCCTTTTCTGTTGCCAGAATATGAGGGCAGCAGCGCAGGTATGCCATTGTTCGACAAATAATGTAATCCCAGGATTGAGGTAACCGAAAGATGAAAACACCCTTTGTGACAAAGTCCCAGCTGGATGAAATCGTTAAAACCTACCCCACTCCCTTCCATCTCTATGATGAAAGGGGCATCCGGGAAAACGCCCGCCGCGTCAACGGCGCCTTTTCCTGGAATCCGGGCTTCCGGGAATACTTTGCCGTGAAGGCCACTCCCAACCCGTCCATCCTGAAAATCCTGCGGGAGGAGGGCTGCGGAGCGGACTGCTCCAGTCTGACGGAGCTGATGATGGCCCGGCGATGCGGCTTCCGGGGCCAGGAGATCATGTTCTCCTCCAACAACACCCTGGCGGAGGAATACCGGCTGGCGGATCAGCTGGGGGCCGTCATTAACCTGGATGACCTGACCCACGTGGAGTTCCTGGAGGAGTCCATCGGGTATATCCCGGAAACCATTTTCTGCCGCTACAATCCCGGCGGCGTGTTCACCCTGGGCGCAGGCAAGGACGGCGTGCAGGTCATGGACAACCCCGGCGACGCCAAGTACGGCATGACCCGCCCGCAGATTGCCGAGGCCTTTCAGCGGCTGAAGGCCAGGGGAGCCCGTACCTTCGGTATCCACGCTTTTCTGGCTTCTAATACCATTTCCAACGAATATTACCCGGAGCTGGCGGGCATCCTCTTCCGTCTGGCGGCGGAGCTGCGGGAGGAGACGGGATGCGATATCCGGTATATCAATCTATCCGGCGGCATCGGCGTTCCCTACCGTCCGGAGGAGGAGCCCAACGATATCGCCCTGATCGGTCAGGGCGTGCGCCGGAAGTTCGAGGAAATTCTGGTTCCCGCCGGCATGGGAGACGTGCAGCTGTGCAGCGAGCTGGGCCGGTTCATGCTGGCTCCCTATGGCTGCCTGGTGACGAAGGTGCTCCACTTCAAGCATATTTATAAGGAGTACGTGGGCGTGGACGCCTGCGCTGCCGACCTGATGCGGCCGGCGGTCTATGGCTCCTACCACCATATCACCGTGGCCGGGAAGGAGGAGGCGCCCCACGACCACATGGCGGACGTGACCGGCTCCCTGTGCGAAAACTGCGACAAGTTCGCCGTGGACCGGATGCTGCCGGAGACGGAGCGGGGCGACCTGCTGGTGATCCACGACACCGGGGCCCACGGTCACGCCATGGGGTACAACTACAACGGCAAGCTGCGCTCCGCCGAGCTTCTTCTGCGGGAAGACGGCTCTGTGAAGCTGATCCGCCGGGCGGAAACGCCGGAGGATTACTTTGCCACGGTGGTCTGGTAAACTTTACGCATCGCAAAAAATCCGGGTGTTATAACGGGAGGGATTCAACATGGCAGAGCTTGAAGCGCCGATGGAGGTAAAAAAGAAGGAGAACGTGATTGCGGGAACCGTCGGCGCGTTTCTGGGTTCTCTGATTGGCGTGGCCTGCATCGTACTGGTGGGACAGATGGGGTATGTGGCCTCCATCTGCGGTCTGGTCATGGCGGTCTGCGCGCTGAAGGGCTATGAGCTGCTGGGCGGCGGACTGGGAAAGCCGGGAGCGGCGGTGTCGTCGGCGCTGATTCTGGTCATGACCTGGCTGGCCCATCAGCTGGATTGGGCGATCTCCGCGTCGTCCGCCCTGGAAACAGGAATTCTGGAAGCCTTCCGGGCCATCCCCTATCTGCGGGAGGTGGGGGCTATCGAGGCCAGGTCCTACTGGGGCGGTCTGGCGATGCTGTACCTGTTCACTCTGGCAGGCGCGGTGCCCACGGTGCTGGCCGGACTGCGGGGGGATTCCATGCCGGATCTGCCCCCGGCCTCCGCCGCTTCCCCGGGAGAGACAGCGGAGGCCCCCGTTCTGTACCCCTGCGACAGAAGGTGGACGAAGCCTCTGCGGCTGAGCGCGTCGCTGTCCATGCTGGTGGGGCTGGTTCCCGGAATCGTACTGCTGCTGTTGTGGATGGGGAAGGCCAACAGCGCGGAGGAGCCTCCCTTCTGGTGGCTGGCCGCGGCGCTGGGGTGCATCGGCAGCGCCTTTGTGATGATGTTTGCCGCCTGGCCCAGCCTGCGGTTGTGCGATGCGGACTTTCAGGTGCTGGCCCGCTCCGGGGGGACCGTATGGAAGATCCATCTGAGCACGCTGAACATGATGGACACCTATCGCTTTACCAGAAAGCGGGGCAGCGTACAGGCCCTGCGCTGGGAAAAGCTCAGCGGGGAGGAACAGGACCGGGCCAGGGTTTCCATCGCCCGTGCCATCGGTCTGCTTCAGAGCGGCCAGGTGATGTCCGGCAGCGCTCTGAGCCGGGCGGTGATGCCCCTGACGGATCTGGAGATCACCGGCGAGGACAGCTGGCGCTGGAAGGGTACATATTCCGCCGGCAACGGCAGGCGGAAAAAGGTTTCCATCGCCAGGGCGTTCCCCGGCTTCGCTCCCACGCAGGACATGGAGCGGCCCGACGGGCCGGTGCCCTGGCGCTGGAGCATGTTTGTTGTGGCGCTGGCGGCCGCGCTGGCGCTGGGTACGGCGGCAGCCGTGGCCGGAGCCGGAGCGTTCGGAGAGTCCGGTTCCGGCGCGCCCAAAAAGCAGGAGCCCCCTGTGGCCCGGGCGCCGGAGAGCACCGAAACCTATACCGTGGACGGCGTATCCTTCCGGATGGACAGCACCCTTGTGCCCGACGGCAACGGCGAATTTTCCGATCCGGACCGGGAGCTCCGCTATACCGTTTCCGTGGACTTCGGTCAGGATCTGGACGGAGCGAAGAATATCCTGCTGGAGCCCATCGGGGAGAACCGGCTGAAGTCCGATTTCGACTCCTTCTCCTTCCTGTACGCGCAGGAGGAGGATGTGATCGTTCCCATGACGGCAGCGGATGGCGCGTCATATCAGCACGGCCTGCTCAGCGTGTATTTCACCGGCGGCAGCGCCGTACAGCGGGCGGTGGCCCTCTCGGAGAACGGCGTGCTGTTCACCGTTACCGCCGTCCGGGGGAAGGGTGTGGAGGAAGCGGCGGTCAATGCCGCGCTGCTGTCTGTTCTGGAGAGCGTTCAGATCTCCGGGGAAGCCCGGACGATGGGCCGGATCACCGGGGAGAACTATCAGTCCCTCTTCCATCTGGCCGAAGAGGACGGGTATGCCCTCATCGGCAGGGGGTACATCCGGGCTCCGGAGGGAATGTCCGATGACAGCGAGGCCTTTGTGGACGTTTATCTGCCCTACTCCGAGTCGCCGGAGTTTCTGGAAGACGGTTATGCTGTCCGCTCCGCCGCCCATGGCATGGATGTAACAGTGACGATGGCCCATACCGGCGGCAATGCGGCGGCAGTGGTGGACGAGGCCTATGCCGCGCTGACCGCTTCCGGCGTGGAACCCTATGAGGACGAGGAGACACAGACGCAGTATGTGGAGGAATATGACATTGCCTTCCGGCAGGTGATCTACCTCGGGGAGGAAGACACGCCCCGGCTGACCATCCTTTACGCGGACAGGAAGCAGGAGGGGTACTATCTCTCCGCCCGGATCACTTATCTGCTGGAGCAGACAGATGATGACTATCCGCTGCTGGTGGAAGAACTGGGGGACGTGTTTGCCCTGAGCCTGCCCGCGCTCGACCCGTTTGAAGAACAGCGGGACGAAACAGATTAATCAGGAAAGGAAGAGAAGTCTTGAGAAAATGCATTTCCCTGCTGCTGGCGGCGGTTTTATGCCTGGGGCTTGCCGCCTGTCAGCTGCCGTCCCCCAGGGAAGAGCTTTCCGATGAGGAAGTGGTCCTGACGCTGGTAGAGGCATTCAGGAACGGAGATTACGAGGGCTTAAAGCCCTATATCTCCGACGACAACCCTCTGCACACCCTGTTCGCCGGAATGGACCCGGAAACAGGCGGAGAAATGAGCGGCGTCTACAGGGCGCTGTATGACAGGGTGCGCGCTTCCCTTACGGTCACCGCGCAGGCGGCAGAGGGAAAGGAGGCATGGGGAACGGTAGATGCTACGGTCTCCGCACCGGATTACACCGCCGCCATTCATGACGCTATGGTGGAGGCGCTGGCCGGCCAGGTAAGCACCGGCTCTACCGCCTTCCACGATATGCCTGAATGGATTGCCGGGGCGCTGCAGGGCGCCGGCAGGACGCATGAGGAGACCTTTGCGCTCCACGTGGGCAACCGGGACGGTGAAATGGTCATGGATACCAATACCAACCGGGAATTTTTTGCCATGCTTTGCGGCGGTTTCAAGCCCTATCTGAACGCCAGTATCACCACCTGCACCTTCCCTGACGGGTCAACCTGGATCATTGAGGCCCTGGGTGATGAGATCATGGCGATGATCTGCACCGAGCAGGTGGAAACAGACGGCTCCTATACGGAGGAGGAGCTGGCCCGGACCGCCCGGAGCTTTATGGAAACATATTCCGCCGTAAAGGGCGTCACTGCTTGGGCGGGAGTGGAAGGCGGCGTGTTCTCCGCCAGCTTCGGCGTAGACATGGAAAACGCCGATACCTGTGCGCTGAACAATATGGGCATTATCAGCGACCGGACCACGGCCGGTTCCGGAGGCTGGCTGAGTCTGGAGAGCACCATCAGCGGCTTCACCCGGGAAGGGGCCGGCTGCGTAACGGA
The DNA here is from genome assembly GCA_910587505.1 of uncultured Oscillospiraceae bacterium. Classification (GTDB taxonomy): domain Bacteria; phylum Bacillota; class Clostridia; order Oscillospirales; family Oscillospiraceae; genus Pelethomonas. Next base: position 70,303 of record CAJULD010000003.1, on the reverse strand, counting down.
AACCTTTAAAAATCAGGAGGGATAAGCGATGAGTTTTTTCAATAAGATCAGCCGGGGAGGCCTCATTCTGGCGGCTCTTGGCATTTTCCTGCTTGTCATGTCGGTTCAGGACACGCTCACGTCCTTCAGGGAAGCCAGGAGCTTCGAGGATGTGATGGTTGGAGATGCTGATATTGCGGTGGGCGATCATGTGGAGGGGCAGGTGCCCATGCTGCTGGATTCCTTTGCCATCGAACAGACCTGGACGGAGAACAGGTCCAACAACTCCGTTACACCGAAGAAGACCTCCAGGCACTTCTATGTGATGCCCTGCGGAGACCGTCTGGCGGGATTGTCGGTGGGGAGCAAATCCGCTTCGGCGGCCGATGATCTGGTGGACCAGACCTACGGCTATTTCAACGGCGGCGCGGAGCCCACGGCGGAGCTGGTTCTGGACTGCCGGGTGGCAGAAATGGGTGAGGAGCTGGCGGAGATGTTCCGGAATGAGCTGCGGGACTACTATGACTTCACCGATCAGGATATTGAGGATATGGGAACGCTGCTGCTGGTGGAGCCCCGCAGCTTTGTGGCGGTGCGGAGCTTCTGCGGCGCGGGCGCGGCGTTCACGCTGCTGGGACTGGCGCTGCTGGCGCTGCGGTGGCGGAAGGTGAGCGCGGCGGAACGCGCCCGGCAGGAGGAGTTCTGATGCCGACGGGCTCTCCGGCTGTTTCTGAATGCGGCAGGGGCCGGCCTCCATGGGAAGCCGGCCCCTGCTGCCCCTACGCCGGCCAGGAGATTCCCGCCCCCGTATTGGGCCGGAGCAGAGCCCAGGACCAGTCCAGCGCGAACAGCAGGCACAGCCCCCGGCAGAGGATGGTTCTTTCTCTGCCCTCCAGGCATCTGATTCGTGCCGTCAGAGCGGGCGTCAGCGCCGCCGCCGCCCATCCTGCCAGCGCGAACCCGGCCAGACTGGCGAGACAGACCCGGCCATCCAGACTGCCGGGCAGCCCGGCATAATCCCACCAGCGCTGCCGGAACCGGAGCTCCAGAGCCAGAGAGGTCCCGTATTCCACCGCGCCGCCGGTCAGCGCGCCCAGCAGCGGAGCAGGCCATTTCCGGCGAAGCCGGCCCAGCGCCGCCGCCATCAATACGCCGCCCACACCATATACCGGCAGCCAGGGCCCGCGGAGCAGGCCCCGGTTTACCCAGACGCCGGTGGTGCAGGCCGTCAGGAGGACCTCCCATACCCATCCGGCGGCGGAGAGGAACAGGAACAGAAGCAGCCATTCCTCCAGCGCTGCCTCCCGGCGGGAAATGGAAACGCTCATACAGACCTCTCATGCTGTTTCCCGTTTAGTTATCAATCGAAGGTAAAGCTCTTTTGGGATACTTTCTCTTTCCCTGGAAAAAGTATCGGGTGTACTCTGCCCCGAATCGGGTGAAATTATGCGCAGGAGGCTGTGGGATGGATAAACGGCGAAAGGGAGACCTGCTGCTGCTGGCGGGGGCGCTGCTGCTGGCAGGAATTCTGTATCTGTGTCTGCGCCCTGGCGGCGCCGGAGCCTGGGCGGTGGTGACGGAGGACGGCCGGGAGACGGCCCGCTATCCGCTGTCGGAGGAGCGGACGGTAACGCTGGGAACCGGGGATTACAATGTGCTGCAAATTTCCGGCGGCGGGGCGGCGGTGGTGGAAGCCAACTGCGGCGACAACACCTGCGTCCGCATGGGCCGGATTTCCCGGGAGGGAGAGCGCATTATCTGTCTGCCCCACCATCTGGTGATCCGGATAGAGGGCGGCGGGGCGCGTCCCTTTGACGCGGACGTGGGCTGAGAACCTGTCCAGCATCTCAACGCGCACTTCCTGACGGCAGATTTTCCGCTCAGACATCCTCAAGAAACCCTGCCATCCGTCAGCACTGCTTCGGCCCTGTGCGTCTTTGGGCAAAAAATCCACCTGTAGTCCGTACACGTTGAAATCCTGAACAGGCTCTGAGGAGGGCGGCAATGAGGAAGAATATCGCGCAGTATGCGCTCCTGACGGCCCTGGCCATGACGCTTTCCTGGCTGGAGAGTATGATCCCTCTGCCGGTCCTGCTGCCGGGAATGAAGGCGGGGCTGGCCAATCTGGTGGTGGTGTTCGCCCTGTACCGCCTGTCCTTCCGGGAGGCGGCCGCAATTTCCCTGGCGCGGGTGCTGCTTACCGCCGCGTCCTTCGGCAACGCCTACAGCCTGGCCTACTCCCTGGCGGGCGCGGCCCTGAGCCTGCCGGTCATGGCGGGACTGAAGCGGCTGGACCGGTTTACCGTTCTGGGCGTCAGCATTGCCGGGGGAATCTGCCACAATGTGGCCCAGCTGCTGGTGGCAGCGGCCGTGTTGGGCACGGCCCGGCTGGGCTGGTATCTGCCGGTCCTGCTCATCAGCGGAACTCTGGCCGGAGCGGCCATCGGCGCGGCGGGCGGCGTGGTGATAAGCAGGGTGCGGTAGGCTATAAATGCCGCAGACGGGTGCGGTACTCCCGCAGCTCGTCCTCCCGCCCCGCCTCGATAACGGCATCAAGAGCCGCGGTCAGGGCCTCCCTGTCTTCCGGCAGGTTCCCCTGCAGCTGAACGGCGTTTGACGCGCCCAGCGCCGCGAATTCCACAGGGATCTCCAGACGCGCAAGCAGCGTGCGGATCTCCCTGTATTTTTCCAACTCGCCCGCCTCCTGCCAGTTGCCCCGTTTGATTTCCTGATACAGGACCGAGTCCGGATAAACCGTCAGCATATTGACGCCGAGCCGCACGGGATGGAGCCGGTTGCAGATTGCGGCGGTAGCCTCCGCGCCGGCTTCCCCCCGTCCGGCCCCGGAAATACCCGCCAGGTAGAAAAAGCTGTACCCGATGCCGGCCCGGTCCAGCCGGCGGCACTGGGCCGCGATGTCGGCGGGAGTATAGCCCTTATTCATAAACTCCAGGGCCTCCCCGTCTCCGGTCTCGATCCCGATGGTCAGCCCGTCGTATCCGGCCTGACGGAGATTCGCCAGCTCCTCCTCCGACTTCAGCGCGATATCCGTGATCCGGGAAAAGCAGCCGATGGTCCGAACAGACGGAAGGTATTCCCGGATCAGGCGGGCAATGTCCATCAGCCGTCCGTATTTCAGGACGAAGGGATTTGCCCCCACCAGAAAGACCCGCCGGACAGCCTCCGGCCGGGGCAGCCCCTGCATCCGGGCCGTCAGCATGGCGATGGGGTCCGTGCTCAGAAGCTGGGCCTCCCGCAGGTCGCTTTCGATGTCCGCAGGAGGCGACATCCGGAAGGGAAAGGGCAGGTCGTTGTAGAGCGTACAGAATTTGCACCTGTGGTGAGTGCAGCCCGCCGTGACCTCCAGCAGGAGGGAAGAGGCCTCATAGGGGGGCCTCCAGATGGTTCCGGTATAGTGCATGGCAGAAACCTCCTTTTTTCCGCCATTATAGCACGGTACGGTGAAATGAAAAGTACGGTACTTTTTTGCAGTACCTTGCTTTTTGCATGCTGCCACGGTATAATGCGGATCAGGGAGGGATGCGGGATGAGGAAAACAGCGGCGGCGGTCCAGCGCTGCAGGACCATGTCCACGCTGCAAAGGATTCTGGGCGGTAAGTGGAAGCTGGAGATCCTGTACTATATCGCGTTCTGCGACATTCGCCGGTTCGGCGCGCTGCGCCGCCAGCTGGGCGATATTACGGAGTCGTCGCTGACCAAACAGCTCCGGGAACTGGAGGCCGACGGCTTCCTGACCCGGCACGACTTCCACGAGGTCCCGCCGCGGGTGGAGTATGCCCTCTCCGATCTGGGCAGCAGCTTCATGGAGGTGATTGTCTGCATGAAGGAGTGGGGGGACCGCAATTTATAAGTTATATAAGTTATCGGACCGGGGCCTCTGCGGCCCCGGTCCTGTTGTCTAATCCAGTATGACGGACTCCTTCTTGCCCTTCCTGTTCCGGGGATACTCCCTGATCCTGGTCACATACTCCAGATTGACCGCCTGCAGCTGGCCCCGGGCGTCCTCTATGAGCATCCCGCTGCCGCTGACCTCCCGGATCGTCCCCGCTATGCTGCCATCATTGGAGCTGATGGTGTAGATGATGCACTCCCTGCCGGTAAACTGTTTCGCCAGCGCTTCCATGGCCTCAGCCTCCTTTTTCCTGTTTTTGATATGATGCACGACCGCCGCCGTCTTCTGCGTCTTCCTCTGCTGGAATATCACAAAAAACAGAAGCCACAACACAGGTATCCAGTACCACAATTCCTCTCCCCTCCTCAAACGTCCAGGCTAGGCCCTGATCTCCGCCCTGCTGTAGCACAGCGCGCTCAGGGCCAGAAGCGCCAGAAGCGCCGCAACGCCCACAGCGGCCCACATGGCGGGGCTGAGCAGCCCGATCAGGAACGCGATGCCCCGCCCGATCTGAGCCAGCAGGCTGGTGCCACCATCCTTCGCGGCGTCCGCGCTGTTCATAATGATCAGGGGCAGAAAGCACAGCGGGAACCACACGGCGGCAAAGCCTTTGGTCCCAAACCGCAGCAGCAGCGCGCCGAAAAGGAAGTCCAGAAGGCAGACGCCCAGAATGAGGACCAGGTAATACCACCACTCCATCACGCGGAAAATGTCCAGATCCAGCTCCCAGCCGGGGTAGATGGCGGCGTACAGACGCAGCTCCAGCTGGTTAAGCACCCACGCGAAAGCAACGCCCACAATGCAGTTCATCAGAGTCAGGAGCGGGTCCACCAGCATATAGGTCCGCCGGGTGTAGCCCATGGAGACCGCCAGCCGGTACCGGATCATTCCGGTGGCACCCCGGGCGAGGCCTCCCATGACCGTGGCCATCAGGGCCATCATGCCGCCGATGGCGGCGTAGTCCCGGTCGTCGTTGAGGAAGGCGTTGATACCCAGCACCATGACCACGCCCATCAGGAACAGGCCCAGCTGGCAGGCCAGCATCATCAGCATTCCGCTCCGGTTGACTTTCCAGTGCTTCACAAAAAAATCCATGCTCTCCCCCTCCTCACAGCTTCACTTCCTGCCGCCGCAGGAGCATCCACTGGAATCCGACGTCCAGCGCCAGAGCTGCCGGCGCCGCCGCCGGCAGCCACCAGGGCAGAGCCGTCAGATGAGACACGATTTCAAAGGTCCTGGCCGTAAGGAAATTGCCGCCCACCAGTGAACCGGCAACGCCCACCATGCCTCCTCCCAGGCCGCAGAGGGGGATGATCAGGATCATGCCCGCCCATTTCCATTTTACAAAGATGGTCCCCATGATGCTCCCCATCGCGGAGGCGATGACCAGCACGCACAGGATCGTGGGGATGCTCCGCAGGCCCACAGCGGATGCCTCTCCCGGCACCAGCAGCCAGATGACCGCACACAGCGCCAGCATCACCGCGATGATGAGCACCCGGAAGTAGTGGAACCCCAGCAGCACGTTCCGCCGGGTCTCCCCCATGGACAGCAGGAGGGGCACGTACAGGGTCTGCGTCCCGCTGTTGCCCACCATGATGCAGAAGACCGCGCCGATGCACAGGAAATAGGGGACCACCGTGGCGAGGGCCCTGAGATCCAGCCCCTCCGCGCCGAACACGGCGATCACGGCCAGCACTGCCGCTACGGCCAGCACCACCCCCGTACACTCCCAGGTGTACCGGGTCCAGAATTTCAGGTTCCGCTTCACCTGGCCGCCTCCTCCCCGCACAGGGCCACGAAGGCCCGCTGGAGGCTCACCGGCTGGACGGACACGTCATGGTTCCCATCCACCTTCTGCCCCGGCTTCAAAAACACGGTAACGCCCTTGCTGCGGCCCACGGTCTCGGTGTGGTGGACCTCCAGACCGGCCACGGCGGCGTCCACCTCCTCGATCTTGCCGCTGACGTGGACGGCGCTGTCCACAAAGGCCTGGGTGTCGGTCTCGATAAGAATTTTGCCCTCGTGGAGAATGATGACCTTCTCCAGCACGTCGGCGGCCTCCTCGATGATGTGGGTGGACACGACAAAGGTCCGTCCGGAATCGGAGTACTCCTCCAGCAGCAGCTTGTAAAACTGTTCCCGTGCCACCACGTCCAGCCCTGCCACCGGCTCGTCCAGGAAGGTATAGGGAGCCCCGGAGCACAGGGCCACCACAATGGTAATCATGGAGAGCATCCCTTTGTTCATCTTCCCCAGCTTCTTTTTCAGGTTCAGGTTGAACAGCTTCACCAGCCGCTCCTCCAGCGCCCTGTCCCAGCTCTCGTAATAAGTGCCGGCGATGCGCAGGTACTCCCTGGCCTTCATGGCGGCCAGCCCGCTCTCGGCGGTGGCGTTCAGCTCCCGGGAGAAGCAGATCCTGCTGAGGCTTTTCCGGTTCTCCCACACCCGGTCCCCATCCAGGGTGACGCTCCCGCAGGTAGCGGGATTCTGGGCGGAGAGTATGGACAGCAGGGTGGTTTTCCCCGCGCCGTTGCGGCCGATGAGGCCGTAAATCTTCCCCGGCCTGAGGTCCAGTGTCACGTCATGCAGCACGTCCTTGCCGCCGTAAGTTTTCACAATGTTCTCACAATGCAGGCTCATATGTTTCTCTCCCCTATCATAGTCAGTAGTTCATCTCTGGAAATCCCCAGGCTTCTGGCCTCGGCCAGAAGGGGGGCCACATGGTTTTCTGCAAACGCAGCCTTCCGCTTGGCAAGGATCTTCTCCCTGGCCCCCCTGGATACAAACATGCCGATGCCCCGCCTCTTGTACAGGATGCCCTCGTCCACCAGCAGACCCACGCCTTTGGCGGCGGTGGCCGGGTTGATGGTGTAGAGCTTCGCCAGCTCATTGGTACTGGGCACCTGTTCCTCCTCCAGCAGAATCTCCCGCAGGATATCCGTCTCGATCATCTCACTGATCTGGAGGTAGATGGATTTCTGCTCCGTCAACCGCTCATTCAATCCTGCTCCTCCTTTCTTAGTCGGTCAAGTGGTTCATTACTTGTGTAACTAACTATATAGCAAAGGAACCTGATTGTCAATAGGCGAAGGAAAAATTTCTAATTATTCTTTGCCGCCGGATCGTTTCCCTGCCCCAGGGCACGGCCGGCTCCTTACCGTCTGTTTTGACAGCTGCCGGCAGGTCAGAAGGTATCTGAACAGCCTGTGAGGACTGCCCGCATTTGCGGGCAGTCCTCACTTCACTGCTCCTCCAGCTCTGCCAGCCGGGCCAGCAGCGCCCGGAAATCCTCCCGTGCTCCCAGAGCGCCGGACGCACCGCCCTGCTCCAGTATCATCCGAAGATTCCGGGCCAGACAGGCCGCTGACATGCCGGAGGCCTGAACATTCAATTTATCATAGAACGCGCTCCTGATTCCGTCTCCCCTGCGCAGCTCCGCCCACCAGGCCAGCCTGTTTTCCACATAGTCCGTCAGATCGGACATGGCCTCGTCCAACCGTCCCTCCTGGCAGAGAACCTCCGCCCGCAGCAGCTGCAGAGCGCCCACGCCGCCCAGCTCGCCGGTATGCAGCGCCCGTTCCACCTCCATGGCCTGCTCCAGCCGCTCCAGGGCCGTCTTCCGGTCCTTTCGCCGAAGGGCGGCATTATGCAGCCCCACCAGGTTCAGCGCCGCATCCCGCGCGGCCAGCCACAGCCCCGTCTGGTACCCTTTCTCCGCTTCGTCCAGCTTCCCCTGCCGAAGATGGATGCCGGCCCGCGCCATTTCCGCGTTTAACGCCGCCCCCGGTTCCTCCTCCAGGATCGCCAGCGCCTTGTCCAGCTCCTCCTGCATCACGTAGAGGTTTACCAGCATACTCCGGGCGCTGGCCGCCACGTCCGGAGCGCCGCTCTCCCGGCTCTGCTCCAGCAGGACCGTCGCCCGCCTGAGTTTCGCCTCCGTCCACTCCCTGTCCGGCGAGGCGGACAGATACATGACATACAGCCCCGCTGTGGCGCATTTCAGCCGCAGGTCGTCCGGATACTCCCGCAGCAGCGCCTCGCAGGACGAGGCCGCCTCCTCCAGCCGTCTCTCTTCAAAGAGTTTCCGCCGCTCCTCCAGCAACGCGTCGATCTCCCCGGGCTCCAGCGCCGGACGGAAGTCCAGCAGCGCGTCTACCGTGGTCCCCAGCAGCCGCGCCAGCGGGCACAGCATCGCCACGTCCGGCATGGCGGCGTCCGTCTCCCACTTGCTCACCGCCGCGCCGGTGACGCCCAGCGCCGCCGCCACCTGCTCCTGGGTCAGATTTTTCTCCCGCCGCAGATGCTGGATACGTTTTCCCATTTCCATGTCCCTGCTCCCCGCTTTCCGGAGGCGTCCCTCCTGTTTTTGGGCTCAGGTCCATCGTAGCACGGTTTCCCTGTTTTCGCAATGGAGGCACAGTTGAACGGCGCGGGCAGTTTCTTAACCGCTGCTCCAGTCAGCTCTGGGGCCGCACCCTGTCCGGGCGGGCGTACAACAGCCCCGGCTGGGGCTCCACGCCCTGGATGCGGAACAGTTCCTCCACAGTGACGAAGGCGTATCCCTCCGCCTGCAATTTATCGATGATCTCCAGCGCGGCATCCACGCTGGAGGAGTAGAAATCATGGAGCAGGATGATGTCCCCCGGCTGTACCGCCTCCAGCACGGCGGCGGTCACTTTGTCCTTATTGAGCAGCTTCCAGTCCTGAGGGTCCACGGACCAGTAAATCATGGGCGTCTTGATGAGACCGGACCGTTCGGCCCCGATCAGCCCGTAGGGTGGCCGCAGCCAGAAGTCCCCCTCGTCCACTGCCTCCCGAAGGAGGGTTTCCGTCTTGTGGACCTCCTCCACCACAGAATCCTTGTCCGCTTTCAGCAGCCGGACGTGGGAGTAGGTGTGGTTGCCGATCTGGTGTCCCTCCGCCTTCATCCGCTGGAGCAGGGCCTCGTTTCCCGGAATCTGTTCCCCGATGACAAAGAAGGTGGCCGCCGCACCCCGCTCCAGCAGGCCGTCCAGCAGCCTTGCCGTGGTATCCGCGCGGGGCCCATCGTCAAAGGTCAGCGCCACATACGCAGGCTCCTCCACCAGATCGGTCAGGGTCTCCTCGTCCAGCTCCCCCAGAATTTCCATGGGAATCTCCGCCGGACCGGCGGCGCGGACCGGCTCCACGGGCTGGGCGCAGGCCGCCGCCGGTATAAGAAATGCACCTGCCAGAAGCAGGTGAAGAATTCTTTTCATGTTTTTTCCCTCTTTTCCCGCATACTTGGCCATAGTATATCCGGAAAAGCGGAAAATACGCAGAGAACTGCCGCTCCGGAAAAAGCGGCAGTTCCTTTTTTAATCAAACAAAGCCATCAGGAAGGGGAGCAGCATATTTACCAAAATGATCGTGGCCACGATCCAGAAAATTATTGACATACCGGGCTTGGCGCTGTTTTTGCTCTGTGTCCGGCCCTGACTCTGCGGCCGGGCAGCCGGGCGGGGCGGCGGGACCTGCTTTTTCTTTCCGCCCCAGTCCATCCCCCTGGCCTGCCGGACCCGCTTTTCCTTATGTACCTCGCTGTGGACGAAGGACCCGGCGTGGCTGTTCTCGTTCACGCCATCCACCCGGACCACGTTTCCCTGGGCGTCCATCCCCCAGATTTTCACCGGCGGATTGAATGCCCCGCAGCGGGGACAGAATTCATCCTTACCGTAATCATACCGCTTTCCGCAGTCCTCACACACAATCTGGCGCACAGGCTTTTCCTCCCTCTCCGCATAAATGATGTTTCTGTTTACAGTATACTACAGCGGCGCGGATTTGAAAAGAGTTTTCTTCTCCGCCTGCTGCTTTCTGATGCCTCCGCCCCGGCGTTGCCGAATCGCAGTGAGCATAACGGGAGAGTTGCACATTAGAACGGGATGTAGTAAAATATAATAACTGTTTGTTGCCGTTTTGATGCCGGAACGATGTAGCCTGTTCCCAACGTTATCGCGAAAGAGGGTTCCTGCCGTGATCCGCGTCCTGATCGTCGAAGATGAAAAACCCATTTCCAATCTCATTCGCCTCAGCCTGACCAAAGAGGGGTTCCAGTGTACCTGCGCCCATGACGGCGGGGAAGCCGCGGACCTGCTGGAGCGGGAGGCCGCCTATGACCTGATCCTCCTGGACGTCATGCTGCCGGAGGTGGACGGCTTCGAGCTGATGGAGTATATCCGCCCGCTGGAGATCCCGGTCATCTTTCTCACCGCGAAGGGAGCAGTGCCGGACCGGGTGAAGGGGCTGCGCCTGGGGGCGGAGGACTACATCGTCAAGCCCTTCGACACCGTGGAGCTGCTGGCCCGGATCGACGTGGTGCTGCGCCGGTACAGGAAGTGCGATATGGTGCTGGAGACCGGCGGCGTGAAGATCGATACCGCCTCCATGCGGGTGTGGCGGGACGGAGAGGAGATCAATCTGACCAAGACGGAATATGATCTGCTGCTGCTCTTCGCCCGGAATCCCCGCCGGGCCATGTACCGGGAGACCATCTACGAGCGGGTCTGGGGCGGCGACTATCCCTTCGGCAGCAAGGCCGTGGACCTCCACGTCCAAAGGCTGCGGAAGAAGGTGGGCTGGGAGACGAAGCTGCGGGCGGTGAACAGGGTGGGCTACCGCCTGGAGGTGGACTAGGGTATGAAATTCCGGGTGAAAATGACCCTGTGGATGCTGGCGACGCTGTCGCTGCTCTTCGGGATTGGGGGCAGCCTGCTGATCTCCGGGTTCTTCCGGGACGCGATGGAGCGGGAGAAGGACGCGGCTTTTGCCTCCTACCGCATGGCCTGGAGCGCATTGCAGATCGTCAACGGCCTGGACCCCTATCTGGACGCCGGGGCCATTACCCGGACCATGGAGCAGCTTTGCGGGCAGAACGGCTCCGCCTGGCCGGCGCTGTGCCTGGCCACGGAGACGGACATCCTCTACGAATCGGGGCCCTCTCTGGAGCGCCTGCTGGAGGAGGAGCCGCCGCCGGACGCCTGTCTGATCCGCCTGTTCACGCCGGAAACCGGCAGACAATGGCTGGTCCTGTCCGGCGCGGTGAAGACCAACGGGGAGACCCTGTTCCTGCACACCACCCACGACGTCTCCGCCCTCTACGCCATGCGGCAGAGTCAGCTGCGAACCTATCTGCGGGTGTTCGGCGTGATGGCGGCGGTGTGCTCCTTGGTGTGCTATACCATGTCCCGGCTGCTGACCGCCCCGCTGACGGGGCTGTCGCGGGCCTCCCGCGCCATTGCCTCCGGCCGGTTTTCCAGCCGCGTACCCATCCGGAGCGAGGACGAGATCGCCGCCGTCTCCCTTGATTTCAACGTCATGGCGGAGCAGATGGAGAAGACCGTGTCGGCGCTTCATCAGGCCATGGAGCGGCAGGAGCTCTTCGTGGGCAGCTTCGCCCACGAGATGAAAACCCCCATGACCAGCCTGATCGGTTACGCCGACCTCCTGCGCAGCGGAACGCTGACCCCCGCCGAGCAGGCGGAGGCCACCGACTACCTCTACTCCGAGGGGAAGAGGCTGTCCAATCTGTCGAAAAAGCTGCTGGAGCTGCTGGTGGTGAAGGAGCGGGACCTGCCTTTCACGCAGGTCAGCCCGGCGACCCTGGTGAGCGAATTCACAGACCGGCTCCGGCCCCTGATGGCCCAGCGGGAGATTGCGGTGGCCTGCGTCTGCCAGCCGGGGACGTGCCTGCTGGAGCCGGACCTGGTCTGGTCGCTGCTGCTGAATCTGGCGGACAACGCCCAGAAGGCCATTCCCCGGGAGGGCGGCGAGATCATCTTCCGGCAGGAAATGCTCCCGGACGGCTGCCGCATCCAGGTGCTGGACAACGGCCGGGGCATCCCGGAGGCGTCACTGGAGCATCTGACAGAGGCCTTCTACCGGGTGGACAAGGCCCGGTCCCGGAAGCAGGGGGGCTTCGGTCTGGGGTTGGCCCTGTGTCAGGAGGTGGCTGCCTGCCACGGCGGGTCCATCCGCTTTGAAAACCGTACCGACGCGCCCCGCGGGGCCTGCGTCACTGTGGAGCTGAGAGGAGGGCGGCCATGAGGCGGCTCAGGCGCTGGCTGCTGGCGGCAATCACGCTGACCCTGGCGGCAGTGGGGGCGGCGATGCCCTTCGCCGCATCTTATCTCCAGGACGCCCGGCAGACAGGGTCGGAGACCCGCTCCTTCGACTCCTTCCGCCTGACCCTCCGGCAGGAGGCGGACCTGGGCCGGACGCTGAAGCTGATTGCCGGTTCGGACTACTATGTTGCCGAGGACGAGGAGGCGGCGGACGCCCGCATGACCCCCGAGGAAGTCCTGGCAGCAGCAGATGAACTCATGAAGGAGCTGGCCCGGTTCGGCCTGCTGGAATACCCGGTTTCGTCCTTTCCCAGGATCTTTCCCCAGACGCTGTGCGCCAACGACGGGAGCGTTTCCATTCCCACCTGGACCCTCGACTGGAATATCCCGGACGTGGGGGAGGACTTTTATGTCTGGCTGGACGACGCCTCCGGGAAGGCGTTTATGATTTCACTCCCCAGCACGAGCTATTCAACGGCAGAGATCTCCAGGAACGTCATGGAACCCATTTACGCCCGGACAGAAAACTGGCGGGCGTTTCTGGAGGAATACTACGGTACGGAGGTCCGCATTGGCAACGAGGTGTTGTTCGACTACTCCATGCGGCTCGAGCTGTTGTTCCCGCTGGGGACGGCGGAGGACAAGGCGGAATATCAGCTGGATCTGTACTACTATACGTACGGCTTCACCACCCTGAATCCCTATGTCAGGAATACCTGGGAGCCCCCTCCCGCCAATGAAGCCGCCTACGATTCGTAATGCTGTTCTCCAATTGGAAATGCAGCGCGTTACCGCGCAGAAATCCAGGAGCAGCTGAGCAAAAGGGCGCGCCAGAGTTCTTTTTGAATCCTTTTTCAGGAAAAAAGATTTCGATGCCGGACCGATGCCGGTTCGACGGCATTTTTATAAGGCGTCCCTCTATAATGGGACCATCTCATTGACAGAGAGGTGCGTCCCATGTACCAAAGAGAAGACCCCGCCCGCAGCGGCGGGAGATCCGGCCGCCGGCGGAGGAGAAGAAGCCGCCTGCCGCTCTGCACATTCCTGCTGGCGGTACTGTCCTTTGCGCTGGCCTTCACCCTCCCGCCGGAGCCGGAAAAGGACCCGCAGCCGCCTCAGGCCGCGGCTGTGAGGCCCATCGCCGCCGTCTCCGCCCCGGAGCCCCCGCTCCCGCCGGAGCCGGACGCGCCGGACAAAAGCCAGTGGAACCTGATTCTGGCAAATCCCTGGACTCCCCTGGATCAGACCTGTACGTTTACTCCCCAAAAGCTGACCAACGGCCTTGTGGTGGACCAGCGGTGCTATCCCGATTTGCAGGCTATGATGGACGCCTGCCGTGGGGCAGGACTGTCCCCGGTGATCTGCTCGGCCTACCGCAGCTATGCCAGGCAGGAGGAGCTCTATCAGAACAAGGTGGCCCGCCTGCTGGCCCAAGGCCGCTCCGCAGAGGACGCCGAAACGGAGGCTGCCCGGACGGTGGCCCTCCCCGGCACCAGCGAGCACCAGACGGGGCTGGCGGTGGACATCGTGGACATGAACAACCAGAATCTGGACGAGAGCCAGGAGGACACCGCCGTACAGAAGTGGCTGATGGAGCACAGCTGGGAATACGGCTTCATCCTCCGCTATCCCAGCGGCAGGAGCGATCTCACCGGTATCATCTACGAGCCCTGGCACTACCGCTACGTAGGCCGGGAGGCTGCGGCGGAGATCCACGAGCAGGGCGTCTGCCTGGAAGAATATCTGGCCCCATAGAGCAAAAAAATCCCCGCCGGAAAATACCGGCGGGGATCGTCCGTTAAACAGCCCTCCGCAGGAGTTTGCGCCTGCAGGCGCAAATCCATAGGAATCGTTTTTTCCGGAGGCGTGTACCCCGGAAAAAACACTTTGCGTGGAGCGGGCGTCGTGGATTCTACACAGCCACATCGAGTGGCTGTGTAGAATTGAATCGTGCGTGGCCGCTCGATGCGGCCATCGCACGATCTACCGCGGCGCAGAGCGGAGCGGGGCAGTCCTTGGGCCGCCGGGCCGGTCGTTCAGCGGAGCTGAATGACGGCTCTTCCTCAAAAAAGATGCGAAGCATCTTTTTTGACTTAATTTATCCCTTCACGCCGCCGGAGGTCAGGCCTGCCACCAGGTGCTTCTCAATGCACAGGAACAGGACGACTACCGGGATGGTGGCGAAAATAGAGGTGGCGAAGAGGTACTGCCACTTGATGAAGTTGAAGCCGTAAAAGACGTTGATGCCCACGGTGATGGGCTTGAGCAGATCGCTGGAGATCAGGGTCAGGGCGATGGTGTACTCGTTCCAGGAGTTGATGAACACGAAGATCAGGGTGGTGACGATGCCGGGGGCCGACACCGGCAGCAGCACCCGGACCAGGGCCTGGACCGTGCCGCAGCCGTCGATCTTGGCGGCCTGTTCCATCTCCGAGGAGATGGAGGTGAAGGTTCCCCGCAGCAGCCAGATGGCGAAGGCCTGGTTGAAAGCCGCGTTGAGCAGGATCAGACCGATCAGGCTGTTGGTCAGGTGCATGGCCGTCATCAGCCGGTAGATGCCCACCAGCAGCACCACCGGGGAGAACATCTGGCTCATGATGACCGCGCCCATGAAAATGCCCTTGCCCCTGAAGCGCATCCGGGAGAGGGCGTAGGCCGCCGGGATGCCGCAGAGGATGGCCAGGAAGGTGGCCCCGCCGGCCACAATGATGGAGTTGAGCAGGTACTTGAAGACAGGGGCCTCCCGCCAGATGTCAAGGAAGTTGGACCACTGCCAGACGGAGGGCATCAGGCTGCCGCCGATGGCGTACATTTCATCGTTGCTCTTGGCCGCGGTGGTGAACATGACGAAGTAGGGGTACAGGATCACCACGCAGATGACGAACACGAACAGGTACAGCGCAATCCGCGACCAGGGGGATTTCTTTACTTTCATCGGTTACTCCTCCTTTTCCGCCCGCAGGGTGATAATCATGTAGATGCTGGCGCAGGCGGCCAGGATCACGAAGCCTACCACGGACACCGCCGCCGCCTCGCCCACCTTCTGACTGGTGAAGGAGAGCTTGTAGAGGTAGGTGACCAGAGTGTGGGTCTGGTCCGCCGGGTCGCCCTTGGAGATCGTCCAGATGATGGGGAAGGAGTTGAACACGTAGATGATGTTCAGCACCGTGGACACCGTCAGGCTGGGCATCAGCAGGGGCAGTGTGATCCGGAACAGCCGGTTCCAGAAGGTGGCCCCGTCCACGTCGGCGGCCTCATAGAGCGAGGTGTCGATGCTCTGGAGGCCGGAGAGGACGCAGAAGGTGACGAAGGGGATGGTGACCAGGATACCCACGAAGCACTCCCAGGCGAAGAACTGCCCGGGGGTGGCGGTCCAGTTCACGTAGCTGTCGATGAGGCCCAGCTTGAGCAGCAGGGCGTTGAGAGCGCCGTAGTCGGCGTTGATGATGTACTTCCAGATGACGGACTGGATGATGAGGGCCGTGGCCCAGGGGAACACCACGATGGCCCGGACGATCTTTCGTCCGTGGAATTTCTCGTTCAGAACCAGGCCCAGGATGATGCCCAGGATGGTGGAGATGCCTACCACCACCACGGTCCAGACCACCGTGTTCCACAGGGTGTTCCAGAAGGTGGGGTTCTGGAAGATCCAGAGGTAGTTGCTCACCCCGTTGAAGCCCTTATTGACGCCGGACTTGCTGATCTCGGAAAACGAGGTCTGGAACACGCTGAAAATGGGGACCAGGATCATGACGCCCATCAGCAGGATGCTGGGCAGCAGCCAGATGTAGGGCTCCACTTTCTTCATGTTCAGGTTCGTGCGGGGCTTATTTTCTTTCTTTTTTATGTTCAGGTTCGCGCGGGGCTTATTTTCTTTCATAGACGAGCCTCCTTACTTGCCTTCGAAATAGAAGGAAGGGGCCTGCTGGCCCCTCCCTGTTGTCCGGTCAGATGGTTAGCCGGCGATGCTCTTCTGGAGATTGTCCAGGGCATCCCTGGCGGAAATGCTGCCCTGGCAGACCTGCTGCTCGACCTCGATGACGCCGTTACGCACGTCCATCCACTCCGCCTTGCCCATGGGGTAGAAACCACAGTTGGGCAGCAGACCGCAGAAGAACTCGAAGTACTCGCTGTCGCCGGTGACATCGGTGGTGCCGCCCTTGATGTACTTCTCAGCGTTGGCGGACAGGTTGTCAGACGCATCGGTGGTGGCGGGCAGGAAGCCCTCGTAGACCATGTAACTGGAGTAACGCTCGCAGTCATAGAAGAAATCGAAGAAGGCAGAGATAGCCTTGGTGCGGGCGTCCTGATCCTTCACGGCATCGTTCTTGAATACCATCAACTGATCGCACACGCCCATGGCGCTGGATTTGTCGGTGGAGGTGGGGATATCAGTGTACTTGTAGTTGACGGAGGAATCGGCAGAAACCATGTTCATGGGTCCGATCATCATCGCCAGAGTGCCGGCGCTGAAGGCGTCCTGCAGGGGATAGCGGGTATCGGTGTAGGGAGCGGAGTTGCAGTAGCCGGAATCGATCAGGGTCTTGATGTACTCCACGGCCTTCACGTTGGCGTCGCTGTTCAGAGCCCAGTTGTTGCTGCTGTCCACGAAGCCGCCGCCCATGTTCCAGGTATAGTAGGAGAATGCGGCCTGACCTTCGTCAGTGGAAATATCCAGACCCCAGGGAACAACGCTGTCGCCGTGAGTATCCTTGATGGCCTGGCAGGCGGTGAGTACATCATCCCAGGTTTTGGGAGCTTCGGTGATGCCTGCCGCATTGAGCAGATCCATGTTGCAGAACAGCAGGCGGCAGGAAGCCAGGATGGGCAGGGCCCACACGGTGCCGTCAATGTCATTGGACTCCCAGAAGCTGGGGATGATCTTGGCCTTGACCTCGGCGGAGGTGTAGTCCTCGGCCTTCATCAGCAGGTCGTCGGCCACATAATCGGCAAAGCCGCTGATGTTGAGGATGTCGGGCTGCTGCTTGGACTGGATGCGGGTGGAGACGACGGAGTAGATGTCGTTCCAGGAGACGATCTCGATGTTCAGGTCCACGTTCTTGTTGGCGGCCTCGAAATCCTTCTCAAACTGGGTCCACCACTCCTGGGTGTAGTTGCCGTACTGGGAAATGATGACGTTCAGCGTGGTCTTTCCGCCACCGCCGCCGCCGCAGGCGGTCAGGGCGAACACCATGGACAGAGCCAGCAGCAGGGCAAGCATTCTCTTCTTCATTCTCAATCTTCCTCCTTAACATTGATGAAAGGCGCGCCTCACCCGGTTTGTATCCCTGTGTGGCGCACGATTCTGTCAGATATTGTAGCGGGTTCCTTCTGGAAAAAATAGGTGCCAACGTTCAGAATATAGCAAAATCGTACATAATCCGAAAAATTGTGCGAATCGCAAAATTATCGAGAGGAAATTTCAGCAATTTAACCAAAGTCATTCGGCTCCTGCCGCCATTTTTTTCGGAAATTTCTGGGGGTCGTCCCGGTGACTGACCGGAAAACGCGGGAAAAGTAGTTGTAGTCGCTCACGCCCACCGCCTCCGCCACGGCGGAGACCGGCAGATCGTTCTGCCGCAGCAGGGTCTTGGCGGCCTCAATGCGCCGCTGGGCAATCAGGAAGGACAGCGTCTGTCCGCCGGAAAGCTCCTTGGCCAGACGGCAGAGCTTGGTGCGTCCAATATGGAGCGCCTCGGAGATGGTCTCCAGCGACAGCTTTTCCATGTAGTGCTGATCCAGATAGAGCTCCAGCTTTTGCAGGTCTGTCTTCTCCGTGGTCAGAATCATCCCCTTCAGCTGGATATAGGCCGCCAGCGCCTCCAGAAGCTCCGAATAGGCCTTCAGCTCCGCCGGGGAATACTGCCGGAACTGGAAAAAGGCGTCCTTCAGCGCTTCCGGCCCGCCGGGATACCACTCCAGCAGGGGACGGCTGCGCGCCCACTGCTCCTCCATGGGGGATTCGTCCAGGAAGCACCCGAAAACCAGATAGGCCAGAGGATGGTTTTTGTCAAACAGAGGCATGACGGCCTCGCAGACGCCGGCGTGACAGCGGTAAAACTGGAACCCCCTGGCGGCGCTGTAGCTTCTCACCTTCCACGCGTCGCAGTCCACGCACCGCCGGTGGCCCTCCGGCAGGGCGTTGACCGCCCTGCAAAAAGGAGGGTGCCCCTCAAAGAGGTTGATGTCCCGCCCCTGGGGGTCAAGAATATTGGCGGCCATGCCGGTAAATACGTAGAGATTGGCGAGCAGCTGCATCAGCTGCTCCTGATCGAAGAAGATGTTCACTGCCGTCCCTCCCGGCGGGGGCTTTTCCCCGGATTCTATGGGACATAGTATACCATATCCGGGCCGGGAAAGGCAAGGGGGACTGCCGCCGCCGGGGGCGGCAGCGGGCAGACCGCCGCTTTCGTTCTCCTGAACAAAAACAGGACCTCTTTTTTTGC
Organism: uncultured Oscillospiraceae bacterium; assembly: GCA_910587505.1. GTDB lineage: Bacteria > Bacillota > Clostridia > Oscillospirales > Oscillospiraceae > Pelethomonas. Next base: position 51,881 of record CAJULD010000003.1, on the reverse strand, counting down.
AATTCGTACAATTATTCTCATCACGAAAGATTTTGCTATATTCGGAACGATGCATCCTATTTTTTCTCTGCGGACCTGCTACAATAAAATCCGGAGGCATACCAAAATCTGCGGATCAGAGGAGGAGAATGGAAAAATGAGCAAAAAACCTGTTTTAGTCATTATGGCGGCCGGCATGGGCAGCCGCTACGGCGGACTCAAGCAGCTGGACCCGGTGGGAAATCATGGTCAGGTGATTCTGGACTACTCCGTTTACGACGCCAGAAGGGCGGGATTTGAGACGGTGGTGTTCGTCATCAAGCCGGAGATCGAGGCGGATTTTAAGGCTCTTGCGGGCGACCGTCTGGCAAAGGTTATGGACGTGCGCTACGTCTACCAGAGCCGGGAGGACCTGCCGGAGGGATACACCGCTCCGGCAGAGCGGACCAAGCCCTGGGGCACCGCCCAGGCGGTCCTTGCCGCCCGGAATGTGGTGGACGGGCCCTTCGCTGTCATCAATGCCGACGACTACTATGGACCGGAGGCCTTCCGGGAGATCTTTGATTACCTCAGCGGGCATCCCGACGGAGATATGTACGAGTATGCCATGGTGGGATATCTGCTGAAAAATACCGTCACGGAAAACGGGACGGTGGCCCGGGGCGTGTGCCAGGAAACGGCGGAGCACTTCCTCACGCAGGTCACCGAGCGCACCAGGATCGAGAAGGGCGAGCCGCCCCGGTACACCGAGGACGGCGGAAAGACCTGGACGGAGCTGCCGGGAGAAACCATCGTGTCCATGAATATGTGGGGATTCAACCGCAGCTTCCTGGAGGAAGCCTGGGACCGGTTCCCCCGGTTTCTGGACAGGGCGCTCTCAGAAAACCCCGCCGGGGCGGAATACTTCCTGCCCACCGTGGTCAGCTGGCTCATCGACGAGGGGAAGGCAAGAGTGAAGGTGCTGCGCAGCACAGACAAGTGGTATGGCGTCACCTACCGGGAGGACAAGCCCATGGTAGAGGCGGCCATCCGTGAAAAAACCGCGTCCGGCCTCTATCCGGACCGGCTGTGGGAGGAAGCGGAATGAAGGCGGAAGCATATCTTGAAGAGGTCCTGGCGGCCTTTGACTTCGGCGCGCCCACCGTGGGGGCCATCCGATTCGGACAGGGGCATATCAACGACACCTTTGTGGTCCACACCCAGCCGGAGGACCGCTGCTGCCGGCGGTTCATTCTCCAGCGCATGAGCGCCGCCGCCTTCAGGCACCCTGACCAGCTGATGGAGAATATCACCGGCGTGACGGAATATCTTGGCCGGGAGATCGAGCGCAATCACGGCGACCGGGAGCGGGAGGCCCTGCGGGTCATCCGGCCCCGGAACGGAGAGAGCTGCTATACCGACCGGGACGGCGGCGCGTGGCGGGTGTATCCCTTCGTAGAGGGGACGGTCTGCTGCCAGTCGGCGGAGACGGCGGAGCTGTTCGCGGCCTCGGGCCGGGCCTTTGGCCGCTTCCAGCGGCTTTTGCAGGGCTATCCCGCCCAGACGCTTCATGAGACGATCCCCCGCTTCCATGATACGGAGGACCGGCTGGCGCGGCTGAAGGCCGCCGTGAAGGAGGACAGGCTGGGCCGGGCCGCGGAGTGCGGCAGGGAGATCCGCTTCATGCTGGACCGGGAGGCGGACTGCTCCGTGGCGCTCCAGGCGCTGCGGGACGGGAAGCTGCCCCTGCGGGTCACCCATAACGATACCAAGCTCAACAACGTCCTCATGGATGAGAAAACCGGAGAGGGCATCTGCATCATCGATCTGGACACCGTCATGCCGGGACTGGCCATCAATGATTTCGGGGATTCCATCCGCTTCGGGGCCAACCACAGCGCCGAGGATGAGACGGACCTGAGCAGGGTCAACCTGGACGTAGCCCTTTTCGACACGTACACCCGCGCCTTCCTGGAGGGCGCAGGCGGGACGCTGACGAAACAGGAAATCGAGTATCTGCCGTGGGGGGCCAAGCTGATGACGCTGGAGTGCGGCATGCGGTTCCTCACCGATTACCTGGAGGGGGACGTGTATTTCCACATCAGCCGGGAACGCCAGAACCTGGACCGCTGCCGGACTCAGTGCAAGCTGGTAAGCGACATGGAGGAGCACTGGGACGAGTTGAAGCAGATCGTTGAAAAGTATTCCCGGAGCATGTAAACAAAACAGAGCGGCGGCAGGGTATCCCCCCTGCCGCCGCTCTGTTTTAACCGATCTCGCCCATATAGATAGCTTTGGCGAGCTCCTGGGCATAGTAGGTGATAAGCATGTTCGCTCCGGCCCGGAAGATGGACAGCGCCGTCTCGCACATGATCCGCTGTTCGTCCACCAGTCCGGCAGCCGCGGCCGCCTTAATCATGGCGTACTCGCCGGAGACGGAATAGGCGCAAAGCGGCAGGTCGAAGGTCTCCGCGCACTCCCGGATCACATCCAGATAGCTCAGCGCAGGCTTGACCATCAGGATATCCGCTCCCTCCGCCGCGTCCAGGGCGCACTCCCGGAGGGCCTCCTTCCGGTTATGGGGGTCCATCTGATAGCCCTTCCGGTCCCCGAGGGAGGGCGCCGACCCGGCGGCGGCGCGGAAGGGTCCGTAGAAAGCGGAGGCGTACTTGGCGGAGTAGGCCATAATGGCGGTGTCCTGGAAGCCGTTCTTATCCAGGGCCTTCCGAAGGACTGCCACGTGGCCGTCCATCATGTCCGAGGGGGCCACCATGTCCGCGCCGGCGGCGGCATGGCTGACGGCAATCTTAGCCAGATACTCCAGCGTCTCGTCGTTGTCCACATCGCAGTCATGGCCGTGCCTGCGGAGAATGCCGCAGTGGCCGTGATCCGTGTACTCGCACATGCACACGTCGGTAATCACGGTGAAATCGGGAAACGTGGCCTTGATGGTCCGGACGGCCTCCTGAATGACGCCGTGCTCCGCCCAGGCGGAGGAACCGCACGCGTCCTTCCTGGCGGGCAGTCCGAAAAGAATGCAGTGATTCACGCCGGCATTCAGGCAATCCTCTACCGCCTCATGCACTCTGTCCAGACCGTAGTGGTTCTGCCCCGGCATGCTCTCAATGGGCCGCACGCCGGAGAGCGTCTCGTCCACAAAAACCGGATAGATCAGCGAATCCACGCTCAGCCGGGTCTCCCGGTTCAGGCGCCGGATGCAGTCGGTCCGCCGCAGGCGGCGGGGCCGGTTTACGAGTTCCATAAAAATCCTCCGCACATTATAAAATTTATCATGCCATAAAGCAGATGACAGGCTGTGAAAATCACTATAAGAACGACCGCAATGTAATTTTTTCTGTTCAGCCCATAAAAGAGGAAGCTCAGACACGGCGGGACCGTCAGCAGCAGGATTACTGCCGGACGGATGCTTCCCCCATAGTAGAGGACCCAGCCGAGGTAATAGAGCAGCATACAGACAATGCAGCCCCGGATCAACGGCGTGAACCGCAGCCTCTCCCGCCCGCTGCGCATCACCAGGCAGAGCGCCGCGACGAACAGGACCTGGCAGACGGAGGCGATCCCGTCCAGCACAGGGGTGGCGGACTCTCCCCGCAGAATGTCATTGGGGGCAGGGAGGTTGAACCAGACGAAGCAGGGGAGCATCATCAGCAGGAACAGCAGCAACCCCCAGGGATCAAAGGCGAGCCTGTACTTTTTCATCTGGCCGCCCGGATGGCAATGAGCCGGAACACATCCCGGTACAACTGGTCCCGGTCCTCCAGATCGATCATCAGCCACCGCTGGCCGTTGCCCTCCCCTGTCCGCCCGTAAATCTCCCGCAGGGCGGCGGCACAGCCGGGAAGGGCGGCTTCCACCGCCTCCTTCTCCTTCCGGCCAACCACCAGCAGCACCGTGAAATACTGCTCCCGGGGATAGACGGTACACAGCGATCTCCCGGATTTTTTGAATTTGACGTTCCAGCCCCGCTCCATACTGCAACCGCTGTATTCGATCTTTTCCCTGCAGGCCCAGGTCTCCGTCAGCTCTGCGCAGAACTGCTGAAAGACCGGGTTTCTGATATATGTCCCTATCTCATCCAGCGAGGGACAGTAGTCCCTGTTCCGTAAATCAATCATAGGTCCTGTTCCCCGGCGGACAGATTTTCCGCCAGCTCCACCAGCGCGTCAATCGCCGCTCTCCCTCCGATCCGCACCCGGATGCCGCGTTTTTCCGCCTCTTTCGCGGTCTGCGGTCCGATACACAGCCCCAGAAAGCGGCTGAAGTCCGCATCCGGGCCCACGGCGGAGACGAAGCCCCTGACCGTTGAGGCGGAGGTGAAGGTCACGTAGTCGAACCGCCCCGCCTCCAGCTCCGTCCGGAGCTCCCGGGCGCGGGAATTGTCATGGATTGTGCGGTAGACCGGGATGTCGTCAAAGGCGATTCCCGCCGCCGCCAGCGCGTCCGGCAGGGCCGGGGAGCCCTCCTCCGCCCGCAGCAGCAGGACGCGCCCCGCCGCTTTTTTCGCCAGCGCCGCTCCCATGTGAGCCCCGTCGCAGATCTCCGGAATGAGATCGGCAGTCAGGCCGCGGGCCTCCAGTGCCTTCCCGGTGGCGGAGCCGATGGCCGCCAGCTTTACATTCCCCAGAGCCCGCGCGTCTCTCCCCATGCCCCGCAGACAGGACCAGAACGCCTCCACTCCCGCCGCGCCGGTAAATCCCAGCCATTCGTAATCCGCAAGCTGCTCCAGCGCCCGTTCCATGGCGGGGCAGGGGAGAATGGGCTCCGTGCGGATACAGGGGAATTCCACCACCTCCGCGCCCTGCTCCCGCAGAGCGTCCGACAGCGTCCCCGCCCGCTCCCTGGGCCGGGTAACCAGAATCCGCCTGCCGTGGAGGGGCAGTCTTTCAAACCAGCACAGCTCCTCCGCCAGGGCGCACACGCTCCCCACGATAATCAGCGCGGGACTGTGAATCTCCATCTCCGCAGCCCGCGCCGGAAGGGCGGCCAGCGCCGCGCCGCACCGCCGCTGGCCGGGGAGGGTTCCCCGTTCCACCATGGCGGCAGGAGTGGCCGGGTCCATTCCCGCCGCCAGCAGCCCCTTCACAATGGCGGGCATGGCCGTCACGCCCATGAGGAACACCAGCGTCCCCTTCGTCCGCACCAGGGCCTCAAAGTCGATGTCCAGCGCCGCGCCCTCCCGGGCGTGGCCGGTAATGATGTGCAGAGAGGATGCATAGTCCCGGTGAGTCACCGGGACGCCCCCGTAGGCTGCCGCCCCAATGGCGGAGGTCACGCCGGGAATCTCCGAGAAGGCCACCCCCGCCCGCGCCAGGGTCTCCAGTTCCTCGCCGCCCCGGCCGAAGACAAAGGGGTCCCCGCCCTTCAGCCGCACGACGTTATGCCCCGCCTGGGACTCCTCCAGCAGGATCTGATTGATCCGCGCCTGGGGCACCGGATGATGGCTGGCCTCCTTGCCCACATCGATCCGCCGGGCGCCGTCCGGAATCAATTCCAGCACGGCGGGACTCACCAGCCGGTCATAAACCACCACCTCCGCCCCCAGGAGGGCGCGGAGCCCCTTGACGGTCAGCAGCCCCGGATCACCGGGCCCCGCCCCTACCAGTGTCACCTTTCCTGCCACAGTCCGCCCTCCTTCTGCAATTGCTCCGCCAGCGCCGCCGCCAGCCCGGTCCCGTCCGGCAGAGGGCCGGAGACCGTCCCCCTGTGGAGCGCTTCATTTTCGTCCACGCAGATTCCGGTGATGACTATGCGGCCCTCCGCCGCCGCGGCATGGGCCGCCGCCGGCGAGGAGCACCCGCCGCCCAGCGCCCTGACGAAGGCCCGCTCCGCCAGAGCGCAGCGCTCCGCCTCCTCATCCCGGAGGCACTCCAGCGCCGTCCGGTCCATGTCCCCGCGGCACTGGACGGCCAGAATCCCCTGCCCGGCGGCGGGCAGCAGCTCCTCCGCGGAAAAATACCGGCTGATCCGCTCCCCCAGTCCCAACCGCTTCAGCCCCGCCGCCGCCAGCACCAGCGCGCCGTACTCGCCGGTCTCCAGCTTGCGGAGCCGGGTAAGCACATTGCCCCGGACGGTGCGGACCTCCACCTCCGGAAACAGCGCCCGCAATTGCAGCCGCCTGCGGGGGCTGGCACTGCCAATAGGCTTCGTCCGGTCCCACACGGAGGTTCCCTCCGGCAGCACCAGCGCGTCCCGCGGGTCCTCCCGAGGCAGGAAGGCCGCCAGCGGCAGGTCCTCCGGCAGGTCCATGGGCAGGTCCTTGCAGCTGTGAACCGTCAGGTCCACCCGCCCTTCCCGCAGGGCAGCGTCCAGCTCCTTCACAAAAAGGCCCTTGCCTCCCACCTGCTCCAGGGGGCGGTCCAATATCCGGTCCCCGGTGGTCTTCATGGTGATCAGTTCCAGCTCCCAATCGGGGTGAGCCTCACGCAGCCGGTCCATCACCAGCCGGGACTGGATGACCGCCAGTTGACTGTCTCTGCTTCCAATGCGCAGCTTCATGCGTCGTCCTCGCTGTTATTCAGAATTTTCCGGATTATCTTCGCCGTCCGGGCGGTTCTTCCGTGGTCCGTGCCGTCTCCCGCCAGTCCGGCCACCATGCCGTCCCCTTCGCACAGGGCGGGGAAAAAAAAGTCGCAGTCCGCCGGGCAGTCCGAGCGGTTGAAGAGGACCCCCAGCCGCCTGGCCTCCCGGCCTACGGTCCCGTTGACCGCCGGATCATCCGCGGCGGCCACGGCCAGATACGCGCCGCGCAGGTCCCCGGCGGCATAGGGCCGGGCCACATGGCATATTCCCTCCGCCCGCCGGGACAAAACGGGAGAGATCACCGTGACCTCCGCCCCGAACCGGGCCAGGGCCTCCGCCCGCCGCAGGCCCACCGTTCCGCCGCCCACGACCACGGCTCTTTTCCCCGTCAGGTCCACGAACAGAGGAAAGCGCTTATTCGCCATCCCGTTTGACCACCACTACGGAGAAGTAGCCGCTGTCCACCGGGGCGTCGGCAAACCGGGGATAGACCCGCTCCGAAGCCATGCCGCAGTTCTCCACCATGGCCGCCCGGTCCAGCAGGCCCCGGCGGTCCAGGGTCTCCCGCAACGCGCCCAGCTCCCGGCCGGCCTTCATAAATACGTAATTGGCGTCCACCTCCAGGCAGCCGGTCAGATCCCGGTGGGAGGCGGGCACAATCAGCAGCCGGTCGCTGCCCTCGCACAGTCCCTCCCCCAGCGCCGCCGCCACCGCGCAGAAGGAGGGCACGCCGGGGATGATCTTCGCCTCATACCCCATGGCCGCCACCCGCCGGTGGGTATACAGACAGGTGGAGTAAATCGACGGGTCCCCCAGCGTGATGAACGCCACCGTCTTCCCCTCGTCCAGTACTCCGGCAATCCGCCGGGCGTTCTCCTCATAGGCCGCCTCCAGCCGCGCCGGGTCCCTGGTCATGGGCGCGGCGCAGTAGAGCAGCGTCTTCCCCTCCGCCAGGGGGCCGATAATGGTCAGGGCGGTCTTCTCTCCCGCGCCCTTGTCGGGGACGGCGATTACGTCCGCCTCCCGAAGGATTCTCTGCGCCTTCAGGGTCAGCAGCTCCGGATCTCCCGGCCCCACGCCCACGCCATACAGAACGCCTTTCTTTGCTGTCATATGTACTCCCTCCATTTCAGGCAGACATTCTTTTCCCTGAAACCACTGCGCTGCCCTGCGGGCAGCCTGGGCTGCCAGTGCCCGCTTCGCGGGCGCTGCATGGGAAAAGAATCAAAAGGAACTTTAAGAAAGCTTATGGACATATCAGAGCCCGTCCCCGTCCTGCTCCGGAGCGGAGGGGGCGGCGCTTTCCACCTCCTCCGCGGCCTTCAGCGCCGCCTGCCGGTTGACGAACAGATTCTCCTGTCCGCGGGGATGCTTCCGCTTATTGATGAGAAGCACCGCCGCTCCGGCAATCACCAGAATGACGCTCAGCAGCTGGCTGACCAGAATGGGCCGGCCAAACAGCTCCCAGCCGAAGAGCTTCAGGGTGTCGGTCCGCACGCCCTCGATCCACGCCCGTCCCAGCCCGTACCAGATAAAGTAGAAGCAGGTGTTCTCCCCGTCGAAGGTCCGGATCCTGGAGATGACGAACACAATCAGCGCCAGCCCCACCAGGTTCCACAGGCTCTCATACAGGAAGGTGGGGTGGACCTCAATGAACCGGGAGTCCGTCACCCACACCCGCATCCGCCAGGGAAGGGTGGTCTCCCCGCCGAAGACTTCCCGGTTGACGAAGTTGCCCCAGCGGCCCACCGCCTGCCCGATCAGCAGCCCCATGACGCCCAGGTCCGCGAAAGCGCCGAAGGACAGCTTTTTCTTCCGGCAGAAAATCAGCAGCACAATAAACGCCGTGATGACCGCCCCGTAAATGGCCAGTCCGCCATCCCAGATGGCGGCCATTTTGCCCCAGTTGAATCCCCCGTCCGCCGTGCGGTACAGGTCCAGATAGAACAGCACATAATAAAGTCTCGCGCCGATGATGCACAGCGGGATCTGCCAGATCATCATGTCATAGATATTGTCCTCGGTAATGCCGTACTTCTTCCCCTGCCGGCAGCAGAACAGCACGGCCAGAATCAGTCCCGCGCAGATGATGATCCCGTACCAGCGCACCCCGTTGCCGATGGGAATGGCAACGGGAGAAGGATTGACGGACCAGTCCCCGAACAGGCCGGGAAAGCTGATGGGCATATCGGTTCTTGCGTATTCGTACATAGTGATGTTATCCCCCATGAAAAGCGTGTTTTATGAGTTGTTCCGCCGCCGAAGCAGCAAAGCTTCTGCAGGGCGGCGGCCGTCTCTTTCCAAAGTTCTTTCCGCTTCCCTTTTCTTTCAGGAAAAAGCGGGTTCTTTTGGCCGGATCAGGGACAGAGCTGCCCGCTCCGGGGCGATATTCTCCCGGAGGAAGGCCTCCACGTCCTCCTTTGTGACGGCGTCGAAGACCTCCGGGAAGCGGTAGTAATCGAAGCCCCGGAAATACCCCTCCGCCATGCTGACGGCGATGTTCTCAAAGGAATTGAGACTGCGGAGCATCCCGCCGTAGGCGGCCCGGCGGATCTGCCGGTAGAAGTCCCCGTCGATGCCCTCCTGGCCCAGACGCCGGGCCTGCCTGGTGATCTCATCGAACACCCGGCGGGGGTCCTTCACGTCGCCTCCCACGTACACATAGGACACGCCGGGCAGCATGTCGAAGTTTCCCCCCAGGCTGCTGTTGATGGCCCCCTGCTCATAGAGGCGGGTGTACAGCGGGCTGCTGTCCCCGAACAGGGCGTCGCAGGCCAGATCGCCGATGATGCTCTGCCGCAGCATGGCTTCCCCGTCGCCGGGCGGGGGACATTTATAGCCTGCCAGAAACATGGGCATGGAGACCGCCATTTCCTGCTCCCGTTCCCGTCCGGCGGGTGTGAGGTTCTTCTCCTGGCCATAGTCCCTCTCGATGGCGGGTCCGCCCTCTCCGGGCAGAATGGCCTCCGCCTCCAGGACCACCCGCTCCGGGTCCATGTTTCCCACGCAGATGAGCACCATGTTGGAGGGGGTATAAAAGGCCTTATGGCAGTCGTAGAGAACCTGAGATGTGATCTGCCGGATGCTCTCCACCGATCCCGCCACCGGAATCCGCGCCGGGCTGTCCCGGTAGAGGCATTCCATCAGATTGGCATATACCCGCCAGTCCGGGTCATCCTCCGTCTCCCGGATTTCCTGCGCAATGATGCCCTGTTCCTTCTCCACGCTCTCCGGGGTGAAATAAGGGGTGGAGACAAAGCGGAGCAGGGTACGGAGATTTTCATAAAAATTTCCGGTGGAGGTGAAGTAGTATGCGGTGACGGCGTTGCTGGTGAAGGCGTTGTCCGACGCGCCGTTCCGGGCGAAGGACTGCATGACGTTTTCCGTCTCCATGTCGAACATTTTGTGCTCCAGGAAGTGGGCGATGCCGGCGGGCGTGTCCCGCCACCGGCCGTCCAGCCGGAAGCGCAGATCCATGCCGCCGTAGCGGGCGGCGAAAAAGGCGTAGCTTCTGGCGTGAAAGGGCTTGCTGACCGTCACAACCTCCAGTCCGTTGGACAGGTGCGTGCGGAACACTTTTTCTCCCAGCCGGGGATATTCCGTGGTCCTCATGCCCGCGCCTCCTTTCCCTTCAGGAAATAAATGGTGTCCGGCTTTACCGCCGCCGCGGCCTCCCGGATACGCTCCGGCGTGACGGCCAGAACAGCGGCAATCAGCTCGGGAATCGTCTCTCCGCCGCCGGAGGCGGCCTGTCCCATGACATAGTCCTCCAGCGCGCCGGCGGAGTCCTCAATGGAGCGCAGGCTGCTGAGCAGGGACTGCCGCGCCCCCTCCAGCTCCCACTCTTCCCATTCGCCCTGCCGCAGGGCCTCCAGCTGCCGGAAAATCTCCTCCACCGCCCGGTCATAGTTGGCAAAATCGATGCCGGAGGATACGGTAATCAGCCCCTTCAGCCGGTGGTAGGCGCTGCCCGCGTAGTAACACAGGGACATCTTTTCCCGCATGTTGACAAACAGCCTGGAGGTGGTGGCCCCGCCGAACATGGTGTTCATCATCATGGTTGCCGGCATGTCCCCGCTGTCCGTGCGAAAGCCCATGCACAGTTTTCCCTGCCCCACGTCCATTTCCTCGGTCACCACCCGGACCGGCTCCCTGGCGGGACGGCGGAGGGTGGCGACGGGCTCCAGCGCGCCCTGCCGGGGCAGGGCGGCAAAGGCGCGGGTGAACGCGCCGGCCACCCGCTTTTCCGGCGCGCTGCCACAGTAAAACAGCTCCAGCCGGCCCTGGGGCAGAATATCCCGGTAATGCCGGTTCAGCTGCTGCTGGGAAATTCTCTCCACGTCCTCCGCGCTGCCCATGCGCCTGACGCCGTAGCGCTCCCCGGCGCACATCTCCTCCAGCAGCCGGCGGGCGGCATAGGCGCGCTTGTCATTGACGTCGCTCCGGATCAGGTCGGCCAGATTTTCCCGCTCGCTTTCCACATATTCGTTCAGCAGCCGCCCTCCGTGGGTGGCGGGGCTGCAAAAAAATTCGCCCAGCAGGTCCGTCAGCTTTTCCAGCAGCTTCTCCCCCTGGGGGAGAAAGCGGTCGTCGATGCAGCTGGCGGTGAAGCCAAAGAGCTGATTTTCTCCTTTTTTCCGCACCGCGGGCTCCAGCCGCGCGCCGTAGAGCAGATCCAGCTCCCGGCTGATGGCGGCCATGTCGGGGCGGCGGGCGGTGCCCCGGCTGAGGACGTTCACCAGCAGGGCGTTGCGGCCCGCCGCGGCCTGCTCCAGCGGAGCGGCCATCTGGGCGCTGAGAAAGCCGGTCTTGAACTTCTCCGAGGGGATACAGGTGAGATAGACGTTTTCCATGAGCTTTTGTCGGGACATGGGGGTTCTCCTTCTTTTGTCGATTCCGCTGAGTAGATGGATACTATAGCAAGCTTCAGAATTCATGACAAAAAAGGAGGGGAGGACAAAGCGTGCAGGGCAAGGCGGAGGACGCAGGCGGGCTGACGCCCGCCAGGGACGACAACGCGGCCATGCGCACTTTGTACCCCTGAGCTTTTGCCAGAAATTCTGATGATTGCTATAGTATATACCTTTTTCTCCGGAGTTTCCATAGGGCAGGTCATATTTTTACCGCATATTTCTTTAAAGATTTTCATAAGCGGCTGTTTCATCTCCCAACGCCCTCAGCAAAGGAGTCCGGAAACACGGCTTTCTGCAATTTTATTCCGCTTTTTCACCAAAAAAGCAGCCTGAACGTCCGGAAACGCACCGGTTCCGAAGAACCGGCCCCTCCCTTTTCAGATTGGTGCTGCTGAAAGAGGGTTCCCCAGACCATTCGTTAAAATATCCAAAGCGGGCAGCCATTCACCGTTGGATAAGCGCCCGGCAAACTATGATTCGTCAGTCTTTTTTGTCAGGCATAAAGGCCATCACAACATCCGCCATCCCCACAATTGCAAATACCGCAGACCATCCAAAACTCAAATCATAAAACGGTTTGCCGCCCTATCCAGTCATCAAAAGCATACCGGTCAAAAGCAATGCCTTTTAACTGTCTTTTCATACAGGTTCCTCCTTGTCAAATACCGATCTGTTGAGCCGATTATAGCACAGGGCTCCTGCTATATCAATTTGTTGTTATATAAATCGCCGAAGCTATATCCCGGCAACACTTTCCTGAAAAGGAACGCCGGCCCATCCCTCTTTACAACTCTCCGGAATTTGTTTATAATACCGGCATAGGATGTTTAACGGCTCCCGCTCCATACCTGCATCTCTATAGAAAGGACAGCTGAAATGAAAGTTCTGATGCTAAACGGCAGCCCCCGCCCCAACGGCAACACCGCCGCCGCCCTCCGGGAGATGGAGGGAATCTTCCTCCAGGAAGGAATCGAGACAGAAACGGTCCATGTGGGCAACAAGGATATCCGCGGTTGCGTCGCCTGCCTCAAGTGCAGGGAAACCGGCAAATGCGTCTTCGACGACCTGGTCAACGAAATCGCGCCCAGGTTCCAGGCCTGTGACGGTCTGGTGGTGGGCAGCCCGGTGTATTACGCCTCCGCCAACGCAACCCTGGTTGCCTTCCTGGCCCGCCTGTTCTACAGCACCTCCTTTGATAAGACCATGAAGGTGGGCGCCGCCGTGGTGGCCGCCCGGCGGGGCGGCCTCTCCGCCACCTTCGACGAGCTGAACAAATTCTTCACGATTTCCGGAATGCCCGTGGCCTCTGGCCAGTACTGGAACAGCGTACATGGCACGCTCCCCGGCGAAGCCGCGCAGGACGGCGAGGGCCTTCAGAGTATGCGGACCCTGGCGCGGAACATGACCTTCCTCATGCGGGGCGTCGCCCTGGCCAGGGAGAAATACGGTCTTCCCGTGAAGGAGGCTGCCTGCCGCACCAATTTTGTCCGGTAAATCACCCGCGCCTCCATACAGCGCAAAGGACCGGTTTTGCCGCCGGTCCTTTGCGCTGAAAATTTTCTGAAAAAGAATGTATGTCCGGGCAGTTTCCGCAGACACTACAACCCAGTAGAGTTTTGCGGAGGAAACACAATGGAGCAACTGACGGATCAACTCAGCGAGAACCAGAAAAAGCTGGACGGGCTTCTGGGTGTGGGACGGAACTACGACGTCATCAGCCGGGACCTGTATATCGGGCAGCGGAAGGGCCGGCTGTACGTCATTGACGGATACGGCGACGACGGCGTGATCGAGCGCATCACTTCCTTCCTGCTGGGACAGGGAGCGGCGCTGGGACAGGACGCGAAGAACATGCAGGAATTCATCGACCGGTGTGTCACCTTCTGCGAGGTGGACTGCGAGAATCAGATCGAAAAAATTCTCACCGGGGCCTTTATCGGGAAGACCATTCTGCTGCTGGAAGGCTTCGACCGCTGCGCCATGATCGACGCGAAGAAATTCCCCGGCCGCAGCGTGGAGGAGCCCAGCGACGGCAAGGTCCTCCGGGGCAGTCACGACGGCTTCACGGAAACCATGGTGCAAAACACCGCCCTGCTCCGCCGCCGCATCCGGGATCCCCATCTCACGCTGGAGAACCACAGGGTGGGCGGACGCAGTCAGACGGACGTAGTGCTGGCCTATATGGACAATCAGGTCAACCAGGGGGAGCTGGAGGCCCTGCGGAAAAAGCTGGACGCCATCGACGTGGGGTCTATCGCCATGAGTCAGGAGAGCGTGGCCGAGGCCATCGTCAAGCCCCAGTGGTACAACCCCTTCCCCAAGGTCCGCTACACCGAACGGCCCGACACCGCCACGGCCTGCGTCATGGAGGGCAGCATCGTCATGCTCATTGACAACTCCCCCTCGGTGATGCTGCTGCCTACGTCCCTGTTCGACTTCATGGAGGAGGCCAACGACTACTACTTCCCGCCGCTGGTGGGCACCTATCTGCGCTGGCTGCGGGTGGTCGTGATGCTGCTGGCTCTGTTTATCACGCCGGTGTGGTACCTGCTGGTGAAGGACGCCTCCCGGGTGCCGGAATACCTGGGCTTCATCGTCCCGGAGGAGCCGGGGAGCGTGCCGCTGCTGGTGCAGCTGCTGCTGCTGGACTTCGTGGTGGACCTTCTGAAGCTGGCCAGCCTGAACACGCCGGACGCGCTGAGCAACTCCTTCAGTATGCTGGGGGCTCTCATATTGGGGGATTTTGCCGTTCAGGCCCGATGGATGGTACCGGAGGTGCTGGTGTATATGGCCTTTGTTGCCATCGCCAATTTCGCCCAGCCCTCCTTCGAGCTGGGGTACGCGCTGAAGCTGACGAGGATGGCGTTCCTGATTCTGGTGGCCCTCTTCGACGTGTGGGGTCTGGTGGGCGGCACAATCGCCTGGCTGATCCTGCTGGCCTCCACCAGGCCCATTCTGGGCCGGGGGTATCTTTATCCCATCTGTCCCTTTGACGGCAAGGCCCTGGGCCGCCTGCTGATCCGGCAGCCCATCAGCAAAAAGAACAGCTGAGCATTTTTATAATCAGATTTTCCCGGCTGTCGGAATCTGGCAGCCGGGCCTTTTCATTTTTTCCGGCGTCCTGCCCATACTAACGAAAGAAATTCCGCTTTCGACAAATTGCATGGAGAGGATCAGAAAAAGATGAAGGAAACATTGACGGCGGAGGGGAACCGCCTGCGGTATGAGAAATCCCCCTACCTCCTTCAGCACGCCCAGGACCCGGTACACTGGTGGAGCTGGTGCCCCGGTGCTTTCCGGGAGGCAAAAAAGGAGGATAAACCCGTTTTGCTGTCCATTGGGTATTCCACCTGTCACTGGTGCCACGTCATGGGCCGGGAGACCTTCCGGGACGCCGGGGTGGCGGCGGCGCTGAACCGGGACTTTGTGTGCGTCAAGGTGGACCGTGAGGAGCGGCCGGACATCGACGGGGTGTATATGGCGGCCTGTCAGGCCCTCACCGGGTCCGGCGGCTGGCCCCTGACCATCCTCATGACCCCGGAGCAGGAGCCCTTCTGGGCGGGGACTTATCTGCCCCCCAGAAACCGGGGCGGACAGCTGGGACTTCTGGAGCTGGCCGACGAGACCGCCCGGCTGTGGAAGTCGGACCGGCAGCGCCTTCTGGAGCTTGGGCAGGAGGTAACCCGGCACATCGCTCCCCGGCGGACGGAGGCCGCAGAGCCGGAGGAGGCCCTGCTCCGGCGGGCGGTGCAGGAGCTGGCCCGCCGGTTCGACCGGGTGAACGGCGGGTTTGGAACCGCGCCCAAATTTCCCGCCGCCCACGAGCTGATGTTCCTGCTGGAATACGCCCGCCGGACGGAGGACGGCAAAGCGCTGGAGATGGCGGAGGCCACCCTGACCGGGATGGCGCGGGGCGGCATTTTCGATCAGATTGGCGGCGGGTTCTGCCGCTACAGTACCGACGGGGCGTGGCGCGTCCCCCACTTTGAGAAAATGCTGTATGACAACGCCCTCCTGGCCTATGCCTATCTGGAGGCCTACGCCCAGACCGGACGGCCTTACTACCGGGAGATCGCCTGCCGGACGATGGACTATGTACTGGAAGAGCTGAAACTGCCCGGCGGCGGCTTCGCCTGCGGGCAGGATGCGGACAGCGGCGGCGGAGAGGGCCGCTTCTACCTCCTCACCGCCGCCGACGCGGAGGAAATCCTGGGGGCGGGAGAAGCCGGCGCGTTCTGCCGGAGGCTGTCCATCGGGACGGAGGAGAGCGTTCCCAACCTGCTGGGAGACGGGGATTATGAGAACTTCCAGGAGACAAACGGGGACCAGTGCCGGGCAATGGCCGCCTTTCGCCGCCGCCGGTGGCCGCTCCACCGGGACGACAAGGTCCTTACCAGCTGGAACGCCATGATGATTGCCGCTCTGGCAAAGGCCAGCCGGGTGCTGGGAGAGGAAAAATACCTGAAAGCAGCTCAAAACGCCCGGCTGTTCCTGAAAACCCGGCTGACGCAGCCGGACGGCCGCCTGTGGCTGCGCTGGCGGGACCGGGAACCGGCCGTCGAGGGGCAGCTGGACGACTACGCGTTCTACTGCTGGGCGCTGCTGGAGCTGTACGAGGCGGACTTTTCCCCCTCCTGTCTCCGGGAGGCGGTGGGACTGGCGGACCGGATTGCGGCGCTGTTCCGGGATGAAACGGACGGCGGCTTTTTCCGGACCGCCGCCGGACACGGAGAGCGCCTGATCGTCCGGCAGAAGGACTCCGCCGACGCGGGCGTGCCCTCCGGCGGCGCGGCAGCGGGACTGGCCCTGACCAGGCTGGCCCGTCTGACCGGGGAGGAGCGGTTCCGGACGCTGGCGGCGCGGCAGCTGTCCTGGCTGGCCGGAGAGGCCGGTGACTATCCCGCCGCCCATTGCTTCTCCCTGCTGGCCCTGCTGGAGGAGCTGCACCCGCGCCGGGAGCTGGTGTATGTCTCCGGGGACGGCGTGCCTCTCTGGCTGGCAGGGGTGGGAGAGACCTACCGGCTGGCGGTGCTGGCCAGGACGAAGGAAAACGGGCGGGCCCTGGCCAGCCTGTCCTCCCGGTCGGCGCGGTACCCCATTCCGGAGACAGGGGAGCGGTACTACCTCTGCCGGGAGGGCGCCTGCGCCCCGCCGGCGGAAAACCTCCCGGCCCTCCGCCGCCTGATGCAGGAGGACCCGGAACCGGCACTGCAATAAGGCGCAGGGGTGAGCAATATCGTCAATTAACCTGGGAAACGGCAAAAAAGAGGCGGGAGAAAACAGCGCGCAGCGTGACGGAAGACGCAGGCAGCAAAGCTGTGCGCCGTTTTCTCCGCCGGACTTTTCGGTTTTCAGGTTGTTTGACCATATGCCGTCCGGTCCCGGAAAACCGCCCGGTTGTGGAGGACCGCCGGCGAGTCCGGTTTGCAGGCTGCGGCCAGCTCGTTAAAAGCCTCCGCTCGCTTCTGATCCCCCAGCCGGTTGTAACAGACGCACAGCTGGATGCAGGGGAGATAGCCATAGCAGTCCGGGGAGACAAACGCGCCCCGGCGGTCGTCCCTGTCGCAGGTCAGCGCCAGGGCATACCAGCAGGCGGCCTGGCGGTACTGCTCCCGCCGAAAAAACCAGAGCCCGATTTCGCAGCAGGTCTCGGCCCGTGGGCAGTCATATTCAAACGTGCGGAACAGCGCCGCCAGCGCCGCCCGGTCATGGCCCAGCTCCCTGTGACAACAGGCGCAGTGGCAGCAGGCGTCGATCTCATTTTCCACCCACCCCCGGCCTTCCGCCAGAAACCGCTCAAAGACGGCCAGCGCCTCCGCCCAGCGGCGGTGGCAGTAAAGCTCCCGTCCATAGTAATACTGCTGACGGGGCTCCAGGTCCTTTCCTGCGGCCAGCTGCGCCTCATAGATCCGCAGGTTCCGGTCCGGATCGGAGGGGCGGGTCTTGCGATGGGTGACGGCGAAATCCCCATACAGAATTTTTCCTGCCGGTGTGATTGCCTCGTGAACCGCCCCCGTCCACCGCATTCCGGTATGATTTTTAATCAGGCGCTCCCGATAACAGGAGAAAGTTACACGGCCGCTCTCATCAAACCCGGTATGGTAAGGCGCCATAACCACCGCAACAGCGGGGTCCAGCGTCTCCTTTAATGCAAGAAAGGCCTCCCTGTCCTCTTCCAGCAGCACATCGTCCGCATCCAGCCACATGCAGTAATCCATGGAGGCATGGGAAAAGGACTCATTCCGGGCGGCGGAAAAATCATCCTGCCAGGGGAAGTCAAAGATCCGGCCGGTAAAGCGGGCGGCAATCTCTCTGGTGCGGTCAGTGGAGCCGGTGTCCACAATAATGATCTCGTCCACCAGATCCGCCGCGCTTTCCAGACAGCGCGCCAGTACGTCCTCCTCGTTTTTCACAATCATACACAGGCTGACTCTCACCATAGAGGGACCTCCTTCTGTTCCTTATCATCTGCTCCCGCCGGTCTCCACCGGTGGGAGCCGTATTCCAGCGGCGCTCCGCTCACTCGTCATCTGTCTGTATATCTGCGCACGGGATAGCCTATGCGTCCGCCGCCTGGGGGGTTCCTGTTGGGACAGCGCCGTCCCGGCTGATACAGAACAGAACAGCGGCATGGATGCCGGAAGCGCTTTATGGACAGAGAGCGCCGTCATGAACGTTGCAGAGCTGCCGTGACGGTGCGGTTTTATCATTTTTGCCGGACTGAATACGTAAAAGCCGCCGCACTGTCCCGATAAGCAGCAAACGGTCAAAATCAATAAAACCCAAAAATTGCAAAAATCAGAAAAAAGTATTTGACATTCCGGCGCTTTTCTACTATAATATCAGTCGTGTCTTTGCGAGGTGTGCTATGCTTTTGAATGTACTGAGGATCATCAACGCCCCCGGAGAGCGGATTGACTTCCGGTTTGAGCTGGATCTGTCCGATGTGGACTTCGGCGGCCTGTATCCCGCGCAAAATCCGGTGGTGGTAACCGGCGATGTGCGGAATACGGCGGGGATGCTGCTTTTGTCCTTCACGGCCGGCACAGTGCTCAGGTCCGTCTGCGACCGGTGCCTGAAAAACTTCGACGATCCCCGCTCCGTCCACTGTGAATACGCGCTGGCGGAGCGCGTGGAAAACGGGGACAACGACGACATCATCGTCCTGGAGGACGGATGCGTCGACGCAGGCGAGCTGGCCCGGACGGCGTTTATTCTGGAGATGGACACAAAGACCCTTTGTTCGGAGGACTGCAAGGGCATCTGCCCCGGCTGCGGCGTCGATCTCAACCAAGGGAGCTGCACCTGCCAAAAGCAGGTGGACCCCCGATTGGCGGTGCTGGCCCGGCTTCTGGAGAAAGACAAATAATCAGCAAATGAAAAATTCAGATATACAGGAGGTGTCATCATGGCAGTCCCTAAGGGTAAAGTATCCAAGGCAAGACGTGACAAGCGCCGCTCTTCCGTATGGAAGCTGAAGGTGCCCGGTCTGACCCCTTGTCCCAAGTGCGGCGCGATGCGCCTGCCCCACAGAATGTGCCCCGAGTGCGGTACCTACAATGGCCGTCAGGTCAAGAGCGCCGCTGCGGAGGACTGATACGCGAAGAAAGCGGAGACGGTGTCTCCGCTTTCTTCTTTCTTTTTTGCCGCTGCCGCGGCGGGCCTGCTTTTTCCTTACGAAAAAAGCAGCAGAACGTTACGCAGGCGCACAGTGCCCGTGGTTCTTCCGTCAGACGGTCCCCTTTGCGCCGCAGTCCCCCGCGATTCTGCAATGGCCCCAGGAAAAAGGGGGACACGGGCAGCGCAGGCCCCGGAGGAGAATCGCTTGACAATGTCATGCATCTGTGCTACAGTAAAAGCATGACGATGTCATGCAAAGGAGGACGGCGGAAATGAAAGAGAAGCACCTGCTGACCGGCACGGAGTGGGAGGTCTGCGAATGCCTGTGGGAGGAATCCCCCCTGACCGTGACCCAGATTGCCGCCCGGCTCACGGAGCGCACGGGCTGGACGAAGAGCACCGGCGAGACCCTGGTGCGCCGGATGGCGGACAAGGGGCTGCTGTGCTGGGAGCAGGGGCGGAAGGCGAAGCTCTACTATCCCACCGTAGCCCGCGAAGACGCGGTGGTCCGGGAGACCAGAGGATTTTTGCAGAAGGTCTTCGGAGGCAGCGTGGGGCTGCTGGTGAACACCATGGCGGAACGGGAGGAGTTGAGCCGGGAGGAGATCGACCAGCTCTACGAGGTTCTGCGGAAGCTGGAGGAAAAGGGCCATGATTGAGTGGATCGCCACTTCCTCTTCGTTGATTTTATTGGTTATATTACTTCGCGTATTGGTAAAAGACCGGGTGAGCCCCCGGTTGCGGTACGCCCTGTGGGGACTGGCGCTGCTGCGGCTGCTGGTGCCGGTGTCCCTGTGGGAAAGCCCTGTCAGCGTCATGACGCCTGTGGCTGCTCAGGGGGCGTACCAGGCAGCAGAGAATATTCCCCGCTATGTGCGGGACCGGCCTGATGGCTGGGTGGACATCGGACATGAGAACGGGTATACCTCTATCCCAGGGGAGATCGCGGAATCCAGGGAAACGGTCCGGTACGGCTGGCCAGAACGGACGGAGGCCCCGCTGCCGGAGCTGAAAAGACAAGTGAGCATCCGCAATGCTTTCCTGCTGGCATGGCTGGCGGGGAGCGTCCTCACGGGGGCGTTCCTGCTGGCGGTGAACCTGCGGTTTGACCACAGATTGAAGAAGGACCGGCGGACGGTGGGGCAGTACCGGAGCCGCCGGGTCTTTGTGATGGAGGTCCTCCCCACCCCCTGTCTCTTCGGCCTGTTCCGCCCCGGCATCTATCTGACGCCAGGGCTGGGGGAGGACGAGAAGCCCCACGTCCTGGCCCATGAGTACGCCCACTTCCGTCAGGGGGACCACATCTGGGCGGCCCTGCGGGGGGTGTGTCTGGCACTGCACTGGTACAACCCCCTGGTCTGGCTGGCGGCGTACCTGAGCCGCCGGGACTGCGAGCTGAGCTGTGACGAGGGTGCCGTCCGCCTGTTGGGGGAGGAGAACCGGGCGGACTATGGCCGGACCCTGGTGGGGCTGGTGGCCCGCAGAACCACCGCCGCCGACCTGGCCTGCTGCGCCACCACCATGACCGGCGGCAGGTCCGCGCTGAAGGAGCGGGTGACCCTGCTGGTGAAGCGGCCCCGAACCACGGCTGCGATGGCGGTGCTGATTGCGGCGGCGTGCATTGCGTTCGCGGCCTGCACCTTCACCGGCGCGGCAAAGGCGGAGGAACCGGAGGCTGACCCGGAGGAGCCTGTCCAGACGGAACCTGCCCAACTAGAAGAGCCGTCTCAGAAATCCCCTTCCCTCCCCGCCCTGGAGGACCTGCCCACCGCGCTCTTCGACCTGGACGTCCCCGGCGGGTATCAGGCCCCCATCCGGCTGCTGGCGGAGCTGCCGGAGGAGGATATCGCCGTGTATTATAACAGCCAGGCAGAGCCCGACGGCAGGTGCCTGATTCGCTATGGCGAACATTTGCAGTGGACGGAAGGTCGCCTGGATGGCAGGCGGTTGCCGGAATTATACTTCGAGGATCTTGACGGGGACGGGGAAAAAGAGCTGGCGGTGATTCATGCAGGCGCCACCGGCACAGGCGTATTCCGGTCACTGTTGACGGTCTGCGAGTGGGACGGCCAAAGGTGGACGGAATACCCGGCGGATACGGCAAAGACCGTCACAGAAGATTTCAACGCCGCCCGGACGCTGACGGTTTCCCCGGATACGGGTGCTGCCGGGGTGAGCTGTCCGGGCAGCGCGGTGACGGTGGATATGAACGCCGTCTATAAGGCGCAGGGGCAGGCATGGCCGTCGGACGTCCCCCTTTCATGTGCCCTGGACGAGGAGAACTGCGACTACATGATGCACCGGAGCGGGCGGATCTTTCTGCATATCGACGGGGCGGTTCAGGCGGAGGGCCATCCCACACATGCGAACAACCTCCTCTATACCTGCGCCGTGATCTACCATGCGGACGGCTCATTCACCGTCAGTGACGCAGGGCTGAGCACCCGGTACCCGTACTTCGATCTGACGCCAGCCTTCCGGGAGATCCTGTCGGATTTCATTCAGGAACGTCAGGAGTCCTCTGGCGGGTACACTGCTGCGGACCGCTTCGCCATTTGCGATGTGAACGGCGACGGCAGGGACGAGCTCATCACCCAGACCAATGCCGCTCCCATGGCCGGGCAGGCGGAGGCGGTCTACGATGAGGACGGCAATACGCTGCTGTCGGAGTATCCCCTGGTGACCTACTACGACAACGGCTACCTCACGGCGGGCTGGAGCCACAACCATGGCATGGCGGGAAATACGCTCTGGCCCTATACGTTGCTCAAATACGACGGGGACGCAGGCAAATATGTAAAGATCGCCGCCGTAGACGGCTGGGACAAGAGTCTCCGGGATACCTACCTGTCCTATGACGAAACCATGATCCCCTTCCCAGAGGACGTGGACAAAGACGGAGACGGCTTTGTCTACTACATCATTGAGGAGGAGGGCGGCTATGCGCCCGTGTACGGCGAGCCCATGGACTACGCGGACTACGCCCTGTGGGTAACCCGGTACCTGGGCGGCAATGTGGTGCATGTGAACAGGCACTCCCTCTCAAAAGAGAACATTGCTTTAATTATGCAGCGCTGAGGAGACCTGCAACGCGAGAAAAATGATCTGTATTCTGCCGTACTGCGCGCTTTTCAGACATGGCGGCAGGCGTTTTCCCCGCAGGGCCGTCGTTTCTGCCGCCGGTCAGAGAAAACACCGGCGGGCTGAGCCGGCGAGGTTCCGGCTATATGCATGATTTCCCTCCCTTTCGCAAAGACTACCGGCGAAAGGGAGGGATCATTTTATGGACCAGGAAACCAGAACCACCGCTCCCGTCGGGGAAAATGACAACCAGAATCCATCCGACGGCCGCCAGCGGATCGTGGACTTCGGCTCCGCCGTCAGCCACAATGAGCGGGGCAGCATCTACACCCTGACCATCGTAGGGCAGGTGGAGGGCCACCAGGTATTGCCGGAAACGGCAAAAAGCACCAAATATGAGCACGTCATGCCTCTGCTGGCCAGTCTGGAGCAGGATGAGGAGGTAGACGGGGTGCTGCTGCTGCTGAATACCGTGGGCGGCGACATCGAGGCGGGACTGGGCATCGCGGAGCTGATTGCCGGGATGCGCAAGCCCACTGTCAGTCTGGTGCTGGGGGGCGGCCACTCCATCGGCGTACCTCTGGCGGTGGCCCCCAAAGTGAGCATGATCGTACCGTCGGCCTCCATGACCATCCACCCGGTGCGGATGAACGGCACGGTGATCGCCGCGCCCCAGACCTTCAACTATTTTGAGCGCATACAGGAGCGGATCGTCAGTTTTGTGGCAAAAAACAGCCATATCAGTGA
This sequence comes from uncultured Oscillospiraceae bacterium, assembly GCA_910587505.1. GTDB lineage: Bacteria > Bacillota > Clostridia > Oscillospirales > Oscillospiraceae > Pelethomonas. The sequence goes on along the minus strand of CAJULD010000003.1, from coordinate 29,022 downwards.
AATCCAGTTTCTGAACCTCATGCTGAAGACAGGAGAGATGGCGGCGGACGTGGGCAGCGTGATCTATGGCGAGGAGGCGGTGAACCTGGGCCTCATCGACCGCATCGGCGGGCTGCGGGACGCGCTGGACTGCCTGTATGAACAGATCGCTCAGGCCCGGCAGGAGCGGGAGGACGCCCTGACGGCGGCGCAGGGGTAACAAAAGAGAACGCAGGACCGGCGCCGGTCCTGCGTTCTCTTATCGACAGCTGTGGAAGCCCTCCTGACGCACGCTATAAAAAGCATTATACCAGAACATACCGGCGATTCCGGCTGTCCAGCTGGCTCTGAAACTTCACCGGCAGCCCGGAGTCCGTCAGAATCAGATCGACATCGGAAAGGCTGCACACATGAACCAGGGCGAGGTTCCCGAATTTGGAGTGATCCGCCACAAGGTAGACCTTCTGCCCGGAGCGGATAAGTGCCTTTTTCAGATCCGCCTCATGGAGCGTGGCGTTGGACACCCCAAAATCGGTATCCACCGCATCCGCACTGAGGAAGGTCTTGTCCACCCGGATCCCCCGGATGAAGTCCTGCACCATGGAGCCGGTGAGAACGCCGAAACCGGACCGGCGGATCCCCCCCGTCACCACCAGCGTGGAGGATGGGTCCATTACGATGGAGTTGGCAATATGGAGGTCGTAGGTAATAACGGTAATATTTTTCTTTTCCGATAAATTCAGCGCGATTTGCAGGGAGGTGGTTCCGGAGTCCAGCAGGATGGTGTCCCCGTCCTCAACATAAGAGGCGGCGCGGAACCCGATCCGCTTCTTTTCCTCCACCATGTAATTGGATTTGTCGCCGTAGGCGCACTCATAGGAGGTGCGGCTGACGCGCAGCGCCTGTGCGCCGCCGTGGATTCGCTCGATCACATTGTCGCAGCTCAGCGTGTCCAGATCCCGCCGGATGGTGGCGTCCGACACATTCAGCAATTCGGCAAGCTCCCGGATGGTGGCGCTGCCCATGGAATTGACATAGCGGATTATGTTGGCCTTCCGTGTTGCAGGCAGGTCGTTGCTGACAACAGTTTTCATAGCTATCACCCTACATTTTCAGCAATCTGGCATACATTCTCTGCCAATACGGCTCTTTTGAAGGAGTCTGATTATAAATTACCATCAAATAAGGGCAGTGTCAACCATCAGAATCAACAAAAGAGAGCCAAAAACATCATTTGTGCTAAACACAAGCGGTTGCAATGTGTTCTTTGAGTGAAATTTCATATGAAATTTGTGAATAGTGTCAAAAACAGTCGTGCAATTTTGGCGCAAAAGTAGATTATGCGTGCAATGGCATGTTTTTTATTGCAATTATTTGAATGATAGTGTAATATTTTGCTCAGGGAGAAATCACCCGACTATGAACACAGGTTCCATCTGAGAGGAGAGAGCAACATGAGCTGGTTAAAGGAAACAATCGGTACGGAGAAGGCAATTATTGCCATGTGCCATATGCAGCCCCTTCCCGGAGATCCCCAATACAGGAAGGAGCTGGGCATGGAGTGGGTAGTGGAACAGGCCCGTAAGGACGTAGAGGCCCTTCAGGAGGGCGGCGTGGACGCCATCATGTTCAGCAACGAGTACAGCCTGCCCTATCTCACCAGCGTGGAGTGCATCACGGTGGCCTCCATGGCGCGGGTGATTGGGGAACTGCGGGACATTATCAGGGTTCCCTATGGCGTCAACTGCCTGTGGGATCCGGTGGCCTCCATCGATCTGGCTATGGCCACCGACGCAAAGTTTGTGCGGGAGATCTTTACCGGCGTCTATGCCAGCGACTTCGGCATGTGGAATACGAACTGCGGCGCGGCAGTCCGCCACCAGCACGCCGTGGGCGCGGAAAATGTGAAGCTGCTTTTCAACATCGTACCGGAGGCGGCCCAGTACATGGCCAACCGCAGCACGGCCTCCATTGCAAAGACGACGGTCTTCAACTGCCGGCCGGACGCGCTGTGCGTCTCCGGCGCCACCGCCGGGTCCGCCCTGGACCCGGAGACGCTTAAGACGGTCAAAGAAGTGGTGAAGGATACCGTGGTGCTGGCCAACACGGGCTGCCGGGCGGAGACCATCGAGAACCTGCTGCGGGTTGCGGACGGAGCGGTGGTGGGCACCACCTTCAAGTACGAGGGCAAATTTGAAAACCCGGTGGACCGCGAACGCGTCAGGCGCTTTATGGACAAAGTACATGAGATCAGAAAGGACTGAGGGCGATGCAACCAATCATTCAGCTGGCCATTGACGTGACAGACAACCAGCGGGCCGGATTTCTGATGGACTGTGCGCTGCGGGCCGGAGCGGACTGGATCGAGGTAGGAAATCCGCTCAACAAATTTGAGGGCGTCCACGCAATCGATTTTCTCTCCCGCCGCCACCCGGAGGCCTACCTGCTGGTGGACTTCATGATTCTTGCCGGGGCGAAGCGGTATGTGACGGCCGCGCGGGAGCGGGGCGCAAGGAACGTAACGGTCACCGGGCTGTGTCCGGACATCACCGTGCGGGAGACGATCGAAGAGGGCAAACGGCAGAATGTCGCAGTGACGGTGGATCTCTTCAATGTGCCGAATCCCGTGGAGAGCGCTGTAAAATATGAGGCAATGGGGGCAGACTATATCATGGTCCACTTTGGTGTGGATCAGAAGCGGGAAAATCCCGGTGCCTCCCCCCTCCAGGCTCTCCAGGCGGTGCGTCAGGCGGTGAAGACGCCCCTCTCCTTTGCCGTCTATGACGCGGAGGAGGCCCTGCGGGCAGTGGAGAACGGCGCGGACGTCATCGTAGTGGGAGAGCCGCTCCTCTCCGCGCCGGACCCGGAGCAGGCGATGCGCGCGTTTATTGAAACGGTCAGGGGGGGACGGAAATGAAGGCGGCGGTAATTCGCAATGCGCCCCGGCGCATCTGCATTGAGGACGTGCCCTGTCCCCAGGCCGGGGAAGGCGAGGTACTGGTCCATGTGAAGGCCTGCGGGCTGTGCGGATCCGACGTGCACGGCTTTCTGGACGAGAACTCAAAGGGCCGGGTGGAGGGCCTGATTATGGGCCACGAGCCCGCCGGCGTCGTGGCGGCCTGCGGAGAAGGGGCGGAGCGGTTCCGGCCCGGAGACAGGGTTGTCATCGATCCCCAGTTCTCCTGCGGCACATGCTACGCCTGCCGTCACGCCTGGTACAATATCTGCGAGGAGGGCGGCATCATCGGCTCCGCCCTGCGGGGGTTCCACAACGGGGCCATGGCGGAATACGTGGCGGTAAAGGAGCGGCATCTCCACCGCCTGCCCGATGCCATGAGCTTTGAAGAGGGGGCGCTGATGGAGCCGGTGTCCAACGCCATCCACGCCGTCAACCGGGCGGGAATCAAGCTGGGCGACCGGGTAGCCGTCATGGGGGCGGGCACCATCGGACTGTGCATGATCCAGGCGGCCAAAGCCGCCGGCGCGGGCGCCATCGCCGCCATAGACGTGTCGGACTACCACCTGGAAATGGCACGGGAGCTGGGGGCGGACTACACCGTAAACTCCCGCAGCTGCGATCCCATCCAGGCGGTCAAAGAGCTTTTCGGAGGGATTGGCGCAGACGTGACCATCGAGGCGGTGGGACTGGGGGAGACTTACCGGCAGGCGACGCTGATGACCCGCAAGCGGGGTACCTTCGTCTTTTTCGGCGCAGCAAAGGAAACGGCCGAGCTGCACCTCTACCCCATCCTGCACCGGGAGCTGAACGTGGTGGGCTGCACGGGCTTTGACGTGGAGCTGGATACCGGGCTGTCTCTGGTCAGCACCGGAAAAATCCGGGTGAAGCCCCTGATTACCCACACCTTCTCGATCCTGGATACGGCCAGGGCCATTCAGACCGCCGTGGAACGGCCGGGAGAGGTGCTCAAGGCGGTGCTGGTTAACGACATCGGCCAGTAATTCCGGCCCGGAAACGATAGAAAGGGGCGAAACTGTCTATGAAGAACAAGCTGCGGGATCTGTCGCTGCTTCCCGGTCCTTCCGGATATGAGGACTGCGTAGGAAAATATCTGTACCGGTATTACCGGACGGTGGCGGACGCCGTAGAGACCGACACGGCGGGCAACCTCATCGCGGTATTTCGCTGCGGCCGGGAAAACGCCCGCCGGGGAATGATCTTTGCCCACATGGACTCCCTGGGATTGATCGTAAAAAAAGTGGACACCGACGGCTTTCTCCGTCTGGAGCGGCTGGGCGGGATTCCGGAGAAGGCCCTGCCCGCCCTGGAGGTGCTGGTGCGGACGGAGGAGGGCCGGTGGCTGCCGGGCGTGATCGGCAGCCGCTCCCACCACGCCGCCAGCGCCGCTGAAAAATCCACGGTGACCCCCTACGGGGAGCTGTTTGTGGACGTCGGCGCGGATACGGCAGAGGCGGTCCGCGCACTGGGGATCGAGGTGGGCTGCCCCATCGTCTACCGCCCCCGGTGGGAGGAGCTGGAAAACGGCCGGTGCTACGGGACCGCAATGGACAACCGGGGCGGCTGCGCGGTAATCATGGACCTCGCCCGGCGGCTGCGGGAGCACCCGCCGGAGGACATGGACATCTATCTGGTGGCCACGGTGCAGGAGGAGTACAACCTCCGGGGCGGCATGCTGGCGGCAAGCGCCATCCGGCCCGACTTCGCCATCGCCCTGGACGTGGTGCTGACAGGGGACACGCCGGACGCGGGAGGAACGCCCCCCGCAAGAGTGGGCGGCGGCCCTGCCCTGGGCATGTACAATTTCCACGGGCGCGGCACGCTGAACGGGAGTATCCCCCATCCCGGACTGGTGGAGCTGGTACGGAACACAGCCCGGGAGAAGGGCATCCCCCTCCAGCGCTTCGCCTCCTGCGGCATGCTGACGGACGCGTCCTACGTGCAGCTGGTGGGCGCCGGCGTGCCGGTCATCGATCTGGGCTTCCCCTGCCGGTACACTCATACGCCGGTGGAGCTGTGCAGCATACGGGATCTGGAGGAGCTGGCGGAGCTGACGGAGGCGGTGCTGCGCGCCATGCCGGCCCGGACGGATTTCCGCCGGAACTACGCCGATGAAGGATAGATGCTTTCTGCTGGGACTGGATATCGGCTCCTCCCAGTCCAAGGGCGTACTGACGGATCTCAGCGGCGTCATCCTTGCCTCCTCGGCGCTGGAGCACGAGACGAGGGAGGTGCAGCCCGGCTACTACGAGCATGACGCGGAACAGGTGTGGATACACGACTGCAGGGGGCTGATTGCGGATCTGAAGGCGAAGGCCCGGATCACGGCGGACCAGATTGCCGCCGTCTGCGTCAGCGCCATCGGCCCCTGTGTTCTTCCGGTGGGGGAAACGGGCCGGCCGCTGTGCCGGGCCATCCTTTATGGCATCGACACCCGCGCCTGCGAGGAGATCCGGGAAATGAACGCGCAGTACGGCGAGGAAGCGATTTTCCGGCGCTGCGGAAACGCCCTCTCCACCCAGGCCGCCGGTCCCAAGATCGCCTGGCTCCGCAAAAACCGGGAGGACGTCTTCCGGCAGGCGCGGTGGTTCATGACCGCCACCTCCTACGTGGTGTTCCGGCTGACCGGCGAGGTGTTCATGGACCACTATACCGCCTGCGCCGGGTACACGCCCCTCTACGACTATGCTTCCCAGCAATGGGACGAGGAAATGTGCGAAAATCTGGGCTGCCGGGGAAGGCTGCCGGCGCTGCGCTGGACGGCCCAGGCCCCTGCCGCCGTCACCGCCGGCGCGGCCGGAGAGTTCGGACTTGCGGAGGGGACGAGGGTGTGCGTGGGAACCTGCGACGCCGCAGCGGAGGCGGTCAGCGCCGGCGTGGTGGACCGGGGAGAAACCATGCTCATGCTGGGTTCCACGGCGTTCATCATCTCCGTACTGGACCGGCCGTCGGTGGACCGCCGCCTCTGGGCCGCGCCGTACCTGTTTCCGGGAACCTGCTGCCTGCTGGGCGGAATGGGCAGCGCCGGGTCCCTGACCGGCTGGTTCCTGCGGGAGCTGTCCAAACAGACTCCGGCGGAGGCGAAGGCGTCCGGCGTCAGCCCCTATACGATTCTCTCCCGGAAGGCGGAGTGCGTGCCTCCCGGCTGCGACAGGCTGCTGGCGCTGCCCTACTTCTGCGGCGAACGCACGCCCCTCAACGATCCGAAGGCCAGAGGCGTGTTTTTCGGACTGACCCATTCCCACACGGAGGGCCATCTGTACCGGGCCCTGCTGGAGGCCGTCGCCTTCGGCATACGGGACAATCTGGAGGCGATGGAGCAGAGCGGATGCGAGATCCGTTCCTGCCATACGGTGGGCGGCGGCGCGCAGAACCCGCTGTGGATGCAGATTATCAGCGACGTCACCGGCTGCCGCCAGGCCGTCAACGAGGTAACCATCGGCGCGTCCTATGGCGACGCCTTTCTGGCGGGGCTGGGCTGCGGACGGATACGCGACCGGTCGGCCATCCGCTCCTGGATCCGGCAAAAGTCGGAGATCGTCCCGGACCGGGAGCACCGGCAGACGTACGACCGGCTGTTCCCTGTTTTCAGGGAGCTGTACCATACCCTGCATGACCTGATGCAAACTTACTGAAGAGACTTCCCCAGCGTGATCCCCCGAAAGGGGACGGGTATACTGCCGCTGCCGCAGCGTACCTGTTTTCAAACCGGCAGCGGTATGCAGAACAACGAAAGGAGCTCACATGAAAAAGACGATTTCTCTTATGCTTGCACTGATTATGGCGCTCAGCTGTCTGGCCGGCTGCGGACCGGCTCAGCAGACCACGCCGAAGGATGACGCATCCTCCTCCGGCAGCAGTCCCGATACGCCGCCCGCGCAGGAGACGGTGACCATTAACGTCGCCCTGTGCGACTCCGCCCAGATTCAGGACCTTGCCACCTATTTTGACGCCTTTACCGCCCAGACCGGCATTCAGGTCAATTACGAGCTGATTGCGGAGGCCAGCTACGCGGAAAAGATGACGCTGGGCCTGTCCACCAGCACGCAGCAGTACGACGTGGTCATGATCTCCCCCAATACGCTGGGAACGGTGCTGGACGGCGGTCTGGTCCAGCCTGTGGAGGACTACCTCAACGACAGCTCCATCACCGACGCGTCCTGGAAGGACGGGCTGTCCGACGCCATGCTCTCCATGGTGGTCCGGGACGGCGCGCGCTGGGCCGTGCCCTATAACATGGGCGTCAGCATCCTCTACTACAACAAGGCCATGTTCCGGGATGCCGGACTGGACCCGGAAGCGCCCCCCACCACCATGGAGGGAATTCTCCAGGCGGCGGAGCAGATCAACGATCCTTCCGCGGGTAAATTTGGCATCGCCTTCCGCGCCAACCGCGAGGCGAACGCCAACACCTTCCTCTGGGCCATGCTGTGGATGTTCTGCGGCGGCAGCTGGGACCGCCCGGACGGTACCATCGACTGGTCCGCTATCGGCGGGCCGGAGTCGGTGAAGGCCACGGAGTATTTTGCCAGATTCCACCAGTACGCGCCCACCGGCATCTCCGGCTATGGCTTTGAGGAGGCGCAGCTGGCCTTCCAGCAGGGAATGGCCGCCATGTGGATCGACACCTCCATCCTGGCCGGGAACGTACTTAACACGGAGGATTCGGCGGTAGCCGCCGACGTGGGCTTCGCCGCCCTGACCGACGGCCACGCCATCGGCTCCCCCTGGCTGTTTATGATGGGTTCCCGGACAGAGCATCCCACGGAGGCGTGGAAATTCATGCAGTATGTCTCCGGTTATGACGTGCAGATGAGTCAGGTAAAGGCCGGCATACAGCCCAGCCCCGTGCGCACCGACGTGCTGACGGATCCCGACATCGATCAGTATATGAACCCGGATCTGGCAAAGGCCGTCAACTACGCGCTGGCCAACGATCCCATTTCCAACTACTTCCCTGCAGTGGGCTCCATGTCTGAGATCCGCAGCCTGCTGGCCGTAGAGATTGCGGATGTGGCCCTGGGCTCCATCGACGCGCAGTCCGCCACGGATCAGCTCTGGAACGACGTACACGACGTGCTGGTGCGCGACGGTGTAATCACTGAGTAATACTTTTCCGCGAAGGGAAAAATATCGAAAAGGACTTTGCGAACGCTCGTCAAACCGTTGCTGTCCCTGGCTTTCCACGTAGTAACGGTACAGCGTTTTAATCGGGAAACAGTACAAAGCCCAGACGCCGTGCGGGGGCGGGGCCCCCGCACGGCGTCCATAACCAGGAAAGGAGGAATGTCCGTGCGAAAATACAGGAAAAAAGCGGCCAATATCCTGCTGACCGCCCTGACCATATTGCTGGTACTTATTGCCATTTTTCCGCTTTACTGGCTGCTGTCCACATCCATGAAGACCAAGGCCGACGCCTTCGCCTCGCCGTTTAAGTGGATCTTTGTCCCCAGCATGGACAACTATGCGGCGGTCATCGGGTCCGGAGAGTTTCTGAAATGCTACGGCAACAGCATTATTGTTGCCACTGTGACCACCGTCCTGGCGCTGATTTTCGGCCTGACGGCCGGGTACGCTCTGTCCAGAGATACCGGCAGATTCGGCGCAGCCATGGGCACGGGCATCATTCTGGCCAGAATGGTGCCGCCAATGGCGCTGATTATTCCGTTCTTTGTGGTGTTCAATACCATCGGTCTGACCGACAACTATTTTACCCTCGTGCTGATGTATCTGACGACCGTGCTGCCCTTTGTGGTCTGGCTGATGATGGGGTTCTTCAAGGGCGTGCCCAAAGAGATCGAGGAGGCCGCGTTGATTGACGGATGCTCCAGAGTGCAGGCATTTTTGCGGGTATCCATTCCCGTTGTAAAACCCGGCGTGGCCACCAGCGCCATGTTTGCCTTCATGATGGCCTGGAATGAATATTTTTACGCCGTCATCATGACGGGAAACCGTACCAAGACGCTGACCATCTATATCCAGTCCTTTGTCAACAGCTCCGGGACCAACTGGGGGCTGCTGTGCGCGGCGTCGGTGCTGGTGATCCTGCCGATTATGATATTTACGATTTTCTGTCAGAAGAGCTTTGTGCGCGGCCTGATGGGCGGCGCGGTGAAGGGGTGAGAAGCAGGCATGAAGGAAGCGAAAGATAGAAGAGTACATGGCAGGACGGTCCGCAGAGACGACGTATCGTTTTCCGCTCTGGTGGCGCCGGCGTTCATTCTCCTGTTCGTGCTGACTCTGATCCCCATCCTGTTCTCTCTCATCATCTCATTTTTCAATTTCAAGCTGACTCAGCTGAGCAGCCTGTCCTTCTGCGGCCTGGACAACTTTGTCCGCGCCGTTGGGGACAAAAATTTCCGCAGCGCCGTGTGGACCACGATTGTTCAGGTCGTGTGCACCGTGACCGGACAGATGGTGCTGGGCATGGCGGCGGCCCTGCTTCTCTCCCGGGAGGGGCGGCTTGTCCGGGTGCTGCGCTCGCTGTATATCATCCCCATGATGATTACGCCCATTGTCACCGGTATGATGTTCCGGATGATGTTCAACGCGGATATGGGTATTTTCAATTATCTGCTGAGCCTGGTGGGCGTCGATCCGGTCAATTGGCTGGGGAACGGGCGCAACGCGCTCATCACGGTGATCGTAACGGACATCTGGCTGTCCACCCCCTTTGTGACCATGATCCTGATGGCCGGCGTCCAGTCCATCAGCGCCGATTTCTACGATGCGGCGGCCATTGACGGCGTGAGCAGCATTCAGCAGTTTTTCTATATCACGCTGCCGCTGATCAAGCCGATGATCCTGCTGGCGCTGTTGTTCCGGACCATGGACGCCATCCGCCGGTATGACTCCATCATGGCCATGACGGCGGGCGGGCCGGGCACCGCCACGCAGACGCTGAATATCTATTCCTACTATCAGGGCTTCAGTTACTTCAACATCGGATACAGCTCGGCGCTGTCGCTGATTATGCTGGTGGTGATCTTTGTCATTTCCATGGCGCTGCTCAAGCGGATCAGAGAGGACAGCTGAACCTTCATCGGGAATTTTGAACGCTGCTATCAATGCGACACAGGAGAGGAAAACTATGCAGGAAACCCAAAAACTGAAACTGTTTATCAACGGAGAATTTATTGATTCGGCCAGCGGCCGGTACATGCCCGTCTACAACCCCAGCACCGGCGAGGTGCAGGCGGAGGCGCCCTGCTGCACCCGCGAGGAGGTGCAGGCCGCCGTGGCGGCGGCCCGCGCGGCGTTTCCCGCCTGGCGGGACACCCCCGTCATGAAGCGGGTGCAGGTGCTCTACCGGTTCCGGGATCTGCTGCTGGCCCACTACGACGAGCTGACGGAGCTGTGCGCCAGAGAGCACGGGAAGAACTGGAGCGAGTCCGCCGGAGACATCGCCAAAATCAGGGAGCCGGTGGAGCTGGCCTGCGGCACGCCCAGCCTCATGCTGGGGGAATCCCTGATGGACACCTCCAGGGGATACGACACCGTTCTCTACCGGGAGCCGTTGGGCGTGTTCGTGGGAATCGCCCCCTTTAACTTCCCCGGTATGATCCCCATGGGATGGATGGCCCCGCTGTGCATCGCCACCGGCAATACGCTGGTCATCAAGGCCGCCTCCCGTACGCCGATGACCAGTCTGCGCTGCGCGCAGCTGTGGCAGGAGGCCGGTCTGCCTGCCGGCGTGCTCAATGTGGTCACCTGCTCCAGAAACGAGGCGGAGCTGTTTTTGACCCATCCCGACGTCCGGGGCGTCTGCTTTGTCGGCACAACTTCCGCCGGCAGGCATATCTACGAGGTTGCCGCAGCCCACGGCAAGCGCGTACAGGCCCAGACGGAGGCGAAGAACCACGCTCTGGTGCTGGAGGACGCAGATCTGGATCATGCCGCGCACAGCATCATCAACTCCGCCTTCGGCTGCGCCGGGGAGCGGTGCATGGCGCTGCCCGTGGTGGTCGTTCAGGAGACGGTGGCGGATGCGCTGGTGGAGAAGGTGACCGCGCTGGCCCGGAAGCTGCGGCTCGGCCCGGCATATGACAGGAACACGGAGCTGGGTCCCCTTGTCACGGCGGAGCACCGGCGGCATGTGACGGACTGGATCGAAAAGGGCGTTCAGGAGGGCGCGAAGCTGGTGCTGGACGGCCGGGGGGCAACGGTCCCCGGATATGAGAACGGCTTCTATCTGGGCCCCACCATATTTGATTACGTAGAACCCGGCATGATGGTCGGCGATCAGGAGATTTTCGGTCCCGTGCTGTGCTTCAAGCGGGTGAAGACCTTTGAGGAGGGCGTGGCCCTGATGAACCGTAATGTCTTTGCCAACGGCTCCTCCATCTTTACCTCCAGCGGCTATTACTCCCGCCAGTTTGCCAGGATGACCGACGGCGGCATGGTGGGCGTCAACGTGGGCATCCCTGTCCCGGTCGGGATTTTCCCCTTCAGCGGCCACAAGGACTCCTTCTTCGGGGATCTGCACGTTCTGGGCAAGGACGGCGTGCGTTTCTTCACGGAGTCCAAGGCGGTCACCACCCACTGGACCCATCCGGCAGGCGGCGCGGCCCGGATCGATACCTGGGAGGGCTCGGTGGGCGGGAGCGATTGAGCCGCTCCCTGAATGGAAGCGAGGTGAAGCTATGGAATACCGGCGCTTTGACAGAGAGCTGATTCTCCGTCTGGATCCGGGGGACGAGCTGTGCGGTGCCGTGACGGCGGTGTGCAGGATCGAAGGAATTTCCCTGGCCTCGGTCTGCGGCATCGGCGCCTGCGACAGGGCGGAAATCGGACTTTATGATGTTTCCTCCCGGAAATTTACGGGCAGGACGTTTTCCGAGCCCCTTGAGATTGCCTGCGTCGCGGGGAACGTGACGGAGATGGACGGACAGGTTTACCTGCATCTGCATATTACCCTGGCGGACAGCCGGATGCGCTCCTGGTCGGGGCATCTGAAAAGCTGCCGCATCTCCGCTACGGCGGAGATCATCCTCCGGATCTTCTCCGGAAGGGTGGGCCGGGTATACGACGACGCCACCGGACTGAATATTCTGGACTTCAGCGGAACTTCTCCGGGGGAATCATCCTTTTCCTGAAAAAGGATGAAAAGAGCCTTAAAAAAACGCTCTGCAAACTTTTGCGATTCCGGAATTTCCCCACAGTGACGATGCTGCGTTTTTATTTGAGAAACAGCACAGGGAGGGCGCTGGCAGTTTTGCCAGCGCCCTCCGTTGATTATTTCGGCTGTGTTCCGATCCAGTACACACCATAGGGTTCTCCCCGGTGATAGCCCAGCTTTTCCGCCAGCGCCACGCTGCGCAGGTCGATGGCGTCCCAGCCGGGATACAGTCCCCGGTCCAGGCACTCCAGAATCAGCCGCGCGCCGCAGGCCGTGGCAAGCCCCTTCCGGCGGTGGTCAATCCGGGTGTCGATCTCCACCTCGATGCCGCCCTGATAGATGATATAGGATCCGGCTCCCGCCACCGGGACTCCCTCCCGGAGGGCCGCTACGCCCACGCCGCGGGCGCAGCAGTCCGCCGGACCGGAAAAGGCGGCGCAAAAATCCCGTGACCACTCCTGGGCCAGCAGGACGGGAACCATGGCCTCGTCGATGAGCCGCAGCTCGTACTCCGGCGGCAGGGACGCGACAAAGGCCTCCAGCCTCCGCCGGTCAAAGACGCCCGGCTCCTTGCGGATGGCGTACCGGGTCTCCTTTACGGCCCGGGTCCCGTGAAAGTCCTCGATCAGCGGGGACCAGTCCTCCGACCGGGGCGTCAGGATGGGGCCGGGGGCCCGCTCCAGCAGCCAGCGGTCCGGCCGCCCGGCCAGAAAGGTAAAATCCCGGTTGACAATCATTCCGGCGGTCTGCTCCGGGTTCCATGTCAGAGAGCCCATAATACCCTGCAGGCAGGACCAGATCATGGTTTCCTCCCAGCCTTCAAACAGAGAAACAATTTTCTGCGGATAACTCATAATACGATTCCTGTAAAATTCCCAAATTTCAAATTTCTTTTTGCCGCGTTTTCTTTCAGGAAAAAGGTTCCCAATTCTCGCATAAATTCATAAATTCTTCCCGGGTATACAGAATGTTCACCGCCTCCAGCAGGGCGTTGGCAGTCATGCGCTCCGGCAGGTCCAGCCGGCGCAGCAGCGCCGCCCGCCGGCTGGCGCTGTCCGGACCGCCGGTAAGACCCAGGGCGTAAAAATCCGCCTTGGTAACAGGGCGGCGGTCCTCCGCCGCGCCTTCCTCCCCTTCAAAGGTCGCGCCCGCCCGCTCCAGGGCCTCCAGCAGGACCTGGGGCGGCATGCCCTCCACCCCCAGCTTTCCCTCCCGGCCAGGGGCGGCCTTTCGCCGCTCCTTGCCCGGAACATCCGGAATATAGGCCTGTTTGAGCTGCTGTCCGGGAATGGCTCCCCTGAGAAAATTGCGGATGACAAAACCCGCCCCGTCGCTGTCGGTCAGCAGGATCAGTCCCCGCTCCCGTCCCAGACGGCGCAGCAGGGCCAGCCGCTCCCTGTCGCGGAACACGCCGAAGCCGCATGTCTCCACCACCGTGGCATCCACCACCTGCCGGAGGGCGTTCCTGTCATAGCGGCCCTCCACCACGATCACTTCCCGGACGCGTTTCATCCTTCGCTTCCCTCCATCATGCCCCGGCAGTCTGGGCCAGCTCCATCAGCAGCAGCTTCAGTTCATCCGCCCCGTTTACGCCGTTCACGCTCTTGATCCGAAGGTCCACCTCATAGCACCGCCGCACCGCCCGTGCGCACCAGTGCCGGGTGACCCGGCGGGCGTTGTCCATCAGCAGTCCCGCACGGTAGCCGGAGCGGATATTCCACCGCTCCATCAGCCAGAATTTCCCCTCGCCCGCGTCCAGTGCAAGGCGGGCCGTGTGGAGCTGCCGCAGCTCGCTTCCGATGATGGACAGCAGCCTGATGGGCTCCTCCTGAAGCTTCAGCAGGGTCCCCAGCACCTCGGCGGCCCGGTCAAAGTTCCCTCTGGACACCGCGTTGGTCATGTCGAACACCTGCGCCTCCAGCACCGGCGCGGCCACGGCGTCGATATCCTGACGGGTGATCCGCTCCTGGCGGGCATAGGCGGCAATCTTCCCGATCTCCGGGATCAGGCTGTTCATCAGGCTGCCGCAGGTGAAGAGCAGATGCTCCGCCGTGGGCGCGTCGATGGTGTGCCCTGTGGCCCTGAACCGGCGGGAGACCCACTTGAGGAGCTCTGCCTGGCTTTGCTCCGCAAAGCAGACCTCCTGTGCGTACCGCTCCAGGGCGGCATACAGCTTCTTATACGTTTTATTGGGCCTGTATTCCAGCTGGTCATAGACGAACACCAGGCAGCAACAGGGCGGGAAATCCTCCAGCAGAGAGATGAGTCCGCCGCGCTGCTCCTCGTTCAGCCTGTAGATATCCCAGTCCACGACCTCCACCATGGTCCGCCGGGCCATCATGGGCATCACTTCCACCGCGTCCGAAAGGGATTGGACGGTCAGGCCCTTACTTTCCAGCCTGTGGAAATTGAAGCTTTCAAAACCGGCCACCAGGTTCTTTTTCATTTCCGCGAGATAGTACTCCCGCAGGTAGCTCTCCTCCCCGTGGAAAATATATACATTTCCCACTTCTCCGGCGGCCAGGGCTTCCTTCAGCCTGAGAAAGCCGGGATTGCCTGGGGCGGTTTTCCTTTTCTCTGCCATGGTCTGCTCCTCCCGCGAACCTGCTTGTTTGATTCATTATAACAGATTCGGCGGCAGTGCGCAAGAAAACCATTTTCCTGCCTGCGGGGACTCCGCGCTCTTCCTCCGTCACAGCTCCCGCATCAGATGGAAGCTCTGCATCAGCTGCACCGAGCCATATCCCCACTGGTTGTTGGGATAGGCCATGTCGGCCCGCCGCAGGCAGCCGCGGATGAGATAGGCCCGAATCTGATAGGTTCCCATGGACGGGTCGTTCCCCTCGCGAATTCCCCACTGGAGCAGCAGGGCGCAGATTCCCGCCAGCACCGCCGCCGCCGCGCTGGTGCCGCTCATAACCCCCGGCCCGTAGGGGTATATGCCCCCCACCCCCACGCCCGGGGCCGTCAGATCCGGCAGAACCCGGCCGTCCCAGGCGGGCCCGCGGGAGGATTTTGCATACAGGCTCTTGCTGGCGCTGTCATAGGCCCCGCAGCAGATCACGCCCACGGCGGAGGCCGGACTGGTGATGGTGTAGTCCGGCGTGGCGGCCAGGAATTCTACGGTGGGCGACACAAATCCCGTCATGGGCAGCCAGGCCTGATACGTGCCGCTGAGCAGAATGTCGCCATGGAGCCCGATGGTCCACACGCCGGGGGTCGCCCCCAAAATGCGGATCACCGACAGCTGCCCGCCGCTGCCCTCCACCGGGAAATGGTATTCGATCTGCACTCTGGCGGCCTCCAGCACCAGCTTCACGTCCGCCACGGGAGCGGCTCCCGGCCGGGCGGGGGCCCGGCCTACCAGCTCCCCGGAGGGAGAGCGCACCGACACCGACAGCCGGTCCGCCACCGTGTTCCAGATGGCCAGATAGACGTCTCCCGCGTTTTCGCCCACCTTCAGATCCACCTGCCCCGGCTTCTCCCCCGGCTGGAGGATGCCGCCGGTGTGATGGCGGGCCTCCGCCTCGTTGCCCGCCGCCGCGCACAGACACACCCCCTTCTGAATGGACACGCCGCCCAGATACTCCTCAAAGGCGCTGTAGCCGTCATGGCTGCCCGCGTTGGTCCCCAGACCGATGCAGATGGCCACGGGGCGGCCCAGCTCCCGCGCCTTCCGCAGGATGTACTCCACGCCCAGCATCACTGCGCTGGATTCATAGGCGTACTCCTGCTCCGGCGGAACGCAGTATTTCTCCCGGTAGAAGGGCCGCGCCGGCTTCAGCTTCACGGCGATGATCTCCGCGTCCGGGGCCGCTCCGCTGAAGTCCTCGCTCTGCCGTCCGGCGGCCACCGAGGCCAGAAACGTGCCGTGGCCGTTCTCGTCCCGCTCCGGCACCAGGGCGTAGGGGTCGGAGGAGGCCAGGGCGGCGTCGATCTCCTCTTTGCCGTACTCCCGACCCAGCAGGAAACCCTCGGGCGGCTCGCCTTCGGCGGTCTGATCGTAAATATAGCGGATCTTACTGCTGCCGTCCTCGTAGCGGAACACCTCCTGGGTATAGTCGATGCCCGTGTCCACAAAGCCCAGCAGAACACCCCTCCCCTTCAGGTTCAGATAGGGCTGGCTGTGGACCTGGGAGACCCCTGCCGCATCCAGGGCCGGACGGTCCAGCAGTCCCAGTACCACAGAAAAAGAGCTGACAAAGGCAGTCCCCAGGGCCTCCTCCAGCCGTTGGAAATTCTCCGCCTTCACGTATCCCAGGACGTAGCGCCCCGAGAGGGTCTGCCCCACCACCACGTCGTTGGAGCTTCTGGCATAGTCAAAAAAGGCGTCGCTGGCGCGGGTGACAAAGTCCACCGTATCCGGCGCGTGGATGAACGCCATGGTTTCCGGAGACAGGCGCATGTCACAGCCCCCTTTCGATATGATTGACCAGCGCGTCCATGGTCCCGCACAGGTTCAGCCGCCCGTAGCCCCACTGGGGGTTGGGATAGGTCAGAAACGGGCTGCGCAGGGCCCCCTTGCACAGGAAGGCCTTCACCCGCTGGCCGTACAGGAAGGGGTCGTTGCCCTGTACGACGCCCCACTCCATCATCAGGGCCGCCGCGCCGGAGACAAAGGGAGCTGCCATGCTCGTGCCGGTGAACACGTCGTACCCGCCTCCGGCTTTGGCGGAGCGCACTGCCTCCGCCGGGGCCGTCAGATCCAGCATCACCCTGCCCCAGCATCCCTGGTCCCCCTGCCCGGAGAAGGGGCTGATGGTTTCCGTCTCCGTCCGGTATCCCCCTACCGAGATGGGATACAGCGCCGTGGCGGGGAGGGTGATGGTCAGCTCCGGTTCCGGCTGGAGAAAGGCGGTGCGGTCGGTGACCTCCTCCACCGTGGGCAGCCACATGTCGAACCGCCCGTCTGCAACCTTCTTCCCCGTGGAGCGAAGCTTCCACAGTCCGTCCATCTCTCCCGGAGGCGCCTCCACCAGGAAGATGGCCTCCTGGGAGGCGCTGTAGTGGGTGGGCACGCCATAGAATACCGTCACGCGGATGGACCCAAACCGGAAAGACCGGGTCCCCTCCGTCAGGAGCCCCGTGGACTGTCCATTGGGGAGAATCAGCTCCAGCACCGCCTCGTCGGCAAAATTCTTCCACAGGGAGAGGTAGACCTGCTCCCTCCGGGTGGAGACGGTGAATTCCGCGTCCACGGTCGCGCCTTCTATGAGCTTTCCGCGGAAGTGGTGGGCTCCGCTGCCCTCGTTGCCGGCAGCGCAGACGACGACGCTCCTTCCCCGCTGGGCGGACTGGTCGATATAGGACTCGAAGAGGGACTGCCCCTGGTGAGAGCCGAAGTTGGTACCGTAGCTGAGATTGACCACGCAGGGCATCCCACGCTCCTCCGCCTGATCCAGCAGATACTTCACTGCCCGCATGATGTCCGTGGTCCGGGCGCTGGACAGCTTCACCGCCGCGATGGAGGCCTCCGGCGCCGCGCCGCTGCGGCCGGCGGCGATGGCGGCCACCGCAGTGCCGTGGCCGGACTGCCCGGCAGGAGAGACCAGCCCGGCGGCGATTTCCTCTGCGGTGTATGCCGCCCCATGGAGGAAGCCCTCCGGCGGCGTGCCTTCCGCCGTCATGTCCCACAGGGCGACGACCCGTGTGTTCCCGTCCTCCCCCAGAAATTCCGGGTGACTCAGATCCAGGCCCGAGTCCACAAAGCCGATAAGCACGCCCTTCCCCGTCAGCCCCAGTCCGGTTTTCCGCTGGACCGGCGGGATGCAGGCGGACTCCATGCTCCGGTCCGCAAGTCTGCTGAGCATCCGGGCCGGCTCGTAGCAGCTCACCTGCCGGTGCTCCAGCAGCCGGCCGGCCGCCCGGGCCTCCAGCTCCATAATGGCAAACTGCGCGTCCAGCAGCTCCGTGGGATATCCCAGAGAGAGAATGTCTCCTGTATATTTGATGATGTATTCCATACCGTCTCCCTTCCATAATAACCGAGGCGGTGGCCCGCGGCCGCCGCCTGCATAGAATAGTATACGGAAAGGAGGAGTGCCGTTATGAATCCAGCTTATCTGGACACAGGCAATTTGCAGATTTTTGTTACGGACGGAGAAACCCCCGCGCCCCTTCCGGGGGCCGGCGTCCGCATCACCGACCCGGAAAACGGCCGGGTCCTGGCAGAATCCACCACCGACGCGTCGGGGCAAACGCCCTTTATCGAGCTGCCCGCGCCGCCCATCGAGCTGTCGGTGGCCGAGGGAGAATCCGGACGGCGGCCCTACGCCGTTTACAACGTGACCGTCTCCGCCGGCGGGAGGGAAACCCTTCACATCGGCGGCGTGGAGGTGCTGCCCACAGGCCGCTCCATCCAGCGGGCGGCCCTGGCCCCGGCCAGACCCGGCGGCTTCAACGTGCGCAACCTGCTGCTGGCCCCCCACGGATTATGGGGCGCGCCTTCCACGCGGGAGCCGGAGGAGGAGGTCAAGCCGCTGCCCGCGCCGGGGGGACTGGTGGTGCTGCCCGATCCGGTGATCCCGGAGTTCATCGTCGTACACGCGGGCCGGCCGGACGATTCCTCCGCGCCCAATTACTGGGTGCGGTTCAAGGACTACATAAAGAACGTGGCGTGCAGCGAAATCTATTCCACCTGGAAAACGGAGGCCATCAAGGCAAACGTCCTGGCCATATTGTCCTTCACCCTGAACCGGGTGTATACCGAATGGTACCGGGGGAAGGGGTATGATTTCACCATTACCAGCTCCACGGCCTTTGACCAGTCCTATTCCCACGGACGGACCATCTTTGAGGAGATCGGCGTGGTAGTGGACGACCTCTTCACCACCTATATCACCAGAGAAGGCATTTCCCAGCCCCTCTTCGCCCAGTATTGCGACGGGCGGCGGACGCAGTGCAGCGGCCTGAGCCAGTGGGGCTCCCAGGCGCTGGGGGAGCAGGGCTGGGATGCCGTCAGCATCCTGCGGAAGTATTACGGGGCGGAAATCTACCTCAAAAGCGCGGAAAAAGTGGAAGGCGTGCCCCTGTCCTACGGCGGGCAGGTTCTCTCTCCGGGCAGCGAGGGGGAGGCGGTGCGCACCATTCAGACGCAGCTGGACCGCATTTCCCAAAACTATCCCGCCATTCCCAGAATTCCGGCGGATGGGATCTACGGGCCCGCCACCCAGGAGGCGGTCACGGAGTTCCAGAAGATTTTCCATCTGCCCCAGACCGGCAGCGTGGATTTTGCCGGATGGTATGAGATTTCAAACGTCTTCGTCGCAGTGACGGAAATGGCGTGACGGGAGCTCCTGCGCGCCGCCGTTTTTCCCGGCGCGGTACCCGCTGGGGGTGTCGCCATAGGTCCGCAGAAACATCCGGGAAAAATAGCTCAGGTGATTGAAGCCGCAGGACAGCGCGATTTCGGTGACGCTCATCTCCGTTTCAATCAGCAGGTCCCGGCAGCGCTTGAGGCGGTAGCTGTTCAGATACTCAACCGGCGACTGCCCCATAAACCGGCGAAAAATCTGACAGCACTTGCTGCGGCTGACATGCCCGGCGGCGGCGATATCGTTCAGAGAGAGCCGCTCCCCGTAATGCCGGTAAATGCAGGAGGCCATTGCTTTCTGCGCGGCAATGTCCGGGTCCCGGAGACCCCGGCGGGACGGCGGAATCGCGTCCGCGTTTCGCCACAGGGCGGCCCACAGTATATGCAGCAGCCCGATTACCTCCAGCTCAAAGGCAGGCTCTCCCCCCGCCTTCAGGGCCATGATCCGGCCGGCGCATTCCGCCGCCCGGCTGCCGGCTTCCGTACCGGAGCGGAGGAGCCAGTATTCCGGCATTTCCAGAACGGGCAGAACAAAGTCCTGCTCCAGAATCGTTCCGCCGGAGAGCAGCGAGGGATGGAACAGAATGCAGGAGTACCGGCAGTCTCTTTTTTGAAAATCGTATCCAAAGTGCATCTGTCTGGAATTGACAACCACACAGTCGTCCGGCCCAAGAAGAATTTCCTGCCCGTTGACATGGTAGCGCATGTACCCGGAGACAATCCGGATCAGCTCCACGTCGTCATGCCAGTGGCAGGGGGCGCGCATTCCCGGAAAATGCGACAGGTCTCCGGCCCGGATATACAGCGGCAGCCCGGCCCGGTCATAGCGGATCACCTCGGACCGGTCTCCCATCAGCTCTGTTACCATCCATTCCATTTCTGAACCATTCTTTCCATTTAGAATCTGTACCAACAGGCGAAGCGTGCAGAATGACGGGAAAATTTTTCGACCGGCAGGGAAGGAAAGCGCAGGAGTCCTGACGGATTTCAGGCTTTTCTCACGCAGTCCTAACGGCAAATTTTCCGTCCGGATGTGTGCTCCCGCCTGTTGGTTCAGCTTCTTAAATACGATTGTGCTGATTATTGTGGACTATTGTGCTGATTATTGTGGACTATTGTGCTGGATTGCGGCAGCAGGATGCGCTATAATGACAGCATGAACCCAGAAAGGTCCGGGAGATCCGGCGGCGGAGGCCGCCCTTCGAGGAAAGCCCTGATCAGGGGTTTGGTCCCCCTTTTCCCTGATTTCGGTATAGAAATGCTCTGCTGGTACAGGGCGGTCCTTGCAAAAGGACCGCCCTGTGCCGCGCCCGAACCTATCCCTCCGCTTTTTCCTCCGGGGTCCCCGCGCCGCCAAAGCGCAGGCACTTCCGGGGGCAGGCGTCCGCGCACTTCCCACACCGGATGCACTCCGCAGAGCGTGAAATCTCCTGCCGGGAAAGCCCCAGCGGGCAGGCCCTTTCACAGGCCGAGCAGGAGACGCACCGCTCCTGCTCCCAGCGGATCTGTACCAGACTGAAGCGGTTGAACCATCCATAAATCGCACCCAGGGGGCACAGGTACTGGCAGAACGGCCGGTACACCTTTACGGACAGCCCGGCGAGGAACAGCAGAATCCCCAGCTTCCAGAAAAACAGGCCGCCCGCCTGACTCCGGAGGGTTTCCGCCGCGCTGAGCAGGGGAACTGCGCCGAACAGGGTTCCGGAGGGGCAGAGATATTTGCAGAACGCCGGGATTTTTGCATATCCGTCGAACAGGAACAGGGAACCGGCGCCAACCAGAAGGAACAGCGCCGCGTATTTTCCATATTTCAGAACGTGATGAAAGGGCAGCCGCTTTTTCTTCCGAAAAAGGGGGATCCTGTGCAGAAGGTCCTGCACCATCCCGAAAGGGCACAGCCAGCCGCAGACAAACCGTCCCAGCAGGCTGCCGAACAGGAAGAAAAATCCCAGCGCCGCGAAGGGGACCTGATAGCCCTTCCGGTTCAGCAGCGCCTGCAGCGCGCCAATGGGACACGAGGCGACAGCCCCCGGACAGGAGTAACAGTTCAGCCCTGGGACACAGGCGTATTTCAGGCTGCCGCGATAGATTTTTCCGTTCAGGAATCCGTACAGATATCCGTTTGTCACGATGGTAAACAGCAGCTGCACCGCCAGCCGAAGTCTTTTCATAGATCACCCGATTCCTATACACTCCAGGCAGATCATGACCGCCTTTTTCCATATCACGGAAAACTCTCCCGCCAGGGCCCCGGCGCCAAGGAAGAGGATCCCCAGCGCAGCGCCTCCGATCCAGACGTACCGCCTACTGCGCTTCCAGAAGTCCATTGATGATTTCCTCCCAGACCGCTTTCTCCTTTGCGCCGGTGACGGTGTTCAGCACCGTTCCGTCCTTGTCCAGAAAGAAGGTCGTCGGCGTGGCGTACACGTCCGTCAGGAGCGCGTAATAGATGGACTCGTTCAGGAGCAGATGGGGATAGGCCGCGCCGGTCTCTTCCACCAGGCTTTCCGCGGTGGTCTGATCCTCTCCCTCCAGTACGTCGCCGATAATGCCGACGATCTGGACCTCTTCCGGGTCATAGGCCGCGGCCAGCTCCCCCAGTCCCGGCATCTCGCGCAGACAGGGATTGCAGGTGGTGGCCCACACGTTGATCACGGTGAGCTTTGATTGAGAAAAGATATCGGAGGAAACGGCGTTTCCCTCCAGATCTGTTCCCGTAAAGGTGATCTCCGGCGCCTCCGGCTCCGTTTCGGCAGGCGCCGGCTCCGTTTCAGCGGGCGTTTCGTTCCTTGTCTCCGGGACGTCCTCCGGAGGATTATCCGCGCCGCTTCCGCCGCAGCCGCTGAGGAAAACCGCCGCTAACGCCAGCAGTCCCCAGAATAACCTGTTTATTTTGTGCATAAATATCTGTCCTCCTTTTTCAAGTTGGCCACAGTATACCGCATCCGTCGGGGATAATCAAGGAATTTTGACCAGAGAACCTGTATTTTCAAAGATGCCGTCCAGGGGGAAATATGAAATCAGGCCATATTGACGCAACACAGCTTACTTTCCCCTGCTGTCAGACCACAGGATCAGGTAACCGGAGTTTCTGACTTTTTCAGTAATATTGCGCCTGGGCCTGCCAGAGCCGGGCATAGAGCCCTCCCTTCCGGTTAAGAAGCTCCTCGTGGGCGCCCCTCTGGATAATGGCCCCGCCGTCAAAAACGAATACCAGATCGCAGAAGCGGCAGGAGGACATCCGGTGAGAGATATAGATGCTGGTCTTGCCCTCCACCATCTGGCCAAAGCGGCTATAGATTTCGTATTCGCTGACCGGGTCCAAAGCGGCGGTGGGTTCATCCAGAATAACGACAGGCGCATCCCTGTAGAGGGCCCGGGCAATGGCCAGCTTCTGGGCTTCGCCGCCGGAAATCTCTACTCCGTCCTCTTTCTGCTGGTAGAGACCGGTTTCCAGGCCCTCCGGCATCTGCTCCACCCGCTCCCGCATCCCCGCTTTTTCCAGGCACTCCCAGACCCGTTGCGGATCGTAGTCCACGCTGGCGGCCACGTTCTCCCCCAGCTTCATGGAGAAGAGCTTGAAGTCCTGGAACACCACCGACAGCAGGGACAGGTACTCCCCGTAGTCGTACTTGCAGATGTCGATGCCGTTGAGGAGGATCTCCCCCTCCGTGGGGTCGTAGAGGCGGCAGAGGAGCTTGATGAAGGTGGTCTTCCCCGCGCCGTTGGGACCCACGATAGCCAGCTTCCGGCCCTTGGGCAGGGTACAGGTTACATGGCGCAGGCTCCACTGCTCCTGGTTGGGATAGCGGAAGCTCACGTCCCGGAACTCCAGGTCGTAGTCCCCGTCATTCCGTTTTTCCACAGGAAGGGTACCGTTGTATTTCTCCGAAGGGATGGCCAGGAAATCGACATACTCCTTGAGGTACTTGCGCTGGAGGTCCAGTTGGCCCACCAAATCCACCGCCTCCCGCACCGCCCCGGCCAGGGCCGTGATGGCCCCCACCTGCATGGACACCATGCCCACCGTAATGAGGCCCGCCATGGCTTTCAGCCCCACGAAAAGATAGGCGATGAGCACCGTGGTCAGGTTTACCACCGCCACAAGATTTTGGATGGCCTGGGTGCGCAGGCCGAAGACCTTTGCATGTCTGCAAAAGGTATCCGCCACCCGCTCGCATTTTCCTAAAAGCATCTCACTGATTTCGTAGGTCCGTTGATCTTTTCCCTGCTGGTAACTGTTTATAATTCGACTAAATGTTATCATGCGGCGGTTGCAGTCTATATTGTGGTTATGCCATTCCAGGTTTACTCGATTACCCCATTTCGTCAGCGGGATACAGGCCAGCGGCACCATCAGGGCCAGCACCACCGCCGCCAGTGCCGTCCAGGGAGAATTCAGCGTCCGAACCCGGCTGTCTGCGTCTGCCGGAAGGGTGCTTACGGCAAAGAGGCAGCTAACAGTAACGAGGGCATAGAGTATGGTCAAGCCATGACCCAAAAGCTCGGAGAATGCCCAGACAAAGCCAAACAACCCGCCCAAACTGTTGCTCTCCTCATCTGCACGGACTTTTTTGTCCATGATCTCTTGTGTCTCTAACTGTTGATAGTCCATGGTCATGCACTTCTCCGTCATGGCCCCAAGGGCCAGCTCGTCAGCGGTGAGCGCCTCCGCCCGGCAGAGCCAGCGCAGCACACGGCTGCTGCACCCCAGTGCAAAGTCCAGTCCGATCATCCACCAGACCAGTACCATGACTCCCTCGTCCCCTGTCAGGAGACGGTCCAGGATGAGGGCGCCGAAGATAATGTTTACAAAGGGAAAGGCGCTCTCCAATACAGCGGTAAGCAGCGCTGCCGGGAGCACAGCGGGACGTTTGCGCTGTACCAGGGCAATCAACCGGCGGCAGTCCCGGAAAAAGTCACTTTTGGGCGTTTTCATGCTGCGCCTCCTTTTCCTCGCGGTAGTAAGAACTCTGGAGCTGAAACAGCTCCGCATATTTCCCGCCCTGCTCCAGCAGCTCCTGGTGTGTGCCCACCTCGGCGGCGCGGCCATGCTCCATGTAGACCACCCGGTCGCAGAACCGGGTGGAGCTGAGGCGGTGGGAGATGAATACGCTGGTCTTTCCCCCGGCAGTCCGGGCATATTTCTGGTAAAGATCCGCTTCTGCCAGAGGGTCGAGAGCAGCGGTGGGCTCATCCAGAATGAGCAGAGGCGCGTTCTTGTACAGCGCCCGGGCAAAGAGCAGCCGCTGCTGCTGCCCGCCGGAAAGATTTACTCCGTCCCGCTCCAGCTGCTGGGTGATGGAGGTGTCCAGCCCCTCAGGCAAAGCCTCCACCGCCTCCTTCAGCCCCGCCTGCTCCAGACAGGACCAGACCCTGGCGTGGTCATAGTCCTCCCGGCCGGAGACGTTCTCCCCGATGGTGAAGGGGAGAATGTTCACGTCCTGATACAGCGTCCCAACCAGTCGGAGGTACTCGGCGGCATTGAAGTCGGTGGTGGGTACGCCGTCCACCAGAATTTTACCGCTGTCCGGCTTGTAGAGGCCGGAGAGAAGTTTGACCAGGGTGGTCTTCCCCGCACCGTTGAGGCCCACCAGGGCAATTTTCTCCCCCGGACGGATGGCGAGGGACAGGTGATCGATGACCGGCCTTTCCTGCCCGGGGCAGGTAAAGGTAACGTCCCGCAGTTCCACTTCGGGCGGGCATTTGACCTGGGAGATATCTGACCCGGGGCCGTGGTTGAGCACGTCCTTCTGTTCCAGAAAGTCCCGCAGATCGTCCACCTCCAGCGTCTCATAGCGCCAGTCATCGCTGGTGGCCACAAATTCGTTGAGCCAATTTGTGAACGTAGAGATGATGCCGATGGTCAGGGTAAATCCCGCCGCGTCAACAGTTCCGGCCAGGAACGACTCCACCAGCATGGCATAAGCCAGGGCGTCCCGAGCCACCAGAAACAAACTGTCACTGACCGAGCGCAGGGCCCTTCGTCCAAAGGACTGCCGCCGCCACTTATCCCGGCCCATGACACAGGCGTTGTGGGCGTCCATGAGCCACTTTTCCATGCGGTAGAGGCGGATATCCTTGCCATTGGCAGGCTGTTCCCCCTCTCGCCGCAGGTACTTGTGGCCTTGAAGAAAGGTATCCGCTTTCGGTTTCGTGCGCATATTAAAGCGCCAGGCCCAGAGGGCAATGAGATAGTTGGCCCCGGTCATGGCCAGCAGCACCAGAAGGATGCGCCGGTCCAGCCGCACCGCCGCCGCTCCATACAGCACCATGCCGATGAGGTTGAGCAGCCACGGCTCCAGATGCCGGAGCATTCCCTCCACGCCAACATCGTTGCTGCGCAATGCCGCGTCGGCAGTGGCCGCCTTTTTCTGGCCCTCCGGCGATTCCAGCAGGCAGAAGTCCATTGTGAGGGCTTTGCGGAATTGAATCGGCACAAAGGTCCGGATGCGAAAACGCATATTCTTCAGGCCCATCACCCGGGTCAGGCGCCCGCTGAGCACCGTCCCCAGGGCGTACAGGGCCATCAGCCCTGTAATTGCCGCAAGATACTGCCCCATACTTCCGCCCTGGGTCAACGCAGACACTGCCGCCGTGGGCAACAGTGTTGCTACTACCGGCAGCGCCAGCTTTACCGCCAGTGTTGCCGCCAAAGCCGGCAGATACGTGCGGTCCGCTTTTGTTACATGACGCAGCAGGTACAGGACATTTGCCGCTGTCGAGTGCCGCTTTTTTTCTTCCAGAGAAATCACTCCTTCCTGTTCGCTGACCAAGTATATCATATCCTCCCATAAAAAACGAATCCGTGCACGAATTGCAGAAATTCGAGCACGGATAGCATGGGAGATATTTACAGCGGCAGCAGAATCTCCGTGGCGAACACCCCCGGTTCGTTCTGCCGGTTGACATAGCCGCCGTATTTTTCCACAACGCGGTCAATGCGCCTGAGACCGTGGCCGTGATTGCCCCGCTTGGCAGAGATGTAGGCGGCGTCGATCTTCCGCACAGTCTCAGCGGTGGCGTTGGAGATGGAAATATAGAGCTGCTGCTTGAGGACACCGATGTAGAGCCGCAGGAAGCGCTGCTCCTCCACCACCTTTTCGCAGGATTCCATGGCGTTGTCGATGAGGTTGCCCAGGATGACGCACAGGTCGATGTCAGAGACGGTGAGGCTCCTGGGCACCGCGACCTTGAAGTTGAGGTCGATGCCCTGCTTGAGCACCAGGGAGAGCTTGGCGTTGAGGATAGCGTCTATGCTGACGTTCCCCGTCTCCGCCAGGGCGCGGATGCCGTCCAGGTCCTCCTCCAGACGGTCAAGATAGTCCCTGGCCCCTGCGGTCTGTCCCATGTCCATGCGGGCCTTGAGGGTTTGCAGGTGGTTGTGATAGTCGTGCCGCCAGCCCCGCATGGTGAGGTACAGGTTCTCCACCTCCGCGATCTGCCGGGCCAGGAGCTTATTCTGATAGGAGGCGATCCGCTGGTCACTGCGCCGCAGCAGCACCCATACCGTCACCGCGACTGCCCCCGCCGCCGCTGCCGCCAGACCGGCGGCCAGAAGGATGATCCAGGGTTTCATGTCATGCCTCCCGGTAGTAGTCGATGAACGCCCGGTTCAGGCCCTCCCAGGCCCCCCGGCTGACGGGGACGCTGCGCCCGCCCTCCAGCAGGCACTGGCCCCGCCCCACCCGCTCCACATGGCGCAGGTTCACCAGAAAGCTGCGGTGGGTGGGGATGAAATCCGTTCCCAGCCGGTGCGCCAGGGCGGAGAGTGATATCTTCACCGTAATGGGTCCTGCCGCCGTTTCCAGCAGCACCATGTGACCTTTGGCCTCCAGATAGAAAATGCTGTCCTCCTCCACCCGGCACTGCTCCCCGTCCACCTCCAGCACCAGATAGCGGCTGACACGCCCGATACGCTCCAAAGCCAAATCCAGCAGGGGAAAGAGGTTTTCCTCTGTCACCGGTTTCATGAGATAGCGCAGGGCGGCGACCTCGTAGCCCTCAAAAACGTGGCCCGGATAATTGGTGAGAAAGGCCAGGGGCGTCCGGATATCCGTCTCCCGGATTTTCCGAGCCAGTTCCAGCCCGCTGAGCTGCCCGCCGCCCAGGTCGATGTCCAGCAGGATCAAATCGAAGGGGTAGCTGCCCGCCGTCTCGAAGAGCATCTCCTCGCCGCTTGAAAAGGTGCGGACAGAGCACGGGCAGCTCCGCTCCTGGCTCCAACATGCAGTAAGCAGCTCCACCTGTGCCGTTAAGGCCCCTTCATCATCACAAATGGCAATGCGCATTGCCGCACCTTCTCTCCATAATACGATTTGTAAAATCTGCGGAAGAAAGACAAGAGCCGCTGTTACGCGGCCCTGCCTTTAGAGGCCAATACTCTTTAACAGTTTGTCAAGTTCTTCTTTGCTAAGATCCAGTTCGATATCCAGATGGACGTGTGTCTTCTCATCAATGACGGTCGTGCGAAACTTGTTGAGCTGAACATCTAAGTTGTAGCCCAATTTGTCACGCATGACCTTCTCGATAAACCTCGACACGATTCCTCTCGTGAACTTCGATTCAATTTTCATCTCATCCATACTCCTTAACCCCCTTTCATAGGTATTGGTATCCATAATAGGGGCTGCGGAATTGGCGCTAAAAACAGAGAAAGAGCCTTTACAGGCTCTTTCTCTTCGGTTTACTCTATTATCCGACGGATCTTGTCGTGACTATAGATACTTTGGTCTTGAGAATTCGACTTTCCTTCTTGCACACGGGGCATGTAAAGCCGACCTTGAACGTCTTAAATGTCAAGTCCAATGGTTCGGCACTCCATACACTATGGCATTTCGGGCAGTCAAATCTATAAACTCTCTTTTCAACAATCATGATTAAATACCCCCATAATAAAGTTTTTTCCATAAAGGACGTTGCAATTTATGCGAATCAAATGTTTCTTCGGTCGAACACAGTCTCCCATTTCTGCTTGGGTAGAGGTTTCATCTTCAGCGCCCACATGATTTGCCGAATTGTTACAGTGGGGTAGAGGCCGTCCGTACAAGTTCTGGCCCGACTGTCAAAGAACTCCTTGAACTTGGGGTGCAAATATAAAACGTCGGTCAAATAGGCGTCTACCTCTGTCCAGGATGTACTCTTTGTCTTAGGATCAAATCTCTGCTGTATCACAGCTAAACCCTTTTCATCAATCTCGAACAAGGTGCAACTGTCATACACTGGATGGTTGCAAATATAACGCCGACCATACATCGACAACGAAACAGCCGGCTTCTCGAAATGATAGCGCATCACAATCCCTCCAAGAAAATAAAAAGAAAAGGCTACGAGGGAGGATCGCACTCCTCGTAGATGGTTGGGTTTTCACCAACAACATGCGTCTCTCATACTTCCTTTCCATAATACGATTTGCAAAATCTGCGAATCTCC
The DNA here is from genome assembly GCA_910587505.1 of uncultured Oscillospiraceae bacterium. Classification (GTDB taxonomy): domain Bacteria; phylum Bacillota; class Clostridia; order Oscillospirales; family Oscillospiraceae; genus Pelethomonas. The sequence continues at coordinate 204 of CAJULD010000003.1, read as the reverse complement.
TCACAAAGTTCAGAGATAAAGAGAAAGAGCCCCGGTTTCCTAGGACTCCCTCCATTTTGATAATGATTAGTCGTCATACATCTTGCAAGATGTTTTGCAGTGGGGATATGGACCTCCACAAGCTCTGCACCCAGCGGGCGGCATATCATCTCTCGGAATCAGGTACTCGTCACCTCTTTCATCCTGTACGAGTTCCATAGTGTC
>CAJULD010000002.1 GCA_910587505.1 uncultured Oscillospiraceae bacterium | reverse complement strand
TGCTGCTGGCGCTGGCCTTCGGGCGGCTGGGCGGCCATTACACGGCGGCGGGCGCCAACCTGCTGCTGGGATGCTTCAATCTCCTGCCCGTCCCGGCGCTGGACGGCGGACGGGCGCTTCACCTGCTGGTCAGCTGGCTGCTGGACCCGCCGGCGGCGGACCGGGTCTGCCGGGCGGTGGGGCTGAGCTGCGCACTGGCGCTCACCGGAGCGGCCCTCGTCCTGACCGTGCGGTATCAGGCGGGGCTGTTTTTGCTGCTGGGCGCGGCGGGGACGCTGATCCCCCAGCTGCCCGCGCTCCCCCGCGCCCGTACCCGTGCAAAAGTTTGACGGCGCGCTCCCCGGTTCGGGGAGCGCGCCGCTTTTTCACTGTTCACGTTTCCCGGCCGGTCCGGGGCGTATCGTCCAGGATGATTTCGCCGTCCCCCAGCCGCGCCTGCCATACCGGCAGCATCCGGCGGGCCAGCTCCATCTGCTCCCGGCGAACCTGGAGCAGGGCGGTTTCCCCCCGCAGCCGCAGGCGGAAGTCGGACAGCCCTTCCCCCATCAGGAATTCCTCCCCTCTGGCCACCCGGTCCAGGGCCTCCTCCGTGATGGCCGTGCCAGCGGGAACGCGGGTGGCCAGGCAGGCGCAGGAGGGCTTGTCCCACACCGGCAGCCTGGCCCACCGGGCCATGCGCCGGACGTCGGGCTTTGTCACGCCGCACTCCCGCAGGGGGGAGCGGACCCCCAGCTCCGCCAGAGCCCGCATGCCGGGGCGGTCCCCGGCGTCGTCGGAGGCGTTGCACCCGTCCAGCACCACGGGGAAGCCGTCCTCCCGCGCCGCCGCCGTCAGGCGGGTGAACAGCGCCCGCTTGCAGAAATAGCAGCGGTCCGCCGGATTGGCAGCTACCTCCGGGATTTCCAGCACGTCCAGCTCCAGCACCGTCAGGTCCGCGCCCAGCAGCCGGGCTGTTTTTTTTGCGTCCTCCAGCTCAAAGTCGGGCTGGAAGGGGGTTTTTACAAAATAGGCGGCGGTTTTTTCTCCGTAGGTTCCGGCCGCCCACAGCAGGAGGGCGGAGTCCACGCCGCCGGAGAGGGCCACGGCGCAGATGGGGTTTTCCACAAAAAAGTCTTGAATATCCATGACAGTCTCCAGCCGCCGGGCGGCGGCCCGATTTCGTTCTGTTACCGCTTCGCCGTCAGCCCATGGCCGCTCCACGGGGACCGGGGCCGGTTCGGGAAAGATCCATCTTTCGCGCACAAAGCGCGCGAAGAGAACCTCTAATCCCTCCGGATATGAAGCGCAGCGCCAATCGACGTGGCATATGCCGCGTTCTCCGGAATAACAAACCGAATCCCGTGAAGCCGGGTAAAGAGGTCAAAGCACTCCCGCGCCTGGGGAAGGTTGGACATGAAGCCGGTGAGCACCGCCGTCCCGCACCCGCAGTACCGGCAGGCCATCACCGCCGTGGTGCCGATGGACTGGAGCACCATATTAATAACGCCGGCGGCGTAGTCGCTGGGAGAAGCGTCGTCGGACACGTTGCCGAAATTGGCGGCGGTGATGTCCAGGGGCAGCGAGGGGTGGCTGTTGCGGGTCAGGTCGCCCACCGTCAGATCCGTCTGGTTGACATCCCCTCCGGCAGCCAGCTTGACGATCTGGGCATACTTCCGGGTACCGCACAGGCGGGAGCACAGCCCCGCCAGCGTGCCGCCGCCCACGCCGGAGCCGCACAGATGCCGCACCGGCTGTCCGTGCTCCGCCCAGATAAAGGCGGTGCCGGTGCCCATGCTCACCACCACGGCCCGGTCCCGGCCGCTGAGGGCCAGTCCGCCCACGCCCACGGCGGTAAACTCCTCCACCTTCTCCGTGGGGATGCCGTAGATGTCTCCGTCCACGTAAGACGCGCCCACTCCCGTCAGGGCGATCCGGGATACGTCCTCCAGCTGGAGGCGGTTGGTGAACAGGAAGTTCCCCATTGCCCCGTAAAGAGAGGTGATGGGGTCCTGGGCGCTTACCCGGTGCATGGCGATGGTGGTTCCGTCGGAGCGCAGCCCCACAATTTTCGTGGTGGAGCCGCCGATATCAATTCCCAAAATAATGGACATACCGGTGATCCTTTCCGGGCGGCGGTTTTGGGGCCGGGCCCCTGCCGTCTCCTTATATTAGTGGAAAGTGAAAGAATTGTCAATTCTAACGTTGCAAATCCGGGAAAAAAGTTATACTATAGAGGGGACGGGCAGATTGTCCGGCGATTACGTGAAAGAAACCAAGGAGCACATTGCTATGGAACGCAAGGAACGGCTGAACCTGTCCATGCTGTTTGATTTTTACGAGATGACCATGGCCAACGGCTATTTCCGTCAGGGCATGCAGGACCGCATTACCTATTTCGACGTCTTTTTCCGCCGGGTGCCAGACGGCGGCGGTTTCGCCATTGCCGCGGGGCTGGAGCAGCTGGTGGACTACATCCGGGACCTCCACTTTGACGGGGAGGACATTGCCTATCTCCGCAGCAAGAACCTGTTTGAGGAGGATTTCCTGGACTATCTGCGCCATTTCAAATTTACCGGCGACGTGTGGGCGGTGCCGGAGGGCACGCCGGTGTTCCCCGGCGAGCCTCTGGTGACCGTCCGGGCCCCCGCCTCCCAGGCCCAGCTCATCGAGACCTACGCCCTGCTGGCCATCAACCACCAAAGCCTCATCGCCACCAAGGCCAACCGGGTGGTCCGCGCCGCCCAGGGCCGGACGGTGCTGGAATTCGGTTCCCGCCGGGCGCAGGGGGTGGACGGCGCCGTGGTGGGCGCCAGAGCCGCCTATATCGGCGGCGTCCACGGCACGGCCTGCGCCATCAGCGACCAGATCTACGGCGTACCCGCCGCCGGCACCATGGCCCACTCCTGGGTCCAGATGTTTGACAGCCAGTACGAGGCGTTCAGGACCTACTGTGAAATCTACCCCACCAACGCGGTGCTGCTGGTGGACACCTACAACACCCTGAAAAGCGGCGTGCCCGACGCCATCCGGGCCTTCAACGAGGTACTGCGGCCCCGGGGCATCACCAGGTGCGGCATCCGTCTGGACTCCGGCGACATCGCCTATCTGACCAAGGAGGCCCGGAAAATGCTGGACGCGGCGGGGTGGGAGAGCTGCACCATCTCCGCCTCCAACTCCCTGGACGAGGAGCTGATCCGGGATCTGCTCCTCCAGGGGGCGAAGATCGACGCCTTCGGCGTGGGCGAGCGGCTGATTACCGCCCGCAGCGAGCCGGTGTTCGGCGGGGTGTACAAGCTGGTGGCCGTGGAGGAGCCGGACGGGACCATTTCGCCCAAGATCAAAATCAGTGAGAACGTGGCGAAAATCACCACGCCCCACTATAAGAAGCTGTACCGCTTCTATGGCAACGACACCGGGAAGGCCATCGCGGACTATCTGACCGTCCATGACGAAACCGTGGACGACTCCCGGCCGCTGGTGATTTTCGATCCCGACGCCACCTGGAAGAAAAAAGAGGTCTACAACTTCACCGCAAAGGAGCTGCAGGTGCCGGTATTCCGGGGCGGCGAGCTGGTCTACGCGCTCCCCTCCCTGCCGGAGATCCGCGCCTACTGCCTGGCGCAGGTGGACACCCTGTGGGAGGAGGTCAAGCGCTTCGACAATCCCCACAGGTACTACGTGGATCTCTCCCGGAAGCTGTGGGACGTGAAGCACGGCCTGCTGGAGAAAAACGGATAATCATACCTTTAATTCCAGGAACACGCCCGCCGGCGGCCCAGGCGGGCGCCGGACGCCGTTTTTGAATATGGCGGGCCATACAGTACAGACAGATCACGAAAGGAGCTTCCGGTGAAAAGAACGCATCCCGTCAGGCAGACCACCGAACGACGGATTTCCGCCTCGCTGCGGATCGCCCTGGTTCTGCTCCTGCTGTTCCTGAATATCGCCTCGGTGATGGTGCTGACCTACTTTTTGCAGTCCCACGCCTTTATCGCCTTCGCCATTCTGGAACTGATCGCCATCGGCGTGGCGGTCAGCATCCAGTCCAGCGCCTCCAGCGGCAGCTATAAGCTGGCCTGGACGCTGCTGGTAGTAGCCCTGCCGGTGGGGGGGATGATCCTCTACGTCCTCTGGGGCGGAAACATCCAGAGCAAGCGCCTGAACCTGCTCCCCCTCCCGCCGCCAAAGGACCGGGCCCTGGACGGAAAGTGGTCCGCCATCGACCAGGAAAAGCTGGGCAGGGACTATCCCAACTGGCAGCGGGCCTCCCGGCTGCTGACCCGGCGGGGCTTCCTCCTCTACCGGGACACCGCCGCCGTCTATTTCCCTACCGGCGAGGATTTCTTCGCCGACGCCATCGGCCGGATGGAGAAGGCGGAACGGTTCATCTTCCTGGAGTATTTCATTCTGGCGGAGGGCCAGCTGTGGGACCGGGTGCTGTCCGTACTGACCGACCGGGCCCGTCACGGCGTGGAGGTCAAGATCATTTTCGACGATTTCGGCAACATTACCCGAATGCAGGGGGAGACCATCGAAAAAATGCGGAGCGAGGGCATGGAGGTCTGCGTCTTCAATCCCGTGCACCAGTACGTCAACCGCCTGTACTTCAACTACCGCGACCACCGGAAGATCCTCTGCGTGGACGGGCAGTATGCCTATACCGGCGGGGTCAACGTGGCCGACGAATACGTGGGGCTGCTCATCCGCTTCGGCGAGTGGAAGGACGGCGGCGTGCTGCTGGACGGCCCGGGAGCCTGGGGGCTTACGGCGCAGTTTTTGCACATGTGGGAGATGCTGGGCGAGCGCTTCCACCGGGAACACGACTACTACCGGCCTCTGGAGAGCCGGAGGGCGGAGGGGCTCTGCCAGCCCTTCACCGACGGGCCCATGAACAATCCGGACAACCCGGCGGAGGACCTGTATCTGCAATGCATCTCCAACGCCCACGCCTCCATATGGCTGACCACGCCCTATTTTGCCGTGGAGGAGGACATCGTCCGGGCGCTGTGCATGGCCGGAGACAGCGGCGTGGACGTGCGCCTCATGCTGCCGGGCATTCCGGATCACAAGTACACCCAGATCGTGGCCGGTTCCTACTATGAGCGGCTGCTCCAGCACGGGGTGAAGATCTATGAATTCACGCCGGGGTTTCTCCACACCAAGAGCCTGGTGGCCGACGGGGAAGTCGCCCTGCTGGGCACCATCAACATGGACTACCGCAGCTTTCAGCTCCACTACGAGTGCGGCGTGGTCTTCTACGGCGCGCCGGTGATCGCGGACGTGGCGCGGGACATGGAGAATATCATCGCCCGGTCCGGGACCGTGGAGCTGGAGCGGTGGGAGAAGCGGTCGTGGTTCAGAAAAATGCTGGAGAAGGTGCTGCGGATCTTCTCCATCTGGATGTAGGACAGAGCTAACCACATAATGCCGGTTATCACCCCTGCCTTTGCAGGGATCAGAAAGGAATAAAGCGCCTATGGATTTCAGAATTATCTCCCTGCCGCCCTTCCGCGCGGCCTCCTCCGGTCTGGTCCAGGATTTTGACTTTTCCCCTGAGGGCATTCTGGGGAAATTCAACGACTGGTTCTCCGCCATCACTCCCAGCCCCCGCGACAGCTTCATGCCACGGGATTTCCTGTGCTTTGACGGTGAAACCGGCGGCATGGTCTGGCTCTACGCCCTCAGCGAGGGGATGGATAACGGCGGCTGGGAGGTGGTTGACTGCGAGGGCGGCTGCTATGTGACCTACACCTACCGGGACGGCGACGAGGAAACCAACGGCAGACTCTATCAGGAGGCCTCGGCGTACATCGAAGCCTCGGAAGCCCTGGAACTGGACATTCGCCCAGGGCATCTCTCCATGGGCCACATTATCACGCCGCCGGAGGTCATCGCCGCCCAGGGCCAGGCCCAGATGGAGGCGTTTATTCCCATCAAATTGAAGAAGGCGGAGAAACAGTGCAGGGGTTGATTCACATTTACTGCGGCGACGGCAAGGGGAAGACCACCGCCGCCATTGGCCTTGCCGTCCGGGCCGCAGGCAGCGGGAAAAAGGTGCTGTTGCTGCAATTTTTCAAGGACGGCAGGAGCTCGGAGTTTTCCGCCCTCGCCCACGTGCCGGGGATCGAGGTCATCCCCCAGACCCGGACCTTCGGCTTCAGCTGGACCCTCACCCCGGAGGAGAAAGAGGAAGCGCGGGACTACTACGCCGGGCTGCTGGAGGAAGCCTTCCGCCGGGCCGGAGGCTTCGGCCTGCTGGTCCTGGACGAGGCCATGAGCGCCTGCACCACGGGGATGATCGACGTGGCGCGTCTGCTGGCGCTGCTGCGGGAGAAGCCGGCGGAGCTGGAGGTGGTCCTCACCGGACGGAACCCGTCTCAGGCCCTGCTGGACGCGGCGGACTATGTTACGGAGATGAAGAAGATCAGGCATCCCTACGGGCAGGGCGTCCCCGCCCGGAAGGGGATCGAGTACTGAAAAGAGCCGCGCCCCCGCTTTTCAGCGGGAAGCGCGGCTCTTTCTATCTGTTTACAGGTCATTCACACAGCAGGTCGTCGTCGTAATCATCAAACTCAGAGCAGTTGCCCCCGCACAGCCTGCCCTTCACCGCGGCAGCGTCCTCCGCCAGCTTATCCCAGAAACCGACCAGCAGGCAGATCAGCCCGGCCGCAGCCAGAGACAGCCCGACAATCTTCAGAACAAAACGCCATGTACTTGAACTTTTCATGGTAAACCTCCCATAAAATCTGAATATACCTTTTCAGTATATATCATTTTGCCGGAAATTACAATCACTTTTTCGGGAATTTTGCTTACCGCTGGTACTCAAACTCCAGATTGTACAGGCTCACCAGGTCTCCGTCCCGGATGCCCATGGCCTCCAGCCGGTCAAACAGCCCGCTCTCCCGCAGCATTTTGTCAAACCAGTTGCGGCTTTCATAATCTCCAAAGTTGGTGTTGGCAATCAGCCGCTGGAGCCAGGGGCCCTCCACCAGATACACCCCGTCCTCCACGGTGATCTCCAGAGGCTGGCTTACGTCCACCCTGGGCGGGCGCTTGACGTACTCCGGCGCGTATACCGCCACCGGCGGCAGCTCCTTCAATTTGCCGGCCACGGCAAAAACCAGCTCCCTCGTCCCCTGGTGGGCGGCGGCGGAGATGGTGAACAGAGGAAAGCCCAGCGCCTCCACATGCTCCCGCAGGGCCTCCAGAAGGGACGCATCGGCCATGACGTCCGTCTTGTTGGCGGCCACAATCTGGGGCCGGGAGGCCAGGTCGGGGCTGTACTGCTTCAGCTCCTGGTTGATGGCGTCGAAGTCCGCCACCGGGTCCCGTCCCTCGCTGCCGGACACATCCACCACGTGGACCAGCAGGCGGCAGCGGTCGATATGGCGCAAAAACTCGTGCCCCAGCCCCGCGCCCTCGCTGGCCCCCTCGATGATGCCGGGGATGTCCGCCATGACAAAGCTGACCCCGTCGTCCACGTAGACCACCCCCAGATTGGGGTAGAGGGTGGTAAAGTGGTAGTTGGCGATCTTGGGATTGGCCCGGCTGACCACGCTGAGGAGGGTGCTCTTGCCTACGTTGGGAAAGCCCACCAGGCCCACGTCCGCCAGCAGCTTCAGCTCCAGCACCACCTCCATGCTCTCCCCCGGCAGGCCGCTTTTGGCAAAGCGGGGAACCTGCCGGGTGGGGGTGGCGAAGTGGGTGTTGCCCCAGCCGCCCTTGCCCCCCCGGCAGAGGACGAAGGGCTCATCCCCGGACATATCCTGGATGATCTCATTGGTTTCCAGATCCCGGACCAGGGTCCCCCTGGGAACCCGGATGGTGAGGGACCTGCCGTCCTTGCCGCTTTTGCGCTGGCCGGAGCCGTCCACCCCGTTTTCCGCCACGTATTTGCGCTTGTAGCGGAAGTCCATGAGGGTGGAGAGGTTGTCGTCCACCTTCAGGATGATGCTGCCTCCCGCGCCGCCGTCGCCGCCGTCGGGGCCGCCGGCGGCAATGTATTTCTCCCGGTGGAAGGACACGGCGCCGTTGCCGCCGTTCCCGGCCTTCACCGTGATTTTTGCCTTATCAATAAAAGTTGTTGCCATAGCGGCTCCTCCTTGGTATATGGTCGATTACAGGGCCAGCCGGTAGATCCTCTGCCGCTCCATGCCCTCCCGCCAGGCAAAGTATTCCCGCGGGACCTGGCGGATCTCCAGCAGCTCCGCACCCAGGCCCTCGATGGTGCGGCAGGAGGGGATATTGCTCTCCGCGCAGGTGAGATACAGACGGGTCATGCCGTGATGCCGGGCCAGGGGCAGGACCAGCCGGCAGGCGGCTCCGGCGCAGCCGTGGCCGCGGAACGGCCCGTCCACTTCGTAGCCGATGTTTCCGTTATAGTATGTGTGAAAATTTGCGCCGATACGGAGACTGATTTTGCCAGCAGGCGCGCCGCCGACTAACATGTCGTAGTAATAGAAGGGCAGGCCGTCCGCCCCGGCGGGGTTTTTTTCGATGATTTGAAGGGTCATGGGACCGCTGGCGATCCGGTCGAAGCGGCCGGTAAAAGTAAACACGGGAACTCCTCTCCACGAAAGAAAAAGAGGCCCCGCTTCATCGGGACCTCTTTCAGCCATCAAGCCTCGTAAACGGAAACCTGCTTCCGATCCTTGCCCAGCCGCTCGAAGCGGACCACGCCGTCCACCTTGGCAAACAGGGTATCGTCGCTGCCGCGGCCCACGTTCACGCCGGGGTGAATATGGGTGCCGCGCTGACGGAAGAGGATATTGCCAGCCAGAACGTGCTGGCCGTCGGCGCGCTTGGGCCCGAGGCGCTTGCTCTCGGAATCACGGCCGTTCTTGGTAGAACCAACGCCCTTCTTATGGGCGAAGAACTGCAGACCAATGTTCATCATGTTCATTTGCCATCCTTTCTGTAAGATACGGACAGAAGGCCTCATTCGGCCTCTATAACCTCAATATGGTCGGGATACTCGCCGTGCAGCTCGATGAGATAAACCATCATCCCCGTCAGAAGGGTCTGACAGGTGCTCTCGGCGGTCTGTCCCAGGGAGCCGGGAAGCCGAAGGGAAATCCGGGCGGCATTTTCGTTGACCTTCACCGTCGCGCACAGGCCCATCACGTCGTTGAGCACGCACTCGATGAGGCGTACCGTACTGGTGACGGCGGCGCAGACGATGTCGCCGCCCGCCTCGGCGTAGCCGCTGTGGCCGGACGCCTCAAAGCCGGTAATCCGGCTTCCCTCCGTGTAAAACGTGACCGTAGTCATCCTCAGGCGGAAATCTTTTTAATCTCAACCTTGGTATAGGGCTGACGGTGACCCTGACGCTTGCGGTAACCCTTCTTGGGGTTGTACTTGAAGATACGGATCTTCTTGCCCTTGCCGTTCTTGAGAACGGTGGCCTCCACCCTGGCGCCGGATACGGTGGGCGTGCCGATGGTGGCGTTGTCTCCGTCCAGAATGGCCAGCACCTGGTCAAAAACCACCTGGCTGTCGGCCTCCACGGGCAGCTTCTCGATGAACAGGGTGTCGCCCTCGGCCACCTTGTACTGCTTACCGCCGGTAACAATGATTGCGTGCATTCCTTTTGCACCTCGCTTTCCTTTATTATGAAGCACTTACCATGACAATATGGTAAACCGCGCTCCTTTACGGGCTCGCTGTCGTAGGCGGCGTCAAAACGGACGCACTTGGGCCCATTCAAAGCGGCCTAATCAGTATAACAGCGGCTTTCCGGAATGTCAACTGTTTTTTCACAAAAATATATAAAAAGCAGATGCAGCGCAGAATATGGCGGTGCATCTGCTTTTTATATGTACAGTTTATCTGCTGGCCCGGTACAGGAAGGTGACGATCTGGCCCCGTGTGCAGACGCCGTCCGGACTGAAGGTGTTCTCACCGGTACCGGAGGTGATGCCCTGCCTGGCAACCCAGGCCACCGCCTGAGAACAGGCGGCGTCCCCCGGCACGTCCGCAAAAGCGCCGCTGTCCGCAACAGCCGGCGAACCGGCGTTTTTATAGAGAAATACCGCCATTTGGCCGCGGGTTGTGACATCGTCCGGCCGGAAAGCGGTACCGGAGACGATCCCCTGCTCCGCAGCCCACAGCGCCGCGTCGCGGTAATACGCGGTATCGCCGACATCTGTGAAGGGGTTATTCCTGTTTCCGGGCGCAGGCGAACCGTTCGCCCGCCACAGGAGGGTGAGGGTCTGGGCGCGGGTGCAGTCCTGATCGGGGCTGAAGGTGGTCTCCGTGGTGCCGGAGGCGATGCCCTGCCGGACCGCCCATTGGACCGCCTCGTAATAATACGCCCCGGGCTGCACATCGGAGAACCGGACCGTCTTCTGGGGCGCGGACGGTTCCGCATGCGCCGCGGGAGCCGTGGGCGCCGGGGCGGCAGCGGGCGCTCTGGCGGGCGCTGCGGGCGTGGATGCAGCGGCGGCCGGCCTGGGCGCGGCCTTCTGCGGCGCGCCTGCGGCGGACTGTCCGGACGACGCGCCCTTCATGAGGGCACTCAATTCCGCCGTCAGCTTCGCGACGGCATCCGCGGAAATATCCCCGCTCTCCAGAAGGGCCTGCGCCTTCTGAATGCAGGCGTCGAGCGCCTCGTTTCTGTGGGGAAGGGAGTTCACCAGCTGTCTGGCCTCCTCCAGCAGTTTGCGCAGCACAGCGGTCATCTGCTCCGGAGCTTTTTCTTTCAGTTCCGCCAGGTTTTCCACCTTTTTGACGCCCTGGAGTACGCTCCTGGCTACGTCACCGGCCCCGCCGCCAAGCTTCTCCGCCTTCTCCAGTCCCTCAATCGCACCTTTTGCCAACTTACCGGCATCAAAATTGAGCATTGTTCTATCCGCCTTCCCTCAAAGTTTACCAGATGAAGTATTTTCCCTGTTTTTTCAGTATAGCATACTTCCCCGGCCGTGTCGAGAGTCAATTCCGGAAGTCCGTGCAGGGCCTCCCGGACGTTCTCTTTAAGAACCTGAACTCACAGCGGGAGGACGCTGGACGGGGGACTGTTCCGCCGGACAGGGTCCTCCCATACTGCGTTAAACGCTTGTGAAGACAGGTTCTAAAAGATGCCCTTTACCTCTTCCAGCCGGGCAAGCGCCCATGAATAGCTGGTGGGTAAACGGTAGCGCGGGATGTTTTCGGCGGCGGCAAAAACCGCTTTGATATCGTCGGCTCCGTTTCCCGTCCGGGTCAGCTCCAGATCATCGCACAGGCAGTCCAGAATCGCCTCCCGGACGTGTCCGCCCAGCGTCTGTCCCTCTGCCGTCACATCTTCAATGGCAGCCAGCCGGGTCAGAGCGGGAATGCCGTCGATCCCCCAGCTCTCCATCCGGTCCAGACGCAGGTCGTGGTCCGTCAGCTCCACCGGCTCTCCCCCGTTCACGCCGCCCTGTCCCTCCAGCCGCATCGTATGATATTTGCCGAGGAAAATCGCCGCATTGATCTGCGTCAGCACAACCCCGCCGGGAATCACGCTCCACACCATCAGGAAAACCGCGGCAACGATGCCCGCCTTTCGGAAGAACGTCTGGTGGCCCCGTTCGGAAAATCCCGACATGCAGAGCAGCAGCAGCACAAAAATCATCAGGACCGCACTGAGAATCGCCCGCCCCTCCCAAAGGCCGAAGCGCATTATGTATTCAAAGAGACGGAAACCCGTAAATACCATGAGGCCGGCAATGGATACGCCCAGCGCAATCATCCGGCGTTTGCCGCTCCCCTCCCCATACCGGATCTGACAGCACATTGCCGCAAGTCCGACAAAAACCAGAAGGGTCACCGCAAGCACGTCGTACAGCCCGTCCTCCCGCACAGGCATCGTTTCCCTCAGGCATATGCCATAGTAAATCTCCACCAGCAGGAAAGAGCAGTTCACCACAGTGAGCAGAATGCTCAGCCAGAACCAGAGCTCCGCCGGGAGCGGAGATGAACCGTCAAACCGCTCCGCCTGGGGGTATGACCTGGACACGTCCTCCAGCCGGGACAGAAAGCTGTACAAAACAGCCGCGGGAAACACCGCAAGCACCAGGCAGGAGATGAGCAGAGGCGCTTTTTCCCCGGTATATCCGATGAAAACGCGCAGGATTCCGTCAATGCGGCTGTCCGCCTGAATCAGCAGGGGCAGCAGCATTGCCAGCGCGCCGCCCAGAATAAAGAGTCCGTATATCCTCCCGGCGGCCCGGCGTTTCCGCTCGTCGGGGTCCGCAGATTGCGAAACAAAGAAGGCCCCGGGGTCATAGAATCCCGCCGTAAAGGCAATGCGGCAGATCTCCCGCAGCTTTCTGTCCTGCCCGTCGCACACGCTGTGGCACAGATATATTGCCCAGGACAGCAGCGACATGCACAGGCAGGACGCGAACGCCATGCCGCTGCGGCTGAGCAGCACTCCCACGGCCCACCCCAGCGCCAGCAGCAGCCACAAAGGATTTCTGCCTGCCGCCCGCGAAGCGCTGCCGGAACGCAGCCAGCGGGCGGCGGCCAGCGGCGCAAAAAACAACAGAATGCACAGGCCCGTGCGGCAGATATGCGCAGGCAAAATCGTCAGAAGGAACGCGACAAGGCTCACAAGGTAGCACCAGAACTTCCGGCTGCGTCCGGTATGGGTTTCATCTGTCCGGGCGCTTCTCTCTTCGGTCTGCATCATCCATATCCTCCTTTGCTCTCTCCGCTTCTTCACGCTTCTTTTTCCTTATCCGGTGAACAGTCACCCAAATTACGATGATCAGCACGACAAGCAGGGCAGGGATCCCCGCCTTCCACACAATGGGCGGCACAGGACCCGGCGGAGACGATACCGACACCGTCAGCTCATAATCTGCGGTGCAGCATGGTTCCTCCATCCCGTCGATGTACCCTTCAACCGTGTACCGCAGCGTGGTCGTGCCCGCCTGGAGTCCCCGGACCGTCACCGCTCCCGTCTGGTCTGCCGCCGCCTCCCAGACGGCAGTTTCAGGGTCCGCCGGGGACTGCACCGCGAATTCCAGCCGTATGTTCTGATCCGTATAGTAGCCGGCCAGTTCAAACGAAATCTCATCGCCCACCGTCATTTTCTGGAGGCGGCCGGAGAGGTCCTGATATTCCCGGTACCGGTATCCCTCCGGTTCGGGAAATCTGACGGCCGCCTCCTCTTCAACCTGAAGCGTTCGGGTAACGGGCTCCTCCCCAAGGACGATATACGTCACCTCAAACAGATGGTTCCCCGGCACTTCCGCCGTATACGTAAATTCATAACCGTTCCGGTCCTCGCTGTAGTCCGAGGGCAGCGTCCGCGGCGTTTCCTCCCCCGGCGCTGTGACCTTCATAAGGCAGACGCTGTTGCTGCCGTCATAACCGAGATAGTCTCTGCCATTGGTGACTGCCACAGAAATTGTGACCGGCTCAAAAACGGTCACGGGCGATTCCGAAAAATCCACCTCAATCCGTGGCTGCGGGATTACCAGGGATTGCACACTGACGCCGTCGGTGACGCCGTCAATGGAGCACGTCCCCCCTGTCCCGCCCTCCACCATCAGAACGCATCCGTCAGGCAGCGCCCAGCAGGGCAGCGTCTCTCCCGCCGGTCCGACAGCTCCGGACGGGACCTCATCCAAAAACAGGAATTCACGGTATCTCTCGGGCAGCGGCAGGGTCAGCGAGCCGTCCAGCCGCGTCCCCTGGACCTCTTCCCATTCCATGCCGTCGCTGCCGGTCAGAACGCCGGCATAGACCTCTGCGCACAGCTTCAATATCTCGCTGGAAAACCCCACCGCTCCGGTGCCGCGGTCCACCGCATTCATCGACGGCGGAGGCAGGACGATAAACGACATGGGGAAGCCATCCGGCTTATCCTCCGCCGCGGCGGGAACCCGCCCAAGGGAGTAAACGCAGAGTTTGTCCGAAGCGGTGTACTCATTCCAGCGGCCGGCAATCCCGGCCAGCCGTTCATTCTCCGCCCTGGCGGAAGCTTCAGTCAGGGGCGTCACGCCGTCGTCCGCCGCTACGGTGCTGTACATATCGGAAAACAGCACCGCCGTAATCTCCTGATCCGGATTTTTCGCCCAAAGTTCCTCCAGGACCTCATCCGCCCGCGTGATCCCGCTTAAAACGCTGGTTTCTCCCCCGAATGTAAGCGTATCTCCCGGCGTATACGCCTGTGATTTGAACGCCACCACCGTGGTGGTTTCCTCCGGCAAAAGATCCAGAAGCATCTGCCGGCCCGTGTCCAGCGCCTCCTTATAGTCCTTCATGGAGCCGCTGCAATCCACGATATATAAAATGGTTCTTGCCGGGTATGGAACGGTATCCTCCGCCATGGCCGGAACGGTCAGCAGCGCCAGCACGACGGCCGCCAGCGCGCACCAGAGCTTAATCCTCCTCATCGTCTTCCTCCCTCTCGTAGTCGAGCAGATCATCCTCCATGCCGTAATCCCAGTTATTTCCCGTCAGCGCGCGCAGCATAACGCACTCATAAAGCAGCCGGAGAAAGTCCTCCGTCAGGATATACGCCGGTTCCCTGGTCTCACTTTCCTCCGCGGCTTCGCCGGCGGCAGGCGTCTGTGCCTCGACGGCAGGTTCGGCGCCGGTTTCACCGGCAGCAGGCGGCTGCGCCTCGACGGCAGGTTCGGCGCCGGTTTCACCGGCAGCAGGCATCTGTGCCTCGACGGCAGGTGCGGCGCCGGCTTCACCGGCGGCAGACGGCTGCGCCTCGACAGCAGGTTCGGCGCCGGCTTCGGTATCCTCCTGCCCGGCGCAGGCATCCACATCGCAGGGCGTCCGGACCCGGTAGGCCAGACCAAAGCTGAGCAGAATCGAGAATGGAAGCGTCAGCCCTCTCTCTCTTACTTTCTTCTCCGGCACGTAAAATTCTGTGCTTTTCCGGCGGGTTGTCACTACCTCATCATAATCCCCGCAGCCCAGGACATGGGTTCGTATTCTGTGGTCCTCTTTCTGCTTCCAGATACGCTTTTCTGCCAGGTAATAGTCGACTCCCCCCCATACGGCGGATGGCCTGGGCCTGCGGACATAGCATTTCTTCCAAAAATGCCCGCATCTGAGGTCCTCGCTGAACAGCGCATAAACCGGCGGAGCCAGCCTCTCCCTGAGCGGAGACGGCGCTTCCTCTCCGTCCTTTCCCTGCTCCTCCGCCTTTTTGTGGAACATATCCCGGAAGGCCCCCAACAGGGCCAGCAGCAGGACGCCGCAGACAACCAGCACAGGCGCCATGATGGCGCTGCCGTTCCCTCCGCCGGGGAGCAGCCGGAAATAAAGCAGGTAGGCGAAGCATCCCAATACCGCGCCGGCCAGAATCCGGCGGCGGGAACGTTCGTTGTTCTCCTTTTCCTCCTCCGTAAGCGGATTCACAAACAGCAGGGCGATCATCTGGCGGCGGTTGCGTACATTGTTGGCGTAATACTCCCGGCCGCGGAGACAGCAAAGGGCGATAATCATTCCATCCAGCGCGCATGCCATGATAAAGCAGAACCGTGCGGTCGTCGGGTTCGGCGAAGTCAGTTTGGTATACGCGCGCTCCTGAAGGGACAGCTGCCCGTTGGAGGCGCGGTATTTCTCATTGAGCTGGCTCAGATACGCGGAGACGCGCGGTTCCTGGGGCGCGCTGCTCTCGGCCTCCGCTCCCGGCCAGAGGGGCCCCACCGTCGGAAACTGGGGAACGCTTTCCAATACCTGCATGGCCGCAATCAGAAGGTTTCCGGTCTCTCCGTTCAAATAACCGCCGGCCGATTTCAGCGCGGCGGCAGGGTCTTCCGAGCCGTCGTCCTGCGTTTGACTTTTCAGCCTGCTGTATTCGCTCAGAACCTCCGCGCGGCGGCTCAGCAGATCCTCCAGGCTGGCCTCGCCCTCCGCCGCCGCGGTCAGGTCCAGTCCGGTCCCGCCCTGCTCCGCATAGTACCGGCAAAGATTCGTATAGTTGTTGAACGCAACCCTGGCGCTGTCCGTGTACACGCCGATGTCCATCTGCACCTGACCGACGCCCTGCTCCATCACGATGGAAAAGGCGTTCATTACCTCGTTTACCGCGTTCTCTGTCCCCGCCTCACTCCGCATCAGATACAGGGGGTCCGCGTAGTACTGCTCCAGCAGCTGGATCGCCGTGAAAACGGCATATCCATCGCTGCCCCGCGTTGTCTCAAGCTCGAGGAGCTGCGCATTGATGCTGTCCCGGCGTTCAAGCTCGGCACGGTAGGCCTCCTGCAGCTCGGGATAGTTGGGATCATCCTGTCCGACCTGCTGCATATTTTCCAGCAGGCCCGCGGCGGCCCGCTCCGCCCGGTCGAGGTCGCTCTCAAGAGCCTGCACGCGATTTTCGAGGGTGGAATAGCTCCTTTCGGCAAACGAATTGGAGGTCGTAACGTCGCCGTTGAGCTTGCTCAGCTCCCTGACCAGCTCGGAACGGTAGGTGGTCAGCTCCTGCTCAAACAGCTCCGTATTCGTGATCACCAGATCGATGCTCTCCATATAGTCGTCGTAAGCGATTTCCGGCATCACGACCTCGTTGAATATGTAGCAATAGGAAAACGTGACAGACGCAGCGTAAGAGATCGCCAGCAGCAGCGGCAGCATGACGCGTCTGACCCATCCCCACCGGAACCAGCCCGTCCTGCTCCCGTTTTCCTGACGGGATGTGGTAACGGTCCCCGGTTCCTTGCACGGATTGGCCGTACGAGCGCCGCAATACCTGTAAATCACCGTCTCCTTCAGCTTCCCCCTGGGCGGCACCCAGCAGATGATCAGTCCCATGGCGGCAATCAGCTCCATTACCTGCACGCCAAAGGAAATCAGAAGGCCCGTCCATCCGATGAGGGAAAACAGGCCGTTCATCGTCGTGGTGAACGACGCGATGGACAGGAAGATAATGGCGTAGTTGGTGAGCACGTAGAGCGTGCTGTGTCCCAGATGGCCAAAGAACAGCAGCTTGAGTACGTCAAGAAAGCCGAACAGGCTTCGGCACGCCTGGATAATGCTGTTGAAGGTATCAATAAAAAACGTCCCCAGCTGGCGAACCGTATTGACGATGCTGCCGGACAGGCGGCCCTGCGACGTTCCGTTGTACGCCAGTACGATACAGCAAAGCAGCAGAAGCAGCGTGATCCAGAACACCGGGTCCATGATGATTCCCTGTATTCTGTCCCCCAGCAGCTCACTGATTTTTTGGAAATGCTCGTAAACCTCTCCCATTATGACCTCTTCCTCCCTTCACCGGTACAGCCGGACGCGCAAATTCCGACACGATTCGACATTATGGACAAAAACTGCTTCTCAGAGAAGCGCGGACACGGTAACCTCCCCCGTACCTTTGTTATACCATATTCCGGCACGAAAGACCATGCCGGTTTGTGTTAGCGCAAAATAACATAATACGCCAGGTTTCCTGACCCTTCGGCGGAAAGGTGCAATCATGCAAAAATCGTTCTCACCATCACGGCGGAGGAAGCGGCCTCCGTATGCGGGAATTATTTATCGGGGAAGCCCTCCGTCAGGCTGACCGTCCCCTGGTTTGACAGGGAAGGACACGCCGCGGGAAAAACGATTTTACTTTATTTCGCGCCTGCGGGCGCGAAACTCCTGCGGAGGGCTTTTTTGACAGACAGAAGGAAGGACACGCCGGAGCGTGTCCTTCCTTCTGCGCCTGTATTGTTATCCTGTTTCCCGATTCCCTCACAGGACGGCAGGAAACTCCCGGGGGGCAACGCGGGAAAATTCATAAAAGCTCTTCCGGCTCCGCGCCGGCCACCCCGAGGGGCCGGCTCGAAACTGCCGACGCTTTTTCTTTCAGAAAAAAGTTTTATTCCACCCCGTGCGTCCCGATATACTCCCGCTGGATTGCGCTGTTGAGAACGGAGAGAATCACGTTGCCGCAGCAGCGGCGCAGATCCTCCTCGCTGAGGGTCCGCTCCCGCAGCGCCCGGAGGATCTCCTTTTTACAGCCCCTCCCGCCGGGCATAATCAGGTCGTTGCCCGCCCGCAGGGCGGCGGCGGTACCGGCCCGTCCCTTTTGGGTGGAGAACCAGTCGGTCATCACCACGCCGGTAAAGCCCCACTCATTGCGCAGCACCCGGGTACACAGGTCATAGCTGTTGGGCGCGTATACCCCGTTGATCCGGTTGTAGGAGGTCATGACCCCCTTCGCGCCGCCCCGGCGGACCGCCTCCTCAAAGCCCCGGAGATAAATCTCCCGCAGCGCCCGCTCCCCCACGTTGCTGGACACGAAGTTGCGGTTGTCCTCCTGGTTGTTGCAGGCAAAGTGCTTGACGGTAACGTAGTACCCCTCCTCCTGCTGCACGCCGCGGATCAGGGCGGCGGCCAGCCGGCCGGTGAGCCGGGGATCCTCGGAGAAATATTCAAAGTTCCGCCCGCACAGGGGGTTGCGGTGGATGTTGACGCCGGGGGCCAGCCAGTAGGTGCAGCCATACTCCTTCATCTCCCGGAACACGGCCCGCCCCACCTGACAGAGCAGGTCCGCGTTCCAGCTCTGGGCCAGCGCCCCGGCCGCCGGGAAGGCGGTAGCATACTGGTAGAGGACCTCGTCCCGTTCCGGGTTCCCGGCAATCAGTCCTTTGACCACGCCGGGCAGGGACTCCAGGAAGGAGAAGGGCATATCCACCGGGCGAAGCTTCCCCCGGCGGTCCACGGCGGACCGCTTCTGAATGCGCAGGCCCGCCGGACCGTCGCAGAGGGCCACATTGGCCAGCCCCCGGTCCCAGAACCTGCCGGTGGTGTTCCCCACCGCGCCGGGCAGGCAGAACCGGCCCCCGCCGCCCAGCAGTCCCATGCCGCCGCCCACCACTACGTCCGCCAGTTCCTCCGGCGTCAGGCGGCTCAGCGCCCGCTTTACCCGCCGGTCATCCGGGCAGAGCGGCAGACTGCCGTAAGTACAGGTCACGGTCTCGAAGGACTCCGGCCGGACGGTCAGACGGGGCAGCCCGTCCGGCAGCTCCCCGAAATCATGGGCGGGGGCGTGCAGCTCCTCCAGGGGCAGATGCAGGGGGCAGATATGGCTGTGCCGGGAGACCACGATCTCCCGCTCCAGGCGCAGCGTCCCCACCACGGCGGTGTTCCGGGAGGAGTTCCCCAGGCGAAGAATATACGCGCCAGGCTCCAGGACATACGACGCGTCCGCCTCCCGGTAGCTGGCAAGATCCGCCAGATCGAAGCTCAGCTCCAGCTCCACGGACGCGCCGGGGGCCAGGGTTTCCGTCTTGGCAAAGGCGGCCAGAGCCTGGTACTCCTTGTCCAGCGCCCCGTTGGGGGAGGAGACGTACAGCTGGACCACCTCCTTGCCGCCCCAGGTCTCCCCGATGTTGGTCACACAGGCGCGCACCGTCACGCGCCGCCCGTCCGGGGCCGACACGCCGGCGCAGCGGACGGCGAAGTCCGTGTAGCTCAGACCGAAGCCGAAGGGACAGGCCGGTTCCACGCCGAAGCTGTCGAAGAACCGGTAGCCCACATAGATGCCCTCCCGATAGAACTCGTTCTCCAGGTCGCCGTTGAGATAGCTGTATTCCTGGGAAAAAGGGAAGTCGGCGTACCGCCGGGCCCAGGTGTCGGCCAGCTTGCCGGAGGGGGAGACCGCGCCGCTGAGCACGTCGGCAAAGGCAAGGCCGCCCTCCTGCCCCAGCTGGCAGAGATACAAAACGGCGTTGATGCCGGGAATGCGCTCCACGCAGCTCATGTCCAGGGCGGAGCCGCTGTTGATAACCAGCAGGAAGCGCGCGTACCGCTCCGCGCAGAACCGGATGGATGCCTCCTCCTCATCGGTGAGAAACAGATCCCCCTTTTCCGCCCGGCGGTCGCCGCCCTCTCCCGCCTGACGGCTGACCACATAGACGCAGGAGTCCGTACCGCTCTCCAATACGTCCTGCTCCGTCACCATCCGGCCGGCAGGCGGCTGAAACCGGTCGAAGAGCAGATCGGTAAGCGTCCTGATTTTCAGAAGGTTGATCTGCTTCCTCTTTTCCTCCCGCTGCCCTGCTCTGGCCGCGTCATACTCCGCCCGGAAGTCCTCCAGCCACCGGCGGGTGGTGATCGTAAATCCCCGGTCCTCCAGCCCCTCCAGAATGGTGACGGCGTGGCGCTCATTCACTTCGCCGGAGCCGACGCCGCCCTTGACGGTCATGGACGCGCCGGAACCGTACAGGGCGACGGTCTTCGTCCGGAAGGGCAGGGCCCCGTCGTTTTTCAGCAGGACCATGCCCTCGCAGGCGGCCTGATAGGCAACCTGCCGGTTGTCCTTCTCCCGCTGCGTCACTTCATCGGAGCGCGCGGCTCTGGTCAGCAGTTCCATATCCTTTTCCTCCTTGCGGGGTGATTTCCTCCTATGGTATCATGTTCCCGAAAACCTGTCAACCTTGACAGGCGGGAAGCGGGTGTGATATGATTTCAGGATAAAAGTCACACGCCGTCGTGGAAAAGGAAAGAGGGAATTGTCGTGCTGCCCGCATTTTTCATCCGCTCTCAGGGGATGCGCAAGCTGTACTGCGGCCTGTTCACGCCGCTTCTGGAGCGGTGGGACCTGACCCAGCTGGAGATGGATATTCTGCTGTTCCTGGCCAACAACCCGCCCTTCGACACCGCCAGAGATATTGTGGAGAAGCGGCACCTGGCCAAGTCCCACGTTTCCGTGGGCGTGGAGTCGCTGGCGGGCCGGGGCTTCCTGGAGCGGCAGAGACGGGAGGGTAACCGGAAGACCATCCATCTGCATCTGACGGAGGCTGCCGCGCCGGTGATCCGGGAGGGCCGCGCCGTACAGCAGCAGTATGTCCAGATGCTGCTGGCGGGGTTTTCGGAGGCGGAGAAAAACGGGCTGTTCCGTCTGCTGGAGAAAATGGGGGAAAACGTGGAGACCGCCCTGGCCGCCGGCACAGACCGGGCAGACGGATAAGATGCTTCATACTTTTTCCTGAGATAAAGAGAGGAGGCTGCCGCGGCAGCCTCCTCTCTTCTGATCTCACACTGTCAGCACCCGATGGTCGCCACCAGGACCGCCTTGATGGAGTGCATCCGGTTCTCCGCTTCGTCAAACACCACGGAGTGAGGACCCCGGAACACCTCGTCGGTAACCTCCCGGATGTCCACACCCTTTTCTTTCCACTCCCTGGCCAGCCTGGTCTCAAAGTCGTGGAAGGAGGGCAGGCAGTGCAGGTAGAGCACATCCCGATTGCCGGTGCGCTCCAGAGTCTGCCCGGTGACGCGGTAGGGCGTCAGCAGTTTGGCCCGCTCGGGGATCAGCGCCTCCTCGCCCATGGAGGCCCAGATGTCGCCGTAAATGACGTCCGCGCCGGTAAGGGTCCCCTCGTCGCTGGTGATCTCGATGGTGGCGCCGGTCTGCCGGGCAACCTCCTGCACCCGCTGCAGGACGGACTGGTCCACGCCGTCTACCAGCGTCTGGGGGCCCAGCCCCACAAAGTGCATCCCCATTTTGGCGCAGCCGTACATCCAGGCATAGCACATATTGTTGCGCACGTCGCCGGGGAACACCACCTTTACCTCCTTCAGAGGCTTGGCGCAGTGCTCCTCGATGGTCATCATGTCGGCCAGAATCTGGGTGGGATGGTCCACGTCGGTCAGGCCGTTCCACACGGGCACGCCGGAGAATTTCGCCAGGTCCTCCGCCACCTTCTGGTCAAAGCCCCGGTACTCGATGCCGTCGAAGAAGCGGCCCAGGACCCTGGCGGTGTCCTCCAGACTCTCCTTCTTCCCCATCTGACTGCTGCCCGCATCCAGATAGGTGACGTGCGCGCCCTCCTGGGTAGCGGCCACCTCGAAGGAGCACCGGGTCCTCGTGGAGGTCTTTTCAAAAAGCAGCACAATGTGCTTGCCCTTCAGAACGGGCTCGCAGACGCCGGCCCGGCGCTTTGCCTTCAGATCGTGCCCCAGATCCAGCAGATAGCGGATCTCCAGGGGAGTCAGGTCCATCAGGGTCAGAAAACTTTTTCCTTTCAGATTGATTGCCATAAAAGGCCCTCCTCAATATAATTATAAACCATACGCAAAGCAGCGTGTTGCGTCAAAAATTTCTTCTTCTGCTCCCTTTCTCTTTTAAGGAGAAGAGGAGCGCGCGCACAGGCGTTACGCGTCCTCCCGCACGAAGGGCATGGACATGCACCGGGGGCCGCCGCGCCCGCGGCTGAGCTCGCTGCACGGGATGGTGTGCACCGTGATGCCGTTGTCCTCCAGAATCCGGTTGGTGACGTAGTTGCGCTCGTAAACCACCACTTCGCCGGGGGCGATGGCCAGGGTATTGCTGCCGTCGCTCCACTGCTCCCGGGCGGCGTCGATGGGATTGTCCGAGCCGCATTTGATGAGGGTGACCTCATCGAGACCCAGGTGCTCCTTCAGGATGTCCTCCAGCCGCCCCTGCTCCTCCCGGATGTGAACCCTGCCGTCCACCAGCTCCATGACGTAGACCGTGATCTCGTGAAGGATGTTGGGATGGACGGTAAACCGGTCCCGGTCCACCATGGTAAACACGGTATCCAGGTGCATGAAGCTGCGGCTCTTGGGGATGTTGAAGGCCAGGATTTTCTCAAAGGTCTGACTGATGGACAGCACGGTATGGGCGAACTTATCAATGCTGTCCTCCTCGGTACGCTGGGAAATGCCCACAGCAATGACCTTCGGAGACAGGATCAGAATGTCGCCTCCCTCCAGAGAGCTGGTCTCCCCCCGGTCGTACCACTTGGGGGCGTTCCGGTACACCGGGTGATACTGGAAGATGAATTTCCCGAAGAGGGTCTCCCGGTTCCGGGTCACCGTGTGCATCCGGTGCAGGGAAACGCCGGTGCCGATGGTGGCGAAGGGGTCCCGTGTGAAATACAGATTGGGCATGGGATCGATGAGGAAGGGGTAATCGTCGGACCGGAAGCTGAGGTAATCCGACAGCCTGCCGGTCTCAAAGCCCCGGATGTCGCTCTTGCGGACGCCGGCCATCATGGTTTCCACCAGACGGCCCCGCTCCATGGAGTCAAAATATTCCCGCAGAATGTCCCGCATCCGGCGGTTCTCCAGTCCCGCCTCATCCAGGAACTGCTCCGTCAGCTCCTGCCGGATCTCCGGCGCGGCAATGGTTTCCTCCACCAGGTCCTTGAGATATACGACCTCCGCCCCGTTCTCCCGCAGACACCGGGCGAAGGCGTCGTGCTCCGCCTGCGCCACCTTCAGGTAGGGAATGTCGTCAAACAGCAGCCGCTCCAGATATTCCGGCATCAGATTTTCCAGCTCCCGGCCAGGCCGGTGGAGCATCACCTTTTTCAGCCTGCCGATCTCCGAGGTGTTGTGCAAGCCGGTCTTCAGCATTGTATCAGTTGGCATAAGCGCATCACTCCTTTACTGCGCTTAGGATTGCCGGAATTGGCCATGGCATACATTGTTTTTCCTGAAAGGCAGACATTCTTTTCTCTGAAAAGAATCAGAAGAAATCGTTGCGGGCAGGCCCCGCTTCGCCGGTTGTAAACCTCTGCAAAATTTAAGGTTGACAATTGCCGGAAGATATGATAGAGTTATGCCATCATGAGGAAAGGACTTTGCCCATATGGAAGTAACCGCCGCCAGATTCCGCGCAAAAGACATTGCGTACATTGCCATCTTTACCGCCCTGATTGCCGTGGGCGCGTGGATCGCCATTCCTACGCCGGTCCGCATCGACTTCACTCTCCAGACGCTGGGCGTATTCATGGCCCTGGGCATTCTGGGGGGGAAACGGGGAACGCTGGCCGTCACGGCCTATTTACTGCTGGGCGCGGTGGGCGCGCCGGTATTCTCCGGGTTCTCCGGCGGCCTGGGCGCGCTGCTGACTCCCAGCGGCGGGTATCTGATCGGATTTTTCTTTACGGCTCTGTTCATGTGGAGCGTGGAAAAGCTGACGCGGGACAGCCTGTGGCTGCTGGGAGCGGGCATGGTGGCCGGAGCCGTCATCTACTACGCCTTCGGCACGGCCTGGTTCATGGTAGTCTATCCCATGGGCGGCGAAGCCGTCAGCCTGATGACCGCGTTGGGCTGGTGCGTATTCCCCTACATCCCTGTTGACCTTGCAAAGATCGCCCTGGCCCTGGCCCTGACCGCCCGGCTGCGCCCTTATGTCCGGTAATCCGCTGCCGCTGCGGCCCCACCACGGAATGTGCATGGCCTATTTCGTGGGCATGGGCTACAGCGATGAATTTTCCGCCCACATGGCCCGCCTGCTGGCGGAGCTGACCGGGGACAGCCCCGTCCGGATGACGGTGGGGACCGACGCGGTGTGCGGCCCGTGCCCCAACAACACCGGCGGCATATGCAGCAAGCCGGAGCTGGTGGCGGGCTATGACCGGGCCGTGCTGGAACGCTGCGGGCTGAGGGAGGGACAGGTCCTGCCCTTCGGTGCGTTTACCGCGCTGGTGCAGGAGAAGATTCTGGCCCCCGGCCTGCGGCCCGCTGTCTGCGGCGGCTGTCAGTGGAATGAAATTTGCGCCTCTCAGCCGGGCAGATGGGGACAGCAACATACTTTTTCCTGAAAACAGTATAAAAAGGCGGCATCCGCTTTTGCGGATGCCGCCTTTTCAGGATTTCCGGCATTTTCTCCGTATGAAGTAAACCGTCAGAAGGAAGAGCAATCCGGCGGAGACGCCGGCGGCATCCAGCCACACGTCCGGCAGCTTTCCGGTGCGCCCCGGCACAAAAAGCTGGATCGTCTCGTCGCACAGGGCGGCAACCAGACCCGCCATGGCTCCGGGCAGCAGCCACCCCCGCGTCCGCCAGGCGGAGAACGTCAGCCCCGCCAGAACGCCCAGAATGGCAAATTCCGTGAAATGAGCCGCCTTGCGGACAAAGTGCATGGACAGCGGGAAGGGAACCAGCCGCGCCAGCAGATCCAGCGCCTGCCGGCTCTCCGATTCGGAGGCCGCCGCCGGCTGGAGGGAGCGGCAGAAGATAAAGGCGGTCCAGGCCAGAAAAGCGGCCAGACAGATCAGAAAGCGTTTCCGGTTTTCCGTCATCATAAGTGGATTCCTCCGTAAAATGAAGCCGCGGGAAGGAGAAGGCCCCCCGCGCCGCAGGGCGCGGGGGGCTTGCTGTTCTTACGGCAGATGCTTCGCGCCGGTTATCAGCTCAGCCAGCCGGGAGCCTGACTGGCAGCCCGGTAGTTGTTGATGCGATAGATGATGGCGCAGATCTCAGCCCGCTGGAGGGTGTTGCCGCCCAGGAACTTCACGCTGCCGGAGCTCTTATCGCCGGTGAGAATACCCGCGTTATACAACGCAATGGCATAGCCGTTGGTGCTGTCGGTGAAGGGGGACTTGCCGCTGGTCACCGGGGACAGGCCCAGAGCCTTGGCGGCCAGCTCGGCCACTGCGTTGCGGGACATGTTGCTGTTCAGGGAAACGTTGCTGCTGATGAGCTTGTTATTGACAGCCAGATTCTTGTAATTGATGGCCCAGTCGTTGCCGGAGGGCTCGGTCTGAGTGGGATAACCGGCAGCCAGAAGAATCATCTTCAGGGCCTCGCCGTTCTTCACCTTGCCCAGAGGATCAAACTTGCCGTTGCCCTTGCCCTGCATGATGCCCTTGCTGACCAGGTCGGCCAGCTCGGCACGGTACCAGGCGGTGGCGGGAACGTCGCTGAACTGATCCACGCTGCCCACGCCGGTGTTGTTGCCGCTGACAATCAGGTTCACCTGGCCGGTACCGATCTGAACGCCCGCCGCATTATAGCAGACGAAGGCCACCTGATCGGTGCTGTTGAAGTAGGTGTTGGGACGGTAGTAAACCTGGCTGAGCATGTTCACGGGGACGGTCACGCCGCCGGCGCTCACCGCAGTACCCGCATAGGTCAGAGAGCCGCTGCGGGGAATGGTGAACTGGATCTGGGTGCAGCTGGCCATCACGGCGGGGTTGGCCTGGTTGAAAGCGGACAGGGAGAAGGCAACGCCGCTGGCGGTGCAGGGCAGAGCCACGGTGATGCTGTTGGAAAGGGTATTGGGATTGAAGACCACCCGGCCGCTGTAACGGGAAGTACCGCTGGTGTAGGCAATGTACTCAATGGAATCGGTATAGGTCCCGCTGGCGGTATAGGTGATATCGTTGAGCTGGCTGGTGGTGAAGCGGTAGGACTTGATGTTGCTGTTGGTCAGCCGCACCGCGTTGCTGGAACCGCTGCGATAGGTCAGGGTTCCGTTGGAGGGCACGCTCTGGAACTGCACGGTGAAATTGGAGGGAGCGGAGCTGCCGATGACCTCGCGGTACACGGTGGTAAACTCGGTAGAGGTCAGCTTGATGGAGCCGCCCGCGGGGATGAAGGTAATGTCACGGGCCGTACCGTTGAGGTAGTCGATGACCACGGTGCCGCTCACCGTATTGTAATTCAAATTATAATTGCGGTTGCCATAGGCGGTAAAGTTGATGCGGACGGTATTGCCGCGGCTGGCCGTGGTGCCGCTGGGAGTGAAATACACGCCCTCCAAGTCCGTCCTGCTGCCGGTGGGAGAGTAGTAGCAATCGGTGGAGGAGGACAGTTTGGAGCCGCTATTGGTATACAGAGTGCCGGTGCCGCTGGAGGGGGTGGAGAAGCGAACGGAGGTGAGGGTGCCGCCGCTGGTCTTCGCGTAATAGAAGTCATAGAAGTCCGAGGCACTGAAATACACGTCCTCGCCAGTCACGCCGGTGTAGTTGATGTCGCCGCCGGAGACGGTGCCGCCCCGGGTGTCAAAGCTGATGTAGCCTTCGACAGGAGCACCCACTGTGCCATTGCTGCCGCTGGTATAATAATATGCCCTGATGCGGAAGGTAGCAACTCCATTGCTGTAGGTGGGCGTGAACTGTACGTTGGGGAGATAGTAAGCCTGGGAGGCATTATAACCGTAGTTATAATATTTTGTGCCGCCTGTACTGACATTCAAACTGCCGTAAGTATGGGTCCTGTCAACGAACTCCACAAAGGCCAGAGCACCATACCCTGTACGGTAATCCAGCTGACTGACAATGGAGCTCCTGCCCGTATCATCGGTGTTGCCCAGAAGATATGTGCCGGATACGGTCACGCTGGCAAGATAGGAGCCGTTATTGTAGCTGTAATCGGTATAGAGGGTACATCTGTGATAAGTAGTAGACCCGCCAGCAGTCACCATAGCAACAACGGCATACTGATTGTTGTAAGAACTGGCATAGTAAGTATCGACATTGATGACAATGCTGTTGCCAGAGCGATAGGCAGTGACATAGCCGGAATTGTCTACATACACGGGGCTGCTGGTGCTGTCGATGTGTCTGCCCCCCACTGACCAGGATATACTGGCGTTTACCGGGAGACCTCCAACCGTCAGCGTCCGCTGTCCATATCTGTTATTATTGTAATTCAGATAAACGGTGCCGTCCTGCGCAATTTTGCGGCTATAGTTATAATTGGCATCTTCAACCCACAGATAAGGATTGTTCGCCGCCGCCTGGGCCTCCGGAATGATCGCGCCCATCTCGGACCAGGCCGCCGGGGCCAGCCCAAGAACCAGCAGCAGGGCCAGCAAACGGGCCAGGAATTTTTGCGTGGTTTGTTTCATGTTTCGTCCTTCCTTTCTTTCATCCGGTGCAAAGCCCCCTCAGACCCGCCGCCGGAACAGTTTCACGGACCCATCCTATCAGATTATTGTGAAAGGTCCGTATCGAAGTTGTATCGTTTTTGTAAACTTTCTTACATTTCTGGGAATTTTTCGTCCTCCCTTCCGCTCCCACTCTCCTTGGACGCAAGAGCCGCTGGAAAAGTTCCGGAAATCGCGGCCCCGCCGGGAAAAGTCTCCGCCTGCTCCACCCCGAACCGGTATTCGGTGGTATAGTCGTACCGCCGTCCGGGCCGGAGGAGAATATCCCCCCACTCGGGATGGTTGGGACTGTCCGGGAAGAACTGGGTCTCCAGGCACACGCCCTGCCGGGGCCGGTAGCCGGGGCCCCCCTTGCCGCTGCCGGTCTCCAGGAAATTCCCGCTGTAGAACTGGATGCCGGGCTTTTCGGTCCAGGTTTCCATGACGATGCCGCTCCTGTCCCCCACGAGCCGGGCGGCCAGCCGCAGGCCCTGTCCGGGGTCCAGAACGAAATTGTGGTCATAGCCCCCCACATTTTGCAGCTGCCCGTCCCCGGCGTCGATGTCCCGCCCGATGGGCTTCTCCACCGTAAAATCCAGGGGCGTGCCCGCCGCGCTGCGGGCCATGGCCAGGGGAATGCTGTCCGGCCCCACGGGGGTGAACCGTTCGGCGGCCAGCCAGAGCCGGTGCCCCAGAATGTCCCCCCCGCCGTTGAGGTTAAAATACGCGTGACTGGTGATGTTGCAGTGGGTGGTCCTGTCGCTGACGGCCTCGTAGCGGATGCCGAGCCCCTGGCCGGTCAGGGCGTAGGTGACCCGCAGCGCCAGCGTGCCGGGAAAACCGCACAGACCGTCGGGGGCGGTGCAGGTCAGGACGGCAAAGTCCCCGCCGCTCTCCGCCAGCGTAAAGACCTGCCGGGAAAATCCCTCCGGGCCGCCGTGGAGCTGCCTGCCGTCCTCGTTGGGAGTCAGCGGGACCCGGCGGCCGTCGATGAGGCAGCTGGCCCCGGCGATGCGGTTGGCATAGCGCCCCACCACCGCGCCCACGTAGCCGTCGTTGTCCTCGTAGCCCGCCACGTCGTCGTACCCCAGAACAACGTCCACGGCCCTCCCGCTCCGGTCCGGAACCCGCAGGGACCGCAGGGCCGCGCCGTAGGTGATAATCTCCGCCTCCATCGCGCCCCGCCGCAGGGTGATTTTTTCCACGGAGCGTCCGCCCCGTGTGGAGCCAAATGGCTCCGGGTGTATTGCCATGGCGTTCCCTCCTTCATTCAGGGAACAGTATACCACATAACAGAGGAAAACACAAGAATCATCTCAATTCTTTTCTCGTCCGGTATTTTTTTCCTGCGCCGGTCCCGCCGCGGTCTGTCTGGTGTTCTCCTCCGCCACGGCCAGCAGCGCCGTCAGCTTCTCCCAGTCTTCGGGGGAAATGCCAAGCGAAAGCCTGTGCTGAAAGGTCAGATGGACTTCGTCAATGATGGCGGCCATTTCCCCGCCGGAGGGAGTGATGAACAGCTGGTTTTGCCGCCGGTTGGCCGGGTCCGTCCGGCGGCGGATATGGCCCGCGTCCTCCAGACGCCGGGCGTCACGGGCTACGCTGGCCTTGTCCAGCGCGTAAAAGCCGGCGATCTCCTCCTGGCTCGCGCCGGGATGCTGCCGGGTATAGAGCAGGATCAGATGCATGAAGCCCACATATCCCCGGGGTGTCAGAACCCTCCGCAGGGCCAGCATCCGCTGGCGGTTAATGCGCAGAAGGCTGTCCAGAACAGGGGTTGCCATTTCTTCACCCCCTTCGGAGGGACGCGTCCGGCGGACAGGGAGGCTCCTCCAGGGCCGCCCGGTGAATCCGGGCCCGCACGGACCGGATCATGGGCACGGCCAGCGCGATGGTCAGCAGGTCCGCCACCGCCTGTACGGAGGCCACGCCGGTTGCTCCCAGGAAATGGGCCATGGGGTAGACCAGGGGGAGAAAGCAGGTTCCCTGCCGCGCCGTGGACAGCAGCACCGCCCCCAGGGCGTTGCCCAGTCCCGCGCAGAGCATGTTGACCACCGCCACCCAGCTGTGGGCGGGCAGCGCCAGACATTGCAGCCGGATGGACAGCGCACCGACGGCCCGCATCTCCGGGTCCGTCTGGGCAAAGAGGGCAATGAGCGGCTCGGCAAATATGGCCAGCAGCAGCCCCATGGCCGCCGCGCCCAGGATGGCGGTCCGGGCGGCAAAGCGATAGCTCTCTTCCACCCGGTCATACCGCCGGGCTCCCCAGTTGAAACCCGCCACCGGCTGAAAGCCGGTGCCGAAGCCCAGAATTACGCCAAAGGGGAACATCATCACCTTGGTGGACACGCCGATCCCGGCCAGCACCGAGTCGGAGATATTCCCGGCAATGCGGTTGAGCACAATGGCCGAAATCACCGCCAGCCCGTTCCGGAACAGGGAGGAGGCCCCCACCGAGACGATCTGCCGCATGATGTCGCCGTCGGGACAGAACAGCCGGGGGGACAGCTGCAGCAGGCTCCGGCGGGTCAGATAGGGGAAGATCAGAATGGCGAAGCTGACCAGCTTGGAAATGGCGGTGGCGATGGACGCGCCCGCCACGCCCATGTCCAGATAAAAGATGAACACAGGGTCCAGGATACAGTTGAGCACGCCGCCAAAGCCCATGCCGATCATGCTCAGCATGGCGCTGCCCTCCGCCCGGAGGCACTGGTTCATCACAAAGTTGGCCGCCATGAAGGGGGCCACCAGCAGCACGTAGGCGGCGTATTCCGCCGCGTACTGCTCGCAGGTCTCCGTCGCGCCCAGCAGCCGCACCATGGGGCGCATGAAGGACAGTCCCAGAATCATGACCGCCGCGCCGAACACCATCGCGGTGAAAAACGCCACGGTGAAGACCCGGCTGGCCCGCTCCTCTTTCCGCGCCCCCAGCAGCCGGGAAATGTAGCTGGCCGCGCCAACCGCCAGCATGGACCCGGCCATCATCACGATCTGGTCCAGGGAAGCGTTGACGCTGACCGCCGCCGTGGCGTTGGTGCCCAGAGAGCTGACGAAGTAGGTGTCCGCCAGACTGTAAACAGAGGTAATCAGGAAGGAAATAATGGACGGGGCCGCCATCCTGGTGATAATTCCTGGCAGCGGCTCCGTCAGCATCATGGTTTTCCGGTATTCCTGCCGTTTCTGTTCTGCTTCGGTCATAAACCTGTCCTCCTCAAATGTCTCAGATGAAACTGTTTTATATAAGACTTATTGTAGCAGATTGGGGAGAAATGTCAAGAGGAGGAGAAAATTCTTCCGGCCCCACGCTCCGGGTTACTTCCGCCCCGCAGCAAAAGCGGCCTGAGGAGTAAGAGACCGGGGCCAAAGGCCCCGGTCTCTTACTCCTCCCGTCGGGTGACAAAGCGGCTGAACTCCTCCGCCTCCTCGCCGCCGGGCACTTGAGCCGTATACATCTGATTGCCCATGGCCGGAGCAATCACCTCCGGCATCCGCTCGCACATGACGATCTGCCCGCCGTACCGCTCCATAATCTCCTGATGGCTGTGCACATACCGCATGCCGTCCCGGCGGCTGGCATAGACGCAGAAGCGGCTGTCTCCGCCGGGCGGGAGCTGCCGGCTGTCGCAGGTCACCATGTCCGCCCAGATCTGGTATACGTCGGTACCGTGGGCAATGTTCATCATGTCCGGAGTGTAACCGCCGGCAGGGCGCATGTTGACCTCCAGCCCCACGAAGTCCCCCTTCCTGCCCAGCCCCTTTTTGTCCCTGGTCAGGCGGAAAAACTCCAGATGAACAAACCGGCTCCCGGCCCGGAAGGCTTTGACTGTGGCCCGGCCCAGCTCCGCCAGCTTTTCCGGCACAGCGGCAGCCACAAAGTAGCTCAGCTCCCGGTTCTCGTTGACGATGTCCGCAATGGACGGCGGGAAAAAGGCCGCAGATTCAAACAGCGGCTCCATATGGGAATCCGTGATGGCGTCGTAGGAGACGATATCGCCGGTGACAAACTCCTCCATAACGCAGGGCACGTCGGGCAGATGGCTGAAAAAATCGTCAAGCTGCGCCCCGTTGTCCAGCCGACGGGTGTCGCTGGCCCCCACGCCAACGTCGGGTTTGACGATCACCGGATAGCCCACCTCGCCGATAAACTTCTCCGCCGCCTTCCGGGTCCTGATTTTGTGACAGCGGGCCGTGGGCACGCCGGCCCTGGCGTAACAGGCCTTCATGCCGGATTTGCTCCTGAACGCGGCGACCGCCTTCTCGTCCGCTCCGGTGGTGATATGAAAATCCGTGCGCAGCCGGGCGTCCTGCTCCAGCCAGTATTCGTTGTTGGATTCCAGCCAGTCGATCTTTCCATATTTAAAGGAGAAAAAGGCTACCGCCCGGAACATCTGACCGTAATCCTCCATATTGTCCACCCGGTAGTATTCCGTCAGAGCCCGCTTCAAAGGCTCCTCCAGCTCGTCGCAGGGCGCGTCGCCAACGCCCAGCACGTTGACGCCGTTCCTGCGCAGCCGGTCGCAGAAGTTCCAGCAGGTCCGGGGAAAGTGAGGGGAGATAAAGATAAAATTCATGTGGGATTAATCCTTTCTGCCGGCGGAGAATACCGCCAATTATGAACACAATGTGAACATGAAGAAAGGATAGCACGCCGCGCCGGGGCTGTCAACCGGCAGATTGCAGCAAAGGGCGGACATATCGTCAACACCCCCGAAAACAGCAGGCGCAATCCCCCCCGAACCTTCTTTACTGATCGTACTTCCCGTTCAGGCTGCGCAGGTGCAGGTATACTGTATTTTTGGAGAGATGTAATTCCTTCGCCACATAGCTTACGGCGCTTTTCAGGCTGAAAACTCCGGTTTGATACAGGCGCGCAATGATCTCTTTATTCTTGTTGGAAGGACTGACGGACGGGTCCTCCATAACCGCCTCCCGTACAGGCTGCAGGGAGTCCCGCAGCAGCTGCCGGATATCATCGCTGAATTGTTCGGCCAGATGATTCCCGCTGTCGCCGGTATTGCTGCCGGCAATATGCTCTATAAAGGAAGAAACCGGTGCATCCAGATGCAGGTTGATGCAGAGAAGCCCGATAATCTTATTTTGACTTCCCCGGATCGCAATAGTTGTGGAGCGAAGGGGATGGTTCTCCGCTACCTGACCGGAGGTCTTCCATCACTGCCGCAAAACAGGTCTTGCCTCCTCGCCGCCGATATGTCATAATGGAGGAAAAAGGAGGGATGAGCCGTGCTGCCATATTATCTGTTAACCGGCGCAGGTCTGGCCGGCGCGCCGCTGCTGAACCGCCGGCCGGAATACCGGTGGGGATATCTGCTGGTGATGGGCCTAGCCTGCTGGCTGCTGGCTTCTCTCCGGTATGTAACAGGATTCGACTACCGCTTTTATGAATCCGCCTTTCAGGCAATCGCCGCCTCCGGCCCGGGCGGGGCCGGCTGGTCGGAGCCGGGCTATGTGCTTCTGAATCTTGCGGTCGCCCTGCCGGGCGGGAATTACCGCATTTTCCTGTTTGTCTTCCACTTCCTGCTGACTTTTCTGGTTTTTACCTGGATTGGCCGCTATTCCCCGTCTCCCTGGCTGAGCGTCTTTCTCTTTCTCACGCTGCAATATTTTGGCCTGAGCATGAATTTCCTGCGCCAGTCCCTGGCTGCCGCAATCATTCTGCTGGCTTACCCCTTCCTGAAGGCCCGCCGGTTCCTTCCCGCCTGCGCAATCGTACTGGCGGCTGCCTGCTTTCACCGAACGGCCCTCATTATGCTTCCGCTCTGCTTCCTGCTCAGTCTGCCGCCTTCGAGACTTCACTACGGCCTGGCCGCACTGGCCGCCGGAATCGCCTACTTCCTTATGGACCCGCTGATCCAGGCCGCCGTCACCCTTGTTCCCAAATATCAGCATTACCTGACGGAAAAGTATTGGCAGGGCAACAGCTTCCTTTACGTTCTGCTGCCGCTGGGCTGCTTCCTTTTCTCGCTCCCGCTGCTTCACCGGACGGACCCGTCTTCCCCGGTTCTGGTCAACGCCATGTTTTACTCCCTGCTGCTCCAGCTGTTCATCACCCGGCATTTTATTCTGGAAAGGCTGTCCATCTATGTGGCCTTTTTTTCTCTTCTGGCGCTGCCGGAAGCGGCCCTCGCGCCATGTAAGCGGTGCTCCGCCCGAACGCGGACCATTCTCCTGGTAGCAGGAGCCCTTGCCTATTTTCTCTTTGCGGTCAGTCAGGGGTTCCATGGCGTATATCCCTACCACGGCGTTTGGGACCGCGCAATCACACCCTGACAGTTTAAGGCGGCCGGGAGAGATGTCTCCCGGCCGCTTGCCTGCACTCGCAGATACAGGGTCAGATTTTTAATTACTTATTACTTGCTTGCTGTTTCTCCCGGACGGAAAGGCCGGAAACGGTATCGGTTACGCCTGGCGTACCACAAAGGTGGGAATAACAGAAAAGGTGTTATTCTCCGGCACCGCGTTGCCCAGCGTGCCAACGACATACATCGTGCCGCTTCCGTAGGCGGTCAGGGACATAATACTAATGTCCTCCTGCGTATTGGCCTTGAGCCAGGTGGTCTGGTTCAGGGTAGAGGGCATCTGATTGGCCTGCGTTTCCATCTGGAAACCGAGGGCAATCTGATTCTCGCCGACCTCCGGCCCTGTCGCCCAGGAGGTGCCCTGGAGATTGCTCAGATCCACTGCTGTGTAGATGACATCCAGGCTTACGGGGACGCTGGAATTATTTGTCATGGTAATGCGGGGAGAGATCACCTTGTTGTCCCCTTCAACGGTACGGCTGACATGGAACGGAACATAGGTGGGCATCGTGACGGACATAATGCTGGGCACGATGGTGCCCACCATCAGCACCTCGTTGGAGGATCCAATGGGAATATCGCCGGACTGATAGGCGTCGGACGCACCGGCGGTGACCACAAACAGGCTGATAATCAGTACGGCTGCCAGGAAGGCGGAAAGTTTACGTTTCATTTATGATGCAGCTCCTTTTGTTCCCCCTGTATCTGCAAAGGACGGCCGCTGTCAGCTGAGCACCGTGATGTTGATTGCCGCGCCCGCCTGCCCGATGTAGGACTGGTCATCCTCCCGATAGGCCTTGAAATAGGCTGTCGCGGCATATTGACCCGGTTCCAGCACCTTATTCAATCCGGCATTTTCTATGTAAGCCCCCACCGGGATCGCCCCGGACTGATAGATCAGCTCCTGGGTGTCGTCCAGATAGATCTCCACTACGAGCAGCTTTGCATTGTTGCCGGGATTCTCCAGCATCAGGTTGCCCTCGCTCCCGCCTGTGGCAAACACAGGGCTGGTGTTGATGGAAAAGGCGATCATGCCCTCGTCCAGCTGCTGCTGGAGCTCCGCCTGCCGCTGGGCGATGTCAACGCCGGGCAGAATGCCGATGGTGGCGTTATCAGCCAGCTCCAGCGAATTGTTCCCCCCGCTGTCCCGCAGGAAATACCAGCCTCCGGCAGCTGCCAGCAGCAGGCACAGGACGGCAGCGAGCGCAATTTTCTTTTTCCCCTTTTTTTGAACCTCAGAATCCATTGTAAAACCTCCACTGTTTCTGCGTTTTTGTGGGCGGAACGACGATTGCCGCGGCGCAGGCGGATATGGTCAACACACCCGACCGGCCTTCATCACAAAATTCGCAGTTCGTACCGAAGGCAGCGGACAGTCTGCCGGAGGAACGGCAACCGGAGCAAAAATCGCCCTGCGCCAATGCGGCAAAGCATGGCGCAGGGTGCAAAAAAATAAGCCGGGCAAATTTCGACTTTTGTCCGGTTTGTTTTGCTATGTAAAAAAACAGGGGAAAGGGCTTGCGTTTCAAAATCAGCTATGCTATGATGGTAATATCAGGGTGAAAGACGTAAGCGCGGCAGGTCCTTCTCTGCGGTCAGTTGCGGCAAACTGCGAATTTTGTGATGAATTTAATCAGGTCACCAGCCCGAGCCGGTCCAGCTGCCGGGCGTGCTCCGCGCCCGTGGAGATGAGATAGATTCTGGTGGTCTCAATCGAGCTGTGACCCAGCAGATCCGCCAGCTTTACCACATCCCGGCAGGCCCGGTAAAAGGTCCGGGCAAACAGGTGCCGCAGGTTATGGGGAAACACCTTGGAGCACGCCACACCCGCTTTCTGACAGATCGCTTTCATCTCCGCCCAGATCTGCCGTCTGGTCATCCCTTTCCCGTTTCTGGTGAGAAAGATTTCACCGGAGACGGTTTTTTGTTTCTTTGCGTACTTCTGAAGCTTCCGGCACAGCTTTCCAGGAATCAGGATCGTGCGGATCTTGCCTTTCAGGCTGACCTCGGCCCGTCCGGCGTTAACCGCTTCTACCGTAATATATTTTACTTCACTGACCCGAATGCCGGTGGCGCAGATGGTCTCCATCAGCAGGGCCAGCCGGGTCCTGCCCATGGTGTTCGCCGTTTCCAGCAGCCTGGCGTACTCCGCCCTGCTCAGTTCCCGCTCCGTCCGGCGGAACAGCCTGCGCTGAATGCGAAGATATTTCACGCAGCAGTCCTCCCGCTCCAGAAACCTGAAAAATTTGTTGAGCGCGGACAGCTTGGAATTGACCGTTTCCGGGCAGAGGCCGGACGTCCGCAGGCATGTCTTCCATCCCGCGGCCGTCTCCTTTTCAAGGGGTTCGCCGCCCAGCCAGTCCGCGAAGCTCCGAATATCCCGCAGATATTTTTCAATCGTGCCGGCGGCACGTTCTTCCAGCTGCATATGCTGCTGGAAGGCAGCGATTTGCGTGGTGGATATGGTACGATGCTCCATGGAAAACGACTCCCTTTTCATTTCATTTGGTGCTTTCTGCGACAGCTTTGGGATGGAGGCAGACTTCCCGCCATCCCCGGCAGAGGATACCGTTGAATAACCTGAAGGCCGGCAGGGTCCGGCGGATAAACTGGCGCGCAGCTTCCCCGGCGTCCCGCGGACCGCCCTCCGGGCGGCGCAGGCGTGCAGTGCCGCCTCGTTTTTACCGTTTCTCAGGTTAACCGACTATGCCATATTTTCTCTCAAACAGCCGTTATGAATTTATCTTCTCAGGGAGAAAGTCCGTGAAATCCCCAGCGCCTGATTGTGCAAATTGACGAACAGCGGCCACAGCCGGATCCGTGGCTGGCCGCAGGGTAAACAGAAAAGATATGATTCCCGCGTTTTGGTGCGGGAACCATATCTTTTGATTTGAGCCGCAACGCACGACGTGCATACGCCGGGAAGACCGCGCGGAAAGCTGTCTGATTGCGCGATTCCTCCAGGCTGCCCCGGCGTCTACAAATTTGCGAACATATCCATTTGCCGTTGAAGCTCCCCGACGATCTCCTGATTGGCGTCCATCCGCCCGGTGATCCCCTCCATGTCATCCACCAGGATACGGGTACTGCCGGCGGCGCCGCTGATCCCGGAGGCCGCTCCGTCGATTGAGCCGGAAATGCTGGAAATCGAAACGGCGATCTGGTCAATCGCATTTTTCAGTCGCTCTACCCGGCCGTTGTACTCCTCCATGGCCTGCCCGATGTAGTCGGAATCCTCCCGGTACTGCTCTCCGGCCCGGACAGACCGCTCCAGCTGCTCCGCGATAACCTGACTTAAATAGCTGGTCAGCTCCCGGGCGCTGTTGGCCAGATATTCTACCGCTCCCGTGACAACCCCGCTGACCTCCTGGATATGACTGGCCGTTTCAGCGCAGGAATCGGCCAGCTTGTGAACTTCCTGCGCCACAACGGAAAATCCGGCTCCCGCCGCGCCCGCCCGGGCTGCCTCAATCGAGGCGTTGACAGCAATGAGGTTGGTGGAGGAGGATATGCTGAGGATATCCCCGGTCAGGATACGGATCTGATCCACGCTGTGGCTCTTTTCAATGGCCTGATCCAGCATGGCCATAATGTTCGCGGTTTTGTCCTGAACCGCCTTTGTTTCCATGCGGGCGGTGCGCTCCATCTCCTCGGCGCGCTCGCGCATGCCGGTGGAATAGGCCGTGATGGCGGAACACTCCTCCGCCATACGCCGGGTGTCTCCCTGCGTTCCGGCGGCGCTGGCTGTGATGGCTGCGGCGCTGCCTGCAATTTCCTCCAGGGCGGCGGAGAGCTGTTCCGTCAGCCGGGAAAGGGTATGGACACTGTCGTTGGAGTGTCTCGCCCGCTGGCGCACCTCTCCCACTACGCCGCTGATCCGTTCTGAGCTGTCCTGGAGCGTGCCCATGGTATCCCGGATGGGGGTAAGGACATACTTCCGGATGATCCGGAAGGCCGCCGCCACCAGAAAAATGCCCACGATCAGGGTAAGCGCGCTGGTAATGAGGGAAATGATGTAGACCAGGGTGAGCCTCCCCCTGGCCTCCCCCGCCTGGACGCTGACCGCATCGGAAAGGGCGTCAATATCCGCTTCCGCCGCTTTGCCCCAGTCGGCGACATCCCCGTTGGCTGTGGCGTAGGCCTCCTGGGTTTTGCTGTCGGCGCTGGCGCTGACCAGATAGACCAGGGCGTGCTTGAACTCAGCGTAGCTGTTCAGAAGAGACTGATACGTCGCCGTGTCCTTTTCGGAGACGAACCCCCCGTAAGCGCTCAGTTTTTCATCCAGGGCGGCCTCCTCCGCTTTAATCTCCTGTACCAGCTGGATCATGGTGGCGTGATCCGCCGCTACGATGTGGGACAGAGCCAGACGGTGGATATCCATGACGGACCGCCGGATGTCTTCTAACCGCTCCTCGCTGACCATGCTCCTGTCCACAATGCTCCCCGCATTGGCATGGACGTTGTTGATGCTGAATACCGCCAGAATATTGGACAGCAGGGTAATCAGGCCCAGCAGGATAATGGGCAGGACCAGGCGCTGCTGAAGTGTCAATCTGCCTTTCATGCGATTTCCTCCCGATTATGATGTACTCAGAACCGCCGGACAAATCCTCCCACGTTGACTTAATCAGCCTAACGCGCAGTCACGCCCTCGACCATTCGGTCCAGCTGAGCCTGCAGGGATGCGCCGGAAGGATTCCCCTGGGCCATACTGGTGGCAAACCCGGTCACGGGGTCCCAGAATTTCCCGCCCACACGCTGGAGCTGGGAGTAATTGGACTGCTCCAGCAGGGCGGCGATGGCCGGAGATGACTGGACCTCCGGAGAGTTGGCCGCGTTGACGTTGGCCGGCCCCTGGCCCCGCACCTCAAAACGCAGGCGCTGGTTCTCCTCGCTGGTAATCCACTCCGCCAACCGCGCCGCCCACTCCGGGTGCCGGGAATAGGCGTTCACTCCGATGAGCTTGCAGCCGGAAAAGGACGCCATCTGCACCTGCCGCCCCGCGCAGGTATAGACAGGCAGCCTGGCGGCCCCCATATCATCGCCCCAGACCTCCTGCACGGCCACCGCATTCCACACGCCGCTGATCCCGGCGATCACGGAGCCGTCCCGCACGCCGGCAAGGAACTCTCCGTCCGGCCGGTTGGAGAAGGCCGGGCTGGCCGCAATCTCCAGCATGGCCCGGGCCACATCCACCCCCCGGATGGGACCATCGGCACTGTTCCAGGTGCAATAGTTGGTCAGGCCGTCCTCGTTGAGGCCCACCTCCAGCCCGGTATTGCCAAAGAAGGCGTAAACATACCAGGCGGAGGACCAGTCCATGGACACCAGCTTCTCCGCCTGGGCGGCTACCTCCAGCATCCGCTCCAGACTCTGCACGTCCCCGTCGGTAAAACAGGCCTTGTTGTAATACAGAAAATAACCGTTATCCGCCGTCAACGGATAGGCGTACAGGGTGTCGCCCACACTGGCCGCCTCCACTGCAGCAGGGAGAGCGGAGCTCCGGATGGCCGCCGCGTCCGCGATCGGGTCCAGCCCGCCGGCGGCGGCCAGCGCGGCCACCTGATCGTCGGCAAAGGCGAACACATCCGCGCCGCCCTCCAGATTGCCCAGCAGTGCGTCTTTACAGTTTGACTCGCTCTGAGGCTGCCAGGTGATCTGAAAATCGGCCTGTCCGGCGTAGTGAGCCTGGAACGAGGCGAATATCTGTTCCAGCAGCGCCTCGTCCTCCTCCGCTCCCCACACCGTCAGGGCGACGGTTTCCTTCACAGGCCGGCTCTCATCCGGAAGAGGGTCCTGATCCCTGCAGGCGGCCAGCAGGAATACTAAACAGAGGGATAATGCAGTAAGAAAAATCCGTCTCCTCATCGTTTTCCGGTCCTCCTGTTAATGGCTGAGAGCGTATGATCCGATTCCGGCCGTTCTGCCCGCCGCCACAGGCGGCGGCAGCAATGCACGGCACATCCTGCTCCCTCAGCACCAAATATTATTTCAGATACTTCTTCAATTTGCAGGCGACAACCTGAATATCAATGGGCTTTGCCAGATGGTCATTCATCCCGCACGCCAGGCACCGTTGGATATCCTCAGAAAACGCGTCGGCGGTCATGGCGATAATGGGAATTCCTGCGTCCTCCCGTTCCAGCCCCCGAATGGCTTCGGTCGCCCCGTAGCCGTCCATAACCGGCATCCGCACATCCATAATAATGGCATCATAGTGCCCAACCGGGGATTGCCTGAATTTTTCCACACAGGCTTCCCCGTTTTCAGCCCAGTCCAATTCCAGCTCAAGGATGGAAAGCAGCTCTCTTGCCACCTCCCAGTTAAGCTCGTTGTCCTCTGCCAGTAAAATGCGCTTTCCTTTCAGGACGGCATCGTCCGCTCTTCCGGCCCCTCCTTCCGCCTCCGGCACCGTGTAACCGGGCGCCGCCGCCTTTTCCAGATCGAGCACAACATGGAACTCGCTGCCCCGGCCCTGTTCACTGCGGACGGAGATCGTTCCGCCCATGGCGTCCACAATACATTTGGTAATCGCCATGCCCAGTCCGGAACCCTCTGTCTTCCGGACCCGTGTGTTGTCCTCCCGGCTGAAGGACTCAAATATGACCTTCTGATACTCCGCCGACATGCCGATGCCCGTGTCGCTTACCAGGAAGTGGGTACGGACCCGCGCATCGTCCTCCGGCAGCGCCTCCTGATACACGGTCAGCTGAACCAGCCCTCTCTCCGGGGTAAATTTAACAGCATTCCCCAGAAGGTTAATCAATACCTGATTGAGCCGCACGCCGTCGCAATACACGTTTTCCGAAAGGATTTCCCGGGCGGCCGGTTGGAACTGCTGGTTTTTCGCCGCAACCTGGGGCTGCATGATATTAACGATGCTGTCCATCGTCTCCTTCAGCGACACCGGCTCCACATTCAGCGTCATTTTGCCGCTTTCAATCTTGGATATATCCAGTACGTCGTTGATAAGCCCCAGCAGGTGCCTGCTGGACAGCGCTATCTTATCCAGGTAATCCCGAACCTGCTTCGGGTTGTCCGTACTGTCCAGAGCCAGAGAAGTCATACCGATGATGGCGTTCATGGGAGTACGGATATCATGGCTCATGCTGGACAGGAATTCCTGTTTTGCCGCGTTGGCCCGCTCCGCCTCCTTCCGCGCCTGCTCCGCCGCTTTCCGGGCCGAATCCGTCTCCGTGTTCGACCGCTTCAGCTCAGACACCTGGTCCCTGAACAGCCGCAGGTACCGGAAGAATATGTAGAGCAGCATGGCGATCACCGCAAAGGAGGCGGCGTAGACAACAGCGAGCCAGCGGTCCCCCATGCCCGAGATGGCATTGTCCAGCCTCTCAAAGGGGAGGACCGTCACAAGATACCACTCACAGTAGGGGAGATTGGTGCAGTATATGTGGCGGCGCGATCCGCCGCTTTGGATAATAACGGAATAATCCCCGCCGGCGCTCATGGCAGACCGCATCTGTTCAATGCAGGCATCCGCCTCCGCGTCCTGCCCGTCAAAAATACCGGTAAGCCTGTCAAAATAGTTATCGCAGGTATCCTCCCCGCTCCCGACAACATAGCTGCCGTCTGTTCGGATCACAAAAGAATCGCTCAGCGACTTGTCCGAGTCCAGAAACAGGACCTCGCCCATATATTTTGTGGAGAGCCCCACCAGGATTGCAAGGCTGCCGCTGCCGTCGGACATGGGATATTCGCAGGGAACGCCGAACAGTATCACGCCGCCTCCGTCGCTGCCGGAGGCAGAGGCCGCCTTGCGCTCCCCCTGCCGCAGGCTCTCCAAAAAGGGCTCCGGATGGTTGAGCTCCACAGGGTCGCCGAAAATCATCTCCGTTTCTCCGTCAGGCGAATACAGGGCGGCGCACAAAAAATGCCTTGCCCTTGCGCCGTATTCGATCTCCTCCCTCGTTCCGTAACCGGAACTCATATTCCCCGCCGCAATATGCGCAATGGATTCCGCCATGGTCAGGCGGAGCTCAATGATTGTCTCAAAGTGCAGCGACACCTGTTCGTTCATTCCCGCCATATAGGCGGTGCCGATCTCCTCAATCGTGTTTTCACTCATATTGTGAATGGAGATTCCAAGGAAGGAAAACACGAAAATCGTGAGACAAATAATTACCGCGATGTTGATTTTCAAAGAACGCGGCAAGGTCCTGTTCTTCATACTTCTTCCATCTCCAAAGTTTTCAGCATGCAGGCCGTCTGACTCCCGGCCCTAAGAACCTCTCAGTCTGCTCATCACCTGGAACATTTTGCGGACATCCACCGGCTTTGCCAGATGTTCATTCATCCCCGCGCCCTTTGCCAGCGCCACGTCCTCCTCAAACGCGTTGGCTGACAGCGCTATAATGGGCACCGTTCCGGCATCCGGCCGGTTCTGACCGCGAATCACCCTTGCCGCCTCATATCCGCTCATGACCGGCATCATCAAATCCATCAGAATACAGTCAAATGTCCCCGGAGCGGATGCTTCAAATGCGTCCACAGCGGCTTTGCCATCATTTGCGGTCACAACCTCCGCGCCCGCATCTCTGAGAATGTACTCTACAATTTCACAGTTGATCTTATTGTCCTCCACCAGAAGAACATGCATCCCGGCAACGTCGCTCTGTACGTCCTGCTCTTCATCCGCAGGCTGGCCGTTCCACGTTTCGTCCACCCGGATGGGCAGAATAATTTCAACCACGCTCCCCCTGCCCAGCCGGCTGTCTACCGTGACCGTTCCCCGCATCTGGTCCACCAGTTTTTTTACAATGGACATGCCAAGCCCAAGTCCGTTATAATTGGTCCTCGCGTCCTGATGCTCCTGGGTAAAGGGCTCGAAAATATGCTCTTTAAAGTCTTCTCCAATGCCGATTCCGGTATCTTCAATCACAAAGCGGCAGCTTGCGGTCCCTTCACAGAAGGCGGTCTCCTCCGCCCGGACAAATACGGAGCCATTGGGCCGGTTATATTTGAGGCCGTTGTCGATGACGCTCATCAGAATCTGC
The DNA here is from genome assembly GCA_910587505.1 of uncultured Oscillospiraceae bacterium. Classification (GTDB taxonomy): domain Bacteria; phylum Bacillota; class Clostridia; order Oscillospirales; family Oscillospiraceae; genus Pelethomonas. Next base: position 82,605 of record CAJULD010000002.1, on the reverse strand, counting down.
TTTACGTGAAGGGGATTTCCAACAACCCTTCTGTGCCGCAGACCGGATGTCTCCAGCTCCAGCAGGACGGCCCGCTCCTCCGCCAGAGGGGACAGCACCGTGATACAGTCCTCCAGAACGGTACAAAGATCATAGGGCTCCTCCACCGCCGCCGGCCGGCCGCTCTCCAGCCGGCTTACCTGAAGAACATCGTTCACCAGAGACAGCAGATGCTCCGCCGATACACGGATCTTCCTCCGGCAGTCCTCCTGCCGCGCCGGGTCGTCCTGACTCTTTTCCAGGATGGCCAGCATGCCCAGAATCCCGTTGATGGGCGTGCGGAGGTCGTGTGACATGTGAGAGAGAAATTCGCTTTTTGCCGAGTTGGCCTGCCGCACCCGTTCCAGGAGCTCCATGATGGACTGTTCCTGCTTTTTCCTGGTCACCATGGTCTCCGTAATGTCCTGATGGTATCCGCTCAGGCAGGCGCCCGGCTTTTCAAAGGTCCTGTCCGGCACGCCGCCGCAGCGGACATAAATTCTGCCCAGCTCCGGGTGATTCCAGGGATAGATTACCTCGTACCGTCCCACCTTCAATATTTCCTGTACTGCCTCCCGGACCATCTCCACATAGTCCGGCTCAATGCGCCCAAACCAGTGCCGGTAGCACTCCTCCGGCCCAATGTCATCCGGCAGGCCCAGGAGAATCCGCATGGTCCGGTCCGCATACATTCTGGGCTGGCAGCCCTCCTCCAGCTCGATGGTCCAGATTCCGGTTCTGGCTCCCTCCAGAATGCCCTCCAGGCTCTGCCTTCCCTCCAGATAGCTCCGCTTTTGAAGCTCCCGGAACAGATTGCGCCGTTTCAGGGAGGACACGATAAAGTACGCCGCCGTCTGGAGCATGTTCGACGCGTATTCCAGCGACTTCGCGGGGGGATTGTCCACGCCGTAAAAGCCGATAATCTTTTTCCCATCGTACAGAGGGACCACCACAAGGGAATGGATGCCCTGCCGCTTCAGATTCTCGTACTGAAGCGGCTCTGCCTCCCGAATATCCTCCACGCTTTTAATGACAATATGTCCGCCGACGCTGAAATTCCGGTACCAGCTGGCGCATACCTCCGGGGGAACGTTTTGAAGGTTCTCCTGTTCCGGTTCCACCCCATCGGCTACCCACTCATAGGTGTTGTCATCGCCGCCGGACCCGTTCTGCTCAAAGATATAGGTCCGCTCCCCGTTCAGAGCTTTTCCCAGGTGCTCCAACAGCACTTCCAGCGACTGATCCGGGGTCTCCTCCAGCAAAGCGACCCGAAGGCCCTCGTTGATAATAACCTCCAGATTCTGAACGCTCCGCATACCGCTGTGCTGCTCGTGGGCCTCGATGATGGGAGCGCCTTCTCCGGCCAGTAAAAGTTCCCCTGCATAATCCATACGCCCGTCCTCCGCTTCCTCCTCACAGCCCCGCTGCTAAAGTCAGAAAATCTTAGTTATAATACCATATTTGCCCAATTACGTCAATAATAAGAAACGGAAAACCACGGGCAACAGCATTTGAAATCCGCCGAATCTGACGGGAACAGGCTAAATGAGATTGCAGGCCGCCCTGAGAAAAACCGTCTGCGCCCGGAGAAAGGCAATCTGCATTGCCGGGAACGGCTGTCCCGCCAGGGTCATGTACGCAAACCCCGTAAATAACAGGGGAGCGGTTCCTTTCCGGACCTCTCCCCCCATCGTGGTTCATCCTGTTGTGAGTCAGACGGAAATCCCCGTCCCCCGGCCCTTCTGCTTCAGCCACTTACGCAGCGTCTCCGTTTCCTCTCTTCCAGCCCAGTATACCATACCGCAGGAGAAAATAAAAGGACAAAATGAAAGATCCGGTCCGCCCGTTCCCTCCGGTTGGGAATACCGTTTTTCGCATCCTCCTTCGCCCCCGCCGGCGTCAGCGTCGCCGTCCTGCCGGAGGATCCCACGGTGGCGGAGAGCTTCTCCACCGGCGTCACGCAGGAGCAGGAGACGTCCTTTAACTGCAAAATCGTTTCCATACTCTTTCCCCTCTATATTCAATCATCATCAAAATCTCCCCGGGACGGCAGCGCGGCACCTTACCCGCCGCGACCACTCTCCGGAACAGCAGCGGCTGACTCAAAAAAGAGTCAGCCGCTGCTGTTCCGGGATATGATTAAACTGCAGTGAAAAACCGGAGACTCAGCCTGAAGCAGGCGGCGGATGCGGCAGATGTTTTGCAGAAGGGAGCTGAGAACAGGACCGCAAACCTGATGATAAGCACCGGCAGGCTGCCGGAACGGTCTTTCTGCAGGAGAACGCCAGCGTTCTCAGATGATCTCAATACAGAATTCCAGCGTGTAGGAAACGTCTCCCGGGAGCATGCAGTCCGCCTGCGGCATGGACCCCCAGGCATCGTCCCCGCCAACGCCCATTTGCGCCGAGAGGACCTTCAGTATGGTGCAGTTTGACACAGGAAGCTTGCAAATATGTCCGGCGGCCTCCAGCTGCTCCGGGGTGTACGGTAAAACGGAGAACTCCAGCGGGTGCGAATCGTCCGCAGCGCATATGCGCAGCCCCGCCCCCTGCGGGTTGCGAAGTTCAATCCAGCGGGTTCCACACCGGTTGCCGCACTCCTGCGGCCGAAGGTATGGCGTAACCTCAACAGGGTACTCATAAACGCCCAGGGCAGCGCCGCCAGGCCGGTCGCGGTAGTTCTCCATGGGACCGTATCCATAAAAGCGCACCTGCCGCAGATTGGCCGGCAGGGTGAAAAGCAGACCGAATTCCGGAACAGGCGGCATGCCCTCTGCCGCGTCCATATGCATCCGGCAGAAGATGCGGCGCCCGCCCCGCGCAGTATAAGTGACGTCGCAAAACCGGTCCTTCAGGCCTCCCAGCCGGAATTTTGTGCAGAAGGTCAGCCCCTCGGGGGTTTTCTCCGCGTATCCCTTTTCGTTTTTTGCGTTGGCATATAATCCGGCAATTTTCCAGATTCCCAGCTTCTGCGGCATTGCCCAACCGCGGTCTATGTCCACCGGCGCCCGCCAGAAGCAGGGCCAGGGCGGACGCTTCATCAGCTCCTGCCCGTGAACGGTCAGAGAGTGCAGGCCGCCATGGTTCTGGCAGAACATCGCATTATAACCGCTCTCTCGGACAAAAAAGTTGACATCGCTTTTCTCAACCGCGGGAGGCGCTTCCATCACTGCCTCCGGTCTCCTTGACGAACCGAACACATGCTGTCCGTGGGCAATTTCATGACCGGCCTTTGCCCAGAGGCAGTCCTCCCTGAGCTGCAGCGAGACGTCCAGCGTATACTCCCGCCCGGACTCCGGGGGGGAGGGAAGCAGCGGCACCTCGCAGCGCCCGGAGGGCGGGAGCTGAACGGAAAGGGCGCCCTCCCGCACCGGCACGCCTTCGGAAGCCAGTGTCCACCGCAGTATGAATGCGGCCAGGTCCGTAAAAAGGAACCGGTTCACCAGGATGACGGAGGATTCCGTTACCGTGACGTCCACACTCTGATAGCAGCTTTTTACATGCAGCAGCTTTGCGGATATGGTCCGGTCGGCAAAAACGATGCCGTTTCCAATGAAGGTCCCGCTGTTGGGGCGGTCGTCATAGTCGCCGCCGTAATGCAGATACCCGTCAGAGAGCAGCCCCTGGTCTATGAAATCCCAGATGAACCCTCCCTGGTAATGGGGGTACCGTCTGGTGAGATCCGTATATCTGGACAGACCGCCGCAGCCATTGCCCATCCCGAAGCTGTACTCGCAGGAAATGAAGGGCTTTTCAGGTTGATTGGCAACATACGCCGCAATATGCTCCGGCCACCAGTACATATGACTTTCCACGTCGGAGGTGCGGGGATAGCGGTTATCCTTGAACGTTCCCTCGTAGTGCACCATGCGGCCGGGGTCCTCCCGCCGGAAAAATTCCGCCAGCCGGCAGATCGTTTCCCCGCCAAAGGACTCGTTGCCGCAGCTCCACATCAGGATGCATGGGTGATTCCTGTCCCGCTTGAGCATTCCCGCGCCGCGCGCCATTACATTTTCAAACCATTCAGGACGGTCATCCGGCAGCAGATGGGGCGGAAGACCGCTCCCGGAATGGAAAAGCCATGTGCCGTGGGTTTCCAGATTCGTCTCGTCAATTACATAAATCCCGTATTGATCGCAAAGCCGGTAAAATTCCGTCTGGTTCGGATAATGGCTGGTGCGAACCGCGTTAATGTTGTGCCGCTTCATGGTGAGGACGTCCCAGAGCATATCTTCACGGGAAACCGTCCGTCCGGTGCGATGGTTAAATTCATGCCGGTTCACACCGTTGAACACCACCCGCCGCCCATTCAGCAGGAGAAGCGCATCCCTGATTTCAACCCGGCGAATCCCCACCTGTTCGCGGACCGTTTCCATGAGCACACCGTCCTGCCAGACTTCCAGCGTCAGGGAATAGAGGGCGGGATTTTCGGCGCTCCACAGCTCCGGCCGGGCAACGGCAAGCTCTCCGAAGCTGCGCTGGCCGTCCATATTCAGCTTCGTCTGTCCCACCGGGTCCCCGCCGGGGGCAAGCAGGCGGGCAAGCACGCCTGTCTGCATACCATACTTCCCGGAGAGTCTGCAGTCAACGGAGACGGCGGCAGAAGAAAAATCATCTGACACGGACGTCCGGACGGCAAGATCCTCTATATGAATATCCGGAAGGGCAACGAGCCTTACGCTGCGGAAAATGCCGGACAGCCTCCAGAAATCCTGGTCCTCCAGCCAGCTGCCGCTGCTGTAAAAATACGTCCTGGCCGCGATGCGGTTTTGGCCGTCCCGGAGACAGGGCGTAATGTCAAATTCCGCCGGGAGAAAGGAATCCTCGTGGTAGCCGGCAAAGTGTCCGTTAACCCACACGGCCAGGGCGCTGGCCGCGCCGTCGAAAACCAGGCGGATTCGCTTCCCCCGCCAATGCTCCGGCACCTCAAAAAAGGTCACATAGCTGCCGGTGGGATTATACTGCGCCGGGATTTCGCCGGGCGCGATGACTTCGTGGCCGTCCCACGGATATTCCGAATCCGAATAGAGCGGCCGGCCAAAGTTCTGCGTTTCAAGATGGCCCGGAACGGTGATCCAGTCCCAGTCGCTGACGTCGCATGTATCCAGGCAGAACCGGCCGTCGGCCAGTTCGGGCCGGCTGGAAAAACGGAAACGCCATTGGCCGTCAAGAGATTGGCAGCAGTCCTGACCATCCGGCCCGAAAAAGGCATGGTCGCTGTGACTGTCCACACAGCCGGCAGAAAAAACTGTGGGATCTGCGAGAATCCCGGGAATATCAGCGGGGCGCAGCCGGACCTGTTTCACTTTTCATACCTCCTGAATATCAATGGGGAATTTCGGGCGCGCTACAGCTGACCGTCCGCTCCTTCTTTCCGGTTTTGCAGCTTCGGCACAATCAGGAAAGTGGCGGCGATCCGCAGCAGCGCGGACAGCAGAAAGAGCAGCTTATATTCGTCTGCAGGGACGCCTTCCCGGACAAACCGCCACTCCTGAAGACCGCGCGAGAGAAATTCAATCAGGCTGCCGCCAAACAGGACGCCTGAAAAGGAGCCGAACAGTTCCGTGAAGCAGTGGAAAATGGCAACGTACCCGGTGCGGCCCTCGTGGGGCGAGTTGCAGAGCAGCATGTTCAGCGCAACGAGAAACGGGACGCTCCACACCATGGAACCGAAGAGGTTATACAGGAAAAAGGGGAGGGAATGACCCTGTTCCGAAAACACAAGGATAACCGGGGCCAGCGCCGAGAAGGTGCAGGACAGAAACATAACCCGCTTGTTGCCAAGCCTGTCGATGAGACAGCCCCAGAAGGGACTTACCACAACCGAGATGATTGCGGGAACGACCTGCCCGTACATCGTCGTGACGGACATGGACAGTCCCAGCTTCTGCAATGCGTAAAAACTGGTGTATGGATTCGCCAGGTAAGCGGTAAACAGCCAGAATGTCCAGAACAGCATAAACCGGACAAACTGTTTGTCGCCAAACACCCGTTTTGCCGTCCGGGAAAGGTTGCCCGCCGTTTCTGCCGCCATGGGTATGTCCTCAATTTTCAGGTAACACAGTATGTCGGCGATTCCAATCAAACCGCCGGCCACAAAAATGACCGTATACCCCGCCAGCCCCGGCATCCACTCCAGCAGCAGGATCTGAATCACTCCCACGGAAATTCCGGCAATGTTGCAGATAATGTCACGGATGGAGAGCCACCGCCCGCGAATATTCCGGGGGACCAGATCGGCCAGCCAGGGGCCGTAGGTCGCCTCGGGAAACGCCTCACATCCCGCCGCAAGCCCGCGGAAAACGCACAGGCCGCATATACGGAGCCAGACAGGGTGCGCAGGTACGAACAGCGGGATCAGTCCAATCACGATCCATATGGCGCGCGCGATAATGCCATATTTGATCCGGTATTTCCTCCGCGCCCCGGTACGGCTGATGAGAATGGAGGCCGGGATCTGGACGATGACGGCGAGGAAGGGGATCGCGCTGAGGATACCGAAAGCAAAGGCGGAGCCGCCAAGGGCGGTGAAATATCCGGCCAGCATGGTTCCGCTGCCGGTAACCGAAGTAAACAGGGTTCCCAGCACCGTGCCAAGCATGAGACAGCGCAGGCTTTTTATCCTGATTTCCGGAATTCCGCCCTCCCGATAGAGCGCGCCCATGAGGGAACCGGATTTTCCATGCAGAGGCATACGCAAGTACTCCTTTTCATGATTGCCGGGAGGCGGATCAGCACATCCATTCCTGCACAACGGTCCATTTGCCGTTTATTTTGTGAATTTCGCATTCACACATACAGCTTCCCGTCCCTTGCGGCAGAATGTGGCCCTTTCCAACGGAGTCCTGCTCCTGACCGGCGCTGTCCGGGAACAGGTAGGAGGTCGCCTGAATAAAGTGGTAGCCGCTTTCAGGGTCCCCCTCGGCAAAAATATCGGAAAAAATGTGCCTGTACCGAAACGGCATTCCGCGCTTCGACTCCAGCGTGCCGGAAATGACATTTTCGAGCCCCTGTACGGCATCCCGGCCTCCATAATTCATGACAATATCATCATTGTAGAGGCGGTAGATTTCGCCAAACAGCCGGTAATCCCAGATTAAAAACGTGTACCAGGCGAAGAATTTCGCAACCTCCTCCGGCGTTTCCATCCGGCATTCGTCCAGATAGCGCTGCATCGCTTTCCTCGTTTCCGTATCGCTGATCGCAGGGTTAACTGCATATGGCCCGACGGCCTCCGGCGTGTTTTCACACTCAGTCAAGATAAATCACCTCTCCTTCCGTGATGCCGCTTTCGTTGAAGCTGTCCACACGGATGCAGTAATCCTGCCCTTTTATCAGTGTTGACAGGGTGAGGTGTGCCGCGTCGTACACAAGCCAGGAGTGATACAGCTTCTCCGGCGCAGCCCCATACCGCACATTGCACCCCTGCGCGTCCGGAATCGGTTCCCATTCCACCGCTGCGTCCCAGGCGCTCAGACGGACCGCCCGCGCCTGCGCCCGGGAGGGCTTTTTGCCGCCGCCCAGGCCGAAGACCCGCAGGCCGCTGATCCGCAGCGGCTGTCCGTAGGGCAGGCTTCCGCCAACCACCCGGACATACCTGGCGGAAATCCCCGACTCGTACTCATAGTAGCCGTTGCTGCATTCACGGCTCACGTCCTCCAGGATGCGCCAGTTCGTCCCGTCCGCGCTGATTTCCACACGGTACTGCGACAGCTGCGGTCCGGTTTCAATATGGCGGGTCCCCATCTCGTTTCCGTAGCATTCGTCGGGAAACGGGATTCCCACTCCCTCGTCCGCCAGATTAACCTGAATAGCGCGGATATCACAGAGCTTTTCCAGGTCAACGGCGAGCCACTCCCCCGCGCGCGCCGTTCCAGCGCTCCACCATGTTCTGATGTCCTCGTTGACGGCCAGCGTGGGACTGCTCCCGTCTGCCGCAGAGGATGCCCACGCCGGTTTTTTATAGCTCAGCAGCATCCATTCCGGCTGCTGTGACATCGCGTCAAATTTTCCCTTCGGAATGCGGTGGGGATAGTCCGCGAAATTCTGGTTGCAGCAGAGCACACCGTCCCCGTCAAAGCAGGCGGGAAACAGGCCGACCCTCCGCTCAAAGAGATGGCCCACGCTGATCCGCATGGTGGCGGCGTGCCAGTAGTTCCCATATTCATCCGCAATGGTGCTGCCGTGTCCCGCGCCGGTAATGAACCCGCCGGGTTTGGAGGAAAACGGATTGCTTTTCTGTCGCTCAAAAGGTCCCAGCGGGTGCGCGGAAACACAGACGCCGTCCGCGTAGGTGTTATATTCCGTTCCGGGGGCGGAATACTGCAGGTAATAGCGCCCGTTATGCTTCGTCATGAACGCTCCCTCCACATAGGGCCGGCCGGCAGTGTGGAATATCCTGCGAAGCGTCCCGGCGTCGCGGCCCAGCCGCATTTCCGTTTCCGGCGTTATGACGGGCTCTCCCACGGCCGGGTCAACCAGCTTTTTCAGCTCCCGGTAAACCTCGCTGACCTCTTTTCCCGCCGAGCCGCTTTCCCCTGGGCGCTCATAACCCAGCTCGTCCTCGTTTCCGAAGATCAGCCCGCACTTTTCCCCCACCGGCAGCATGGTCACGGGATCCAGCTCGACGCCATATATGGGGGCGGTATTGGAGCATCCCCAGTAGAGATATACCCGTCCGTCATCGTCGCAGAAAATATTCGGATCCCAGAAGGGAAAGGGCGCGGAGACCTCTTCAAAGCGGTCCGACAGCGGATCCTCCGTGCGGAGAATGGGGCAGTTACTGGCCCAGCGCGAAGCGCAGAAATAGAGAAAGCCGCCGATTTGCCGCACGTCAGGCGCATAATCGTATATCAGCAGCTCCGGGTTTGCGTGAAATTTCCAGTCCAGCAGATTCTCACTGTACCAGAAGCCTGCCGACATGGACACAAACATATAGTACAGGCCCTTAAAAAATACAAGCGTAGGGTCCGCCCCCTCGCGGACGGTGGTAAACCTGTTTCCCTCTCTGTGATGCTGGTAGCGATAGCCCAGGTCCAGAGGATTGCAGTAGGTATTCATCTCTCCTGTTCTCCTGTTTTGTTATGTGGAGTCCGGCATCTGCACGCATCCATCGGCTCCTGATCTGCCCCAGGTTCCTTTTTGGACGCACTCAAAATTTCAGCTGCACCGCAAAATGAAAGATCTGAAACTCCGCAGGGAAGGACAGCCACTGATCGTCTCCGTTCAGCCTGCGCCGCGCCTGGACGCGGCCATCGCGGACCTCCATCTCATCCACATAGAGAAATTCGGCGTCCGCCCTCCGGCCGGGCCTGGGGCAGATTTCCATTGTACAGTGACTGCCGGCGGCATAAAATTCATTGGGAGCCAGCTCAATAATTATGCCGCAGCCGTCCGGTTCGCTGTCGGGATGCTCATGGCAGGTCACGCGGAAATCGTATTCCCGGAAAGAAACGCCTTCCCGCCCTGTTCCGCGATCCAGGACGCTCTTCACCTGTCCGCTGCCACGGCGGCCAACAATGTCTCGCCAGAGCGCCTCCAGCAGCACATTGACATCCCGGTACCAGCCGCCCGCCTCTGTGCGCCGGCTGTCCGGCTGCGCCTGAAACGCCTCCTGCACCACGCCTGTTGCCGCTCCCTGCCACTTTGCGCCGCCCATATGCTCGATGGCGTAGGGGGAAAAGCCGATGCCGTTCCGAAGCCCCGCCGTATACAGCGCACAGGACGCCGCCGCACAGCTGTTCACCGCCTCCGGAACAAACAGCGCCTGATTCTCCGACGCGTATTTCAGGCACTCTCCGGCGTAGTCCGGCAGATAGATGTCCGGACTCATCCAGCAGAGCGCAGGCGCTCTCAGCCGCCACATCCTGTAATATTCCATTACGGGGCCGCCTGACGGATAGCTGCCCGGACGCTCGCCGGGATACTGAACCGTCCAGGCGTTCACGTACATTGGAAGGGGATAGACGGCCGCTCCCGCGGCGGCAATGCGCCCCACGGCGCCCCCATAGCACCAGGACATGAACTGCGCGCACGCCTCGTCTCCGAAAGCCTGCTCCCAGGCGCCGGTGACGCCGAAGGCCCGGGCCGCTTCCGCAGGAACCTCCTCATAGAACAGTTTCTCCGCAGCGGGCGAATAGTCCCGCTCGCTGCCCAGCAGGCCGGCTTCGTTTTCCACCTGCACGGCAATCACCGTTCTTTCCCTGTCGTTGCTGCGCAAAAAGGCCATCAGGGCGGCAAATGCCGCCGCGTCCTTCTCTACCGCCGCAGTGCAGAGAGGCGAGATGGAACAAACCGGCGTGTGCATTCCCCGGCGGGGATACCGCACCGTGCGGAAGTAAATATCCTGCCGCTCCTTCATCCAGATGGGCACATAACTGGACTGCGCGTTTTTCCACAGGCCAAACCACAGAAAAATCAGCCGCATTCCGCGTTCCCGCGCCTGACGGATGATCTGGCCGGGAAGTGAAAAATCATAGACGCCTTCCACAGCCTCGACGCTTTCCCACGCCACCGGTACCAGCAGCGTATTCAGCCCCAGGCCGCTTACATGCGGCCAGACGTGTTCCTCCATGTATGCAGCGCTGGCGCTGCATGAGTTTTTTATTTCTCCGCCGCGGACCAGATACGGTTCGCCGTCAACAAAGAGGCACTTGCTCCCGTTGACCTCGCCCAAATATGGAATCGGATTTTCGCGGATGTCCACACTCTGTCTCCTTTTTACTTTGTGTCCGTAAAGCAATGGGGAGTTCCATACACGGAGCTCCCCATTACTTTTTACATATACGGTATGGCGAAAACTATTTTCGCTCGGCCCAGAGCTCGTTTCCGCCATCCAGAATGGACTGCCCGCCGGCATCCATCAGACGGGAGCACATCTCGCTCCATGCGCTTTCAAATTCTGCATCGGTCTTTGCATAGATCGCCTTCAGCCAGTACTCGCTGTAAATAGACATGGTCGCATTCCAGTCGTCCGGCTGTACGCGGGGGTCCTTGCTGCCGTACAGCGGACTGTTCAGCGCGTACTGTCCAATCAGCTGCGCAAACTCCGGCATGGTTTCCGCCGTCTGATCGTCACGTACCCAGGTCTGCGCGTTGAGGTACGCTTCGTCGTAGTCTCCGTATTCCTCAATGGGGATGTAGGGGATCTCCGCATGATAATTGATGAACCCCCATCACATCGGGTAGCGAAGGCCGTTCGCCGAGATATCCCAGTCCTTTGCGCACTCCTCCGTATTGATGGTATAGACCCGGCTGCCGTCCTCGTTGATGACCCGGTCCGTCCAATGGACGCCCTCGATGCCGAACAGCGTCAGCTCGCGGCCCTCGTTGGTAAGACCATACTCCAGAACTTCCATCACGCGGGCGGGATTTTCGCAGGTTTTGGGGATCGCGTGGACATACCAGTAGCCCACGCCGCCGCCGCTGTTCTTCGGGACGCTGCCGTTTGCCGTCACCGGAGGAAGATACGCCATCGTCGCGTCCGGATTGGCCGCCTTCAGCTTCTCCATAAACAGTCCGGGGTTACTGGTCCAGCCGATGCCCAGCCGTCCGGCCGCAAAGTCGTCCGCATACCGCCCCTGGTCGCTCTCCTGGGGCATCGTCGCAAAGTCGTAATTGAGCAGGCCTTCAGCCAACAGCTTACGGATAAATTCCGCAGCTGCCTTTGCACCCTCAGAGGTATTCCACAGAGACAGCGTACCATCATCATTCTCAATAAAATTGAAATCGCCGGGGTTCAGGTTGAATGCGCGCTGAATATATCCAAATATGCCCAGCGCGGATCCGTCATTTTGGGCGCCGCCAATGCGCATGTCGATTCCACCGGCATCCGTTCCGTCCAGATCCGCCTCAGCAAACGCCCTGACTACATTGTAGAAGTCGTCGATGGTTTCCGGCATTTCCAGATTCAGCTTTTCCAGCCAGTCTGTACGGATAACGGGACCCCACGCGTTGGTGGGCGTCGCCATGGCCTTGCCGTAGTGCAGGCCGTCGGAGGGATTCGCCAGCTCCTTGCATATATCGGCGTTGACTACGCTCTCGCACAGGGGATAGTCGCCCATTTGCAGGAGCTCCTCGTAGCTGTAGAGCATGCCCTCGTCCGCCCACTCATAGAATGTCGTGTCCGGGCTGCACATCAGCAGGTCAATGGGGTCGCCGGTCGCAACCATCATCTGCATCTGGCTGGGGAACTGCTCCCAGGGAATCGAGATGATTTCCAGAGTGAAATTGAGGCGCTCCTGGAGCTCAAGAAGGATGCGGTCCTTCGTGGGGTCCTGAATATTGCCCACGCGGACCATCCGCAACGTGAAATGCTCTTTTTCGGTGGGGGTGTCCGGGGTCTCGCCGGAGTTTCCCGCTGTGCTGCCGGCGCTGTTATCCGGCGACGTGGCGGGTGTCCGGCCGCTTGCGCCGCAGGCCGCAAGGCTCAAAAGCATAAGCAAAGCAACCGCCAATGCCAGAATCTTTCTTTTCATAATCGCTCCTCCACTTCATTTTCATTTTGTCTGATATTGCAGCAAGGAATTACTCCTTGACAGCGCCAATGTTCAGGCCTTTTGTGAAATATTTCTGGACGAAAGGATATGCAATCAATACCGGTATAATGGAAACGATGATACAGGCCATTTTGAACTGCTCCGCATTCGTGGCCATGGTCTGCGCCCCCATCTGCGCCAGCGTCAGATTCTGAACGATCATCTGACGGAGCAGCACCGGCAGCGACTGCAAACTGTTGGACTGGACGAACAGACTGGCATAAAAATACTCGTTCCAATAATATACCGCATAGAACAGCGCAATCGCAGCAAAGCTCGGGACCGACATGGGGATCACAACCCTGAGCAGAATCTGAATGTCGTTTGCGCCGTCCAGTTTGGCAGCCTCCTCTATGCTGTCCGGCAGGCCCTCAAAGTAGTTTTTCATCAAAATGACATAGTACGTCTGGATCGCAGTCGGTACGAACATAACAAAAATCGTATTGGTCAGCCCGTATCCCCGAACCGTTGTGTAGAACGGCATCAGTCCTCCGCTGAAGAACATGGTGAACAGCACAAACCGGAACATCATATTGCGGCCCGGCAGGTTTTTCTTTGACAGGACATAACCGGCCAGAGACGTCAGAAGCATGGACAGCGCGGTTCCCATTACCGTCACCCGGATGGAGACCCAGAAGCCGTTGAGTATGCCGCTGGAATTGCTGAAAATCCGCTTGTACGCATCCAGGGTAAACCCGCTGGACCACATATGAAAGGCCGAGCCGGCGTACCCCTCCGGGGAAGACACGGATATGATGAGAATCATCCAGAGAGGCAGCAGGATCAGCAGCGCGAAAACGATAAAAAACAGGTGAATGAAAAAATCTGCAATCGGGAAATTCTTCTTCAAAGACCGTCGCCCCGCATTCTTGTAAAAGTAGTAGTTTTTATAGTCCCTCTCCAGAGACTGTCCCTGGCCGCAGGGGGAAACCCCGCCGCAGCGCCTCAGTAGATGGAATGGCCGGTCACCTTTTTCATGACCTTATTGGCAATCAGCAGAATTGTCATGCACATCAGCGACATGACAAGTCCCGCCGCTGCCGCATAGCTGAACCGGCTGTCCGCCATGGCCGTTCGGACAATGAAGGTATCTACAATGTCGCCCGTATCGAATACGAGGCGGTTATACAGGTTGTAGACCTGGTCAAAGCCCCACTTGAGGCACTGTCCGAGATTGAGAATCAAAAGGACGACGATCGTAGACTTGATGCCGGGGATGGTTACATGCCAAAGCTGCTGCCAGCGGCCGGCCCCGTCGATCCTTGCGGCCTCGTACAGCGTCGGGTCAATTCCCGAAATGGCCGCAATATACATAATCGTGCCAAATCCCGCTTCCTTCCACATCGCGGTCAGAATCAGCAATGGGCGGAACAGATCGGGGTCCATGAGCAGGGCCGGGGCCGGCTTGCCGAACATTTCAAACAGCGGCTTTAATACGCCGCGCTCCGGACTGAGAAGCGTCAGAAAGACCGATGCAACAATGACCCAGGATAAAAAATGAGGAATATACAGGACCGTCTGCACTGTTTTTCGGAACAGCCGGGCGCGCACCTCGTTGAGCAGCAGGGCGATCAGTAATTCAAACGTACAGCAGAATCCTACCCTGCACAGGGCGATGATAATCGTGTTGCGGAATGCCCGCAGAAAATACTCATCGCGGAACAGCGCGGCAAAGTGTTTAAATCCCACCCAGGCGCTGTCACTGAAGCCCTTCGCGTAGGAAAAATCCTGGAACGCCATGATGATCCCATAAATCGGCGCATACTGGAACATAATATACCAGATGAAGACAGGCAGAAACATCAGGTAAAAATATCTATATTCCACGATCCTTTTCCACAGAGGCTTTTTCTGTAATACTACCGCAGCAGCATCACGATTCTGTTTTTTTCTCAATGCCATAGCCACTTGCTTCCTCCTATCTTTTGGTACATGGCGCCCGCATGCTATCGTTGTCATTTTTGGTACATGTCCCTCGCTCACAACGGGAATTGACCCGGTCCGTGCAATCGTTGTCATTATCTGTTCAGAACTTTTACTGATTATACTATATCATACAAATCACGGTTCGTCAACAGGAGTAAATCCGTCATCTTTACCAGGAATCACCATGCAGTTTTGTGTATTACACCGCTTCAGCAGACACCTGCCGCCAGCGAAGGACGCATACCTGCGGGCGGCTGCGGCTCCTCATATGCAGGCGGCACGCGAGGAGCCGCCTGCGCAGGGCAGAATCACCTCTGAATCAGGTGGCCGCGGCTGTCATGATCCTTATCATACCGGATCCCGGCGCAGCCGTTAAAGCCCAGCGGATTACGGAAGCCCAGGGGATTGATGCCCACCGGGAAGCTGTCCATCAGATCCCTGATGAGCGCCGTATAGCCCTCTACAACACGCTCAACCAGGGCGTCGCCCTTTTCCTTTGTCGCTTTGGTCGGGTTGCCAATCACGCCGAAATCCAGATCGTCCTTTTCCATCAGCGCAAAGGTGCCGGCAAAATGATACATCTGCCACCGGTGCGACGCCTCGCCGGGAGCCATTTTCCATTTCCCGTCTACAAGCTTTGTCCCGCCGCCGTCAATGGCCAGCTCCATGTGCATCCTGTCGCCGTACAGGGACAGGCCCATGGAGGATTCCGCCTCATCCGCATGCCACATATAGTCCTCCAGGACATTCCTGTCATCCCGCAGGAAGTCGTACCAGGTGGAACTGAGCGTGAAGAAGCCCTCCATCCCGAGCTTATGTACTGCGGTGATAAAGCTGCTGTCCGCGCCGTGAGCGGAGAGGATGATGAACTTATTGTAGCCAACGTTGGCCGCGCCGGCGATAATGTCATGGATCAGCGCAATATTGGTCTCATAATTCAGCGCAATGGTGCAGGGCATGCCCATGTGCATATAGGGGTGACCGCCATACATGGGGCAGGGGAGGGCGGTTGCGCCGGATCTCTCCGCGATCTTCTCCGCCAGTCCAATGGCATTGAAGCTGTCCATGCCGTTGGGACAGTGGGGGCCGTGCTGCTCAATGGCGCCGATCGGAAGGATGGCCACGTCACAGACTTCTTTTGCGTAGGCGATATTGACGGGGGCGGTATTGTCCTGGAACCAGACGGAATCTCTCCTGTTCAGCTTGAACTGCGTTTGCTTTTTCATTTCAGACATGGTGAATTTCTCCTTTTTTATTAATAATTTGACTTTCAGCGTGTGCGCGGAGAAGCCGGACGGCGGCTCTCCGCCGGGATGACATAATCATCTGCGGCGCGGAGCATGGCCAGCAGGTTGGCGACAGGGATCTGGTTCACAGAGCCGCCCACGCCGAGAACGCAGCGCGTATTCCCCTCAAAGGAGCGGAGCCTATCCATGGACGCGGCATAAACCTGCTCCGGAGAGAGATTCTGCAATTCCACAGGATTCAGCCCGCCAAAGAGAGACAGCCGCCCCCCGGTTTTCTCAAGAAGCGCCTGGGCAGGGATATCGGGCGCATACTGCCAGCCGGAGAAACCGGACTCGGAGATGGCTTCCGCCAGATGAAACGCCTTTGCGTCGTTGTGCAGCCAGAACTGCGTTTGGGGAAACCGTTTCATAATGGCCGCGTAAGTGGGCATGACCCAGGCGCGGAAAGCGGGCTCGCTCATGAAAGCCGATATGTCGTCGCAGATCATGACATGGTGCAGCGGCGCACGGAAGCGCTTTTCGGCGGCTGCAATATAGTTGATGCACGTTTCAACCGTCAGCTCCAGCAGCGCGGATACAAAATCGGGATCTTCCAGCGTATCCATACAGAAGTCGCTGATGCCGCGCAGCTGCGCGCCGATTGTAAACGGGCCCATGCAGATCGGCGGATTGACCTTCACGCCGTCCGGTGCGTTTTCCAGCATATATTGCAGCGCGTCCAGGGCCGTCCGCATATAATTGTCTGCCTCCGGGTCGCCCGGCTTCATGGCGGCCAGGTCCGCCTCCGATTCGATCCCGGTCTCATGGACCGAGATAAAGCCGTTGGGGTCAAATCGCACAGCTCCGCCCAGGGCGCTGCTCTCCGCAACGGAGCCAACGTCCGGCTGGAGGCTCCCACAGCCCTCCAGCTTTTCCATGACCGACAGCTGAGTTTCCATCATCAGCCTGGGGTCCTGATAGTACCGCTTCAGATCAACGCCGGTCACGTTGTGATAAAAGGGGTACGTGTAGTAGTGAAACACAGAGTGATGGTCAGACGGGAGTCCCTGTATACTTTGGGCAAGCCTTGCGAAGGTACGTTCCTTCAGGGTCTGAAACGAATTACTTTTCATATCCTTTTTTCTCCAATCCGCCGCTGCCGTCCTTACTTCAGGCGAAACGCAGCGCCGCTTCAGGGCTTCAGCAGAATTTTGATCCGCATTTCCTTTTTTGCCCGAATCAGGTCCACAACCTCTTTTAATTCCTCCAGCGGTCTGACGTGCGTAATCAGCGGCTTTACCTTCAGTTTGCCCGCCGCCATATATTTCAGAACCGGAAGGAAGGAATTCGGGCTGGCCAGCGAACAGACGACGGTGCAATCCCTGGTTATCATCGCATTGACCGGCAGAGGAATCTCGGCGTCGCGGTACCAGCTGATGAGGGAGAGCGTCCCGCCGGGCTTCAGCGCCTTCACGGCCTGCGCAAGCGCCGCCTGATTTCCGGAGGACTCGATAATGACATCCGGCCCCTCCCCGTCCGTCAGCGCGACCGCTTCCGCTGCAACGTCGCTTCTGTGGTAGTTGATTGACGCGTCCGCGCCACATTGTCTTGCGATGGAGAGCTTCTCATCCCAGCTGCCCGCGACGATCACCCGTGCCGCGCCCTCGATCCGCGCGAGCTGGGCGGCCAGCTGGCCGATCGGACCATCGCCAATTACCAGCACCCGGTCCCCCATTTGAATATGGGAACGGCGCACCGCATAAGCCGCCGTCGCCGCCGGTTCGGCAAGGGCCGCCTCCTCCAGACTGACCTCGTCGGGAATTCTGTACGTGTGGCGCTCCGGAACCGCAATATACCCGGCGAACGCGCCCTGGCGGTTCCGATAGGAGCCAATGACCTCCCGGTCCGGGCAGAGATTGTACCTGCCGTGATGGCAATAGTCACAACAGCCGCAGCCCAGACTGACGTCGGCTGTTACGCGGTCTCCCACGGCAAAGCGCCGGACGTTTTTTCCAACGGCAACGACGGTGCCGGACCACTCATGCCCCGGAACAAGGGGGTATCTGGTAAACCCGTTGCGGATATGGACCATGCTTCCGTCCAGCAGATCCGTGTCCGTCCCACAATAGCCCGCATACGCGATCTCCGCAAGGACCTCGTCGTCTTTCGGCGCCGGAGTGGGAATCTCCCCCACCTCAATCTGCTCAACGCCCATAAATCTGGCAGCTTTCATTCTCCTCTACCTCCTGTTACCCAGACCTCCCCCTGCCGCATCAGCAGCGGCCTGCACGCAGGGACTTCACAGTGCAGGCGCTCTGTAAAGGCGAAGGGATCGCCGCCGTGCTCGGCAAAGGTCCAGAAATGGCACGGAATCGCCGTCTGAAGTCCAAGCTCCGCCGCCGTGCGCGCTGCCTGCTGCGCATCCATGTTTCCAAACGCGCCGTTCATGGACAGGCACCCGATGTCGGGATTTTTTTCCCGCAGGCGGCGGTTCCATTCCGGATGGTACGCCGTGTCGCCGGAGAAATAGATCACATGCCGTCCCACATACAGCAGTACGCCAATCGCATCCGGCGCCATGGCGCCGTGGTCGGCCAGGACGGCTTCAATCCGAAGCCTGCGGTAATGATCGGAATCTCCGGCGGACAGCAGCGTCCGCCGCGCCGCAGGGACGCCAAGCTTCTCCAGCTCGGCCTGACAGCTGGCCGGTCCCGCAAAGCGGCACTGCGTGGACGCAAGCGCAAGCGGCACGCTATCAAAGTCAAAGTGATCGAAGTGCGTATGCGTAATGCAATAGTAATCCGGCCGCAGGGCATCCACGGTGAACAGCTGAGCGCTCAGGCGCTTGAATCCCCGGATGCGCCGGCCGCAGTCGGAAAGATAGGGGTCGATCACAAATACGGTTCCCTCTTCATCCCTGACCCAGAAGCCCGCCTGACCAAGCCAGCAGACGGCGGCTTCTCCCCGTGGGACCGGAACGTCAAAAAGCCGGGTATCCATCCGCCCTTCCATCAGTACAGGCAGTCCTCAAGCCAGGCGTGCCGCTCATCAAATTGAACGCGATATTCCTTCTTCCCTGGCCCGGCCAGTCCCCAGAGAAGGTAGGCCTCCGTTCCGGGGTAGGCGATCGTTGTGTGAAATCCGGTGGGGAGGGCAATGGCGGTATGATTGCTTTCAATGACGTTGACCTCGTCCCAGAGCTTTTCCTGCTGGAGGGAGAGATCATATCCGCACTGCATGACGCAGCCGCCGCCGGATGCGGAACGAAGCTGATAGGAGAAGATCTCGTCCAGGACGCACTCCTTTTCCGTCACATAGTCGTGGCGATGGGCGGGGAATCCGATCCAGCCGCCGGGAACGGAAACGGATTCCCCCACGATCAGCTTTTTTGTAATGCCATCGTTGTGTTTTCCGGGCGCGCCAAAGATAAAGCGGTACCTGCGCTTATAGATATGGGTTCCGGGCTGTCCCTCCTCGACCTGCCCGGGGGGACAGAAGAAGGGGGCGTTTCCTTCCCTGCAGGGCGCGGTAAAAACACGCGCCTCCATTCCGCCCTCGCTGGATATCACGGCGGCGGCCGCGGGCGGCAGATAGACGGCGGTGGGGAGATCGTCAAAGGGGCTGCGCCGCGTCCCGCGCATATGATCGATTACGGTTTTGCCCTGGTAATCGGCGGATACGGTGAAGTCGCCGCTCTGGAGAACGATGGCAAGCTCCTCATCCTGAGGCTGCAACGAAACCGTCTGGCCCGGCTCCAGAAGAATTCTGGAAAAGCCCATGTATTTCATCGCGGAGTTTGCTTTGGAAATCACGCTTTCATACCCCTTCAGATTCTGAAAGTGGTAGACACTTGTAAACGACATGTTTTTCACTCCTGTTCTGCGTTCAATTTACGGGAAACTCAGGGGCCCTGCCCTCCAGGACGTCGCAGATGCCAGAGGCGCTGTCCATGGACATCGCCAGCATGGCCCGGTCGGTCAGCGCCGCATTATGGGGGGAGAGCACCACCTGTTCCATGGAGAACAGCGGGTTGCCGGCTTCCGGCGGCTCCGGGTCAAAGACGTCCAGCGCAGCTCCCGCGATGGTTTTTTCCCGCAGGGCGCAAATCAGCGCGGGCTCATCCACTACGCCGCCCCGCGACGCGTTTATGAGAACGGCGGACGGCTTCATCTTTTTCAGGAAATCCGCGTTGACCATAGCCCGCGTTGCAGGCATAAGCGGGGTGTGCAGGGAGACAAAATCACTTTCGGACAGCAGCTCCTCCAGACCGACGCACCGCGTATTCAGCCTTTTCGCCTCGTGCAGGTCGCAGTACGGATCGCTGGTCAGAACGGTCATATCCAGCGCCGGGAGCTTTTTGGCAACCAGACGCGCAATTTTTCCAAATCCCACCAGCCCAACCGTCCGGCCGGCCAGCTCCGTATTCAGATATAGATTGCGGCTTGCAAAGCCGCCCTCCCGGACGCGCCGGTCCAGACAGCACAGATTCTTTGCGGCGGCAAGGAGAAGCGCCAGCGTGTGCTCCGCCACGGCGTTGATATTGGCCAGAGGCGCATTGACGACCCGGATGTTCCGGCGGGAGGCGGCCTCCACATCGATATTGTCCACCCCGATGCCGTGCTTTGCGATAACCTTCAGCTTCGGCATGCCCTCCATCACTGCCGCGCTCACCTGCGCGGAACGGACCAGAAGGCCGTCGCTTTCGGCCATGGCGGCCTTACGGCCGTCTTCGCTCAGGAGATATCCGCAGGATACGTGGAAATGCTCCCGCAAAAACGCCAGCGCCGCGTCATGGATTTTTTCCGTCAGATAGACCTGCATCACGTATCCCCCCGAATGACGTCCACAGCGCTTTTCCCCCATTTATACATCATGGACTGGTCGCTGCCCAGCAGAATATACTGCACCCCCTGGGCAATGAGATTTTTTGCCGCTTCCGGCGTGGCCGCCGTAGTGCCCAGAATCCTGCCGCTGTCAAGAACCTTTTTGCTGATGGCGGCGATGCACTCCCGAACTTCACGGGAACCTGTCTCGCCCGGCATGCCGAGGGACTGGGAAAGGTCCATGGGCCCGATAAAAATCACATCGATTCCATCCACCTGCAAAATGGCATCCAGATTGTTTACACACTCCAGCGTCTCGCAGTGGGAAACAACCAGCGTTTCCCGATTGGCCGTTTCCGTATATTCACGGACCGGCATCACCCCATAGCGGCAGGCGCGGACGCTGGGAGACAGGCCGCGATTCCCAAGGGGGGTATACTTTACGCTGCGCACCAGCGCGGCAGCCTGCTCTGCGGTATCGACGTTTGGCGCCTGGATGCCGGCGTATCCGAAATCCAGATTCTGAAGGATTTCCACCTGATCGTTTTCTTTTACCCGGACGACGGGAGTAATGCCGCCGGCTTCCGCGGCGCGCAGAATATGGAGAAGCTCCTGCCGGTCCATCCCGACGTGTTCCGTATCCAGGACAAAAAAGTCAAAGCCCGCAAGCGCGAGGATCTCTACAGAGGCCGGATCGCAGAACTTGACAAAAGTTCCAACGGCGCTTTCTCCACGTCTCAGCGCCTGTTTCAGCTGATTATGTTTCATGGCCGTCCGGAGCCTCTCAGTCCGCCGCGTCTACGACGGCCCGAAGCTGCTCTACGCCGCTTTCCAGACTGGTCAGCACCGGAACCCGGACGTCGGACAGCAGAGGGATCAACTGATACATGCTGCCCTGCGCGAGCACGATAACATCGTGATTATTTGCCGCTTCGCGAACCTTCGCCACAACCATCTCGTTATGCTTGTGTTTGTCGCCGGTCCTGAGCAGGCAGTCATAGGCCCCTTCCACGTAGCAGCGGGTTACGACGGCCTCCCTGCCGGCCTCCCGCGCCATGCGCTCCACCAGACGGCTGGAGGGCTCCACAGTGGAAACCGCAGTGGCGATAACGGCAATCCGGCTGCCAAGCGAGACCGCCTTTCTTGCCATCGGCGCGTCAATTTTGAGAATGGGAATCCGGATCAGCCCCTGAGCCACATCCGCCGCCTCGCCGACAGAGGAGCACTGGTTCAGACAGCAGACACAGCCGAGATCCTGCAAATTGGAGTAGTAATCGCACATGCGGTTGATGATGCCCGGCGTCAGCCCCTTATTGGCCAGCGCCTCCTCCAGCAGGCTGTCGTCAATAATGTTCACCATTTCCACATCAGGCAGATACTTGCGGAACAGTGCCTTCAGATCCTCCACCGAGTATAGGAATGTGTGTACAACGCCAACTCTTTTTTTCATAACGCGCGCCTCCTGCATTGACATGATGAGTATGGTTTGGACGAAATGGCAAATTTTCCTCTCCACGTCGTCGCTGATTTGAGTATAATAGATGTTGATGATAAATGGAAGTGATGATATTTTATAGTTATCCATAAAGAATCAGAATGTCAGACAGGAGGGACGGCGGCGGTGAGCATTCAGAAGTATCGGGCGCTGCTGAAAGTAATTGAACTGGGCAACATTACCCGCGCGGCGGAGCAGCTGGGGTATACCCAGCCTGCGGTCAGCAAGATGATTGCCGATCTGGAATCGGAATGGGGCACTGCGCTTTTGCAGCGGAATAAGACGGGGATCCGGATCACGGCGGCAACAAAGTATCTGCTTCCCGTCCTGCGGTCAATCATCGAGGATTGCGCAGAGCTGGAATACTGCATCGGGGAGCTTCAGGGACAGCGCGCCGGCCTGGTTCGGGTTGCGGCATTTGCCAGTGTCGTGGACAGCTGCATTCCCCAGATCATCAGGCGTTTTCAATCCGTTTATCCCCATATCGACGTTGACCTGCGGATCAGCGAGAAATATCTGGAGATTGAAAACTGGATCATTCAGGGGGAGGTGGACTGCGGCTTTGTCAGCGCCCCCACCGCGTACGATCTGAAGCTGGCCTTTTACAGGCAGGATGAGCTGATTGCGGTGCTGCCCCCGGATCATCCCCTTGCAGGAGAAGCCGTCTTCCCGGTATCGCAGCTGGAGCGGGAAGACAGCGTCATTCTGAAGGAGGCGGCCGATTTTGAAGTGCTGCACTTTCTGGAGCAGCTCCCCTGCAAGCTGAAGCCCCACTATCTGGTAAACGGGGATCATACCATTCTGGCGATGATCGAGGCGGGGCTGGGGATCAGTGTGATGCATTCCCTGAGCATGGAGAGCAATCGCTATCACGTGGTCTGGAAGCCGTTTGATACCCATCAGTACCGCAAAATCTGTATCGCTACGCAGAACAGCGGGAAAATTCCCGGTCTTACGCGTCTGTTCATTCAGAGCGCAACCGGAGAGGAGCCGGGCTGAGCGCGGGAGGCTTCCTGCAGCCGGGAAACATAAAAAACCTCCTGATGCACGGCGGCAGCAGGAGGCGGCTTCAGGGGGAGCGCAGGCCTGTGGAACTATATCAGTTTTCTAACGCTGGCGCGTTCTACAACTTTCATCGGAAGGACTCTGCGAATTTGCTGCTCGGGGGAAGCGATCAGGACATTCAGCGCATGGAGCACCGTAGAAAAAAGCAGAGGGCGGTTGTGGGAGACGGTAGTAAGCTGGTAGCTTGTAAGAGCGGTAATGGAATGGTTATCGAACCCCATCACGGAAAATTCGCCCGGAATGGCTATGCCCCGCTGCCGTGCGGCGTCCATAATTCCCATGGCCATGGTATCATCCGCGCAAAAAATCGCGTCAACAGGACCGGCCGCCAGAAATGTATCCAGCGCATCACAGGCGGACCGGTAGCTGAAATCCCCATCGGCCCGGGCCGCAATCTCACCGCCGGCGGCCTGAACGCGTTCAATAAAGCCGGTAGTACGCTGAATCGCAGGTGAAAGGCTGGCGTCTCCGGACAGATAGCCAAACCTGCGATGCCCCATGCGCAGCAGATAATCGGCGGCCATCTGTGCGCCCGCATAGTTATCGCTGCAAATATAGGACAAGTTGGAGTCGGGGGCCAGACGCTCCACCAGGATGACCGGAATCGCGGTGGACGAAAGCCGGTGAATGGTATTTTGGGTGGCGCTGGCGAGGACCAGAACCGCATCGACGCGGTACTGACGCACCTGTTCCATTACCTCGTCAATGTCCTTCTCCGGACTGAATGTAAACACGAGCACCTGACGGCCGGATGTCTGCAATGTGGATACCAGGCCAAAGAAAAACTCCTCGAAGAAATAGCCCACCTGGATCCCCATGATTACGGCCACAATATTTGTCCGGTTGGTATGGAGACTCCGCGCAATCGCGTTGGGGCTGTATGCCAGCTGATTTGCGGCGGCCAGAACCCGTTCCACCGTGCTGCGCCTGACCTTGCCGTCCCATTTGGGATCAAACACGCGCGAGACCGTCGAAGGGGATACGTTCGCCTTCCGGGCAACATCGTGGACTGTTGCAGATTTTTTATGTTTGTTCATCTTGCACCTACGCATCGGTTAAGGATTGAGACCCGCAGTATTTTAACCGTTTTCAGTATTTGCGCCACGTTATTGTAACAATAATAATATAATTCCAGAACCGTGTCAAGTTTAATTCCCCCCTGCTCCAAATATGGAATTATGCACAAAAAATCTGGGCCTCTTTCGGGCGTTATGCAGAAACATACAGGCGGCCGTCAAATTAGAGTTGACGGGCTTTTAAAAACAGGGTAATATACAGAAGATAAAGGATTTTGAAGAAGCTGCGTGTACGAAAAAGTGCGCGCTGTTTTTAAAATCCGGAATGACCACGTAATCATTTTGTCTGTACGTTAAAAAAGTCTACAGATTCCAGCGGAAGAGAGGTGGTTATGCCAAAAAATGATATCGTTATCATAAAGGGAAGAACAGGAGGAAGAAAAATTGGACAGCGTAAATCATCTTCCGTTCAGGAAGAAACTCGAAGAGTATGTGGACCATTGCGAGCTGAACACGCCGGAAGAGGTTGCCCGTCTTTTCAGGGAGTACACTCTTCTGGTGTGGGATTTTAAGCTTCTGGGCAGAATCTATGACTTCTACAGCGATAATGCGATCATGTATGTGGAAAACGGGAAAACTGTGGTGGGGGTGGAGGAGGTCGTCGCCAATACTCTGGCCTTTACCGCGGCTGTACCGGATAACGAGAGCTGGTTTATTGATATTTTTGCGGAGGGAAACCCGGAAGACGGGTACTACTTTATCCAGTCCACCAGATGTGTGGGCACGTCCCTGGGCTACAGCTCTGTGGGACCGGGGACGAACCGCTCCCTTTCCGAGGGCGGCCGGGACTGCATCGGTCTGTGTGAATGCCATGTGCAGCAGGTAAACGGAGAATGGAAGATTACCGAGGAGTGGATGGTCCGCAGCAACGAGGCCATCGATTATGTGATGCGGGATACGCCGCCGCTGGAGTTTGACGGCCCGACCCATGTCATGCCGCCGGAGACGGTGCCATACCGGGGATGGATCGATTCATCGGAGGAAAACGGCGAACCCGTGCATATTGAAAATAAAGAGGAGGATGCATGATAATGGACACTGCGACGCTTTACGCCCAGGAGATCAGGCGCCTGAACGACTGCGTGGATCACGCAGAGCTGAACACCAACGAGGACGTACGTCAGTTTATCTGCAACATAACCAGGCTGATTTACGACTACAAAATGATCGGCCGCATCTATGATTTCTATGACGCCAATGTGGAGTACCACAAGCAGAACAAGGTGGTTTTTGACAATATCGAGGATGTGGTGCGCAGCGTGGCCGATCTGACAGCGGCATTTCCCAATCTGAGAACCAATATTGAAAATGTTATCGTATACAAAGTCAGCGACGATTTCTACAAGGTTTCCAAGCGGCTGCACTATTGGGGAAACAATTATGGCGCCAGCAAATACGGCCCGCCTACCGGGAAGAGCCTTGCCAATAACTGTTTGTCCATGAGCCTGATTCACCTCAAGCGGGTGGACGGATGCTGGAAGATCACGTTTGAAATCAACAGCGACAGCGAGGCCTGGCTGGAAGAAGTTCAGACAGCCGGTATTTGACGGGAGGTGTACCGACATGCTGAATATTTCGCAGAATCTGGAAAAGCGGCGGGAAATGGAAGAATACGTCGATCATTGCGAACTGAAAACTCCGGAGGAGGTATCCCGGCTTTTTCTGGAATATACGCGTTTGATCTGGGATTACCTGCTGATCGGCCGGATTGCGGATTTCTACAACAACGATATCGTCATGAATCATGCCGGTGGTGTGACGGTGCAGGGGCTGGAAAGCGTATACTCCGGCACGCTTTCATCCGTGGCAAAATGCCTGTCCTCCGCGCCGGATAATCAGACCATTTTTGTGGATATCTTTGCGGAGGGAAACCCGGAGGACGGCTATCGCTTCATTCAGGCAACCACAGCGTATCGTCCCGGCGAGCACGGCGGACAGGAATATGCTCCGGAGGAAGGCGTTGTGCTTCCCAGTTCACAGAACGGGCACACCGGCCTGTGCGAGTGCCTGGTGAAGAAAATTGACGGGAAGTGGACGATTGTAGAGGAGTGGCTGGTTCGCTCACCCGACACGCAGCCGCGGCAGGACGAGGTATAACGATACAGGAGGAATAGTATGGGACAGTTTCAGGCAGCAAAAAAAGTCGTACTGGACTATTTCAGCGAGATGGAACGGTGCTCCGCAGAGGCCTGTGCAGACGTGCTGAAAAAATATACGTCTGACGGCTATCTGTTCCGGGGAGTATACCCGTTTGAAGTGCAGCACAGCGCAGAGGATGCGGCCAACGTGTTCTGGCGGCCCCTGAAGACTTCGCTCAACATGATGCAGCGGCGAATGGACGTTTTCCTCGGGGGCTTCAACAGGTTTGGCAATCAGGAAATCTGGGTGCTGAGCACGGGAAATTTTATGGGACTTTTTGACGCGGACTATCTGGGAATCCGCCGCACCAGAAAGCTCAACTGTCTCCGCTACGCGGAATTTAACTGCGTGGAAAACGGAAAAATCACAAAAACGACGATGTTTGTCGATATTCCCGGCTTCATGCAAATGGCAGGGGTCCAGGCGATCCCCCCTGAAACCGGGAAGTTCTTCGTCTATCCCGGTCCCCGTATGCACAATGGCCTCCTGTTTGAGGATGCGCCGGAGGAAGAGGGACTGGCGACGCTCCGGCTGATTAACCGCCTGTGCGGCGAGGAGCCGGAGTATGTGGACAGCCGGACGGATCCCATCGATTATACCGGGTTCGACGAGGGGCAGAAAAAGTATATCCAGAAGTGCAGACGCTACTTCGCGGATGATATGATCTGGTTCGGCCCATGCGGCATCGGCGCTTCCTATACGCTTCCGCGCTATACGATGCAGCACGCCACCCCCTTTGACAGGGGGCTTGCAGATTACAGATTCAACGGCCATCTGGTCCGTATTGCCGAGGGGGAATTCGGAGGCTTCTTCGGATGGGCCAATCTGACCAACACGCCGACGGGCGGCTATCTGGGCATGACGGGAAGCAACCAGCCGGTAGATATGCGCGTGGTGGATGTGTACTGGCGCAGGGGAGACCGGCTGGCGGAAAACTGGGTCTATATCGACCACCTTTACTGGTACAAGCAGCAGGGTCTTGATCTGCTGGAGCGCACCAGAAGCATTCTGAATCCATAGGCACGGAGAACGGCGGGGGCGCCCGCTCCCGCCGTAAGGAGAAAAACGATGGCATTTACATTTCCCACATACCATGCGCCGGATTTTTCGCAGGCGAAGTTTTCCGCCGCTCCGGATGCTGCGTGGCGCTTCGCGGAGACGGACGGCGTCGCTCCGGAGGGATTCCACAGCACCTCCATGTATCCGGAGTATTTTAAAATTGACGGCAAATGGCGCCTGGCGGAGGAAAGCCGTATGGACGCCAGTGTTGTCATTCGTAATGATGGCAGCCTCTCCGTCATAGAAAACAGGAATCTGAAGGCAGGGGACCGCGTCATACTGGGCCGCACCGAAAACGGTGAGGAGGGCATCTACATGCACTGCTGCGGTTTTGAAGAGCCCGGCAAGGCGCTGACGGATCAATTTGTGTTCCGGCAGGGGAGAAGCCGGGAAACCTCCTATGCCAGGGATTATGACAGCCTGATCGAACTCCTGCGTTATGAGAAGGAGCACGGGAATATCCTGTGGGTCATGGGACCGGCGTTTGCTTTTGACGAGGACGCCCGAAGGGCCATGCAGGCAGTGATTGAAAACGGCTATGCCCACGGGTTGCTGGCGGGGAACGCCCTGGCCACCCACGATCTGGAGGGGGCGCTGCTGCACACCGCCCTGGGGCAGGATATTTACACCCAGAAGTCCCAGCCCAACGGGCACTACAACCATCTTGACATTATCAACAGGGTACGGAAAAGCGGCTCGATCCCCCGGTTTATCGAGGACTACCGGATTGACAACGGGATCCTCTACAGCGTTGTAAAAAAGGGAATTCCGTTTGTACTGAACGGCTCTATCCGTGACGACGGTCCGCTGCCGGAGGTGATCGGCGATGCGTACTGCGGTCAGAAGGCGATGCGCGGGCTGGTCAAAAAGGCAACCACCATAATCTGCCTGGCCACCATGCTTCATACGATTGCCGCCGGAAACATGACGCCGTCGTTCCGCGTACTCCCGGATGGAACCGTGCGGCCATTGTACCTGTACTGCGTGGACGCCGATGAATTTGTGGTGAACAAGCTGCTTGACCGGGGCAGCCTGTCCGCCACCACTATTGTCACAAACGTACAGGATTTCATTACCATTGTGGCGAAAGGGCTGCGCCTTGCCTGATGGACGCGGCCCGATGAAGGGGAAGGAAACGGTCAGGAGAGTCATATAATGTCAAAAACATAATCTGCAGGAAAATTCCTCAAAGCCGAATCTGTTGGAATTTGTTCGTGCTGCAAAGTCCTATCTTCCTCAACAGGAAGTGGCTGCTGGCACGGACGTGGCTTCCGGGAGCGGCGTCGATCTCCTGAAGCTCCGCTCCCCGTAGAGCCGCAGTCGGAACATTGCTTGAAGCGCGGGTGGCAGCGGTAGATTGTTATTAAGAATCTGTATTCATAACTGGAGGATGCCGGATGGAAGGGCGATTTTTCCGCTGGACAAGGCAGATTTTCACAGGCGTGCTGACGCCCGGCATGGAAAGTTAATGCAGTACGATGGGGAAAGGTCCGACCAGCCGGCATTCAACGGTTGTGAATACAGGTTCTGAGCTTTTCTACAGAGGTATAGAAAGTCCACATTTCATTTTTGCATATACAGAACAGCACTCTTTTCCCGTCCCACATTGAGACGGAAAAAGAGTGCTGTTCCGCATTAAAACTTAGAGCCTGTATTCAAAAGTGGGGACTCCGAATGTGCGAAGAAATTTGCTTTCCCGCCTGCGTTCAAGGGGTGTGAACACAGGTTTTCAGGGCCTGTCGGGAATCTGTATAAAGTGTTGACTCAGTAGCCCGGAAAATGAGAGCGCATCAGTTTTTTGTTCCGTTTTTTCTCCGCCAGTCGTCTTACGGTGGTAAAACAGATAGAAAAGCTTCTCGCGGCCACTGGCATCGGCATCAAAAATTGTCGCCCCCCCGCTGATGTAGCAGGCCCGCTTGATTTCACCCTTCCCGAACGTGCTGTGGAACTGCTTTGTGGGTACGTACACAAAGTCAAACATCAGGCCGCAAAAACCATGGGCAATTGCATGGCCCAGGTCATGCAGTAAAATAAAATGGAAAATACCGACCAGCAAGGGGAGAGATTCCTGTCCGGATCTCTCCCCTCCGTGCTGGTTCATCCTATTGCGGGGCAGCATGTGGGGCAGTCGAAAATCCCCAACCGCTACACGGTTTCCGGAAAGCCTCTGGTACCCTCTGTACTCAAAAGCAATACCGGCTCAATCCCATCATTGATTTCATCTGCCCCCCTCAGAGTGTTGCCAGCGCCTCCAAATAGTCACCGGACACGCATCCACAACAGCTATATCAATATCGCTGTCTCTGTTCCCGTTTCCCTGGCATGAGACCCGCAGGAAAAAATCCTGCTTCTCCCCATTATCTTCCGCACTCACCGGCCATCGACGGCGTTGCTGCTCAGATCTGTCGTCTACTACAGCATCATACGCAGATACAGTACCACTGCATCCCGGAACTCTCTGGGATTATAGCCGCAGCGCCGCTGAATCCGGTCCAGTCGGTACTGAATGGTGTTTTTGTGTAAAAACAGTTCTTCGGCGGTTGCTTTCAGGGAGAGGTTGTTGTCAAAGTATGCCTTCAGCAGTTGACCGTCCTGGTCATCAAGGCGGTAGCCAACTTTTTCCAGAAACAGTTTTTTCCCGGAATCCGATACTGTGGTCAGAAGGATATCCAGATCCAGATCATCAAAGACAGCAATGCCCTTTCCTCCAGTCAGACTGCGGATCGCCATTTCCGCTTCGGAATAGGACCTGCCAAGCTGTGCAAATGCAATAGGCGTTCCGATACCGATCTGGAGAATGTCACTGTAGCTGCCGGCAAGTTGAGCGGCTATACTCCGAAAAGACGTGAGCTGATTCTGCGGCAGACAGAGCAGATACTCGTTGGGGAAAATAAAGGTATACAGACTGCTGCCAGTTGAGTGAAAGCATTGGTATATTTCCTGCTCCAGCGTCGGCTGGCCGGATGGATCATATAAACTGCCAAGTCGAATCAGCACGACGCGGTACAGATCCGTTTCGGCAACGTTGTGCTGGAGCATAACATTTATCAGGAAATCATGATTCAATTCGTTTCCGCTGGTCAGGGTCTGCAAAACATAATTCAGAGACTGCCTGCGGGAGCTCCTTTGAGATTCAAGCTCATTTTCCCACAAAAGGAGCCGCGTAATTTTGCAGGCCAGCTGCGCATAGACGGAAACCTGTGATGGCTCGCCGCTGATGCCAATGGCGGCTATGATATCGCCATGATAGGACACAGGGATGTTCACGCCTTTCTGTGTTCCGGAAAAACTGTCGTTTGTATTGACCTGTATGGTTTTGCCCTGGGCAATTACAGTTTTGCCGATTTCATGGAAATCTCCCACGCGGGCCGGGTTTGTGCTGGCGAATATGGTTCCGTTAGTGTCAATGAAGTTGATATCATGGCCGCAGAAATCTTTGACAGTTTCTACAATCTGCTGGGCAATCTGAGGACGAATTCTGGCCGGCATTGCGCATCTGCTCCTTTGGATAAAATGACGGAACGCAATTTGGCATGCGTACCATATAAACAAAAGTATACACGCAGAGAATTGTTTTTGCAACCATATAAATGCACGGAGACTGCCGATATAATAAAAACACGGTATCGACCGCCATTTCGGAAGGTCCAAGCTGATTAGGAACTGTTAGGCAAGAAAGGCCGGGTGACTGGATGGGTTTAAGAGAAGATGCAAATGCAATTATTCACGAGGTAATTGCAGGTGTTCTTCCGGATTCCTCAGTAAAAAAAGCGCTTCGCGAGTCAAAATTGCAGGATGGCAAAATTGTACTGATTGCGGCCGGAAAAGCAGCCTGGCAAATGGCGAATGTCGCCGCAAGCCAGCTGGGAGATCGAATTGATTCTGGGGTAGTGATTACAAAGCACGGATACAGCAAAGGTGCCATCGCCAACTTTCAGATATTTGAAACAGGACATCCTGTTCCGGATAACAATTCCTTCCTTGCAGCGGATGCGGTTATCCGCGCGGCCGGCCATTTGACTGCGGCGGATACCGTGCTGCTTTTTCTCTCCGGTGGCGGGTCGGCGCTGTTTGAAAAGCCTCTGGTCTCTGCATCAGAGCTCTATGGAATTACCCGGCAGCTGCTGGCCTCCGGGGCGGATATTGTAGAACTGAATACCATCCGCAAGCGCTTGTCCGCCATAAAGGGCGGGCGGTTTGCGCAGATATGCGCCCCTGCGCGCGTGCATCAGATCATCCTGTCTGATATTATAGGAAACCCGCTGGATATGATTGCCTCCGGTCCAGCATGTCCTGATTCCTCCACCTGTGCGCAGGCTTTGGAAATTGCAGAAAAGTACAAGTTGCAGCTGTCAGAAACTGCGAAGCGATGCTTGCAGCAGGAAACACCGAAGTACCTGGACAACGTAAAGACCTGCGTTGTGGGAAGTGTGCGGGAGCTGTGCAGCGCTGCGGAAAAAGCGGCAAAAAAACTTGGCTATGAGCCCATTACTCTGACGGCAAGCCTTTGCTGTGAAGCGAGAGAGGCCGGCATATTCCTGGCTAATATTGCACAATACTATAACTCTTCAGAGAAAAGCCTGGCAGTTCTGGCTGGAGGGGAAACGGTAGTACACCTGACAGGTAACGGTTTGGGAGGCAGAAATCAGGAAATGGCTCTGGCCGTTGCGGCCGGGATCGACGGCCTGCGGGAAACAGCGTTCTTTTCGGTAGGGTCCGATGGAACCGACGGCCCCACAGATGCAGCCGGCGGCTACGTGGATCAGGATACGGCGCGGAAGCTGCGGCAGAAAGGACTGAGTATCAGCCGGATTCTGGCGGATAACGATTCCTACCATGGGCTGATGCAGTGCGACGGACTGATTTTCACCGGAGCTACCGGCACTAATGTAAACGATCTGTCCATGCTGCTTATCCGCAGGGAGGACGCGCCGGCGCAGCAGTGAGCACCGCTGTCGAACCGGATTCATACTTCGTTTGTTTCAGTGATATGGGGGGGCAAGTGTTTATATGAAGTTTTTTGATGGCTGGATGCCCAAGAAGGGTCTTAACGTCTTTAGTGCACTGCTGACGGAAGATGTGGAGGTGGACGGACATTCGCTTACAGCCTGGGTATGCCTGGATAAGGACAGGATGCAGGAAGAGCGGCGCCCCATAGGCGGAACAATGATGACGGTCAGATATTCTTCCCCCATGGAGGGCGTTATCAGAGTCAGGATGGTCCATCATACCGGTTCATTAACAGATACCCCGTCTTTTATCCCGGATGACGAGGTCCCTCTCGATATCACAGAAGGAGAGGACTGTTTTGAAATCCGCTCCGGCACCGTTTCTGTAAAGCTGAATAAGGGAAAAGGCTTTTATGAGCGCTATTTGTGCTGTGGACGCGAATTCGCCAGGTCTGACGATGGGAAAATGGCTTATATCATCGATGGCGATGATGCGAGCTATATCAAAACCGAGCTGAAGGTTGACATTGGCGAGACAATTTACGGTCTGGGCGAAAGGTTTACTCCATTTGTGAGGAACGGGCAGACGGTTGAAATATTCAATATGAATGGCGGTTCAAACACAGACCAGGTATACAAAAATGTCCCCTTCTTTTTCAGCAGCAGAGGTTACGGTGTGCTGGTGAACGATACCGGAAAAGTGTCGTATGAAATATGCACCGAAAACGTAGAGAATATTCAGTTCAGCATCTCTGGGGAAGCACTGGAGTACTGTGTAATCGCGGGGCCGACGATCAAGGATGTTCTGAGACGGTATACGAATCTGACAGGAAAACCGGCGCTTCCTCCGGCATGGACGTTCGGACTATGGCTTACGACCTCCTTCACAACGGACTATGACGAAGAGACAGTTACCTCCTTCATCGACGGAATGAGGGAAAGAGAGATCCCCCTCAGAGTCTTCCACTACGACTGCTTCTGGATGAAAGGTGGCCATTGGGTCGATTTCGAGTGGGACCGCAGGTTCTTTCCTGATCCGGAGGCCATGCTGAAAAGAGTCAAGGCAAGAGGACTGAAGATTTGCCTCTGGATTAATCCCTATGTCGGACAGAGATCGAGACTTTTTGAAGAAGGGAAAAAGCGGGGGTATTTTATCAAAAACCGGCAGGGCGGCGTGTGGCAGACGGATATCTGGCAGCCAGGTATGGCAATCATTGACTTTACAAACCCTGAGGCATGCAGATGGTACCAGGGGGAGCTGCGTCGGCTGATTCACATGGGTGCGGATACATTTAAAACAGACTTCGGGGAAAGAATACCTACAGATGGCGTATATTGGGACGGTTCAGATCCGGAAAAGATGCACAACTATTATGCACATCTGTATAACAGGACCGTTTTTGAAGTCCTTACGGAGGAGCTGGGCGGAGGCGAGGCGAATCTTTTTGCCCGATCTGCAACAGCGGGAGGGCAGAAATATCCTGTCCACTGGGGAGGAGATAATGAGGCAACCTATCTCTCCATGGCAGAATCCCTGAGGGGAGGCCTGTCCCTGTGCTCCTGCGGCTTCGGATTCTGGAGCCATGATATCAGCGGATTTGGGAAAACGGCGACTCCGGACCTGTATAAGCGGTGGTCTGCTTTTGGGATGCTGTCTACACACAGCAGGCTGCATGGAAACGCATCTTACAGAGTGCCCTGGCTCTTTGACGAGGAGGCCGTGGATGTTCTTCGCTTCTTTGCCAGGCTGAAGAACAGACTGATGCCGTATCTCTACGCAAACGCAGTCCATACCCACGAGTGCGGCATTCCCATGATGCGGCCGCTCATCATGGAGTTTATGGATGACCCCGCCTGCGCATATATCGACAGGCAGTTCATGATGGGCGACTGTCTGATGGTGGCGCCGGTATTCCGCGAAGACGGATATGTGGAATACTATCTCCCGAAGGGCCGCTGGACAAACCTGATAACCGGCAGTGTCCTGGAAGGCTCCAGTTGGCACAGGGACCGCTTTGATTACTTCAGCCTTCCGCTGATGGTTCGGGAAAACAGCATAATTGCAATGGGGGAACACGACGGGATCCCCGATTATGATTACGAAAAGAATTCCATCATGCATCTTTTTGAAATCAACGGACACGCACAGACCGATATCGTCACGAAAACCGGCAAACAGGCCGGCAGCATATGCGCCCTCAAAGAGGGCAGCCGGCTGACTGTTACAGTAAGCGGTAATATCCCCGGTTACAGGCTTTGCCTGCGAAACGTACGCAGCGTAAGAAATGTGGCGGGCGCTTCTGTTCAGAGTGCAGAGGACGGTATAATGCTTATTCCGGACGCAGGAGCCAGGGAAATTGCTGCAGAGTATGATTTCTGCGTTGAAGCACGGGAATAGTACCGGCAGGAAAGGAGCGCTATGACGGGATTTTTAAGGAATTCATGGAAGCATCGTTCCCACATTATTATGTGTCTTCCGGTTGTCCTGACACTGTGGTTTTTCCATTATGTCCCCATGGGGGGCGGGATCGTCATGGCTTTCAAGGAATTTGATTACAGCATGGGAATCTGGGGAAGCCCGTTCAACGGACTGGAAAATTTCAAATTTCTGACAGCCTCAAAGCAGGTCTTCACCACGATGACCTTCAACACGATCATGTATTATCTGATCTTTACGGGGATCGGAACACTGCTCAATGTGGTGGTTGCAATTGCTATTGATCAGTTCCTGTTCAAGCGGATGGCAAAAACCATGCAGAGCATTATGATTATTCCGGTCTTTATCTCATACGCAGCGGTGCAGTTTATCGTTTATGCGTTTTTGAGCAGCGATTCCGGCCTGTTGAATAATGCGCTGGGCACGTCTGTCCGGTGGTATTCCACGGCATCACTCTGGCCATATATCCTGACCATCGTGCGAATGTGGAAAAATGTAGGATATGGCTCAGTTTTATATATGTCTGTTTTGGCTGGAATCGATTCACAGCTGTACGAGGCGGCAGAGATCGACGGGGCTGGAAAGTGGCAACAGATATGGCATATCACAATCCCTGCGCTTCTTCCCATGGTCTCCATTATGCTGCTTCTCAGCGTCGGCGGCATGATGCACTCGGATACCGGTCTTTTCTATCAGGTGACCAGGAACAGCGGGACGCTGTATCCGACAACACAGGTGATCGACTCTTACGTTCTGAACGCCATATTTTCCAATTCAAACTTCGGATTTGTTGCGGCCGCATCCCTGTTCCAGTCCGCGGTAGGCGCAATCATGGTGCTGATATCAAATGCGGCAGTAAAGAAATTTTCACCCGAAAACGCGCTCTTCTGATGAGGTCAGGATAGGTAATTGCTTATGAATCATATTACAAAAAAGAAGGGAATCCCATGTGGACAATATGTATTGGGCGGCTGCCTGCTGACATACACCGTATTCTGCGCGCTTCCTGTTCTTCTTGTGTTTGTTGCCGCATTTACGGATGAGGGCGCAATCACCAGAAACGGGTACAGCTTCTTTCCCGAAAAATGGTCTTTTGTCGGAATGAACAGCGTGCTTAAATACGGCAAACAGCTTGTCACATCCTACGGCGTTACTATATTTATTACGGTTGCGGGAACAGTCCTGGGCCTGTTGATGATGAGCTTATTTGCATTCGCGGTCAGTCGAAAGGGCTTCAGGATCAGATATCTCCTTTCCATATATGCTTTGATACCTCTAATATTCAAAGGAGGGCAGCTCTCCAATTATATTGTCTATACAAACCAGTATCATCTGAAGGACAGCCTGCTGGCTTTGATTATGCCGCTGTGCGTGACAACCATGAACATCATCATCCTGCGCACATATATTCAATCCAGTATACCAGAAGAACTGATGGATTCAGCGAGAATAGACGGAGCAGGTGAATACAGGACATTTTTTCAGATTGTGCTTCCACTTATGAAGCCTTCCCTCGCCGCGGTGGGCTACATGATGGCCACAACGTATTGGAATGACTGGCAGAATGCGCTGCTGTTTATTGAAAGTGATTCAAAAAAGCCTCTTCAGCTCCTGCTCGTAAACATCCAAAGAACCATAGAGTTTCTCATCAATGCCCGAGATATCCCGTCGTCTGTTATGGCACAGATGCAGGGAACGATCCCGCAGCAATCAGCGACAATGGCAACGGTTATCGTGGTAATCGGCCCGATTATGATCGCCTATCCGTTCTTCCAAAAATACTTTATCAAGGGACTGACCGTCGGATCGGTAAAGGGTTAGGGAAGCAATCAGATTGCTTTTGCAGCAGGAGGCTGCATGGTAATAAATTAAAATGTTGGAAAGGAAAACGTTATGAAAGAGAAGTTGAGATCTAAAATCCTATCCGCTTTGTTAGCTGTGTGTCTCATTGCCGGCATTCTGGCAGGATGCGGTTCCGCTCCTCAGACACCGGATAACAGTACGCCGCCGCAGGAGACGGACCCCTCTCAGAGCACACCGGACTCCAGTTCCGACAGCGAGACCGTCAAAATCAGTCTCTGGCGCCCCCAGTTTTTGCTCAGCACCGTTGACAGCAACCAGGTCAGGAAGGTGGAAAGCGCCATCAATGACTATATTGCCGACAAGATCAATGTGGAGATTTCCATTACCGAAATTCCCCGGAGCGAGTATATCGATAAGGCCAATCTGGCAATTGCAAACAACGAAATGACCATGCTGTGGACCTGCAACTGGTTCACAACGATTATGACCGATGATCTGGTTCGCCAGAACGCGCTCTATGACCTTACGGACATTATCAAAGACTCTGTTCTGTACGGCACCATGCCCGAAGGAATCTGGCAGGCATCCAGGTATGACGGCAGAGACTACTTTGTTCCCTGCTACAAGGAATCCGCAGAGGGCAACGACATTGTTTTTGCCACGGAGCTTGCGGAAAAGTATAACTGGGATACCTCTGCCGTCAAGTCTCTGAGAGATCTGACGCCCTTCCTTGCGGACCTGAAGAACGATAATGTGCCCTATCCCATTACCTGGCAGAACAGAGGAGTCTTCTTCAAGTTTAACCTGGATTACTTTGATTTCATTACAGGTAATGACAGCGCCGTCGTTGTTGACAGAGCCACCGACAAGGTTATCAATGTTATTGAGACAGAGCAGTACAGGGAGTGGGTCACCTTAATGAGCGAGTGGGCCGAAGCCGGATACCTGAAGGAGGACGAGGTAACAAAGACCGTGCCTGCAACCGTTGTAAACGAAGATACCTGGGGCTTTACCTATTGGACAGACGTCCCCGTCAACGCCGAGGCGAGCAGCCGCTATGGCCGGCCCATGAGCCTTATTCCCATGACCGGGGTATGGGCAAATTCCAGCACCACCCTGGGGTCCTGCTACTGCGTAACAAAAAATTCCACGCCGGAAGAGGCAAAGGCCTGCGTTGATTTTCTTGGACTTCTCTATACGGATAACTACCTCTCCGACCTCTTTACCTTTGGCATCGAGGGAGAAGACTTCCATTATGAGGATGGCGCGGTGGTAAGCACCAGCGAGAGCTATAAGCACAGCGCCTGGGAATCCGCCTCTGTCGTATCCATTACGCCGGCGCAGGGCGAGCCCGAAAACAAAATCGATCTCTACATTCAGTTCAATGAGAACGCAAACGTATCTTCCGCTGCCGGTTTCCGGTTTGACTCCTCTGAAGTTCAGGCAGAAATCGCCGCATGCAATTCTGTTTATGAGCAGTATGGCTATGTATTACAGAATGGCGGGTACCCCAGAGACCAGATTGAGAGCACGCTGGAGGAGTTCCAGACCGCTCTGGATAACGCCGGGTTCCAGAAGATTCTGACTGCGGCAAGCAGCCAGTACGAAGACTGGAAGGCAACCAGGTAAACTGCGCCGCCGGCAGGGCAATGAAGCGCATCCAATACTTTTTCTTCATTAGGAAAAATATCATAGCGGAACGATCCAAATGATTGGGGGACATTTCTGGTTTTGGAAATTCCCCCAATCAAAATAAGCAGAGTTTTGTTTCTCTTCTAAATTTATGTATCGGGGTGGGGAAAAATGAAGTATACTGCTCTGGGAAAAAGCGGAATCCGGATTTCCGGGATTACACACGGATGTATGGAGCTGGGCGGCGGAAAGTGGCACGTGGAGGAAAAGAGCGTAAATATCAGGCTGCTGCGGACCGCTTATGACAACGGCATTACAACATTTGATACAGCCGAGATGTACGGCTCAGGGGTTTCGGAGACAATTGTCGGCGAGGCGCTGGAGGGCATCCGCCAGAATTGCATCATCGCCACAAAGGTAATCAGGGAGCACCTGCGTCCGGATGATATCGAAGCAGCCGTAACAGCCAGCCTGAAGCGGCTACGGACAGATTATGCAGATTTGCTGTACGTACACTGGCCAAACGAGGACATTCCCATTGAAGATACCATCGGGAAATTCCAGGAACTGAAAGACCGGGGGCTTATCCGGGCAATCGGGGTATCGAACTTCAGCCTGGATCAGTTAAAAGCGGCCATGTCAGTCGCAAACATCGACGCGCTCCAGCCGGAATTCAATTTGCTGACGCGAGACGTCCAGTTTGATGGGACAATGGATTACTGTGCAAAGAATCAGATCAGCGTTTTGAGTTATAATTCCGTCTCAAAAGGAATTTTGACGGGCGCATTCCATTTTTATGGCGCCAAACTGAGCAGCGACGATTTCAGGAATGCAAAGCCTCTGTTTCAACCGGAAAATCTGAAACGGGAAATGCCGCTTCTGGAAAAGCTGCGAGAGATATCCCGGAAAACAGGACACAGTATCTCACAGCTTGCCATCGCATGGGTGCTGGCCCAGCGGGGGATGTCCTCCACTATCGTTGGTACACAGAACGAAAAGCACTTTCTGGACAATCTGGCCGGCGCGGACATATCCCTGGAGCCGCAGGATCTGGAGGCGCTGGACAAACGCAGCAGGGAAGTTATTGCCGCGCTCATTATGTAGAGGGGAGTAATAAAGTGAAAAAGAGTTATACGCTTGTTTCCGGATGGGAGTTGAAGCAGATAGCACCCGTCCAGAGAATCGATCCCGCAAAGATGGCTTCCAATTCCGGCGACTGGCTTGCAATCCCGCAAATGCCGGCGCAGGTGCAGGATGTTCTGTTCGATCACGGAAAGATCCCCGAGGAATTCAAGGTAGGCTTCTGCGAGGATGTAAACTGGATGTGTGATTATGACTGGGTCTACAGAACGTCATTTTCACGCGGCGCAGAGCATCTGGGCCAGGGGGCCCGGATACTTTTCAAGGGCATCGATACGGTGGCCGACATTTATCTGAACGGACACCTGATCTGTCAGCACGACAACTTTTTTCTGTCCGCCACCGTGGACGTAAGCGAATATATTCAAGACAGCAATGACCTGGTGATTCATTTTCACCGAATCATCGATGTGCTGGAGCAAAAGATAAAGGGGATGAAGCCGGAGTGGAAAGGGGCGGTTCCAGAGCAGAAGCTTGTCAGAAAACCCATCCACGACTTTGATCCCCACAACGAATGGGGCGCGGAATATCAGGGGGCCGTGCCTTATTTTTCAGCGATCGGGGTATACAACGATATTGTCGTTGAGTACTACGACGCGGTCGAATTTACTGAAGTGCAGGTCAACGCAGACGCAGATGACTATCTGAACGGTCTGATCCGCCTTAAACTTGCAGGCAGGACCTGCAATGACACCATCAGGATAGAGGTACGGCTCAACGACGGATGCA
The DNA here is from genome assembly GCA_910587505.1 of uncultured Oscillospiraceae bacterium. GTDB lineage: Bacteria > Bacillota > Clostridia > Oscillospirales > Oscillospiraceae > Pelethomonas. The sequence continues at coordinate 42,553 of CAJULD010000002.1, read as the reverse complement.
ATCCGGTTATTGAGAAAGAATACCTCCCATGCACAGACAGAGGCTCATTCTTCCTGAACGAAGAAATCAGAGTTGAAAATCCGAAGCTGTGGTATCCGATCGGCTACGGCGATCCCCATTTGTACAGTATTATGATAACACTGTCCTCGGGCGGCAATGTGATGGAACGGGTGACCAGGCGTATTGGATTCAAGCATGTGATCGCTTTGACTCCCTTTGAATTTATCATCAACAGGCAGAGAATCCGGCTCTGGGGCGGCAGTCTGGATCCCCTTCAGGGGTGGACGCACTGTTTTCTGAAAGAGCGCGCGGAAAGGATGTTTGAGCTGGTCGAAAATGCGCACTTCAACGTGCTCCGCATCTGGGGCGAGGGTATTCCCTATCCAGATGAGTTCTATGATATGTGCGACGAAAGAGGATTTCTTGTATGGCAGGAATTTTTCCTGGGCTATGGACCAATTCCCGATTCGCCGGAGTATGTGGAGGAATACAGGAAGGAGGCCAGAGAACTGGTGCTCCGGATAAAGCATCATCCCAGCCTGTTCTTCTGGTGCGGCGGAAACGAGACGATTCTCGGCGCACAGATCAACAATCAGCCGGAATTTGGATATGATGTTCTCTTCGGCGTACTTTCGCGGGTCGTAAATGAGTGTGATCCCGGCAGATATTACCTTCCTAACAGCCCGCTGTACGGAGATTGGGCAAACGATCCGAGAGTTGGCGATATCCACACATTTGACAGGATATACACGTATCCCTACCAGGATTATCCAAACTTCGTTACAGAAAACTGCGTAACCGCTCCGCCGGCCCTGCACAGTCTGAAACGCTTTGTAAAAGGCGACCTGTTCCCCGAAGGCTATAACAGTATGGTCAAAAATGATACAGAACTGATTATGCCCAGAAACTGGATCACACGAAGCAGCGTCAATTCCCTTGGACAGCGCAAATCCGGTCCATACTGGGAGTTTTATGATGCAGATAATATAGAAGATTTTATCTACCGGTTTGGCGCAGCGGCAGGCCAGGAATTGCGGCGCTGCGCAGAGCAGGTGAGACGGGGCGGCAAAGATCCGGCAAGCTCTTCTGTCCGTTCCAAAGGATATGTGACATGCAAGCTTCTGGACACATGGCCCAAGATTTATTGCTCGACCATAGATTTCTTCCTGGAAGGGTATATTCCGTATTACACGATGCTGCGCGCCTTTGCACCGGTCATGCTCAGCTTCCAGAAGGATGATTGCATCAGACTGTGGCTGGTAAATGATTCGCCCCGTGCCTTCAGGGGACGTGTAACCGTAGGCGCCTACAATCTGCTTACGGAGAGCTACTTCCAGAAAGAGGCCCTGGAAGTCGAAACAGCGGAAGGCTCCTCCGACGTCGTGTTTGATCTTGGCAAATGGCTGGCGATTCCCAGGGAATGCGTACTGTATGCAAAACTTGAAACGGAATCCGGTGAATTCGTGTACCACTCGGTTGACTATATTGATGTGGAGAGACAGCTTCGGTTCCAGGATGTCAGGTTGGATGTGAAAGTGGAAGGCAACGAGCTTGTCATTACGGCGGATAAGTTTACCCGCTGTGTGGAGATCCTCGGAGAATGTGATGGCAACGACATGGGATGGCTCTTCAGTGATAACTACTTTGATCTGATGCCCCATGAACCAAGAAGAATCCGTATTCTTGGAAAACATGGTCATGGACAAATCAGCATAAAGGGTCATTACTGTTCAGAAAAAAGCATTGTCGAGTTTGTCAGAAAGAAGTGAGCGCCCGGCAGAGCGCTTTCCGCAGGCGGCGTTTTCCGCTGTGTCATAGAATCGCCCAGCCGTGAAGAGCGGCGGCGCTGTATCGAGAGGAACGTGGTAAAGAAATGAAAAAATGCATGAACAGCAGTAATGATTTTGTAGATGAGTCTCTTTCGGGTATTGTAAAGGCCCACAGTGGTTTTTATCGATTTGCCAAAGGGGATAACAGAGGGATCATCTTTGACGGCAACAGGAACCGCCGGGTGAAGATTGTTACAGGGGGAGGATATGGACATCTTCCTCTGTTCCTTGGCTTTGTCGGCAAGGGGCTTTGTGACGGTATCGCTGTGGGCAACGTGTTTACCTCCCCTTCGGCCGAGACGATCCAGAATGTATCAAAGGACCTTGGCTCCGTTCAGATCCTGTATCTTTTTGGAAACTACTTCGGCGACACAATGAACTTTGAGCTGGCAAGGGATATGCTGGAATTGCAGGGAATTTCCGTAGGGATCGAAAAAGGCTGTGACGATCTGGCAAGCGCAAAGGAAATCCATGACCGGCGTGGTATTGCAGGAATACTGTTTGCCTGCAAAATTGCCGGAGCTGCCGCTGACAAAGGCTACGATCTGCCGGAAGTTGCCGGAACAGTACGGGATTGCATCGAGAATATATCCTCGCTGGGAGTCGCATTTTCGTCATGCACACTTCCCGGAGCGAAAAGTCCTGTTTTCCAAATCGGAGATGACGAGATGGAAATCGGAATGGGAATTCATGGGGAACCGGGAATTCGTCGCACAAAAATGCTGCCCGCCAGGGAAATTGCCCGGAAACTGGCGGAAAACTGTCTGGAAGATCTGAAACTGAGAAGCGGCGAAAAGGCGGCCCTTCTGGTTAATGGATTGGGCAGTACAAGCCGGGAAGAACTCTATATTCTATACGACAGTATTTATGACTGCTGCAGGGAGCGCGGCATAGAGATCATCAGGGCCTATGTAGATGAATATGTTACCTCCATGGAGATGGCCGGCGTATCGCTCAGCGTACTGCGGGTAAACAAAGAGAGAGAAGAACTGCTGACTGCAGCTGCATATTCTCCCTTTGTCAATCTCTGACTAAAGCTGAATCAGGTGAAACTATATGGAATATGCAGTAAGCAGCATAAAAAAATGTATGATCCTGGTATGCGTCAGGATTATGGAAATCTGTGATGAGCTTACCGAAATCGACTCTAAGCTCGGAGATGGAGATATGGGCATTTCCATGGAAAAAGCAGCAGAGGCCGTAAAATCCGTAGTAGAAGCAGCGCCTGCTGATATTGCGCTCAAGGACCTCTTTATACAGTCCGGATCAGCGCTCAATAAAGCGGCTCCTTCCACAATGGGAACGCTTTTAAGCGGCGCACTGCTTGCTCTGGCAAAGGCTGTAAATAACAAAAGCGTCTTGAATGAGGAAGATCTGGTCATGATGCCGACAATCATGGCCCAGGCAATCTCCCAACGGGGGAAAGCACAAGCAGGGGACAAGACAGTCCTGGACGCGCTGGTTCCGTACGCCGACACACTCAGACGTGAATATTCCGCATCAGCTGACCTTGCCTGTGCGCTGAAAAAGGCGTACGCAAAAGCAGTTGAAGGGATGGAGAGCACAAAAGGGATCAAAGCCCAAAAGGGCCGGGCAAGCTGGTTGGGGGAGAGAAATATGGAGTATCCGGACGCAGGCGCTGTCATGTTCTGTAGAGTTGCAGAGATTCTGCAATGATAGGCCGGCACACGTGAAAACCGGCGCAGCTCACAAGTCATTTTGCACCAAAATTAATGTACCCAGGCTGCTGTGTCGCCGGTGCGGAGGAGGCAGAATTCAATAATTGCCCATTGGGAAGGCCGGGTGACGTTTTGTCCAGCTGTCCAAAGCCGAGGCTGACCGTGAAAAGACGGACTACGTCACCGGTCGGAAAGCGGAACCGGCCTTTGGCCGGATGGAGGCGGCCCTGCCGGCCTAGGTTCGCCAGTACCCGGATAACCAGTGAAAAACCTGAATAAAGCCCAGCAGCGGCCCATCTCCATAAATGAAGGAGGTGGGCCGCTGTTCATACTTATTTGATACGCTTTCAGGCATTTCTATTTAAACTTTGCTTAATTGCAGATAAAACCGTGTCTTTCAGGATTCTTCAATTACGTTTTACGCGCCTCCACACGCCCCGGAGGATTTCAATGCCTTAACCTGTTCGAGCGTAATTTCTCTATTCAAATACTGTTGATACAGATTGCATACCTGTTCCGTCCCGCCCAGTGCAATCTGCTCTCCTTTATCCAGCCACAATACTTCTGTACAGATTTCTCTTATCTGCTCAATGGAGTGGCTCACCAGAACGGTCGCGGATCCTTTTTGAATAATTTCCTGCATTTTGGCCTCACTCTTTTTTCGGAATGCACCGTCCCCCACAGACAGCACCTCGTCCAGAATCAGAATATCCGGCTGTACCAGACTGGCGATGGCAAATGCCAGACGGGACTTCATTCCGGAGGAAAGCTGCTTAAACGGCCGGTCCTGAAACTCAGTCAGCTCGGCAAATCGTATGATCTCATCATAGGTTTCATCCATAAACTGCCGCGTATAACCCAGCATCGCGCCCCGAAGGTAGGCGTTCTCCCGGACATTGAGGTCCCCGTCAAAGCCGCTGGCTAATTCCAGCAGAGCCGCCACACTGCCTTCCCGCCGGATGCAGCCCATGGTGGGCTCCATGATACCTGAGACGACTTTGAGCAGCGTAGATTTCCCGGCGCCGTTCGTTCCGACAATTCCCAGCATATCTCCCTTTTCCAGCGAAAAACTGATATCTTTATCTGCCCAGAACTGCTCGACGTGATAATTGTGTTTTAATCTGCGCGTGATGTATTCCTTCAGGCCAATATCTTTGAAATCGCCAATCATATAGCTGATGGAGACATTTTTTACTTCCAAAACACTCATATTCTGCACCCGCTATACATAATAAAGAAATTTTGTATTATACTTTTTATACATCCAGCAGCCCAAAGCCAGAACCGCCACTGCGTCCCCCGCCATCAGTAAATGAAACCAGACGGTGGGAATCGTAGCCTCAATGACGATCTTCCGGAAGTACCGGATGAACAGATAGATCGGATTGAGCAGGAAGAGGTTCTTTGCCAGCATGCTGTATTGATCTATATTATAGAAAATTGCGGATATATACATCAGCAGCTGCGTAAATATGGACCAGAGGTACTGAATGTCTCGAAAAAAAACGAACAGCGCGGACAGGATCAGCCCTACGCCGATATTGAACAGTACCAAAAAGAAAATCGGATACAGCAACAGCACGAATTTCCATGTAAAGGTGATCTGATCCAGCGCAACAAAAACAAAAAAAATCATGAGCGTCAGGGCAAAGTTAATAAACGATGTCACATTTTTGGAAAACAGGAAGAGATACTTCGGCACGTTCACCTTGGAGTAAATGGCAGAGTTGTCCATGAGCGACGTCATCCCGCTGCTGGTGGATTCATTGAAGTATGTGTATACAATATTCCCTGCAAAAATGTAAACCACATAGTGTGCGGTATTCCGTCCAAAAAATTTGCTGAAAACCAGCCACATCACCAGCAGCTGAAGCAGCGGAGACAGTACGCTCCATACCATGCCAAGGACTGTCCGCTTATACTTTTTCTTGAAATCCCGAGAGACCAGTTCCTCAAAAAGAAATTGATAACCAAGCAGTTTCTGGACATATGGATGTTTCTTTTTTCCGAACTTCAGACCTCTCAGCATTTTTTCCGCAATTCCTGTCACAACGCTGATTGCTGCGCACAGGAACAGTAAAACGAGCGCAAAGCCCAAAAAATGCGCAGCCAGATTTTTTAACCGCTGCCCAATGCCGACGTCCTGCAGGGAAATGCGGACAGGGACATTTTCATCGCCCTCACGGCAGGTGTCGAACACGGCCGCCTCCCCGCCTGATTCAATCCGGACCTTTCCCTTCCACCGGTTCCCAAAGAAAACCGCCTCAACCCGCTCTTCGGCCCCAAATGTAAAGGAGATGCTGTCGGTCATTTCATCCGTATGCCGCTCGTCATCCTCTGCGAACCAGCAATACATATCATGATACCAGCGCCACCGGCCAAAGGCCGGACCCGGTATGCCGCCGGACTTGCCATCTACGATCAAATCCTGTAAATAGATCTGCGTGTTCTCCGAAAATTCGCTCTTTTCGTCCAGGGCCGTAATTGTCACGGGCCGGGAGGCCGGCGATACAGCGGCTGCCGCCGAAAAAGCGAGGAACACCGCGCAGAACCCGGATAATACGGCTGCAGCGCGGCCCGCCTGCCTGTACCCTCGCCACAGAACGCGATACCACACTGTCAATATGCACACAGAAACTGCCAGTTCCATGAGCGTCAGTCCCGCTCGCATCATACCGCATCCTTACCTTTCCGCTTTGCAAAAGCCCAGAACTTGTTTGTTATGAAATTCACAGGAGTTGTGATAAACAGGTTGATGACCGGTGCAAGGAACCGGCTGATCCCCCATATTTCCACCTCAACGTGCAGCAGAACGGTCCCCAGCAGCATGGTCGCTCCGTAGGCAATGTACGTCCGCATGAGACGTACCCACGTGTCCTTCCACGCACGCTCTTTCTCTCCGGCAAAAACCAGGCGGTTGTTCCAGATGAATGCGTTCAGTACGCTGACGACCCATGCAATCACATTGGCCGCCAGATAGAGCCGCTGATCGATCATGAGAATGAGATAATAGACCGCCAGATTAACGATGGTATTCGAGACGCCCACAAGGCAGAATTTGATAAACTGCACCAGTGTTTTCCTTTGCGGAAGGTTTTCTGCTCTGAATCTATCCTTTAATTGCATATCATGATACCGTACGTCATTTATGTATCCACTCTGTTCCTTTCCCATGTGCAGGCTGCTTTACCAGTCCCATGCCAGATTCTCCACATCATCTTCCGAGAGCTCGTCTCCGATCTGGACCTCAATAAGGTGGATATCCGTTATCGCGCGAATGGAGTGCAGGGTCCCGCGCGTAATATACGCCACATCTCCACAGCGCACATTCCGCAAATGCCCGTCAATCAGCAGATCGCCCCGGCCGTCTACAATGCTCCATATTTCATCCCGGTTTTTATGCATCTGATACTCCAGGTTTTCTCCCGCCAAAATCATCAGGTGTTTCGTCAGGGAGTGGTTCCCGTTCTGATAGCGCATATAATTAAGGACCTTGTAGTTCCCCCACTGGCGTTCTTCATACATCGGGCGCTGGTCGATCTTTTCCACGTAGCTTTTCAGCTGAGTACTGGCCAGCTTGTCCGAAATCAGGATTCCATCCGGGCCGGCTGCAACAACCGTATTGCAAACGCCCAGGGCAATGATGGGAATATCCAGCTCGTTGACAATATGTGTATTGCTGCATCCTTCGCCGCTTATGACATTTCCTGCGTTGTTGTCGTGCATAACGTCGGTCAGCGTATTCCAGGTGCCCAGGTCCTTCCACATGCCGTAATAGGGCACCATGGCGATGGAACGGCAGCGCTCAACAATTTCATAGTCAAAGCTGATCTTCCGGAGCCTGCCGTAATTTTCCCGCAGCTGCTGATAGCCCTGGGGGACAATATAGCGGCTGATGATTTCCATAATATAGCGCATTTTGAAAGCAAATACGCCGCCGTTCCAGAAAGCCCCCATGTCCAGCAGCTCGATGGCCCGCTTTGCTTCGGGCTTTTCTGAGAAGGACGCCACGCGCATCAGGCCGGAAGTCTGAACGGGTTCGGGAACAATATAGCCGTACTTGCTGGAAGGGTAGGTGGGCCGTATTCCCATCAAAACCATATCGGCGGCATCACTCTGCACCGCCCTGTCCATCTTCAGCAGCGTTTGAAAATATCCGTCCTCCGCATAGGCATCCACCGGCATGACGATCACAGTCTCATCCATCCCGCAGCCGCGCTCCATGGCCAGAAATACTGCGGCAAGGGCAATTGCCGGAAAGGTATCCCGCCTTTCCGGCTCCAGGGCGATATCGACCTGGACGCCAAGCTGCTTCCGAATGGTTTCCTTTTGGGAGTCTGTGGTGGAGATAATCATGTGAGCGTCCGGTATGGCTTTGTGAATCTGCCGCCATACTCTTTGGATCATGGATTCATGGGTACCCTCCGGGGAGCGGAGGACTTTCAGAAACTGTTTTGATCGCGTCTCGCTGGACAACGGCCACAGCCGCTTGCCTGATCCGCCGGATAGCAGAATAATGTTCATATGATGACCTCGTTATGATTTCGTATGGTATACTTCAGCCCTATTCCCCGGCAATATGAACCTTTGCCCATGCAATGGCCGGTTTTTCAAAATATTTGTGAACCAGGACTGCGGTAAAGAGCAGAATGCCATTGAGCACCAAAAATATGATTTTTGAGCTGTAATCAATATTCAGATGAAGGGAATCAACGGCGCAGCGTTCCAGATAAAAAACGGGCAGATTGAGCAGATAAATGCTGTATGAATACTCACCAAGACGGGCAAATGGTTTGAAGCTTGCAATTTTATTAATCCCGGGAACGGTCAGCGAGAGGTAAATCAAACATGGAAAGACCGCTATCGGAAAAATACCACCGTAGGAGCCGACAATATCCGGCGCATCCGGGGATATATATACTCGTACATATTTCTGCAGTAAAAACAGCGCCGCAATTATGCCCAAAATAATTGCCGCCAGCCGAATCAGGAACGCATTTATTTTGGGATCCCGGATATCTAAAACAATCGCCAAACATACGCCCAGGAAAAATGTGTAAATGCCCCGCCCCATAAAGCTGTTCCAAACAGGATGATCCCCTCCCCAGCCACTCCGCATTATCCATCCGACAAATATAATTACAGGAAAAAGCCATTTTGTCCGCCCACGAGAGCTGCCGATAATTCTGCAGGTAAATGCAAAAACACAGTAGCACAGCAGCAAAACACTAACATACCAGCTTGGTTGATTAAAATTAGGGACAAAATCAAGCCACCCATATTGGAGACCAAACAGATTCAGGACAAAATGGAAGCCATCACAGTTGTAACCCAGATAGCTGTTAGGCGTACCGCTTATACCGTAAGATATCCAGTGAAACAGGGCCAGAATTGCTAAAGCAAAGTACATCACAGGAAACAGGCGGGCAATTTTTCTGCGCATAAAGGCGCTGAAAGACAACTTTCCAGAAGATAGTCCCTGATAAGAGAGCCTATAAGCCAATAACCCGGAGATAATGAAAAACATCTCAACAAACAGGCCGCCATTGCGTGTCAGCCACCATAAGACAGGAATTCCATAAAGCGGATGAGTCTCTTCTGAAACGGGGAAAATATGTAAGTAATGAAACAGGCATGCTATAACAATAGCCGCAAGGCCTCTCAGCGGATCAAGCGGATACAGTCTGGTATTTTTTGAATTCATATACAACCTCCAGGTTCAAGCAGCGCAGCGGATCAGAATTTGGTCTTATCATGCTCCACGCTGACAAACGGACCGTTTTTAGCTTCAAATATAACGGTCTCATCCGTCAGGGGTTCAAAGCCATGCCCGCCGTTGAGCAGGATAATAAATTCACCCTCCTTAACCAGCGCTGACTCGACAAATTTCCGATCCGCCGAATAGAGATTGGCTTTCATTGCACCCTTGACAACATAGAGGACCTCATTGAGTATCATGGAATTCCTGGGAAAAATGTTGTGGATGTGGTTTTGTATGTAATTTCCCTTGCTGCAAATTGACACGCCAACCTGTAAAGCATCATCCGCTTCAGAAAAAAACTGAATCGGCCTGGTACACTCTCCAATTGATATGATCTTGGCCAGCACCTGTCCGCTGTACTCAATCGTCCGCAACCGTCATTCCTCCTCACGCAGTATCGCTAACGCGTATTTTGCAATTGCGCGGGCATCAGGAGCCGCATGATATTGCGCCGGATTCAGGCACTTCACATAGTCTTCTCCTGCAAGTGCATAGACGGGCTTTTTGCTCCGATGCATCAGCCGGAATGCAATATCCCGTGAGACGCCACACATCTCTCTCGAGCTGTCCACAACCAGACCAATCCTGCTTTTTTCCATAGCAAGTGACAGCTTTTCAAATTCCAGCGGCTTTAACCAGGTGATATGGACAATATTTGTACGAAAGCCCTGATCGCTTAGTTCCTGTGCCGCCGCTTCCAGCTCCAGTCTTGTATCCAATATGCCAAAAAGCGTAATCTCCGCTTCGTCGTTAATCACATCTTTTAATTCATCCCTTATTCCATAGGATTTCCTGTGTTCACTAACATAACAGGGCACGTCGTCGGACATAAAATGATCCCAGACCCCTCGATACTCACCGGGTGTCATTGGCGCGCATACTTTTATTCCGGGAAACTGCATCACCAGGCTGTGCATTACATTGGAATGGCACGGGCCTGATTTGTCCGTTGCAATAGATCGGATAAAAACCGGAGACGGCACTCCGTGATATTCCTTTCCAAGGGCCGCATCCTGCAAAAGCGGGCTGCTGTTGAGCAGAAAAAAGTCCTGAAACCGCAAGACAAATACAGGACGACGCCCTACCAGAGAAGCTCCCACGGCGATTCCGGCCGCAGCTACGTCCGTCATGGGCATTTCAATCACATTTTTGTGGAAGGGTATTGTCCCATAGGTATTTCCAATAGAGGAAAGTGTCTGCCCCAAAACAAGCCCGTCGTTATTCTCCATATGATCGCGCAGGATCATCTGTATGGTTTCTGCAAGCGTCAAATTTCCCATAATGCTCTGATCCTCCGTTTTGTCTCCATTTCAATTTGCTCAACCTCTGTTGATAATCCGCAATCCAGAAGCTGCTGTCGGATAATCTCATTTCTGGCCCACTCCCGCGCCCCATCACTGCCAATTCCCACATGCCAGTATTCACGGCATACCCGGCAGTTCAAAACCGCCGGCAACTTAAAGTCCGGACTGTCTAGCAAGGTCATAATTGACCATGGATCATCGGCCAAATCATAGGCATCCATTCCAAAGCTCTTAGCTACCTCAGCAAGATCCCAGCTGCGACGTTCGCATGTTGGCGTAAGTATGGCAAGATTATTGTCCATACAAAGAAATAATACGGGCAACTGACGTGTAGCCGCAAAGCCCAAAGATGCTAATACATAATCTTCCTCAGCGGAACCATCGCCAAAAATGCACACCGTTTTTTTCTGACTGCCCAGAGCTGCACCAACTCCCCTGGGAACACATTCGCCGATCAGCAAATTATCTCCATACATGTCGAGACCATTTTCATGTATCTGCAAACCGATCTGGCCGCTGCGCCCTCCGCTGCAGCCACTTTCGCGTGCCAACAGCTCATCCCGGAGGGATTCTGGTGTTCCGCCCAATGATAAATACAAATCATCAGCACGATGCTGGGGGAAATACTGATATGCTTTTCCCTGCTCGGATAAAGCGGCAGCTACTGCCTCTTGACCAGAAGATAAGAATAACTGGCAGGAAACGGCGCCTTTTCTCTGCGCCTCTATCATTTCCTTCTCCATTTCCCGAAGCAGTACGATTTTTCTATAAATCCGGAGCCTGGTTTTGTTGTCATACCGGCTGATCGCATCAGGAATTATATTATAATCAGGTCTTCTCTTATGGGTCGCCATATATGTTTCTCCTTCGCTGTCTCAATTATGGGTCCGTCAATAATACGAATGGGGAATATTTCATTTTTAAAACTCAAACAGGTGATTTATAACAGTAGAAAACAGTAAGGCCACAAAACAACCCGCGAGACTTCCCAGCAGGCCACCGCCATACCGTGAAAAGCCAATAAATATTAGCGCATCCAGACATAAGCCTATTCCGCCAGATAAAAGCCTTCCCACATGTTTTAAGACGGACTCCGCAACTTCTTCATTTTCCTTCTGTGTGCGGGCAGACCGGTAAGTCATTCGCATTAATATTGTTTTTAGAAGCTGGCGGCCAAAACAGATAATAAAAGGGGTCAGTTTTCTGGTAGATTGTCCAAATTCTCTCTCTTCTATTGTGACCGGTATTTCCTTAACTCGAAAAGCAGCCCCTTTTTCGAGCATCAGCTTAAAAAATATCTCCTCCATAACTTCAAAGTTTTTGCATGTCAGCGTCAGCTTTTTCAATGCAGCAGTGCTGTAGAGCCTGTAATTGTCTGACAGATCTTTCACGGATGTACCCATTGCGATCCGATAGCAGGCGCATAATATTCTGGACATGGCACGGGATGATTTGGAGACTCTGCTGCTGCCCCCCACAATGTATCTGGAACCAATCACAACATCAAATCCATGGTTAAATTCCTCTACAAATTGTGGGATCATTGCAGGATCATGTACACCATCTCCATCCAATATTAAGAATTTGTCTTTTGTTGCCTCTTTAACAGCTTTTCGATACGCGCCCCCAAAGCCTGGCTCCGATTGGTTAAAATAGCAGGCCCCCAATGCCGCACATATTGCGGGCGTGTCGTCCGCAGTTTCTGGACCATCAACTACAATTATTTCGTAATCCGTGTTCAGCCTGTCTGCCTGCTCTTTTACTTTCGGGAGAAACTCCCTCAGGCTATCTGCCTCATGGTACGCAAGCGTAACAATGCTAATTCCCATAACGGCTGGTCCCTTCTCTCGCTTTTCTCAGATCATGCTCCGTCATGATCCGCACCAGTTCCTCAAAGGACGTCTTGCAGGGATTCCACCCAAGCTCCGCCCTGGCCTTGGCCGGGTCCCCCAGCAAATCAACCACGTCTGTCGGGCGGAAAAATGCCGGGCTTACCTCTACCAGGGTTTTTCCGGTAGCCGCGTCGATACCCTTTTCCTCCAGACCGCTTCCCCGCCATGTCAGCTCAATCCCGACATATTGAAACGCCAGCTGGACGAAGTCCCGCACGCTGTGCTGCACACCGGTGGCAATGACAAAATCGTCCGGCTTATCATGTTGCAGAATCAGCCACATGCACTCCACGTAATCCCTGGCATACCCCCAGTCCCGCAGCGAGTCAAGGTTACCAAGGTACAGCTTGTCCTGCTTTCCCGCCGCAATACTCGCGGCAGCAAGGGTAATCTTCCGTGTAACAAAGGTCTCTCCCCGCCGTTCGGACTCGTGGTTAAAAAGAATGCCGTTGGAGGCGAACATCCCGTAAGCCTCGCGGTACTCCTTTGTAATCCAGTACGCATACTGCTTTGCCACCGCGTAAGGGCTGTAGGGATGGAACGGCGTCTTCTCGTTCTGAGGCACCTCCTCCACCTTCCCGTACAGCTCTGAGGTCGAGGCCTGATAGATCCTGCACTTCTGCGTCAGTCCCAGAATGCGCACGGCCTCCAGAATCCGCAGCGTACCGATAGCATCTGCGTCCGCCGTGTACTCCGGTACATCAAAAGAGACCTGCACATGAGACTGCGCCGCCAGATTGTAAATTTCGTCCGGCTCAACCGTTTGTATGATCCGGATTAAACTCAGCGAGTCCGTCATATCCCCGTAGAGGAGATGAAAACGGGACTCCTGCCGGAGATGCTCGATGCGCTCCTTTCTCTCGGTGGACGTGCGGCGGACAATTCCATATACGTCGTAGCCCCTGGCCAGCAGGAACTCCGCAAGATAGGAACCATCCTGACCGGTTACGCCGGTAATGAGCGCGGTTTTCGTGGTGTACATATCGTCTATCACTCCTTCAAGACCTCAATTTTCTGTTTTCCTCTTATGGGTACCACATGGCGCGATACAGCGAATTCTGCACAGGGCGTTACGTTATTTTTTCATAGATAGTAGCCCGTACTTCCTGCACAGTATCCGTCATTGTATAAAATTCCGACAACCATTGCATCACCGGCTCATCCTTTCCGAGGCCAAAATCATCTGCCCATATCCAGACAATTTTGTCATAGGCTAACAGTTCCTCTTTTGAAATGAACCGTCCTCTTACATCAAGGCTGTCTCGTTTTCCACGCTGCGTAATGTAATAATCTATCCATGCATACCGTTTGACTTCTGAACTGGCTGCAAAAATTATTAACTCATCCGGGTTATACAGATCATTTCCGCGCGAGTATACCCACTCAGCGGGCTCACGATAGGGATCCCTTGTTTTTGTGGATTCAGCCTCCTTCCGACTATACGAAGCGCTTCCTATGACAACCATGAGAAGTATAACGACACTGCTGCTCAAAACTCGGGAGTAATCCCCGGGAACTGCCCTCAAATATTGATACATCATTTCAACCGTAGCCGTACAAAGCAGAAGAATACACGGCATCAGCACGAAAAAGTACGTTTTAACCCAAAATGTATTTCCTATAGCAATATACTTTCCGTATAGGAAAACACAGACAAACATAGTGGCGGGCACAGAAATAATAAAGCCAGGGGGACATATATTGACAGGATGATGGGACGCTTCCTTTTTGAGTCCAGTTGAGAAGATCACCTGTATTACAGCAATTGTGATTCCCAAAAGGAAAAAATGAAAAAGGATGGGAAGCCCGCCCGTTAAAGTTCTCAGAAAACCGGGTATATCCTTCAGCGCCGGCTTCGGCTGCCAATAACTGGCATGGATGCCATCCTGCTTAAAAATAACAAAGTATAACCATGGCAAATAGAGCGCTCCGGTCACGACATAAGGAATGAGACGTTTTATTGGCAGTTTCTTTTTGATAACCTCAAAGCAGTCCACCAGAAAAAGCGCGCCACAGAGGAAAAAGCCGAAATAATGGGTATATGCTGCGGTGGCCATCGCAGCAACGAATAAGATCTGCCGCCGCAAGGAATATTCCGTCTCGGAAAGTGTGCGCCGCAAATACAGATATGTAACAACAGCAGCCAGAAGAAACACAAGGCCATAGCAGGTAATATCCTGCGCAATGCGCTTTTGTGGAACTACTGCAAATGCAGTCAGCAATGCTGCTATCATTCCTGTCCTCTGATTTCCAATCTTTTTTCCGGACAGTCCAACAAACCAGATACCGCCAACCGCGCAGAGCTCCGCCGGGAGGCGCAGCCAACGCTCCCCATACGGGACCAGGCGATACCAGATAAACATGATCCCTTTCCAAAGCGGCGGCCAGGCGATATCGGTCTTCATCGCCGTCAAAACAGAATCGGTGTTGCAGATATAGCCGATCAGCGATATTTCATCCCGCCAAAACGATTCTTTCCCTCCAAGCACAACCATGATTATGAAGGACACTCCGCAGACCCCGACAAGCCCTGCATAAAACAGCCCGGAAGAACTGCCCTCCAGGGAGTATTTACAGAGGCTCCGGATGCACAACAGCATATACGCGGCAGCAACCAGCAGTACAATCCCATATACGGCCAGACGAACGGCCTGTTCCGCAATAAGCATTCTCGTGCTGCTTCTTCCGATCGTTACCGCCGCTGTCTCGGCCGTATCGATCCTCACAGTACCATTTGCCGTGGTCACTTCCACCGCTCCCCGATATTCGTTCGCTGAAAACAGAATCTTCCTGTCCCAGCCTGCGGGGACCTTCACTGTCACCTGCCGTGTGACGCCCTCCGGCTGCCGCGGGTCGGTCTCGGGCCTCCACATATACTGCTCGCCGCGCCAGAACCATTTCCCGTCCGCCACCCCATCGACCGGACAGTCCCTGCCATCTACCCGGAATCCGTCGATTACGATCTCATATCCCTGGGAAGTACCGCTTTTTTCATTCAGCGCCAGCAGGGATACTTCATCCGTCAGGCTGGGGGTCAGCCCGCTGACATGGTTTGCCGCTGCCGCCAGGGGCACCAGAAGACAGGCCAGCACCGCCGCACGCTTTACCGGCATCTGCCTGCGCAGCAGATAAACCGCGGCAGCCATCGTGGCCAGCAGAAGTATGATCCTGCATAAAAGCGCTGTAAAAAGTATCATTTCTTTTGCTCTCCGTATCGTTTCAGTGCATCAACACAGAAATCCACAGTTCGTTTCAGCCCGTCCTCAAAGGAAACCTCCGGCCGCCAGCCATATCTCTGCAGGGCATGAGAATTATCGCACAGGGTATATTTGTTTACCTCGGCATCCAGTACTCCCTCTGAGATTGGATACGCCCCCTCGTAAAGCCCGGGATATTTTTTCCAGTAATTGGAGGAATCCACATAGACCGGATGGATATTTTCCTTCCCCATGATCCCTGCAATCGTCTGATACAGCTCATTGATTGAGTGCGTGGCATTGGTGGAAACATTTACGCAGTCATACCCCTGCCCCTCCTGTACCAGAATCGCCAGCCGAATCAGATCGTCTACATAGACAAAATCCCGGCGCTGCTCCCCGTTTGAGTGGAGGACCGGCTGTCTGCCATAGCAGAGCTCGCGGATCAGATAACCAGCTACCGGCGGCTGTTTGCGCAGGCAGTCAATGTGAGGGCCATAAACATTGGCAAAACGCAGGGCAGTGACATTCATCCCGTAGACGTCCGCATAACTGCGGCAGAACTGCTCCGCGGCAAATTTCCCTCCGGAATAAACCAGACTGGGCGGAACCGCGTCCCCTTCCCCCGTTGGAAATTGCCTGCAGTTCTCATAAACCGCAGAGGTACTGGCAAATATGACCTTTTTCGCGCCGTGCTTCCGCGCAGCCTCCAGCACATTCACCGTTCCCGCTACATTGACGGTAATCGCCCGCCCCGGCCGGATCTGGCAATCCGGCAGAGGCGTAATTGCCGCGATATGGTAGACATAGTCAAATCGGCCCTCAAGCCATATGCGATCCAGCATTTCCGCATCACATACATCCTCCCTCAAAATCTCCTGACGGAAATCGTGATCGCGGAAAATCAGATTGTCCTCCAGTCCATAGGAAAAATCGTCCAACAAGACAACCTCGTCCCCTTTTTGCCATAACGCATAGGCCAGCTGCGACCCGATAAAACCGGCAGCGCCGGTAATTAAGATCCTGCTCATACCGTTCAACCTTTCAGGTGGTCGATTCCACACATTTTTTTGTAAAAAATGCTCATCATCAAATGATCGAAAACCATGTGGATATCTTCCGTAATCTGCATGCTCATAACGGGCACATGCAGGCTGACGTCGCTCAGCTGCATCAGCTTCCCGCCGGAAAATCCGGTAAGCCCGATGACCCGGTTGCCGCATTGCCTGGCATATTCCACGCCACGCAGAACATTTGCAGAATTTCCGCTGCCGGAGACAGCAACCACGATATCGCCCGGCTCCAGCCGCCCTTCCAGCTGAAATCGGAATATGTCCTCAAACCCGATATCGTTGGCGATTGCCATTATTGTCGCCACATTGTCGTTCAGGCAGAGAAACCGGAACTTCTTCTGTGTATACTCCGAGATTCCCTTATTGAAATCGTTCTGGAAATGGGATGCTGTCGCGGAGGAGCCGCCGTTGCCGAAAATGTAAACCATTTTCTCCCTCTCAAAGGTCTCTTCCAGCAGATTCAGCGCAGCGTTGATCGACTCCACGTCAAGCGCCCGCAGAACTTCCTGCTCCTTCTGCAAATATGCGGAAATAGATTCTCTATAATCGTTCACGATTTCTTATCCTCCTGATTTTTAATCTGAAAAGATAATGCGGCTGCCCTGCGGCTCAAAATGAAACGGGACCTGACGATATCCGCCCAGGGCCTGCTGCACAGCCTGCTGCCTTTCCACAGGGGTATACAGCATGAGGAATCCACCGCCGCCAGCCCCCAGGATTTTTCCGCCTAACGCGCCGGCATGAATCGCCTGGTCATACATCTCATCAATCTGGGGATTGGAGACGCCTCCTGCAAATTTCTTTTTGATCTGCCACGCCCTGTTCAGATCCGTTCCCCACTGATCCAGCTTGTCCAGCGTCAGATTATCATAGGCGCGGTCTACGGCCTCCACCAGGTCATCCAGCATTGCCCGCTTTTCGGAAATCGTCTGCACCTGTTCGGTAAAGATCTTTCGGGAATCCCGGGTCGTTCCAGTGAAAAAGAGCTGGAGATTACTCTGTAATTTCTCTTTTACCTCCAGATCACAGATGACCGGCATCACGGTCACACTGCCATCCTGATTAAACCGATAGCGGTTGAATCCACCGTAGGACACTGCATACTGATCCTGGATCCCAATCTGCTGTCCGATCCGGTTGATCTCAATCTCGCATGCCTGCCGGGCCAGAAATTCCGGCGTCACATGTCTTCCCAGAAAGGCATACAGCGCATTCAATACGCCCACAACCAGCGCGGATGACGAGGCAAGCCCAACGCCTGCGCCACTCAGGGGAATATCAGCCGAGTAAAAAATCTCGACGCCCCGCTCGATTCCCACCAGCTTCAGCGCTTCTCTGATGATGTTGTGCCGGACCTGGTCCACATGGTCCACCAGCTCGTTTCCGTGGTAGCAGAGCCGGATTTTCCCATCAAAGTTCCTGTTGACAGTTATGTACACGAACATATCCAGCGCGGTGCTGATTGTAGAACCATAGCCAAATTTGCAACGCTCATAGTAGTCGTGAAAATCCGTTCCTCCGCCAAAAAAGGAACAGCGCAGAGGCGTTTTGGAAATAATCATTAAAAGTCACCCCTCCCGTAATATGTCCCGCACTGCGTCGATCAGCGGGTATTCCTCCGAAACCAGCAAACAGCGGCAGCCCGCCGCCTCGCCGGCGGTAATATCCCGCTCGTCATCGCCAATCATGACACACTTTGTCAAATCCAGAGACAACTCCTTCTGTGCATCATAAAAGAGACCCGGCTTTGGTTTCCGGCAGGCGCAGCCCTCATCCCAGTTGTGGGGACAGTAGTAGATTTTATCAATTTTTACGCCGACAGCCGCCAGGTCGGCCTGCATTTTTGTATGGATTGCACGCAGGGTATCCTCTGTCAGGTTCCCCCGGGCAATTCCGGGCTGATTGGTTACCATAATCAGCAGGTATCCTGCGTCTTTCAGGCGCTTAACCGCTTCCCTGGCTCCAGGGAGCCAGATAAAGTCGTCCGGCTTCTCGATATAACACGCACGGGGAGGGCGGACATTGAGCGTCCCGTCACGATCCAGGAAGACTGCCTTTTTCGGAGAAAAGAATTCCTTTGTCAGCTCGATTCTCTCCCATGAGCCCACGGAATAGTAGCGGTGCCCGGTAGGTGCGGCATACAGTTTCCCCCTTCGCACCAGTTCAGGATAGACGACGGCCTCAAAGTTGTGGTTCTCCTCGGGGAGCAGCCCGAGGACCGGCTTCTCCACGATGGCATATCCGATATCTACACCCTGGAGTCCCGGCATGGTCCGCTTCTTATCGTAGGCCTCCACCAGCCCGTCTTCGGCAATTTTCAGATTGCTTTTTGTATATCCGTCCAGATTCCGGTAGGCGGTAAATGTCAGAAGCGCTCCCCGGGAAAAATGTGTCTGCATCAGCCGTAAAAAGTCAATGGGACAGTAATTATCGCAGTACATGAGCAGGAAGCGGTCTGCCAGAAGCTGCTCCGCGCTTTTTATCCGCAGCCCGGTCTCGTACTCTACCGGTGTGACGGAATACTGAATATGGACACCCCAACGGGAACCATCTCCGAAGTAGTCCGTTATTTTTTGAGGAAGGTAGCCCAGCAAAAGGACAATATCCCGGATGCCAAAGCTCTTTACCTGTTCGATCAGATACTCAAGAAAGGGCTTCCCCTCAAAAGGATACATGGGCTTCGGATTCGTGTCCGTAAAGGGCCTGAGGCGTGTACCGTATCCACCCGCCAGGATGACCGCCTGCTTCACGTCGTGTTTATTCATTTGTTCACCTGCAAACTTCCATTATATTTCCGCAATAAGAAGTGTATCCAGATATATGTGTTCATTGATTTCCTTGTGAATTTTGAAATGGTATCCAAGGTTCCATCTCTCTACATGCGATTTCAACTCAAAAAAGTCTTCAGCGCTGTGATAGATGCTAAGTAAAAGCGCCGGTCTTTGCGTTCGGATTGTATGCTCCGCTCCCTTCAGAAACTCTCTCTCGTACCCCTCTATGTCTACTTTAATTAATCCGACCTCCAGATGATGCGCTGCAACAAATTCATCAACAGAACAAACCGGCACTGCGTCCATATTTTCTGCCGATTCGTCCGGAACCGTTTCGACGATAGTGTGCCCCATATTCAAATTGCTTCTGATATAAGCCGTTCCACCGCAGGCACCAATACCGGCATGAACTGCAATTACATTTTTGCAGCGATTAATTTCCAGCGTTTTTTCCAGAGCAGAGAAATTTCCCTGACTGGGCTCAAAGGCGTATACCCTTTGGTCTGTAGCTTCTGAAAGGATCAGAGAGGAGTCTCCGATAAAAGCGCCCAGATCAAGAATGTCCTTCTGCCGGATCCGCTCAGGATGCTCCAGTTTGTCAAGCCCGATCCGATCCACAAATATCGTCGTCTCTGTATATCCCATACCACTTTTCGGGGAACAAAGCAGATATTTTCCACACGCAAATATTCCGGGCTGAATTTCCGGCGTATTTGCATAGAATCCGTTACGCTGCTCTGCAATCACCCGCTGCTCTTTCTCGGAAAAGAGATCTGTCATCTGATCCGGATTCTCCCGCAAGAGGTGCTGTCGGCTCAAAATACGGTTTACAGTCTCTACACTCTCCTGGTCCAGATCCCTCACCAACTCCTGATACCGGTCCAGAAAATCCGGCCTGTTTCGATAGGCAGAAAACCCACTCTGCGCAATAAAATCCACTTCAAACGGGCAACAGTAATATATTTTATCCCTATCCGCCTCAATCTTCTGCAGGATCTGCTGCCGGTTCAATTGAGAATCCTTCATCTGTACTGCATATTTTTCGGCAAGAAAATATGTTATCTCCCGGACCGCTTTTTGAATGATCTCCTCTTGCCTGGTCAATATTTTTTCGGAAGACCGACTGTACTCTTCTGATATCTGTTCTGCCGCTTTCCATAGCCCCTGCACCAGCTCCTGGTATAAGTGTTCAATCGTTCGTTCTGTATCCTCCGCCGCGGTATGACATTTTTCTTCCAGCCCCTTTAGCATCTCCTGCTCTACATGACAGCTTTTATCTATTCTTGATAGAATCTCCTGTACACTCTTACATCTTTTCTCGATATCTGTAAATTGCTCCAGCCCTTTTCGATGCCGCTCATCTATTTCTGCAAGCAAATCTGCCTTGAGGTATGCCATCTCGCGGTTAAACGCATTAACAGGCGGAGGCAATACTTTTTTAAGCAGTTCTTTTATCCGGCTTATACAGGTCCCCGCCTTTCCTCAAGTTCTAATATCTCGTGATAAATCCGTTCACAGCTTTTCCCATCCTGAAAAGCAAAAAACGCATCTGCACGTTGTCGATATTTTCCCTCCATCACACAACCGCTTTTTATCATCTCGATTATCGTCTGCACAGAACTTTCATAGTCACAGCAGACAGGTCCAAAACCATCCTTTTCATAATCAAAATATCCCGGCATGTACGTATGTCCCTGATAAAAAGTCTCCGCATCAAACTGCATATAAACGCACGGTTTCCTGACATACGCGTAATCAAACACGGTACTGGAGTAGTCTGTGACAAGAAGCGCGACCTCCTCCAGTTCTTTTCGATAGCCGCTTGACTGTGGTTCAACTGTGAAAACATCGTTTTCAACAAAGTCGCCGGTAAAGTGCCGCAATGTCGGGTGCAGTCGGAATATTCCCCGATATCCATACTTGCGCATGACGTCCAAAAGTCGCTCGTCAGACAGCAGCGCACGATAAAAGTTAAAATACTCTGTCTCCTTAAACTTTGGGTTATATGCAATCAGACCATCCGCTTTGTCCCACTGGATGCCCTCCAGATAATTTCTCCATGTTGGTGCAATCAGGATCAGTTTCCGGGACTTTGCGGCATCACAATCATATATGATGTCAAAGCGGGCCAGACCTGTCAGCCAGATCTCTTCTGGTCCATACCCATACGGATACTCCAGCAGAGAAGCCCGTTCCCTCATACCTGAAGTGACAAAAGCAGAAACTCGCGTTCGCAGTTTGGAGTTATCTGTACTCATGTCGTCCTTTATGACGCCATGTTGCAAATATATAAATTTGCTGTGAATGATATCCCTTATGTATTCTTCGTGGCGCTTTATCGGATACACATTGGAATTCTCGAAGTATGATGCGATTAGTTTATCAGCGGTTAAGAATTCCAGCTTATATCGTTTGCTCCGGTTGGATATGACATTTCCCATCTCCTGCAAGCGCGCAAAATCAGGACTTGCCCCATCAACTGCGAAAATGGTCTGAATTTTCGGATTCTTCTGAGCATTCACAAAATGAAAGAGGACCTCTGCATTATCTCCGGCAAAGTGCGTTCTATCGGCAAATATCCATTTTTCCCGTCTTCTGGGCAGCAAGCTGTAAAGATATGCATAAACATGACAGAGAAGGGCTGTTTTCTTTCTTTTCCGCGCCAGTTCCAGCCACAGTCCCAATTGCTTTTTCAATCGCTTGACCGGGCCACACGGCACAATATTGAGTCGTTGATCTTCTGCATAGATATACCAGCCACGGGAATAATAGTGGCTGTGTTTCAGCGCCTTTGTGAGCGGAAAAAACCTTCCATAGCGAAAATTCAGGGAGTAATCCCTATCATCTACGGTGACCACAAATGAGATCTGAAATTTGCTCTTAAGCGGAATTGCAAAACGAATCCCCTGGCGCTGGGGGACACTTGGCGCAACACGACGGTCCAGATAGCTTCGATCCAGGGGGAAGACGGAGTAGTCATATCGATTCCCTTTTTCATCTATTGCACCGAATTTATAGATCCGGTCAATTTCCGGAAGAGATGCCCGCGCAGTCAACAACATTTCATCCTTTGTTATCTCCAGGAGTTCCAGAGCAAGGCAGCCCTCATCCTCCAGACGTAAAAGACGCTTATCACCATAATAGAATGTTCCCATATCAAAACGGAGAAGACGGGGAAAATCATCGCCATACTTTAAACGCAGTACATTAATTTTCTCGTCCTCCTTCAGGAGCCGCTGCGCCAGGATAATATCATCGTCTATATATTGCAGCAGATTTCTAACAATCTGCCGATATTTTTCACACTCTTCCTCAGAAAAGAAGTGGGGAAGCTCTGCCTTTGTCCGGCCCTGCAAGTGGAACATAATGAGCCATCGCAAATACGGGATACACTCGCCATATAATTGGTTTGAAAGGTCCAGCAGCGCCTCACACACATCGGGCAACGCCTCAAAATACCAATGGCGCTTCTTGCCATAGTTCTGGACCTGAGAACTCCCATCAGACCGTTCCCGATAGTAATAAACAGCCTTTTTGACGATTCCATACCTCTTTTCCTGCAAAATAATCTCATTGACATATTTCATGTCTTCACAGTATTTGAGGGATTCGTCAAAACGAAACTGTTCCGCCAGCGTACGCCTTAAAAACAATGCGTGCGCAGCAAAGCACACATCCTCTGGAACTTCAAAAATGTCCACCACATCCCGATTCCCCTGGAAAATGTAGTCAAAGATATGCCACGAATCGTATAAATCAAAGCGCTTCTCCCGGCAGGAAATAATATTTAATTCCGGATGGGCTATAGAAAAATTGTATACATTTTCCAGTGCGGTTTTTCCCCATTTGTCATCAGAATCCAAGTAGTTGATGAACTCACCCGTTGCATATGCCAAACCAACATTGCGGGCCCCACTGGGACCTGCATTTTTTTCCAGTGTGACGCATTTTATATTTTCTGGATATCGGCTGCCGTATTCCTTACAAATGGAACCGCTTCCATCCTCGCTTGCGTTATCTACC
This sequence comes from uncultured Oscillospiraceae bacterium, assembly GCA_910587505.1. Taxonomy (GTDB): domain Bacteria; phylum Bacillota; class Clostridia; order Oscillospirales; family Oscillospiraceae; genus Pelethomonas. Next base: position 19,024 of record CAJULD010000002.1, on the reverse strand, counting down.
AAAATAATTTCTACATTTTGCAAAAATCCGATTGTCTGCCCGATAATGCTGTGCAAAGTCTCCTCTAAATAATTTTCTGTATTGTAAACCGCTATAATGATTGAAAAGAGAAATCTGTTGTCACCGTTCATCTTCCTGCGTCCCCGCTCTTCTTTATCTTATAGGTACACCAATTGCAAAAATATTTCCAGATATAGCGGAATCCCAGTTTCCCGCTTTTGAAAAGATGCTCCGTTTGTACCTCAGGCGGCGCACTCTGTGGCGCGCGATAATGAAACCGGTTTTCTTCCGAATCGGAAACCCTGTAAAAGCAATATCTGTGATGCAGATATATAAATTCCTCATAAGTGACGGCCGAGAACTCATCCGGACGCATACCGAGAAGAGCTTTAAAACGACCGCATGTTTTTTCCCAGCTACATTCCTGCTCCACAAAATTCTGAATCAGACGCAACGCCTCTTTTCGCTCTTTTTCGTCAACAATGCCATACCATTTTCTGAACATAAAACGGAACGAATAAAAGGAAAGCTCACTTGCGGATTGATACCCCAACGCCGAAATAATTCGGATATACTCTGTACGGGCCACAATATTTGATTTTATGGAAGCAAGAGACGTCAGCTTTGACAGCGAATCCTTTTTATTTGCAACCCGGCGATATAAATATACGGGCTTTCCCAACATGGCATATTGAGGAAGACATTCCAATATCATCGCCAAAAACAGCAAATCTTCGTCATAATGAAGTTCCTGTCGAAACTGAAGCAGATTCTGCTCAAGAAAGCCCCTGCGATACAGCTTATTCCACAGTGCTCCCATTTCGCATACGACAAAAGCATTTTTCCCTGGACCACAAATTCGATGATAAACTACTTTGCCATCGATATTCTCTTCGTAGTCTGCAACCACTACATCCGCATTCTCCTCCTGTGCCTTTTCACTCAGTATCCGATACGCATCCTTCGGCACAGTATCGTCGCAGTCGCAAAACGCAAGATAGTCCCCCGAGGCGTACTTCATCGCGATATTCCGCGCGCCGCCAGGTCCCACATTCGGAGTTTGCCTGATTACCAGGAACCGGGGGTCCCTCTCTGCATATTTCATCAGGATCTCCGCGCTGTTATCTGTCGAGGCGTTATCCACTGCAATGATCTCAATATCCGTCAGCGTTTGGCCCGCAAGGGAATCCAGACAGTCCGGCAGGTATTTTTCTCCGTTATAGACCGGCAATATCACACTGACCAGCGGCATTCTTCCAACTCCTTTATGGTTATTTATAGCGTGAACTTCCTGCCATGGGCAACCGAATACCGGCAATACAGATTATGATAAGACAGCGACTCTTCTTCCGTGGACAAAAAATGCGTCTGCCGGTAGTCCCGCCAGGAAAATTGTATGGCAGCCCGCAATGCTTCTGCCAGCGCCGCTTTTCCTCCGTCAGAGTAAAGGAATCCATTTTTTCCACTCTGAATCATTTCCGGGAAAATCCCCATATTCCTTGCCACGACAATGCATCCGCTCTGAAGCGCCTCATGCGCAACGAAATTATAAGTCTCCGGCACAGAAGATGGCACTACGACACAATCCGAATTTTCATACGCCGTTCGCAGCTGCGCAGCCGTTGCCAAACCATGATATTTCACCCGTCCGTTTTGTCGGACCAGCCTTTTCAGCCTGGATACGGCAATGCGGTTTCCGGAGCCGAAAATGGAAAGGGTGCATTCCTGGGGCATACCGAAAAAAGCGGAGGCCAACAGAAAGACCCCCTTTGCCTCGGATATGCTGCCGGCATACATATACCGGCGGACGGGCCCCCACCGCTTCGGCGCCCGCCGGGGACCGTCCAGTCCGTGAGGGATGACCGCAAAAGTGAGGCCGGAAAATTCCCGCTCAAATATCTGTGCCACATAGCTGCTGGGTACACAGACTGCCTCTGCCTCCGCCAGAATCCTCTGCGCGGTCCTGTGCCGCTCTGTCATATCTCCCGCCCGGCTGCAGGCGCAATGGATGCTGCACCTTGTCCCGCCGTTGCTCCCGGAACAGATCATTCCATCTCTGTCGATCAGCGTAGAGTAATGGCAAACAGGGAAAAAGTCAGTGGCTGTAACAAGATATGGCATTTTATACTTCTGACAGAGGATTGCCATTCTGTTTGTCCGGTTCAATCCTGCAAAATGTACAATCCGGGGCGCGCACCGGCGAACCATCCACAGGAAAAACGGTTCCCACCCTGCAGTATCTCCCGCATAAATGGACTTGGTTCCTCCGTAGAAGGCTTTTGCCAGCCGAAACCGGATAACAGGTACTCCCTGATGTTCATCCTCCCGGTACAGGATGTCCCCTGTCATATGGGGATATTGGGAACGGGGTTCTGCCGAATAAACAAAAACGAATGCTTTCCCGCCCCTTTTTAGAAGATACTGTGCCTGATTATATACAAAGCGCTCCGTTCCCCCGGAAGAGTCCGGAAAATAAGCGTGTACAAAATAGCAGACGGTTCCAGAAAACGAATGATTCTCTGTCGCCGGACGGGTCGGCTGTGTGGAGGGCAGCTGCCGCGCCACAGGCTCGGTTGTCCTGACCTTGCGATAGCGGATCGGATCAATCACTAATTTTTCATATCCCTGACCCAGCGTCTCCCGGAAGCCGTAAGTCTCCAGCATTGCTCGCAATATGCTCATTCTGGCCGCCTCAATAGAGTTTTCTGGCAATCAGTTTGCGCTTTTTCCAGACAATCAGTCCTGCACACAGCCACATGAATGTTGCAGCAAAAAAATCCAGGCGATGTAAGCAAAGAGAAAACAGGGCCTTTTGGATCCCATAAAAGCGTCTGCTGATAACCTTTTCCCGATACAGGATTTTCAGATGATCTGTCTTTGCTATTTGATAGCAGAATTCATTAAAGGAGGAAAACTTTCTGAACATCGTGATCTGTTCCCGAAAAAAACGGAAGTCCTTTGAAATACAGTAAGAGGAGAACATAAATCCCGTGAAGATACTTGCAAATGCATAATAAGGCAAATTGGGATACCGGCTTATTTTTTCCTCGCAGCCAAGATAATGTGAAAAGAGCGTTTCTATGGACTCCCGATTTCCATCAATACTGTGACTTAAAGAGCATCCCCTCTGCACATAGTGATATTTGCTTCCGCAAATCGTTGATATCCTCTGAACAAAAGGCGCCAGCTTGAGGTTAAAAAGCAGATCCTCCCCACATTCGCCCTCAAAGACTGCCTCGCTGTCCCCAATAAGCCCCCGGCTGTACAGCTTATTCCACACAACCGGATTTTTGGCAAGATAGCGCAGGTAGAACAGCTCTGTCCCCATTTCCGATACATCCACAACGGAATCCTGCATTTGCAGAATATTTTTCTCCTCTTTTTGAGGGAAAGTCAGAAAATAGTCGCAGCAAACAATATCGCTGTGTGTTTCCTCTGCACGGCGATACAGCCGTTCAAACATATCGGGATCAACGTAATCATCTGCGTCTACGAAGCCGATATACCTTCCTCTCGCCGCACGAAGTCCGGTATTTCTTGATCCCGAAACTCCCAGATTTTCCTGCGAAATTACAACAAATCGATCGTCTGTTTCTGCGTATTTCTTCAAAATTTTTTCGCTCTCGTCTGTCGAACCATTATTAACTAAAATGAACTCTAAAGACGTGCAGGTCTGCGCCAGCAGACTGTCCAGGCAGGATGCCAAATACAGTTCACAATTATGAACGGGAACAATAACACTTACCTGGGGTTCAGCCATTAACCTTCTCCTTAACAAATTGACTCTGCTTACTATTCAGCCGCGCACCCTGCGCATTAACCTGCCCAGTCAGACAATGACACGCCTGGCATTCAGCGAGAAATTATTTCTCACCCCACCCGACCGTAAACTGTTCCTGCTCCATCATGCTCTCCATGGCCTGCTCCACCAGCAGGGAAATGTTGCTCTCCACTCCGGCTTTTGTGGACAGATACAGCTTCCGCAGGCACTTCGGGTTTCCCTTTTCCCGCGGCACCTTCGCCTCCTCGCAGAGGTTCCGGATCACTGCGGACACATAGGTCCGGTGCATGGGACGGCCATCCCGCGACTGGAAAATGGAACCGGAGCCGATGCCCTCTCTCTGTGCAAAGTCCAGAAGTTCCTTCTGCAGGCAGTTGGGAACCGTCACAATCTGCTTGTACCTGTTCTGATCGCAGACGATCTTCCCCTCCCGGACCGCCTCCACCGTCACCTCCGGCAGTTCCTAAGCAAACAGCCCCGTCGCCGCAAACAGCTTGACGAGGAGATACACCTTTTCCTTGTCCAGCGCCTTTGCTGTTCTGAGCAGGTGCAGATATTCCGCCCGGCTCAGCTCCGGCTGGGGAGATTTTTCATCCTTGAGCTGCCCCGCCAGCTGGTATTCCCGGTGGCCGATATAGTCCAAATAGGAATTTGCCGCAGAAAGAAATGCATTTACCGAGCCCGGCGTATAGCCGTCTTGCAGCAGCGACTCCCGCCATTTCTGCAAGGTGCCGTACCGGATGGTCTTATCCGCCGGGAGATCATCATAGAACCGTTTCAGCTTCCGGCGGTAGAACTTCACCGTCCCCTCCGAGCGGTTCATCTTCGCATAGTTGGCAAGGAACCGCTGCATGTCGTCCTCGGTCATCACAACGCCCTCCGTCAAACGCCGTTGCCGAAGTGGCCGTTCCCCTTCAATGTGCTGTCTGGTCTGCGGCATAGTTCCTCCCCTCTCCGGTTCATCTCAGAATACATAAGTCGCCCAAAACTCCTATAAGAACGGGCATCATTAAACGGCAGACAGAGGACTTTGGGTAAAAAAAGAAGGCCATGCGGAAAGATATTCCGCTCTGGCCGTTATTTGTTGTGCAAAAAATCGCGCAAAATGTTGACCCTTCCCTTGCAATTCCGCTTTGCTTGTGATATGATACCAGAGGTTGAAATGGAATCCCGGTGAAAGGGGAGTTCTTTTTCTGCAGTTTTAATGCAATTTATGTATTCTGTCTTGTTTTGCGCTAAAGAATCAACCCCAGCCTTTCCAGCTGTCGGGTATGTTCGCTTCCGGTAGAAATGAGATAAATCCGCGCAGTCTCAATGCTGGAGTGCCCCAGCACATCCGCCAGCTTCGCCACATCCCGGCAGGCACGGTAGAAAGTTCTGGCAAACAGGTGGCGAAGATTGTGAGGAAACACCTTCGAAGCAGCCACGCCAGCCTTTTTGCATAACGCTTTCATCTCCGCCCAGATCTGGCGGCGGGAGATACCTTTTCCGCTTCTGGTGAGAAAGATCTCGCCGGAAGTGATTTTTTGCTTTCTGGCGTACTTTTGCAGCTTCCGGCAGAGCTTGCCGGGCAGCAGAATTGTGCGAATCTTGCCCTTCAGGGCAACATCCACATACCCTGCCTGCACTGCCTCCACGGTTATATATTTGACTTCTGAAACCCGGATACCGGTGGCGCAGATAGTCTCAATGAGCAGCGCCAGACGATTTTTCCCCAAATCATTCGCAGTCTCCAGAAGCCGCAGGTACTCTTCCTTCGTCAGCTCTTTTTCCCTTCCGCGAAACAGCTTTCGCTGAATTTTCAGATACTTCACACGACACTCCGGCCACTGCATAAACGCGAAGAATTTGTTCAGGGCTGACAATTTAGAGTTAATCGTCTCCGGTTTATACCCCTCTATGCGCAGATGGTTCTTCCATTCTGCCACAAGCTCCGCCGTCACTTCCCGCCCAGCCAGCCACACAGCAAAGAGCCCCAGGTCCCGCAGATACTTTTCAATGGTGCTCTGCTCCCGTTCCTCTGATTTCAGGTGCTGCTGAACCAAAATAATCTGGCTATCTGTCAAAATGTGATTCTGCATAATGAAAACCTCCCATCAAGTTATGGTATCCACCATTTTACCTGATGGGAGGTTTCCTGTAAAATTGCTTTGTCATATTTTTCTTCCTGTCAGGTATACTCCCGCTGGTCATTCTGGCAAAGTACCGTTTGCAGTATTATCGTGAAACATTCTGCAAGTTCCAGCCCCGACCTTATGTATCTCGGCAAATGGTGGCAAAGCCCTGATATTCAGGCGGTTTCGCCATTTGCCGTTCGGGAGAGTTTTCCTCATATCTCAGCGTGACTTTGCGCTGAAACGCAGTACGGAAGTAGCAAAAGCGGCAGCGTGGATGTAGAACGGGTCTATCTGTCAATGCTTTTTTCGCCGGACAGCGTACGGGTATATACAGCCCTGATTACCGTGTCACTTGTCGGCTTAAAGCCCGCCAGGTCCTGATTTATCAGTGCACGTCAGACTTGACGGGCGAAAAATTACAAAACCGCACCGGCGCTGACATCGCTACGCCGTCTCCATGCGAAATACCGCAGCAGGCAGAAAAACGCACTGAGGAACCAGGTTAGCCCTGCGGCCCACCAGATGCCGTAGATGCCCACAGAGGGGATCAGGATCAGCAACGGCGGGAGGATGATGCGGCCCGCCATCTCAACGATACCGTTGATGAAAGCAAACAGCGCGTCCCCCACGCCGTTGAGGACGCCGCGGGTAAGGTAGATCAGGCCCAATGCGAAGTAAAACCAGCTGGTGATTTTCAGTGCCGCAGCGCCCAGCTCGATCACCGCAGTGTCCTCCACAAAAATGTGCATGATGTTCTCACCGAAAAGCTGCATGATGGGGAACATCACCAGGGAGAACGCCGACCCCAGATATACGCCTTTGCAAAAGCCCAGCTTGACCCGGTCCATCCGATTTGCGCCCAAATTCTGTCCGGAGTAGGTAGTGAGGGCCGCGCCCAGCGAGCCATAGGGATTATGGACAAGCTGTTCCACCCGGCTGGTGGCCGTAAAAGCCGCAATGGCGGTAGAGCCGAAGGAGTTGACCACCCGCTGCATTGCCAGACATGAGATAGACACCAGGGAATACTGCATCGCCAGGGGAATACCCATCCGGATGGTGCCCCAGAGGATCTTCTTCTCCAGGCGGAAGTGCCGGCGCTCCAGGCGGAAACAGGGGGTGGTGCGGATGGCGTAGAGCAAACAGCCGATGCCGGCGGTGAACTGCCCGATAACAGTGGCCAGCCCCGCGCCGAAAACGCCCAGCCCCAGACAGTACACTGCCAGGACGTCCAGACAGATGTTGAGGAAGCAGGCGAATACCAGAAAATAGAGGGGCGTCCGGGAGTCACCCAGTGCCCGGAGAATTGAGGCCGCATAGTTGTATACGGCGATGAAGGGTACGCCCGCGCAGCTTATGTGCATGTACACTACCGTCTCCTCCCAGATGTTGCCGGGTGTACCTGTCAAACGCAGGACCGACGGTGCGGCCAGACAGGCAATGACGCTCATCAGCACAGCGGAACCGAACATGATGTAGGCGGTGTTGGCCACGGATTTCCGGACGTTCTCCTCATCCCCTGCTCCAAAATACCGGGACACCACGATCCCACCTCCGCTTCCGATGCCGTTGCAGAGGGAGAAAAACAGAAAGGAGACAGAGCCGGTGGCTCCAACGGCAGCCAGGGCGTCCGCGCCAATCAGTTTGCCCACGATGATGGAATCCGCCAAATTGTATACCTGCTGAAAGAGGTTGCCGACCAGCAGCGGCGCGGCAAAAACGGTTAACAGCCGCGCGGGGCTGCCCTCGGTCATATGGAACGTCTGCGCTTTCATAGGACCTCCACATCCTTCTGCCTTACAGAAATGCCCGCCGCAGAGCGGGGGAGAATCAGTCAGGGCGTACCCAGGGTGCGAACCGATTTGCGCTCGATCAAAAACGGATCGAGAACCAGCTGCTTCACCGGGGAATCCGTATTGCCGTTGAGCCGGTGAATCAGTTGGGCCACCAGAGCGGAGGTGATCTCCTCCAAGTCATGGGCAATAACGGTCAGGCCCACCATGCTGACCCATTGGGTGTCATCGTAGACCAGCATACTGATGTCGCCGGGAATGGAGAGGTCCAGACGCTGTACGGCGGCCCAGGTGATCTCGTTGGCGAAGGCGATGGAAAACAGGGCGGTAGGGCTGAAGGAGTGGATGGCAGTGCAGAGATCCTCCACGGTAGTGGTGCCGGGCAAGGTCAGAACGCTGCCCCGGGGAACCCGGGCCCGGTCCACAGCCCGCCAGAATCCGGCAATACGGTCCTCGCCGCCCACGCAGAGAATGCGCCGGTGACCGTGGGAGAGGAGATATTCGGTGCCCAGCTCCGCGCCCTTCTCATCATCCATGACCACGCTGTCAATGTGGGAGAAAGGGTTGTTGAACAGCTGGATAATTCTGCGGTTCTGGGCCAGGAAGTCGATGTAGTGTCGGTTCGTGTCGCTCTGGGGCAGGACGATGATACCATCCACCTGAGCGGCGGCAGCCATTTCCAGGCAGTCCCGCTCTGTGGAAACCCCTTCGTGGACGAAGGTGACCAGCAGGCGGTAGCCGTACCGGTGGAGGGTCAGCTCCAGGCGTTGTAGCACGTCGATGTAAAAGCGGTTTTCGATGGAGGGGACGATCAGCGCTACGGTCATGGTGCGGCTGTTCTTCAAACTCCTGGCGATCAGGTTGGGTGTATATCCCAGATCCGAAGCACACTGGAGAACCTTCTGACGGACGGGCTGACTGATGCGGCTGCCTGGATCAAATGCCCGGGATACAGTAGCGGCGGACACACCGCAGGCCTTTGCAACATCCTTTAGCGTAACAATAATAACCACTTCTTTCTGCCGTATGGGGACGGCTTTTTTTGACGCGGCTACGCGACAGCGGAGAGCTCGACAAAGCTTGTTGTACAATTTTGACAAATTTTGACCTGCAATTTTGCCATTGGAAAATCGGGATGACTATTGACAACCGGGCAAAAATACCGTATACTTAGTGCAAACGATTACACAACAAGTTTATTTTTTAAGCATACCCTATAATGCTCGGATTGTCAATATGCTAATCCGTATTTTTTTGGCCCTGTTGTGCTAACGTTTGCACAATTAAATGAAAGGCGGTGCATCCCGATGTTTTCTGAGGAAAAGGGAGGGCCGGTTCGGATGGCCCCGGCGGTCAAGGCCTTCCGTGAAACGCTCCTGGCGGACCCGGACAGGCCCGGATATCATTTCTGTGACCCCGAGGGGATTGGCGATCCCGGCGATCCCAACGGCTGCTTTTACGCCAACGGTAGATACCATATGATGTATCTCTACCGGCATGAAGAGAAGGGCTTTTGCTGGGGCCACGTGTCCAGCGTGGATTTACTGCACTGGCGGCATCATCCGGACTGCATCATGGCGGGGGTACATGGCCGGGGCTGCTTCAGCGGTGGCGCTTTCCTGGATGACGACGGGAAATGCTACATTACCTTCTGGGATTTCGTAGCCGGCAAGGAGGATTTCGGCGGGATCCGGCTGGCGGTCAGCGATGGAGAGCCCTACGAGCAGTGGCGGGTCCTGCCGGATTTTGCGGTTACCTGCAGCGTGGGCAGCGGTGTCGCCGCCGTGCGGGATCGCTCCGGGAAGGAGTGCATTGCAGGCGGAGCCGACCCCAGCAATATCTGGAAGAAAAGCGGGAAATACTACATGCAGACAGGAAATCTCTGCGTCCTGGACCGCTTCTCCCGGGGTGAGAATCCCCCTGAGGATCTGAGAGGGGACTGGGCAGACCTGTTTAGCTCCGCGGATCTGAAGGAGTGGACCTACGAGGGGCGGTTCTATGACCGGAAGCAGTGCCTGGATACCGCGGACTCGGAGGACTGTATGTGTCCCAGCTTTCTGCCGTTGCCCGCGGCCCGGGAGGGCGGCGCCTTCAGCGGCAAGTATCTGGAACTGTTTATCGCCCACAACCGGGGCTGCCAGTTCTATACCGGCGTTTATGACGAGAAGGCGGACCGGTTTCTGCCGGAAAAGCACGGACGGATGTCCGTGGTGGACTCGGCCTATTTCGCGCCGGAGGCCCTAGTGGGGCCGGATGGACGGCAGATTATGTGGGCCTGGCTGCGGGACAACCCGGACAGTGGGGAGGACCGGGGCTGGAGCGGTGTATTTGGCATGGCCCGGGAGCTCTGGTACGCGGATGATTCCCTCCGGATGGCACCGGCCCGGGAGTATGAGCGTCTGCGCATCAATCCGCAAAACTTTTGCGTCGCACAAAAAGAGGAGATAGAGCTGCCCATGCGAAACGGACGCTCCTTCGTGCTGCGGCTGGAGAACCTTCCGCCGGAGAGCCGGGGGGACGTGGAGGTGCGCGTCCGGGTCAGTGCGGACAGCAGCGAGTATACGAGAATCTATTTCGATGCCCAGGCTGGCGAGCTGGTGCTGGATTCCCGAGCCGGCAGCGCCCGGGGCTGGGCCGCCGAGGAGCGCATTCCGGTGGCATTGCCAGCGGAGGAACCGCTGACGCTGGAGATCTACGTGGACCAGACGGTGATCGAGGTCTATGCCAACGACCGGGGCGCCATCGGCCGCCGGGTGTATCCCGCCCAGAACGGCGAGAGAGTATTGCTCCGCCAGAGGAGCGCCGGAGGGACTATCCAGGCGAATGCCTGGGAGATGGCGCCCTGCAATCCATTTTGATGTGCCTGTGATCCATCACAACACATACATATTAACAGAGGAGGAAACACAAATGAAAAAGAGGAATTCCCGCAGCGTTCTGGCCCTGTTGCTGACAGCGGTTATGATGGCGTCCATCCTTGCCGGATGCTCCGGCAGCGGTGACGATAAGGGCGCAAACACCGACACCCCTAAGACGCCAGCGGCCGACAGTGCCGGCACCCCGGTAACGCCCTCCGCAGACCCGGGCAGCGACAAGCCCTACGCCGGAGAGAATATGGTACTGTTTACCTTTGCCGGCTGGGTGGATGACTCCATGACCGGCACACTGTCAGACCGCCTGGAGGCGTCCACCGGGATGACCCTGGACACCATCATCGTCCCCTGGGATGAGCGTATCACCAAGATGACGGTCATGGTCGCCGGCGGACAGCAGATTGACGTCACCGGCAAGTCCACTCCCGCGGACATGAGCATCTTGTGCGATGCCGGTGCGCTGCTGCCGGTCAATGACTACCTCAACAGCAGTGACCTTTTCTCCAGGGACAACTGGCTGGGCTGGGACTACATGGACAGCATGGTGTATTCCGGCGACGGCCTGTGGTACGGCGTGCCCAACCGTCCTGTTCAGGGATATATCTTCACCATCAACCAGGCGTGGCTGGATGAGCTGGGCCTGGAGATTCCCAAAACCACCGACGAGCTGACGGAGGTCCTGCGTGCCTTCAAGGCGGCGGATATGGGCGGAGACGGCTCCACCATCCCCATCGCCCACCAGTTCCCCAACTCCGACCACATTGCCACCTTCCTGGGCATGTGGGGCGTGGAGGGCCCCTTCATTATGAAGGATTCCGACGGCCTGCGCTATCACCCCTGGCTGACAGAGAACGGTCTGGCCGGCCTGCAGTGGATGCAGGATATGTACAAGGAGGGCCTTCTGGATCCCGAGTTTGCCAACGAGAACGGCACCAGCATCTTTGACAAGGTCAACAGCGGTATGGTGGGTGTGTTCCTGGATTGGCCCGGTAACAACCGCGGCTATAACCTGGCTGCGGAAAAGACCGGCGAGAAGGTCAACTTCGTTCCCATGGACATTCCTCAGGCCATCGAGGGCGTGACCCCCGTCAACTGCGGCAATACGATCATCATGAACAATCTGGTAGCCACCACCGCCAACGCCGATGCCGCGTGGAGCTTCATCGAGTGGCTCAACAGCGAACAGGGCATCATCGACTGGACCTGGACTGAGGGAGAGAACTACAACATCCTGGACAACAGCGACATCGACATCGTCCGGACCCAGCTGCACTCCGCGGGCTACGACACCTGGGGTTGCCTGAACAAGCTGTGGCTGAACAGCGACAAGTGTGTGGACTCCACCCCGGAGACCATCGAGGGCTATGACGTGTTCTACAGCTCCTGGTCCTTCCCGCCGGTGCTGGAGGGCGCAGGCGACGCGGAGGAGATTGCGCTGCCGCTGGCTACCAAGGTGATTTACGGAGAGATGACCATCGATGAGTTCGAGACGGAGCTGCGCACCCAGCTGATGAACCTGAACCTGATCGACAAGTAAGGATATAAAGAATGTGGGGCGCCGTATATGCGAATGGAACCGCCGCGTATATGGCGCCCTGTTTTTCCATTTGCCCGCAGGTGCGGCCGGGAAGCCGGCCTGGCGAACAGGAAGGAGAATAACAGGTGCCTAATCAAACTGCTCTTAGCCGGAAACGGCGTCAAATCATATCCAACATCCCCAACTATATCATGCTGTTTCCCGCCATTGCCTATATCGTCGTTTTCTGCTTTTACCCCATTGTCAGCGGACTGATCATGTCGTTCTACGACATTAAGATCACGGGGAGCCGGACCTTCACGGGCCTGGCAAACTTTAACACTATCTTTGCGGACCCCAACTTCTGGTCCGCCCTGAAAAATACTTTTGTCTTCGCGTTCTGGAATTGTGTCTTTGGCGTGCTGCTGTCGCTGGCGGTGGCGGTTCTGCTCAACGAGATCCGAAACATATTTGCAAAACGGTTTATCCAGACGGTGATTTACCTGCCCAATCTGCTCTCCTGGGTGGTCGTGGGCAGCTCCTTCATGTTTCTGCTTTCCCCCACGGTAGGTCCGGTGAACAAGGTCCTGCAGGCCATGGGCTATGAGGCCGTCAACTTTTTCAGCAAGACGGATATTGCCCGGGGGCTCATTATTTTTATCAACCAATGGAAGATTACGGGCTACGGCGTTATAATCTATACGGCGGCCCTGGTGGGGATTTCCTCGGACCAGTACGAAGCGGCGACGCTGGATGGCGCCGGCCGGTTCCAGCAGATCTGGTACGTGACCATCCCCAATCTGAAAAATACGATTATTACGATGGTCATGCTGAACGTAATGGGCATGTTTCAGCTGTTCGATCCCATCTACGTTCTCTCCAATCGTGTGACGATGGGTCAGACCGACGTGGTGATGACCTATATTTACCGGACGAGTCTGGCGAAGATCCGCCTGGGAACGGGGGCAGCAGCATCGGCGGTGCTGACCGTGATCGCCCTGATCTTTACTTTGGTAACCAAGAAGGTCACCAAATTTGGCTTTGATGATTAGGGGGTGGATGAGGTTGAAGATCAAAAAGCGCTATTCAACAACCAGAACGACACCGGCGACGGTGGTCTGCGATGTGCTGATCCGGCTGTTTTTCGCGGTGTATGTAGCGAGCATCATCTACGTCCTGTGGCAGACCGTGCTGACCTCTATCTCGCCGGAGGTGGAGAACCTCTCCGCCCGTATCCGGTTCTGGACCATGGAACCCTCCTTTAAGGCCTATTCCGAGATCTGGAGCCGGGGCGGCCTGGGAAACGCCTTCATGAATAACATCTACATCTCCGTTTTGGGGACGCTGCTCCATGTGCTCATCTGTACGATGGCGGGCTACGCCCTGGCGAGGCCGGATTATCCCTTCAAACAGGCGATGCTGACCATCATCATGATCTCCATGCTGGTGCCCGCACAGATGACCATGGTGCCCACCTTTACCCTGTATCGGTCCTTAAATCTGATCAACTCACTGAACTCCCTGCTGGTCAGCGGCCTGGTCAGCGGCTTTTCCATCATCGTTATGCGCAACTATTTTCTCAGCGTGCCCAGATCCCTGTGGGAGTCTGCCAAGCTGGACGGTGCGGGGGAATTTACCGTTTTCTGGCGGATCTACGTGCCCATTTCCAAGCCTGGCTTTGCCACGATCATTACGCTGCAGTTTGTCGCCAAGTGGAACTCCTTCTTTGACGCGGTGCTGTTCATCAACGACACCAGCAGGCAGGTGCTGCAGCCCACGCTGAACAACATCATTTTGAGCATTTCCAATGCGGCGCAGATCGGCAGTTCGGTGGAGAACCAGCTGACCTTCGGTCAGAACGTCCGCTCCGCCGCCATCGTCATCACCATGCTGCCGATTCTGATTTTGTATCCCTTTATGCAAAAGTATCTGATTAAGGGCATGACGGTGGGCGCGGTGAAGGAGTAAGAGAAACCCAAAGAGAGAATGGAGAGGAGAACGATTCATGCTGCATTTTAGATCGAAGGAATGGTATGTGGGCGACGTACATCCCTACTACCGTGACGGAAAGCTATATCTGTTCTATCTGAAGCCCAACGGCATCGTGCGCTGTGATGCCTGCTTTGAGGACCCCGCGAAGGTAGTGTGCGGCGCCTCGGTGCTGGCTGTGACAGAGAACTACCACGACTTTTCAGAGAAGGAGCTGAGCGTCCCGGTGGTGAACATCGTGGAGCAGGACGGCCGGTTCTACTCCAGAGTCGGCGAGGGCAGTTGTCTGGAGAGCGGGGACCTGGTCCATTGGGAGCGGAGCAAAAGTTATTCTCTGGCGCTGGACCGGGCGCAGTTTCCCGCCGGGGCACGGGATTATGCCCTGTTCTACGATGACGATCTGGGCGGGTTCCGCTCGACAATGCTGGCCTACTATACCAATGAACACAACGGCTTCGGCCGTGGGCTCGACTGCGCTGTGGGTATCAGCGGCGTGATCGGGGAAAAAGGAGACGGCACAGTACCCCAGCGGGTCCTGCTGCCGCTGGACAACCGTGGGCGGGATCTGATGCGCTCGCTGGAGGCAGAGTGCAACCAGATGCTGAAAATTGGCAAACGCTGGTATCTGCTGACCAGCCTGGCCCGACAGACGGTCCACTGGGTGGGCCCCCTGTCCTACTGGATCGGGAACGAGGACACCCCTATCGACCAGGATGACTTTACCCACAAGCGGGAGTACCGCCTGGATGGCGAGGACTTGTCGGCGGCCCAGGTGGCGCCCTTCCAGGACCGATACTACAAATTTGGATGGATTCCCATGAACTATAACGGCCAGGAGTGGGGCGGGCACCTGAATCTGCCTCACGAGGTCTACCAGCTCCCCGATGGAAGGCTGGGGTGCCGGCTGGACCCGGCCTACGGCCGGAGCATCGTGAAGGATGTGGTGAGCTGGGATGTGGTCTTTTTCCAGTTCCTGCCGCCCTTCGGACGCTGCGTCCTCGGAAAGGTGGAGACAAATTTCGGCCTGCGGGCCTGTTTCGATCTGGAGCGGTCCGAGAAAACCGGGCTGATCCTGGACCAGGAAAAGGGCATTGCGGTAGAGCTGGATCGGGAAAAGAGGCAGATGCGGGTCGTCCAGAGGGATCAGAGCGGGATGTTTTGCTTTTCCTCCCTGGATCTGGAGCCGGACACCTGGTCCGCCCCGGCGGAGATCCACGCCATTTACGACGAGGACATTGTGGAAGTATTCCTTAACGATCGCTACGCGCTCTGCGCCCGAACAGACGTCTTCTGCAGTGGAAACGGAGCGGGAGTATTCTGTGACCGGGAAATTCGATGGATTCGCAGCTACACGTTGCAGCCCCCTGCCGGATCCTACCGGATTTCAGACCGCTGATATAAAAAGCCTGTGTATAAATCAGAGTGACCATTGGGTGCACCCTGCAGAGATTGCTCCAGGAATTTTGAAGCGTGCAATAGTGTGAAACCGCCCCTGAGGGGACAAGGAGGATGGACATGCTGGAAGTACGGGATCTGTCAAAGAGTTATGGCGGCAAACCGGCCGTCGACGGCATCAGCTTTTCTGTGGGAACAGGAGAGATCCTGGGCTTTTTAGGCCCCAACGGCGCAGGAAAAAGCACCACCATGAATATGATTACCGGATACCTGGCGTCTACGTCAGGAGAGGTGTATATCGAGGGGATCAATATTCTGGAGCAGCCGCTGTTAGCGAAGAAACGGATCGGCTATCTGCCGGAGAAACCGCCGCTATACATGGATATGACGGTGGAGGAGTACCTGCGGTTCGTCTATGCATTGAAAAAGGTCGAGCTGCCCCGGAAGACACACATTGAGGAAGTGTGCGCCATGACAGGATTGGAGCAGATGCGCCGGCGGATGATTCGGAATCTTTCCAGGGGCTACTGCCAGCGAGTGGGCATTGCTCAGGCGCTGCTGGGCTATCCGCCGCTGCTGATCCTGGATGAGCCCACCTCCGGCCTGGACCCCAAGCAGATTGTGGAGATCCGCTCTCTCATCGCGCAGCTGGGGAAAAAGCACACGGTTATCCTGTCCACTCACATTCTCCCGGAGGTACGGAGCGTATGCAGCCGGATCATCGTCATCCACCTGGGTCGGCTGGCGGCGTACGGCGCACCCGACGAGCTGCTGCGGACCATGGGCGGCGTACGGCTGCACCTGGATGTGGCCGCGCCGGAGGAGAACGTGGGCAATGCGCTGGCCGCGCTTCCGGGGGTCCTGTCGGTGGAGCGGCGCGGGGAGACGGAACCGGGGGTCTGGGGCTTTTCCCTGGAGCAGGCGGAGGGCATGGACATCCGCCGGACGGTCTCCCGATGCATGGCGGAGCGGGGATGGCCGATCATGGAGCTCAGCCGGGCAAACGCCAGCCTGGAGGACCTGTTTTTGACCCTGACAGACGCGAAGGACAGGGAGGAGTGACGGGATATGAGGGCAATTTACCGGCGGGAGATGGGAAATTACTTCACTACACCGGTGGGATATATTTTTCTGGCAGTATTTTTCTTCTTTAGCGGCTTCTATTTCGCGGGCCGGTGCCTGCTGGAAAACACGTCAGATCTCTCAGAGGTGTTCTCCAGCATGTTTACCATTTGCGTGTTTTTGATCCCCCTGCTGACCATGCGCCTCATGAGCGAGGAGCGCAGAAACCGGACAGACCAGCTACTGCTGACCGCGCCGGTTAGCCTGCCGGGACTTGTCATGGGCAAGTATCTGGCGGCGCTGACCATCTTCTCCATGGGCACGGGGGCAATGCTGCTCTTTGGCGTACTGCTCACCTTTCTGGGGGTGGCGGACTGGGCCATGCTGGCCGGGCACATGGCAGGACTGTTGCTGTTGGGCGCGGCGCTGACCGCCATGGGAATGCTGATCTCTGCCTTGACGGAGAGCCAGGTGGTGGCAGCGGTGGGGAGCATCGCTGCAGGACTGCTGCTGATTATGGCAAATGCTGCGGCCTCCATGCTGCACGACGGTGTTTTCCGGAGAATTTTGCGCGGACTGTCCTTCAGCAGTCACTATATCCGCTTCACTCAGGGGATCTTCAATCTGCCGGATGCGGTGTTCTTCCTGAGCACGGCAGCAGTGTGCATCTTTTTGACCATCCGTGTCTTTGAGAGGAGGAGATGGCGGTGAGGGAGGGCAGGAAGCAAAACAGCGCATCCATCCGGAGGATGAAATACGGCGGCATGGCGGCAGCTCTCACGGCGGCTTTTCTGGCGGCGGCGGTTCTGCTGAATCTGGTGCTTCAAACCGCCGCGAAGCGCATTCCCCTCTCGGTGGACCTGACGGCAAACCAGGCCTTCGCCCTCTCTGAGGAGTCCAGGGAATTTCTGCGGAAGCTGGAGAAGCCGGTAAGTATCACCGTGCTCATCGACGAGCTGACCCTGGAAAACGCCGGAGGCTACTACGCCCAAGCACGTGAGATCATTGATCAATACGAAAAATATTCCTCCCTGGTGGAGGTACGCTATGTCGATCCCGTGGTCAACCCCGGGATCATCACCCAGTATCCGGAGCTGGCGCTGGAGGAGTATGACATTCTGGTCATCTGTGGTGGCCGGCAGGAGAAGACTTCTCTGCCGGCGCTGTTCCAGACGGGGTATGCCCAGGCCACGGGGACACAGTATATCCAGGCCTCCTGTGCGGAGCGGGAGATATCCTCAGCCATTCTGCGTTGCGTCTCCGACCGCCGTGAGAAGGTATTGCTGCTGACGGGTCAGGAGGAGGTCTATCCGGACGCGCTGCGGGAGCTGCTGCGCGACGGCGGCTATGAGGCAGCCGAGCGGAACCTGCTGACGGACACGCTGGACGGAGATGCCCGGGCAGTGCTGCTGATGGCGCCCCAGCGGGATCTGGAACTGGACATGCTCCAAAAGCTGGAGAACTATCTGGATGGCGGGGCGGACCGGACGCTTATTTTTGCGGCCCACCCCTCTTCGGGGATGCTGCCCAACCTGACGGCCTTTCTCGCGCAGTGGGGCATCACCCTGGGAGATGCCATCGTGATGGAGAGCGATGCCGCCCGATACGCCAATGGCCTGCCCTATATCTGTCTGGTAGATTATGCCGGGGCGGACTATGCGGAGGACCTTACCGCCCCCTTCCTAAGCCCCCTGGGCCGGACGATCGTCCCCTCCTTTTCGGAGAAGGGCGTGTACGCCACGGAGGTGCTGCTGACCTACGGCGAGAGCGCCTATGCCCGGCCTGTGGATGCAGGCGCAGACTGGAGCCCGGACCAGGAGGACTTCAGGACATGGCCGGCGCTAATCCGGAGTACCCGCACCAGCCATGTTGACGGAGCGGTCTATCAGGGCCGGGTGTTGGCCTTTGCTTCGGCGGCGTCCTTTGACGCCGGTGCGGTGGAAAATGCCTCCGTGTCCAACCGGCAGTATATATCGAACGTACTGGGGGCGGCCACGGCTCGCCCGGACGGACTGACAATTCCCTCGAAAGCGCTGGCACAGCCGCAGTTGGGCATCACCCAGGCGCAGTATTATCTCTACTGCGCACTGTCTGTTGTGGCACTTCCGGTGGTCATTCTGGTGATCGGACTGGCGGTATGGCTGAGACGACGCAGCCGCTGACCCGGGAAAGGAGTGGGCTATGAAACGATCTGCCGTGCTGCTGGCCGGCATGCTGGCGATGATCCTGCTGCTGGCCGGTGGACTGCTGCTGCTGAGAGATATCCCGGAAGAGCCGGAGGGACCGGCCTCTGCCAATCGGGAGCAGGTACGGCTTATGGAAGACCTGACGGCTATTGACGCCCTGGAGGTAGACGGTCCGCCGGGCACGTACCGTCTGACGGTCACGCCCGATGGCAGCGCCACAGTGGAGGGAATCGAGCCGGCATATCTGGACCAGACGGCGGCGGTCCGTGCGGCTAACGCGGTCCGGTCTCTGTCGGGAACGCCGGTGGGGGAGAC
>CAJULD010000001.1 GCA_910587505.1 uncultured Oscillospiraceae bacterium | reverse complement strand
CGATTCTTCTCAAATTTTCCTTGCATCACCTACTTGACTTTATACCATTAGACTTCCATCACGTCATCTCCATCAGGCCATAACCGGAGGAACGATCATGAAGCTTTGCATTCGCGCCCACGATCTGGGCGTAAGGGGTACGGAAGGCATTCTCGAACAGCTGGACCGCCTGCATCTGGACGGCGTACAGATGGTCTGCTACAAGGTCTATGACGACATCCCCTGTGCGCCCGGCGGCATCACCCGGGAGAAGGCCGCGGCCATCGGCCGGGCGCTGGCGGAGGCGGGAAAGATCATCCCGCTGGTGGGCGCCTACTTCAACCCCGTTCACTCCGACCGGGAGAAGGTGGCGCGCTGCCGGGACATTTTCGCGGACTATCTGCGCTGCTGCCAGGCCATGGGCTGTACGGCAGTGGGGTCGGAGACCGGCTCCTTCAACGACGACGAGTGGACCTGTCATCCCCGCAACCGCACGGAGGAGGGGTTACAGCAGACGGTTGCCGTTTTCGCCAGGCTCTGCGACATCGCGGCCGATTGCGGCAGCATGGTGGCCATGGAGGGCGCGGAGGGCCACGTCTGCTGGAACGTGGACACCCTGGCGAAGGCCCGGCGGATGATCGGGCGGAAAACGAAGGTGATCTTCGACCTTTACAATTACATGGATGCTGCCAACCAGGGGGACTATCTGGGAATTCTGGACAGAGGGCTGGACCTCTTCGCCGGGGAGATACAGGTATTCCATATGAAGGACTGCGTCCTCACCAACGGCCGGAAGCCCCGCCAGGTTCCGCTGGGGACCGGGGAGCTGGATATGAAGGCCATTCTCGGGCGGATCAAAGCATATGATCCGGACGCCGTGCTGATGCTGGAGGAAACCACCGGCGAGCATATCCCCCATGCGGTGGATACCATCCGGCGCACCTGGGAAACCCTGTGACAGCAGGGCGGCACACCTGAAAGCGTTCAGCTGTCCATAAGGCGCGGAGCGGTGCTGCCGTCTTTGGCGGGCGTCAGCCCGCCGGCATCCTCCGCTTTGCACCGCGCCCTTTTCCCTGTTTCCATTTTGCCGTTTCCCGGATGTGCCGGCTACAGACAACGCCGCCTCGGCCAGAGGCGGCGTTGTCTGTTACAAAGAATTCCGGTACTCGTTGGCGCTCATGCCAACCAGCTTTTTAAAGGTACGGGCGAAATGGGCCGTGTCCGCATAGCCCACCATCTCGCTGATCTCGCCGATCTTCAATCCGGGATCCGCCAGCAGGGCGCGGGCATGGTCGATCCGGATGGCGTTGAGCGTATCGTAGAAGGTCTTCTCCGTGTAGCGGTTGAGCAGCTTGGACAGGTGCCACTGGGACACATAGCAGCGGTCTGCCACCGCCTGGAGCGTCAGCTTCTGCCGGTAGTTCTTCTCCATATAGTCCAGGGCCTGATTGACCAGAAAGCTGCCGGCGTTCCGGCTCTGCTCGTCCTCCTCGTCCTGCCCGGACTCCCGGTCCAGCCGCTCCACCATGGCCTGCACCGCCTCTTTGAGCTCATCCATTTTGGAGGGCTTCAGCAGAAACCGGGTCACGCCCAGCCGGATGGCCTCCTGCGCAAAGGAAAAATCCCGGTACGCCGTCAGAATCGCCACCTGCATATGGGGAAATTCGCTGCGCAGTCCCGCAATCATGGACAGCCCGTCCCGTCCCGGCATGCGGATGTCGGTAAAAAGAATATGGGGCTCCAGCGCCCGGATGATCCGGCTGCCCTCCTCCGCGTCCCCGGCGGTTCCCACCACCTGGCAGCGGTAATCCGCCCAGCGGATCACCTTCCGCAGCCCCTCCACGATTCTGTCCTCATCATCGACCAGTACCACCCGATACATGTCCGTCCTCCCTCCCGCCGTTCTGACAGCACACCGCCTGCTGGTACAGCTTCTTAAAGTTCTTCCGGTCACTTTTTCCTTCAGGCAAAAGGATACCTGCCGTGGTTGCCCTCAGTTGAGCCGCATGGCGGCCTCCACCGCCTCCGCGGCGCTCATCTGGCCGGTGACCACCCGCTGGATGTTGTGGAACAGCGCGCTTTTCGCCTCGCCGGAGATGGCGTCCTGCACCGCGCCGGCAAGGCCGGTGATATGGACGTTGGCATCCGCAGCGGACTGCTGCAGGGCGTTGTATCCCGTCGTCTCGACGCCGTTGACCAGCGCCGTCACCTCCGTGGTGACAAAGGCGCCCAGCACCTCCTCCGAGGTCATGTGGAACACGAACTCCACGGCCGCCTCCCGCCTGGCCGGGTCATCCCAGGCCCGGCGGGTGATGAAATACCCCATGGAGATGCCGCCTACGGCGTCGGAGGCGGGCCGTTCTCCCTTGCCGGGCACATAGGAAACGGCGTAATCCAGCAGGCTGTGGGGGTAATTCTTGGTGAAATACCCCACCTTCCAGGATCCGTCGATGAGGAAGGCCGCCTCTCCCTCGCCGAACATGGCCACCGTCTCCGTATCGGTGGCGGTCAGCGTATTGTCCGGGAAATAGCCCGCCTCATAGAGACGGCGGATATCCTCCAGAGCGGCGATCCACTTCCGGGCGGCCTCGTCGTCCACCAGCCGTCCCTCGCTGTCCACATGGGGAACCTGCAAATGGCTGTCCAGGGAGCCGTTATTCATGACTGCGAACTCAAACCAGTAGTGGGGGATCTCGTACAGGGAGCAGGCGATGGGGGTGTACCCCGCCGCCCTGACCGTTTCGCAGTCCTCCAGAAAACGCTCCCAGGTATAGTCGGGGCCCGGCACCGGAAGGCCGCAGTCCTCCAGCACCGCCCTGTTGACGAACATGGTTTCCCAGTAGCCCAGAGAGGGCACCGCGTAGTGCCTGCCGTCGGAGGACTTCTCCATCATGGACTGCTTCATGTTGGTGGCATAGTCCGGATAAGCCTGACGAATTTCCTCAATGGAGACCACCTTCCCGGCGCGGATAAAGGGCTCCGCGTCCGCGCCGGTGAAATAGAAGAGCACATCCGGCTCCGAGCCGGTCATAAAGTCCGTCAGGACCCTGGTTTTCCACTCCTCGTTGGAGACGGCGGAGCCGTCGGCCACCCGGTTGCCGGTGGCGGCCTCATAGGAGGCGATGGCCGTTTCGTAGTTCCGCCGGTTGCCGTCGTCCGCGCCGTAGGAGGTCACTACGTTGAGCACAACGCCCTCCTCCTCCGGCTCCTCTTCCCGGCTGTCCTGCCCGCAGGCGCACAGCAGTCCCGCCGCCAGCAGCAGCGCGGCAATTCTCCGTTTCATGGCGTCTCCTCCTCCCGTTCCGCCTCCTGCCGCCCCGGTGCGGGGAGGCAGATGCGGGCTGTGATGGTCCCGGCGTCCGTTTCCTCGATATGCAGCCGGGCCTCCCGGCCGTACAGCAGCCGCAGCCGCTGGCAGACGTTTCGCAGCCCCACCTGCGCCGCCTCGCCCGCCGGTGCGCCGCCCAGCAGCTCGCCCACGCGCCTGCGGTCCGCCTCGGTCATCGCGCCGTCGTGCTCTACCTCCAGGACCATCCGGTCCTCCCGGCGGCAGGCCCGGACCCAGAGGTTCCCTCCGTGGCGGGCGGTGATGTCGTGCTCCACCGCGTTCTCCACGATGGGCTGAAGGATCATCCGGGGGATGGTCTGGTCCAGCAGCGCGTCGTCAATCTCCTTATGGACCTGAAAGCCCTTCCCCAGCCGCTCCTGAATAATGTACAGATAGGCGTCCACATAGCCCAGCTCATCCCGCAGACGGATCCTGCTCTGGTTGTTCCGGTCCAGGGCGGCGTCCAGCATGGTAGAGAGAGCCTCGATCATGGCGCTGACCCGTTCGTTGCCCGCTATGCGGGCCTCCCAGTTGATGATTTCCAGGGTGTTGTTCAGGAAATGGGGGTTGATCTGGTATTGCAGCGCTTTGATCTGAGCCTGCTGGGTGGCCTGCTGCTCCAGAATCGAGCGCTCAAACTGATTTTTCAGCTCCCGCGACATATCGTTGAAGTTGACATAGAGCCGGGCGAAGTCCGCGTTGGGCGGCTCCTGATCGATCTGATAGCCCCGCTCCCCGGAGCGGACCCGGACGTTGGCCTGGGCCAGAGCCTGCATGGGGGCGTTGATATGGCGGGAGAACAGCGCAATGGCGGCAATCAGGAAGGGCAGCACCAGCGCCGCCGCCGCGGCGACCGCCCACCCCAGCCAGGGATTGGCCTCCCAGAAGTTGTACTCCTCCGTGCAGACCGTGACGGAGAAATCGCACCCGTCCACCGCCGCGGCGTACTCCAGCCGCTGAAAAGCGCCGCCCGGCTCCCCCGTCTCCTCCAGCGTGCCCTCCGGCCCCGGCCGGAAGGCACATCCGCCCACCGTGACCTCCACCCCTCCGGCGGCTCCCAGCGTCTCCAGAGGCTCGAACATGTAAGCGGCGTCAAACATCATTACCACGGTGGCGTAGGCGTTAAAGCCGCTGTCCAGCAGGTTCCGGGCCATGTACAGCTTCCCGTCCGGCATGAAAAACCGGATCTCCGTATCCGTGTCCGCCATACCCTTCAGAATACCGGCGGTGTGCTCCCGGAAGAACAGGGTGGCCTCATGGCCGGTGTCGCCGCTGCCCAGCACGTAGGGCTGGGCAATGCCGTCGGCCCAGAAGCTGATGAACACCGCCTGATATTTCTTGTCCCGCGCCAGACTCTGGTTCAGATAGTCGTTGACGGAGCGGTACAGGGAGATGCCCATTCCGTCCTGCAGATACGCCCGGTAGGCGCTGCGGACGACGCCGTCGTAGGACACCTGCTTGGAATCGTCCACCGCGCTCTGCAGATACAGCTGCACCCGCCCCACCGCGTTTTCCGCCTCCGTGCTGATCTCCTTCCGCAGGGACTGCCGGTAGCTGTTTCCCAGCAGGACGCTCATCAGCGTCACCACAATGGCAATGGGGACCAGCCAGCAGACTGTCACGGTAAGCAGCAGACCTGCCCGCAGAGACGTTTTTGCCTTTTTCATGCCGCCCTCCCCCCATCCTGACGCCGCATATGGTAAACTGCGCTGGTCAGAACCTGTATTCACAGTCGCTGCACGCCGTCTGGCCGGTCTTTTTCCCGGTTATGAATGCGGGTTCTTACTGATTACAGCTCCAGCGCGTCCCGCCAGGTCTGAATATAACCGGCGGCCTGACCGGGACGGCCGCCCTCCGCCGCCATTCGCAGCAGCGGCTCCGTCCCGGAGAACCGGCAGATGATCCAGCTCCCGTCGGGAAAGACCGCCTTGCAGCCGTCCTCCCGGCTGACCCGTTCCGGGGCCGCACCGAAATCGGGGAGCTGCTTTTTGGTGAAGAGCAGCTCCTGAAGCTCCGCTTTCCGGGCGGCGGTCATGGTGAAGGAGGCGTCCTCGTAGTACAGCCGCCCGTACCGCTCCGTAATCTCCTGGTTCAGCTGGGCCACGGATTTGCCGGTGACCGCCAGCATCTCCACCAGCAGGGCGGCGGCGTAAATGCCGTCCTTTCCCGCAATATGCCCCCGCACCGCCATGCCGCCGGAGGACTCGCCGCCGATCACGGCGCCGGTCTCCGCCATTTTGGCGGAAATGTGCTTGAAGCCCACGGGGACCTCATAGCAGGTCTCCCCCAGGTCCGCCGCCATCCGGTCCAGCAGATGGGTGGTGGAATTGTTCCGCACGCAGGGCCCCTTCCAGCCCCGGTATTTCAGCAGGTAATAGTACAGCAGCACCAGCAGGGTGTTGGGATGCAGGTAGGCCCCGTCCTCGTCGATGATCCCCAGCCGGTCCGCGTCCCCATCGGTGGCGATGCCCAGATTGCACCGGTTGTCCACCACATAGCCGGACAGGGCCCCCAGGGCCTCCGCGCTGGGGGCGGGCATTCTCCCGCCGAAGAGTGTGTCGTGCTGCTCGTGGATTACGTCCACGTCGCACCGGCAGGTGAGCAAAATCGTCCGCAGGCAGCTCTGGCTGACGCCGTACATGGGATCGACGGCGATCCGCAGCCGGGAGTTCTTGATGGCCCCGGCGTCTACCACCTGGAGGATGCTGTCAATATACTCGTTGAAGGGATACACCTCCCGGATGATCCCCCCGGCCAGCGCCTGGTCATAGTCCATGCTCCGCACGTCCTCCGGCCGGATGCCCGCGATCTGCTCCTCGATCTTCCCGGTGACTGTCTGGTCCGCGTCCCGGCCTCCGGCGGTAAAGACCTTGATTCCGTTGTAAATGGCGGGGTTGTGACTGGCCGTGACCGCCATGCCGTAGGGCAGGTCCATCTGCTTGACGGTAAACATGATAAGGGGCGTAGGCGCGGAGCGGTTGACCACCAGAGGCCGGAAGCCGTACCCCGCCAGCACCTCCGCCACCCAGTGGGCGGACTCTTTGGACAGAAAGCGCCGGTCGTAGCCCACGCATACTTCTTTTCCGCCGTGACCTTCCTTCTCCATCAGGCGGCACAGGCCCGCCGTGGCCAGACGAATGTTTTCCCTGGTAAATTCGTCCGCGATGACGGCCCGCCAGCCGCCGGTTCCAAATCGAATCATCACAAACGCTCCTTTCCCGCCGCAGCGGTCCATCTGTCGTCTCGGGGGCTGCGCGCCCCCGGCCCCTGCTACGGGCCTCTTTTCCCGGGGCCTCCGGCCCCGGTTTGCTTTTTATCCGCACAACAGGCAGCCGGAAAGCCGCTGAACTCTGCGGTTTAAGAATCCTCTGTTTCGGGCATCGGCTGCAAAGAAAAAGTATTTGATTATCCCATGACTGCCTCTGCCCGGCACACGCTGCCCGCCGGAAGGACCGGCAGCGCCTCCGCCTCCTCCCCGTCCACAGTGAGGGAAACGACTCCCTTTTCCACGCCGCGGGGGTTGGTCACGTGAATGTGGTACTCCGCTCCTCTCCACCGGCGCCTGACGGAAAACTCCTTCCAGTCCGCCGGGATGCAGGGGTCTACCACCATCCGGTCAAAATCGGGCCGGATTCCCAGCAGATACTGGGTGGCCGCGTAGTAGGCCCACCCGGCGGAGCCGGTCATGAAGGGGTGCCTGGCACGGCCGAAGGCGGTGTGCTCCTTTCCCACCACGAACTGGCAGTAGGAGTAGGGCTCCGCCTCCCGGACCTCGATTTTGTCGTTTTGCAGGGCGGGGCACAGGGCGTTATAGAACTTCATGGCCCGGCTGCCCCGGCCCAGCACCGCCTCCGCGCACCAGGCCCAGGGGTTGGGATGGCTGAAAATGGCCCCGTTCTCCTTCAATCCGGGATAGACCCGGGTGACAAAGCCGATGCCGTCGTCCACGGTCCGGTAGCAGGGGGCGTTGAGCATCAGGCCGTACTCCGTGAAAAGATATTCGTCCACGCTGTCCATGGCGGAAAGGCCCCGCTCCCGGTCCGCCGCGCCGCTGAGCACCGCCCAGGTGTTGCTTTCCATGTGAACCCTGCCCTCTTTGTCCTGCTGGACGCCGATTTTCCGCCCGTCGGCGGTAATGCCCCGCGCGTACCATTTGCCGTCCCACAGCACCCGCTCGCAGGCATCTTTCACCCCCCGGCCCATGGCCTCATAACGCGCCGCGTCCGCCTCACGGCCCAGCCGCCGGGCCAGAGAAACGAAATTGCCAATGGCCCAGCAGTGCAGGAAGCTGACCATGGCGCTCTCGCCGCCGCCCAGATTCAGGCAGTCGTTCCAGTCGGCCCGAAGGCCCCTGCAGATCCCGTTGGCGCCCACCTCCCTGGCGGAAAAGTCCAGGATGCGCTCCATATGCTCATAGACTGTGCCCTCGCCGCCGTCGGCGTAGGTGACCACCCTGTCGGCAAAATCCAGATCTCCGGTTTCCCGGATATACTGCACGATGCTGCTCACCAGCCAGAGGGCGTCGTCGGCGCAGGCGTCCTTGAGGCCGTGGACGATCTGGCTCCTGTCCGGCGTGGGGATCACCGTGGGGGAGCGGAAGGACTGGGGCTTCTCCTCCGGCTCGAACCACCGGGGCTCGAACAGGTGCAGGCCATAGCCCTGCTTCGTCAGGGCCCGGAGCAGCTCCAGAATGCGGCTGCGGCACTTGACGGGGTTGGCGTGGGGCGTCATCATGGCGTCCTGAGCCGTGTCCCGGTAGCCCAGCCCCACCCGGCCCCCCACCTCGATGAAGGAGGTAAAGCGGGAGAACATCACGTTGATTTCGCTCTGGTACAGATTCCAGATGTTCAGCTCCGTATTCATGCCCTCGTTGGGCGTGGAAACCTGAAGGCAGTCCAGCTTGTCCGCCCAGAAGGCGGCCAGCCGGGCGAAGTCACCGTCCACCCGCGCCGGGGTGTATTTTTCCCGCATGGCCTTCCCGGTCCGGACGCCGCCCTCGCCCAGCAGATAAAGCAGACGGACCTCCTCGCCGGGCCGGAGCTCCAGCTTCCTTTGCAGGCAGCCGCAGTGATTCCCGCCTTTCTCGAAGGACCCTGCGCACTGACCGGACTCCACGGCGAGGGGATTGCTCTCCGTGCGGTAGGGACCGATGAATCTGTCCCGGAGGCAGTCGAAGCCGTCGGGATCAAAGGAGGCGGTGAAAAACTGGCAGCTGTCCTCCTCATAGTGGAGCTCATGCTCGATGACCCCGTCTTCGCAACGGCTCCCGGCGGCGTAAAGGCTCATCTGGAAGTTCCGGTTGTCCATGTCCACGTGGTGGAAGCTGAACTCCACGTAAGCGTACACCGACAGCTTCCTTGGCCGGCCGGAGTCGTTGCGCAGCGTCACGTCCCAGAGCTCTACCGGGTCGTCCATCGCGGCAAAGAGGGTCTGTCCGGCGCTGATCCCGCTGTAATTGCACAGATACTTCACATAGCTCAGGCCAAACCGGCAGGAATAGTGCTCCATGGGCTTACCCACGGGCTGCCAGGAGACCGTCCAGAAGTCTCCGGTTTCGTCGTCCCGGAGATAGACGTAGTGGCCCGGCCGGTCCATGGGCACGCCGTTGGGCCGGAAGCGGGTGATCCGGTGATACTCCGGCGACTTATACAGCACGTAGCCGCCGGCGGTGTGGTTGAATACGCCGTACAGGTCCCCCGTGCCGATATAGTTGGTCCAGGAGACGGGGAGGTCCATCCGGTCAATGACGTATTCCCGGTTTTCGTTGTCAAAATATCCATAGCGCATCGTATAACCCTCCATTACATTTAGATATTTTGTTCAACTCCAGTATACCGAACCGGCAAAGGTTTGAAAATGTCTGGAAATGTGCCTTCTTGTCTTTCGTTGTACTGTTGGGATGCGGGCGCGTCCGGGGCTCTGCCGTCACCCACTATTTTACCTCGCTTTTCTGAAAAATCAATGTGTTTTTCCTTTTTCCGTCAGGGAGGCCGCTGAAGCGGCAAAATCCGGCGGCCCAGAGGGGCCGCCGGATTTTCTGTGTGTTAAAAAAGAATCGGAGGTTCCCCGGGTCACGCCGCCTGATACTGCGGCGTTTTCAGAACCAGCCGGGTCAGCACCGCGCTCAGCGCCGCGCTGACCACGACGCCCACCGCCAGCTCCACCGCCACATTGACGGAGAAGAAGGTGACGAAGATCGCCCAGAAGGAACCGCCGCCCAGGACGCTGTCCTTGAAGAAAGCGACCACCAGGGCCACAAAGAAGACGGTGTTGGTCAGCGTCCCCGCCACGGCGGTGCCGGTGAAGGCAATGGCGCTCCTTTTGGAGGCCTTCATCAGGGCGGGGAACAGAAGCCCCGATACCACGCCGATCAAAATCCGGGGCACAAAACAGGCAATGACCGTGCCCGCGGCGTTGGCCGCAAACATGGCCGCCCCGGTCACATCGCCCATGAAGCACTGGGCCAGGCTGGTAGCCCCGAAAACCGCGCCCAGGAAGCCTCCCCG
Source organism: uncultured Oscillospiraceae bacterium (assembly GCA_910587505.1). Classification (GTDB taxonomy): domain Bacteria; phylum Bacillota; class Clostridia; order Oscillospirales; family Oscillospiraceae; genus Pelethomonas. The sequence continues at coordinate 152,041 of CAJULD010000001.1, read as the reverse complement.
TACGGGCCCCAGCGTCATGCCGCCGATGACCACGGGGATCACCAGCAGGGTGATGGACATGGGCCCGATGTGCAGATACCCCAGCGGGGTAAAGGCCATGAGGAGGATGATTGCCGCCAGTACCGCCGTCAGTGCGGTCTGCCGGACTTTGCTGCTTGTGTTGCTCATACTGTTTTCTCCTTTGAGGGTATTTCACCTCGCGCTGCCGTCCCTGTTATGCTGTTTTCCGGAAAGAAAATGCCCGTTACCGTGTGCAGATCCTGGTTTTCCACGGCAGCAAAGAGCGTATGCAACGTGTTTTTGCGTATTTTTTCTTTCACGAAATAGTATGGGGTACGGCGCGCAGAATATGTATCATACCGGCGAAAAACCGGTTATGACCGTTTGGGTTTTGGCCGGTTGGTCTCATAGAGGTACCGCAGGCCCTTCAGCGTCAGCTCCGGGTCCTGCCGGATTTCCCTTTCGCACCGGGCGGTCACCAGCGGCGCGGACCCGCCGGTGGCCACGCACACCGCCCCCGCCATCCCCGGCAGGGCACTGTACCGGCCGATGAAGCCGTCCACCATCATGGCGCTGCCCAGCAGCAGTCCGCAGCGCATGGCTCCGGCGCTGTTGCGCCCCAGACAGTCCTCCTCGCCGCCGCCCAGCTCGATGGAGGGCAGCAGGGCGGTGGTCTCCTTGAGCATCTGGGCGCTGGAGCGGATGCCGGGCAGGATGCAGCCTCCCAGATAGGTCCTGTTCCGGTCCACGGCCACAATGGCCGTCACCGTGCCCGCGTCGATCACCACCAGGGGCGCGCCGTATTCCGTCAGGCCCGCCAGGGTGTCGGCCACCAGGTCGCCCCCCAGCTGGGAGGGATCGTCGATCCGGATGCGAAAGCCCGTGCGGATGCCCGGCCCCACCCGGAGGGGCTCCAGCCCCGCCGCCATGCGGACGGCCTCCTCCACCAGCCCGGTCAGCTCCGGTACCACGGAGGAGAGAATGCAGCCGGTCATTTCCTCCCGTGGAATCTGCCGCATCCGCAGCAGGTCATAGAGCAGCGCCGCGTATTCGTCGGCGCTCCGTCTGGTCCGGACGGAAATCTTCCCCTTCATCAGCAGCGCCGCTCCCCGGAAAACGCCCAGAGAAATATTGGAATTTCCAACGTCTATGGCCAAAAGCATGAGCGCGCTCCCTCACTGTCCGGGGTCAAAGCAGAACATGCTGAAAAACGCCACCACGCCCGGCCCGCAGTCGTACTCCATCCCGCACTTTTCCGCCATTTCCTGCACAAACACGCAGTAGGCCGACATGCAGGAATACCGCTTGTCCGGGAATCGGCAGGGCTCCCCCTTCACAATGGCGCAGGGGGAACACAGGCTGCATCCGCCCGCGCCCACCATCAGCCCCGGCCGGTCCGCCCGTTCAATGAGCCGGCGGGTCATGTCGTTGTGGGCCCCTTTGGCGGGTTTGGTCCGGGCCTCGTCCAGCGGGTCCTCGATGTCCCACATGGTCTGCATGACCAGCGCCCGGGGCCACCGGCGGATGCGCTCCGCCATCTCCTCCACGCTGCCGCAGTCCGGCGGGCAGGCGTAGTTCGCGCCATACTTTCCGCAGAGATTCTCCTCGCACAGGGGGCGGAAGGACGGCACAAAGGTCAGATCCTTTGTGTCCATTACCGCCACATTGGCAAAGCCCAGCTCCACCGCCAGATCGGTCATCTCTTTCTCCGTCATCATCCCGGCCTCCCGTCTATCATTGCTGCATCTCTATTGTACCCCATCCGCCTCCGCTTTTCCACTAAAATTTCGTTGCATTTTTCCTGAAATTGTGGTATTCTCTGGTTGACTTTCTGTTAAAACCTTCACAAAGGAGACTGGATATGGACATCCCTGCCCTGCAAAAGAAACTGGACGAAGCAAAATACATCTGCTCCGGCGACGTGGCCGCCACTCTGCTGGTGGCTCTCCGGCTGGGCCGGCCTCTGCTCATCGAGGGGCCCGCCGGGGTAGGAAAGACCGAGATCGCCAGGGTCATGGCCGGCGTGCTGGACCGGGAGATGGTGCGGCTGCAATGCTACGAGGGGCTGGACGAGAGCAAGGCCCTGTATGAGTGGAACTATCAGAAGCAGCTGCTGAGCATCCAGGTACAGATGGACCGGCAGGACCCGGAGCAGCTGACGAAGTCCCTGTTCAGCGACGAGTACCTGCTGGAGCGCCCCCTGCTGCGGGCCATCCGGTCGGAAAAGCCGGTGGTGCTGCTCATCGACGAGATCGACAAATCTGACGAGGAGTTCGAGGCCTTCCTGCTGGAGCTGCTCTCCGAGATGCAGGTCACCATTCCCGAGACGGGGGTGATCCGGGCCTCCTCCATCCCCTTCGTGGTACTGACCTCCAACCGGACCCGCCCGCTGGGGGAAGCCCTGCGGCGGCGGTGCGCCTACCTGTACCTGCAATACCCGGACATTGAGAGAGAAACGGAGATCATCCGGGCCAGGCGGCCCAACGTCAATGAGCATCTGGCCGTCCAGGTGGCCCGGGCCATCCACGACCTGCGCCAGAGCGAGTCCATTCTGAAAAAGCCCTCCATCGCCGAGACCCTGGACTGGGTGTCCGCCCTGGAGGCCCTGGGGATCAGCGACCTGACGCGGGAGGCCGCGAGGCAGACCATGGGCTTTGTTCTCAAGAGCAGCGAGGACCTGGAGGCCGCCGGGGACGTGCTCTCCGGCGAGGGCCGCGACCATGACCATGAGCGCTGCGGCGCCTGCGGCCATCACCGGTCATGAGCGTCTATCTGGAAAAGCTGGCGGAGTTCTCCGCCATGCTGCGCGCCGAGGGACTGGCGGTGGGGGTTCAGGAGACGGAGGATGCCTGCCGGATGCTCTCCGTTCTGGATCTGGACAGCCGGGAGACGGTGCGGCTGGCCCTCCAGGCGGTCTACGCCAAAAGCCGGGAGGAGCAGGCCGTTTTTCAGCACTGCTTCGACCACTTTTTCGTCAGCGCGGAGCGGCGGGACGCCATCCGGCGGAAGCAGGAGGAGGAAGCCCGGGAGCTGGCCCGGCGCCGCATGGAGGCGGAACAGGAGCTTCAGGTGGGCGGCCGGAGCATGGAGCTCAGGGAGGACCTTCAGGAGGTCTACGTCCGCATGGGCGAGGACAAGCGGGACCAGCTGCGGCAGATGCTGGAAAAAATGCAGGGCAACCTCAGGCGCAGCCCCAGGCTGTACAGCAATTTCATCCGCTCCGTATTCATGCGCTTCCTGCTGGAGCAGCAGATGATCATGGAGGACGACGCGGCGGTGGGCAGCGAGGCGCTGGATCCGGACATGGCCCTGCTCTACCGGGACATCTCCCAGTTCCGGGAGGCGGACATTCCCCGTGCCGCGGCTCTCATCGCCGCCATTTCCCGTCAGCTGAACGCGGAGCTCAGCCGGAAGCGGCAGGGACAGGGCCACAGCGGGAAGCTGGACTTCCGCCGGACCATCCGGCGGGGTCTGGAGACCGGGGGCAGCTTTTACCGCCTCTCCTTCCGGAAGAAGCGGCAGAAGAAGCGGCGGCTGGCGCTGCTGTGCGACGTGTCCGGGTCCATGCTGCAGTTCTCCGGGTTTGTGCTGCGGTTCATCAAGTCCATGACGGAGGTATCGGAGTCCTCCCGGACCTTCCTGTTCTCCGAGGAGGTGCGGGAGGTGGACGCCTTCGCCTTACAGAATATGGACGCCTTCCGGGACTATGTGCGCTCCTCCGGCCTCTTCGGCCGGGGCACCGACCTGGGGCGGGCGCTGGAGGAGCTGTGCAGCCGCCGCCCCCCGGTGCTGGGGCCGTCCACGACGCTGCTGATTTTGTCGGACACCAAGACCGTCGATATCCCCCGGGCGGCCCAGGCCCTGGTGGAGGCCCGGCGGCAGGCGGGGAGGGTGCTGTGGCTCAACCCGATTCCCCAGAGGAAATGGCCCTACATGGCCAGCATCCAGACCATGTCCTCCCTGTGCCAGATGGCCCCCTGCTCCACCCTGGAGGAGCTGACAGTATCGTGCAGGAAGCTGATGAAATGAGTTAAGGCTATATTCTTTTTCTCAGAAACCACCCGCCGCCTCCCGGCGGCTCGGGCTGCTGGCGCCCACTTTGTGGGCACTGCACGGAAAAAGAATCAAAAAGAACTTTAAGAAGTTATCGTTGTCTCCTCGCAGGAGTTACCCTGCATTACAGGCGCACCGCAGGTGACAATAGTATGGCAGATAAAACCAGGACAGGGAACCGGAAGAACCGGCGCCCTGTCCTGGCCTTTTCAGCAGCTCCTGCGAGGGAAAAATTGAGAATTCCTGAAAATCTTTTTGATGCTTTTTCTTTTATGAAAAAGTATGGAGACCGTCAAAACACATACTTCTCCAACCTTCTCATCGCCTCCTGTACCCGGCTCAGGGGCAGGGCCAGGTTCATCCGGATATGGCATGGGCCGTGGAAGGGCCGTCCGTCCTGCCAGGCTACGCCCACGTCCCAGCCCGCCTGCAAAAGCGCGCCGATGGTCTTCCCGTGCTGGGCGCACCACTCTGTGCAGTCCAGATACAGCATGTACGTTCCCTCCGGCTTGAAGAGCTCTACTCCCTGAAAATGTTCCCGGATAAAATCCGTTGCGTAATCAATGTTTCCGGTGAGCACCTGCCGCAGCTCGTCCACCCACTCCCGGCCCTCCGGACTGTACGCGCCGATGAGCGCGTGCATGGACAGCTCGTTCATGCTGTTGTAGTGGGACAGGGACGCCTCCCGCTCCACTCTGGCGCGGAGCCAGGGATCGTAGACGATCCGGTAGCTGCCGATGAGCCCCGCCAGATTGAAGGTTTTGGACGGCGCGTACAGCGCGACCGTCCGCCGCCTTGCGTCCTCAGAGACGGACTGGGTGGGGATGTGCCTGTGCCCGGCCAGGGTCAGGTCGGACCAGATTTCGTCGGAGATGACGAACACGTCGTGCTTCCGGAACAGCTCCATGGCCTGTTCCAGCTCCCGGCGCTCCCAGACCCGTCCGCAGGGGTTGTGGGGGGAGCAGAGAATGGCGGCATGAATCCGGTTCTCCGTCAGCTGTTTCTCCATGTCCTCGAAGTCCATCCGCCACACGCCCGCTCCGTCCCTGACCAGCGGGCTGTGGACGAGGCGGTAGCCGCAGTTGGTCAGACTGCCGGTAAAGCCGATGTAGGTGGGGGAATGGACCAGCACCTGGTCCCCCTGGGAGCACACCGCGCCCAGGGCGCTGAGCACGCCGCCCAGCACGCCGTTTTCATAGCCGACGCACTCTTTTGTCAGGCCGGTCACGCCGTTACGGTCCGTCTGCCACTGAATGATGGCGTCGAAATACTCCGCCGGGGGCTGGAAATACCCATAGGCGGGATGCCGGGCCCGGCTGATAATGGCCTGGGGGATGGCGGGTACGGCGGGAAAGTTCATATCCGCCACCCACATGGGGATCAGGTCGAAGCCCTCTTTGGGTCCGGAGGGGGCAAAGCCGGGTTTTTCGCTCAGTCCGTCCACGGCCATGGCGTCCCGGCCCCGGCGGTCCAGAATGGAAGTAAAATCATATTTCATCAGGGTTGCGCTCCTTTCATTTTTCTGCTATTATAAACCACCCTGCACCGCCGCGCAAGTCTGACGGCTTTAAATTTTGTCCGGAAAAGCTTCTCTTTCCCCTTGAAATCCCTGCCGGGATATGCTATGATATAAGTCCTGCGGAATGGAATTATGCGCTTTTGCGCTTCCATCAAAACTTTGGAGGTATGTTTCTATGACCCTGTTTATTACGATCCTGCAGCTGCTGTGCGGCCTGGCGGTCATTCTGGCGGTGCTGTTCCAGTCCGGCAAGAGCGCCGGCCTGTCCGGCGCCATCGGCGGCGTGGCCGACACCTTTATGTCCAAAGGGAAGGCCAGGACTTTTGATGCCAAGCTGGCCAAGGCAACCAAGTGGATCGGCGCCGCGTTCATTGTTCTGACTCTGGTCCTGAACATTCTGAGCGTCCGGGGGTAATTTCCCCGAAAGAGCGGCCCCCACAAGTGAACAGCCGCGCGGAAACCGCCAAGGACAATGACAGTCCGTGGCGGTTTCCGTGCATATGTATTGCTCACCGGGGGCGCTGCGGTATTCTGATGCTGTCATAACGTCCCGCAGATTTCCTGTTTCTGAAGGCTGTACCGGTTCGCGCACTTCGCCTGCCGGTACAGCTTCTTATATTTCCCCCCTGTCTGCCGATAAATAATAATAACAGAAAGAAGAGGGAGGCGTTGGGAATGGGCGAACTGACCATTCGCAGGAACAGGGGCTTCGCCGTGCCGCCCCGGACGGACGTGAGCAAAGCAGGGAAGACCTCCGGCAGCAGCCGGAGCCGGAAGACGGCGGGGACCACGGGGCTTGCCGTTTCCGATACGCTGCGCCAGCGGATCAGCGGACAGGGGGAGGCCCATCTCCGGGAGAGCCGCCGGACGCTCCAGCGGGGGGAGGCCGTGCTGGACGAGGTGCAGGGCCACCTGGAGCGCATGGGGGAACTGGTGCGGAAGGCCGCGGGAGACGGCTCGCCGGACCGGGAGGCCCTTCAGAAAGAGCTGAAGTGGCTGGAGGGGGAGATCGACCGGATCGTAAGCGGCGCGTCCTCCGGCGGCTCGCCGCTGTTTCTGGACGGCGGCATTGGCAGCGAGGAGGAGATGGAGGCGCTGCTGCGGGCCATTACGGAGGAGTCCTCCGGCGGGCAGGAGATCCTCCGCGCTCTGCCGGACTGGCTGCGCAACGGCCTGCTTCTGAAGGATGTTTCCCCGGAGCGGCTGCTGGCCGCGCTGGGCCTGGATAAGACCGCCGGCGGGCTGGAGATCCTGGCCGCTGTTTCCGGCAGCTCCCTGTCGGACAACGCCGCCGCGGGCTATCTGGCCGCCCTGTATCTGGGAGCGGTGATCTCCGGCGGCCCGCCCACCGGTCCCGTCGATCCGGACGAGGCGATGGAGGGGCTGCGGCAGCTGCTGGAGCAGGTAATGAGCGGCGCTTCGCCGGACGAGGCGGTGGAGCGGCTGACCGGCGGAGTGTTTTCCGGCATGGAGGATTTTCAGAGTCAGTTTGCGGACGGTATCGCGCCGGGGCTTCAGGTGTTTCTCACGGGGCTGCTGCTTTCCGACGGTATGCCGGATGCGCTGCCGGGCCTTCTGACGGTGGGGGGAATGGAAGAAATGCTGCTGGAGCTGCTCGCCGCCCTCCCCGGGGCGGCGGCGGAGCAGGGCGGCCTTTCCCTTCCGGCTCCGGAACCGCTCTCCGCAGGGGCGCCGTCGGAGAGCGCCGGCGCCCCTGCTCCCGGCGGGACGGCGCTGGCGCTGGAGAACGTGCAGGTCGTGGGGCGGGACCTCTCCGGCGTATCTGTGGAGGAGGGCGTACTGACGGTCCGCGGCCCGGCGGATGTGGTGATCCGGGGAACGGGGCGGGGGGAGCAGCCGCTCCTGCTGGCCGGTTCCGGGACGGTGACGTTACAGGACGTCCGCGTGTCCGGCCTGACCGCCGCCGGCGGTGAGGTCCGCGTGTACAGCGTGGGAGAAAATACGGTGGAGGCGGTGCAGCTGCGGGAGGGCGTGGTCCTGACCCTTGACGGCAGAGGCCTGCTGCGCGCCGGCGCAGTCCATGGGGAGGGCGGCGGCGTGCTGCGGCTGACCGGCGGCGCGGTGGCGCTGGAGGAAAAGGACGGCGTCCTGACGGTTCCCGTGGTGATGGACGGCCCCGTGCTGCTGGCGGCGCGGGCGGCCAGCGTGCGCACCCCCGATGGGAAGGCGCTGGAGCCCTTTGACATCGTATGGAAGACGCTGCTTCCCGGCTTCAGTGCCGTCACCTCCATGACGCTGGACGGCCGCCACGTAAAAATGGCGCTGCAGAGCGGCAACCTGCCGGCGCTGGCGCGGCTGTGGCTGGAGAAGGGGGATCCCTCCTCTCACGGGTACCCGGCCCATGGGCTGGCGGTCCACGGCAGAGACGCCTTCGGTAGGCCCCGGACCCGGTACGCCTATCTGCTCTGGAACCGGCAGGCGGGAGCGTTCCAGGAGTCGTCCATGTTCCCCAATCCTTTTACCGTCACCGGCGGGACGGCGGAGCGGGACTGGGTGTATGAGGAGGAGACCCAGACCCTCCGGATTCTCTCCAATCAGGTGACGGCGATTTCCGGCGGTTCCGGGACGGACGGCAACCAGATCCCCTTCAGCGGCAGGATCGCGCTTTCGGACGGCATCGGTACGATGGAGCTGACGCTGGGGGGCGTGATCTGCCGGGTGTCCTCCGGCCGGGCGTTCCATCTGGGCCGGGAGAACGATGTGACCCTGCTTTTGCAGGGGGGGACGCGCAACATTTTTGAAAGCGGCGCGGGCTGCGCGGGGATCTCTCTGGGAGACGGCGCGCAGCTGCGAATCGACGCCCCCCGGGGCCCTGGCCCCACGGGGATGCTGTTCGCCACAGGCGGCTCCGGCGGCGCGGGCATTGGCCGGGACGGCGGCGGCAGCCGGGATCAGACCAGCGGCATCCGGATTCAGGGCGGGGTCATCACCGCGTCCGGGAACGGCGGCGGCGCGGGCATCGGCGCAGGGAAGCACGGCTTCATGGGGCCGGTGACGGTCACGGGAGGCGTGATTACCGCGACAGGAGGTTCCGGCGGCGGCGCAGGCATCGGCGGCGCGCTGGGCGCGCCGGTGGGGGACATTACCATCCGGGGCGGCGCCGTTACCGCTGTGGCGGTCTGGCATGCCGCCGCCATCGGAGCCGGCGTTCAGGGAACCAGCGGCGATATTCTCATTACCGGCGCCGCCCGGATTGTCAAGGCCCAGGGCGGCAACCCCGGCGCGGACATCGGGGCCTGCCTCTTCGGAAGCTGCGGGAAGGTTCAGGTCTCCGACGGCGCGAACGTGGGCGGGGCCAAACTGTGGACCAACCGGGGCATTTCTCTCCGGATGGGGGATGAGGCGGCCGTGACGCTGCCCCAGTTCCGCCTCTCCTCCGGCGCGCTGCGTCTGGACGCGGTCCATGTGCTGACGCGGGAGGGGGCCCGGGCCGCAGAGGCCACGCTGGAGGCGGACCGCCGCTGGGTTTCTCAGATTCAGACGGCCTACCGCGCGCTGTATGTCCGTCTGGAGCGGAGCGGGCGCACCCGGCGGGGGGGCCCGGTGCGGGACTCCGGCGCGGCGGACCTCCTGCTGGAGGATACGCGGCGCTTCATCCTCCGGCAATCGTCCCAGGCCATGCACACCCACAGCGGCCGCAGCGGGGAGGACGTGGGACAGCTGCTGCGGTGAGGCGCGCGTGGTTGCGTACATTCTTCTCTCTGTGAACAAAGAAAAGAATCTGAAGAAAAACTTTAAAATGGGGACGCGTATTCTCTGCCGGAATACGCGTCCCTGCTGCTTTACGAATATGTGTGGATCATCGCCAGCCGGCCTGGGGCAGCACGGGCTGCCCAAAATGGACAGGTCCCGCCCGTTGGTTCAGCTTCTTATATTCCGCTCAGATCCTCGTCCAGCCAGGTGTCGCCAGGGGAGAGCGTGCGGAGAAAGATTCTGGCGCTGTCGGCGTCGTCCCGGCTCTGGTGGAACTTGAAAATGGTCTCTCCCGAGGGCAGGCTTCCCACGATTTCGATCTTTCCTCTGGGGTGGCTCATGGCATAGCGGATGGCTTTTCCAAAGCCGTTCTGCCGGGCCTTGGCCGCGTCTACGATACGCAGTCCCTCCGCGATGGGCACCTGGAACCGCTCCTTCACTCCCGTCACCGGACGGCACTGGAATATGTAGTAGGGCGCAACGCCCACCCTGGTCAGTCCCGACAGCAGCTCGCCCAGCACCCTGCCGCTGTCGTTGACTCCCCGCAGCAGCACCGTCTGGTTGCGCACCTGGACGCCCCGCTCGATCATGGCCCGGACCGCCTTCACCGCCTCCGCGGTCAGCTCTCTGGGATGGTTGAACTGCGTCACCAGGTACAAGGCTTTTTTCTGGGCGTAGTGGGCGAACAGGTCCAGGAATTCCTGATCCCCGTAGATCCGCTCCGGCAGCGTCACCGGCACACGGGAGCCGAAGCGGATGAAGTCCAGACGCCGGATGGCGGTCAGCTCCCGCAGGTAGCGTTCGATGATCCCGTTGGGGTTCATGAAGGCGTCGCCGCCGGTGATGAGAATGTTGGTCACGCTCTCATGCTCCCGCACATACGCCGCCGCTTCGTCCACCCGGCGGTTCAGCTCATCCTCCGTCAGCCCCACCATCCGTTTGCGGAAGCAGTGACGGCAGTACATGGCGCACTGATTGCTGCTCAGCAGCAGCACCGTCTGGGCGTACTTGTGCTGGAGGCCCTCCATTTTGGTGTTGGAGGCCTCGCCGCTGGTGTCAAAGGACCCGCCGGGGTCAAACTCGTCCGGCGAGGGGATGCACATCCGCCCGATGGGGTCTGCCGGGTCCTTCGGGTCCACCAGCGACAGATAGTAGGGCGTAATCATCATGGGATACCGCTCCGCCACCGCCGCGCGCCGGGCCGTCTCCTCCCCGGACCACCCCAGAAGCGCCGCCAGCTCTTCCGCCGTGCGCACGCCCTTCTTCAGTTCCTCCTGCCAGCTCATACGCTGCACCACCTTTCTTCATCTGTCCGGGGAGCGTTGCCCGTCTTACCGGCGGTCCCGCCGCTCCTCCTCATAGCGCCGCGCCCAGTCCGCGGCCAGCTTATCCAGCGTAGCCCCCAGCACGGCCCGTTCCTCCTCCGTCAGCGCGGAAAACCACTCCGCCCGGCGCTGCCGGATATGCTCCTCATCCTGCCGGGCCAGCCACTCCCGGCCCGGCCCGGTGATGGAGAGCATGATCTTCCGCCGGTCCGCTTCGTCCCGTCCTCTCTCAATCAGGCCCCTGGCCTCCAGCTTGGCGGCGATTTCGCTCATGGAGCCGGGCTGGATGCCCAGCCGCTCCTGGAGCTGCTTCTGACTGACGCCGCCCTGCTCCTGTAAAATCCGGAGAATTTTTTCCTGCCCCCGGCGCTTTCCCAGCCAGCAGGTCAGAAACCGTCCGCACCGCTCCAGCCTGCCCGCCAGGTCCCCGCTGTAAGCGTCCTGGCTGCCGCCTGGCGCGGCGGCGCAGTCGAGTCCCTCCATAATCCGTCCCTCCCGCAAGGTTGATTAGGTACCTTATTATTATAGTACCACAGAGCCGGAAAGATGTCAAGGTACCTTATAAATTATTGCCTGGCGGCCGGGCGATTTTTCTTTCCCCCACCTGCGGGGCTTCCGACTCCGGCAGGTGTCCAGGGCGTGCAGTTCCAGAAGAAACCAGTTGACAAATGTAAACTGTTGTGATACTATTTATACGACATCTGTAAACCATGGCCGAGACCGGCCCGCGTGCTGCGGGCCGGCCTGAAAGGAGCGATCCCTATGAAAATCTCCCTCTCCGCCGGAGAATGGCGGATCATGGAGCGCCTGTGGGAGAAGTATCCCCGGACGCTGACGGAGCTGGTGCGGGAGCTGAGCCCCGACACCGGCTGGAGCAAGTCCACCGTCGTCACAATGGTGAACCGCCTGGAGGCCAAGGGGGCGGTGACCTACACGGAGGGCGGCCGGGCCCGGCTGTACGCCCCCGCCGTTCCCCGGGAACAGGCGGCGCTGGAGGAGACGGAGTCCCTGCTGCGCCGGATCTACCGGGGCAGCGTGGGGATGATGGTCAACACCCTGGCCGACGGCCGGGGGCTGACGGATGAGGACATCGAGGAATTGTCCGCGGTGCTGGAAAAGGCGAGGAGGGAGCGGAAATGACGGAGATCATTCTGACGTCCTCCGTACTGATCCTGCTGCTGGTTATCCTGCGGCGGGGGCTGCGGGGACGGATCCATCCCGGTGTGCAGTACGCCCTGTGGCTGCTGGTGGCGGCGCGGCTGCTGATCCCGGGGACCCTCTTCACCGCGCCGGTGACGGTGGTGGGCGCGGCGGAGGAGCTGCGGGCGTCTATCCAGGAGACGCTTCCTGATCCCGCGGCTCCCCCGGCGGCCGATTCCCGGCCCGCCGGGCCACCGGTCAGCGCGCTGGGACCTTCCCGGCCGCCGGATGACGTGACTGTGTCCTGTGAAATCGTGGAGCCGGAAATCACGGTCTCCGCCACGGACTGGCCGGATGTGATCTGGAAAACCGGCATGGCCGTCACGGCCGGGGCGCTGGTACTGTCCAATCTGGCGTTTTACATCCGCCTGCGGAGGAGCCGGAGGCGGCTGACGCTGCCGGATGCGCCATGGACCGGGAAGCTGCCGGTGTACGAGGCGGACGGAATTCCATCCCCCTGCCTGTTCGGGGTGTTCCGGCCCGCCATCTATCTGAATGAGGCGGCCATGGACGCGGAACACCCGGAGCACATCCTGGCCCACGAGTACGCCCATTACCGCCACGGAGATCATATATGGTCGCTGCTCCGCGGCGTGTGTCTGACGATCCACTGGTACAATCCGCTGGTGTGGTGGGCGGCGGCCCTGAGCCGCCGGGACTGTGAGCTGGCCTGCGACGCTGCCGCTCTCCGGCGGCTGGGCGGAGAGGAAAGCATCGACTACGGGAAGACTCTGCTGGGCATGGTGTCCCGGCGCGCCTCTCCCGCCGCCCTGCTCCAGACGGCTACCACCATGACCGCCGGAAAGCGGGCCATGCAGGAGCGCCTGGCTCTGATTATCCGGCGGCCCCGGATGCGGAAAGCCACCTTCGCCGCCGTGGCGCTGGCGGCCTGCATTCTGGTCTCCTGCGCCTTCGGCGGGAGGGCCGCCGCTCCGGCAGGGGCAGAGCCCTCTCCGCTGATGGAATTCCCCGGCCTCCACTGGAACGACGGCGTGGAGACGGTGCTCGATACCCTGGGCATCACCCGGGAGCAGATCCTGGAACAGGGTGAGCTCAATGACGACAGCGACCGCTGGGGGGTGGTGGCTGAAAACGTGTCCGGCTTCGGCGCCGCGGCGGAAAAGGCCTATTTCTATTTTCAGCGGTACGAGGGCTCCGCGTGGGGGCTGTATTACGTCCGGCTGGACTACCCTGACGGCGGAGACTTTGACGCGGTCCGGGAGGAGCTGATCCGGCAGTACGGCTCCGGCAGCGAGACCCCCGCGGAATCCTACAGCTTTACCGACGGCGGCAGCCTCCACGCAGACCAACCCGCTCAGACCGGCCCGGGCCTTGAGCAGATGATGCTGGATATTTACGGACAGGAAACCATGGACCGTCGGGCGGAAATTTTGGAACAGCCGGGCCCTCACAGCTGGTATTGGTCCCCGGACAGCAGCGTCCTGCCGGAGGAGTTCCTGGCACGGGCCCCGGAGTGGCTGGCGGAGAACCGGTCCACCCCCACTTCTCCGGAGACAGCCCAGGAGTATTTTCAGCTCCAGCCCATGGTGCGGGTGTTCTGGACCGACGCCGCGCCCTTGAACTGGGCCCGGCTCAGCACCACCCTTAATCAGGTCTGTCTGGACGCCTCGGAGTACGTGTTCTTCCTTCAGCGCATCGCCGATGCCGGGACCTCGCCCGCTTCGCCGCAGGACGTGCCTGTGGCCGTCAGCATCGGGCAGTCGGCCAGCTCCAACAGTCATGACTACGCCTATATCACCGATCCGGCGGAGGTGGCGCGGCTGTGGGAGCTGTACCAGAGTTTTGCGTATGAAGGGAGTTATGACCCTACGGGGAAGGGCGGATGGCCCATCTCCGTCTCCTTCCACTGGGGGGACGCACCGGAGGACGGCGACGTCTTTTTTATCCTCTCCCAGCATGGGCTCTATACTCAGGACGGAGAGAGCCTGCGGCTCAAGAATATTGATGCGATCTACGAAGAATTTTTGCGGTTGTCGGAGGATCCCGCCTGGTCCCTCCCCTTTACGGATGGGCAATCTCCTTCTGCGCCTGATCCCGCTCAGGACGCCGCGCGGGAGAACGCCCGGTCCATCGTGGAGCAGGTGCGGCAGGGCGCGGACCCCGGGGAGTGGCTGCCGCTGATGAGCTATATGGACTGGGGCTTGCTGGCCCAGGCGGCGGTGGAGGCCGGGTTGGACGAGGGCGACGGGTCCGGGACCGTGGTTGATATCATAGGAAATATCGACCGGTACATGGAACAGCAGGGGGCGGCCATGACGCAGGCGGAGTACCTCTATATCCTCTCCGCCACGGAGGGGCTGGACGGCGCTCCGGCGGAGGGGTACGGCTCCATGATTTACCGGCTGTATACGGTCAACCCCAGCCAGTTTGCCTGTGTGGTGCTGGAGCAGCTGCCGGAGGCCCAGCGGGACGAGGCCCTTGATCTCTTCCGCGGGGAGTGGATGTTCCACAAGGAGCCCTACCGGGATACCGCCCCCACGCGGGAGGAGGCCGTCGCGCAGCTGGAAGCCGACCTGGAGGTGAGCGTCTCCGCCAGCCCCGGCGAAATGACTCTGACCGGCGCGGGAGAGAGCTTTCAGTTCCTGCCGGTGAATGCCTTCGGCGTTTACTCCGTCGCCTGTACCTCCTCCGACCCCGGCGTTGCCACGGTAGATACAGCCGGGACCGTCACCGCCGTCGCTCCCGGCCAGGCGGTCATCACCATGCACTATGAGGGAACCGGAGGACCGGCGGAATTCACCTGCGCGGTTACGTGCGAATGGTAAAGGATGAGGGAAGCTGAACCGACAGGCGGGAGCACACATCCGGTCGAAGATTTTTCCCGTCAATCTGCCCACTTCGCCTGTTGGTACAGCTTCTGAAAGAGCAGCCTGCGGTCCATACAGGTCAGAGAACAGAAAAGAGCCCGGAGTAACCCGATGGAATTACTCCGGACTCTTTTTTTGCGCAGCTCCTGGTCCGCCGCTATTCGCTTCCCCGGTATACGGGAGCGAAGCCTCCCTCCTCCTGCCGGTAGACCGCCTCCAGATCGCGGTCCAGCAGGGAATGGAGGGGCGTCTCCGCCCGATAGAACACGCACGTCCCACAGGAGGAGCTGAGAGACCGGGGCACGGGAGCCATTCTGGCCTCCTCATGTCCGGCTCCCTTCAGGGCCCGGCAGCTCCGCAGAGCCGCCAGATGGGTGTGGAACGTGGCCACGTACTGCGCCGTCATCTGGTCAGCGTCAGCCTGAAGTCCCCGTTCAGATCGGAGACCTGGACCGAATAGCCCGCGTTGCGGGCAAACCGGGTCACGTTCTCCACCGAGCACTGGTTGTCCACCAGTACCTCCAGCGTTCCGGGCGCGCTGCCTTTCACCGCCTTCTGCACCATAATCACCGGCGTGGGACAGGAGTATCCTCTTGCGTCCACCATGTTCTCAACCCTCCAGTTTCTGCATATTCATAACGGAAATGACCGTCAGGACCACGAATCCGGCAGCAACGGCAAGCGCCACCGGTCCGTTGCCGGTACCGTCGCCGGAGGATGCCAGAGCGAAGTTGTGGGAGATGGCCGCGCCCACGATGAAACCGGTGACGGTAACGGCGGAGTCCGTGTTCCCCTCTCCGGCCAGAATCAGCTGCCGCAGGGGACAGCCCCCCAGCAGCACCGAGCCCCAGCCCACCAGCGTCATGCCCAGCAGGTTCCACAGCGCTTCCGTGTGGGCGACGGGCTGGCCTGCAAAGCCGGGATGGAATTTGCCTGAAATCAGGTTGCCCGCCAGTACGGCCACGATGATGGCAGCGAAGGCGGAGATGAGCCGGAAATCCCGGAACAGCACCGCGTCCCGGATGCCGCCCACCATGCACAGGCGGGACCGCTGGGCCAGCGCGCCGGTCACCAGCGCGATCAGCAGCGCCGCCGGCACCGGGGCCGTCATGGAGCCGGGCCCTTTGGCGCTGAAGAAGATAAAGTCCGGCCGCGCCAGCAGCAAAATCAGCAGCGCCGCCATCAGCGCCGGGAAGACCAGTCCCTCCGTCATGGACTGGGCGTAGGCCCGCCGCAGGCTGAAGCCCCGGTTGAGGAACAGGATGCCGATCAGGATGCCGATGATGAAGCCCGCCAGGCCCACCACGGCGTTCAGGTCGCCGCCGCCGATCCGGATGACCATCCGCAGGGGGCAGCCCAGAAACACCAGGGCTCCGATCATCACAAATACCGCGATAATAAACCGCAGCATGGGCGAGGACCCGCCCCTGGGCCGGAACTCCCTCTTTGCGAAGGCGAGGACAGTAGCGCCCAGGACCAGCCCGATGATCTCCGGGCGGATGTACTGGACGATGCCCGTACCGGCCTCCGCGTCAAAACCCGCCCGCTGGAGGTTCAGCGCCCCGGCGATGTCCCGCAGGAAGCAGGCAATGCAGAAGCCCATGTTCTCCGGATTCCCCAGCCCTGTCAGCAGCACCGCCGCCGCGCCCACCGCCAGTCCCGTGCCGGTCAGCAGGCCATACCGTTTCCAGAAACTTTCTTTTTCCACAGGTGGTTCTCCTCTCTTTCCTTTTTGATCTCTCCGGATGCAAAAAGGCGCCCGCGGATTTTCTTCCCCTTCCGCAAACGCCTCATCCTCCGATTCTGCTGATCAGTATATCTTAAATACGGTAAAAATGCAAGCGTTATCTTTGGTTGAGAATAATGAAGTC
Organism: uncultured Oscillospiraceae bacterium; assembly: GCA_910587505.1. Classification (GTDB taxonomy): domain Bacteria; phylum Bacillota; class Clostridia; order Oscillospirales; family Oscillospiraceae; genus Pelethomonas. Next base: position 135,531 of record CAJULD010000001.1, on the reverse strand, counting down.
AGCCATGCTTTGCGCAACAGGGAGAGGAATCTCTGAAGAATGAATTGCCAATTCCGGAAATTTTTGATATAATCACTTCTGACCCTGATGAAAGCGAGGAAAACGACATGAAGAAAAAAGGACGCCTGTGGGCGGCGCTGCTGGCGGCAGTTATGCTGCTCTCCCTGCTGCCCCGCCCGGAGGCCCGGGCATCGAACGCCGTGACGGGAACCATCTCCGCCACGGTGCGGCTCGACTACGACCAGTCCCTGACGGAGCTGCGGGAGCGGCGGGTGCAGGTGGAGCTTCTCCAGGGAGCAACCTCTCTGGGGATCGTGGACCTGACCCGACCCGGTACGCAGGGCCTCGGCAGCGCCTCTGCCAGCGTGTCCCTGCGGGACGCCGCCGGAGGGGAGCTCTTCGGCGAATGGCCGGGCCGTCTGGACGTCTCTGTGGACGGCCTGCCCCGCGGGACCTATACCCTCCGGTTTTCCGGCACGGGCTATACCACCTGCCAGGAAACCGTAGTCATGGAGGAGTACGCCCGCCACGTCATCGTCGGCACCGGAGACGCCGTCTTCTCTCTGGGCGACTGCAACGGCGACGGCCGGGTGGACAGCCGGGACCGGGAGGACCTCTCCTCCGCTCTGGGCTCTGTGGAACGCCGGGATCTGGAGATTTATGATCTGAACGGCGACGGCGTCATCGACATCATCGATCTGGCCTACGTCAACCGGCAGATCACCGCCGCAGGCGGCGCGCAGGTGCTGGAGACCGCCCTGCTGCTCCCGCCGGTGGATACCGCCGCCATGTCCGGGGAGATGGCGGCGCTGGGCGTGACGGTGACCTCCGGCGAGCTGGAGAACCTCTTTCAGACGGGCGGCGGCTCCGTCACTTTCTCCCCCAACGCCTCGGGACAGATCGTGCTGCCCTTCTCCTTCCTGCGGCCCACCCTGATGGAGCAGCTGAAAATCACCTCCGCCGGGTCTGCCCCCATTCTGGCGGGAACCGTGGAGGTGGAGGACGAGCGGGGGGAGATCCGCCGCTATACCTTTGACAACTCCCTCCCGGTGGGGATTCACGCCCTGAGCCTCCAGGAGGGGAGCGGCGTCATCACCATCGATCTGGGCAGCCGGATCGCGGTAAAGAAGATTACCGTAACCGTGACGAAAACGGAGACCGGCTTTGCCACCGTGGAATCCATCCAGTTCCTGAAGGAAATGATTCCGGTGGATCCCTCCGCCGCCGGCAGCCAGGTGACCGGTCTGACCGCCGAGGCGGGCGACGGACAGGTAAGCCTGCGCTGGAACGCCCTGCCCAACATTTCCGGTTATGAGGTGAGCTGGTGGCCGGTTTCCGCCCCGGAGCAGGTCCGGACTCTCACCGTGGAGACCAGCCGGACGGCGATCACCGGTCTGGAGAACCTGATCGCCTATCAGTTTGTGGTTACCGCCGTGGACGGCGCGTGGACCGGCAGGCCCTCCGCCGCCGTCACCGCCACGCCCCAGCCCGCCGCCGCGCCTCCCCCGCCGGACATGGTCTCCGTATCCGCTCTGGACGGAGCCCTGCGGGTGAGCTGGAAGGCGTCCAGGGGGGCGACGTACTACGAGGTCTATTACACCAGCCAGCCCGGCACGCCCGTGTCCGGCTATCACCGCTTCGGCGAAGCGGTGACCTCTACCGGGACCACCATCACCGGACTGGTGAACGACACCCCCTGTTCGGTCTATATCATTGCCGGAAACGACATGGGCCGCAGCGGGCCCTCCCTCATCGCTTCCGGCACGCCCAGGGCCGTGGTCTATGCCCGGCCCGCCGGGATTCCCACCCAGGGCGTGCTGGAGTGGCAGGATTTCGCCTCCATCCGTCTTGCGGACCCCGGCAACTATAACCGGGACGAATATACCGCCGCCGCGCCCTTCACCCCCGACAACATGGCGGACGGCGATTACCGCACTCACTGGACCGCCCGGAACTGGTACAGCAACGAGCACGTCGTCGTCACCTTCCGGGAGCCCCAGAATCTCAGCGCCGCCATCTGGGTCCCCCGGCTGGACGGGACCTGGGCCGGCGACCTGCGGGCTTACAGCGTGCGGGTGTGGTATGCCGGAGAGAGTACCGACGGGGCGGGACATCTGATTACCGACGGGGAGGACCGGGGCGGCATCGGCGACGATTCCGACGTGCTTACCTGGCCGGCCATCCGCGGCAACCCGGCGGTCACCGGATTTGCCGTCATGCCCTTTACGCCCCAGCGGAATGTAATCCAGATCAGCGTGGCCGCCGAGCAGCGGGCGTATACGCTGGTCAGCCTCAGCGAGCTGATGTTCCTGAAGTATGACGAAAACCACCGCCTGCCGGACGAAATTGGCGAGCTGTTCTCCGATTCTCTGCGGACCCGGCTGGCTCCCGGCGTGGACCAGGCCCGGATCGACCGGCTGCGGGAGCGGCTGAACAGCGACGAGCGGGACTTCTATCTGGAGCCGGAGACTCTGGCCGACGAACTGGCCCTGGCGGAAGAGCTGCTGGCCGGGAAATCCTCCTCCGGCGTGCTGGTCAACGGACTGGAGTCCCGCAGCGGCGCGGCGGGGGACAACTTCGGACAGGGCGGCAGCGCCCTGCAGCCTCTGGGTGTGGCCGCGGCGGCGGGACAGGAGATCACCGTCTATGCCGAGGGCATCCCCGAGGGCGGGCAGGCAACGGTTTATGCCTCCCAGTTCAACGCCGAGGCCAATGCCTGGCTGTCCTCCGTGGGGACGCTGGAAAACGGCAGGAACGTGCTGACCATTCCCCGGATCGGCAGCCAGGAGACGCCCCGTGGCGGCAGCCTCTATGTGACCTTCAGCGGCGCCGGCGCGTCGGGCATCCGCCTTCATATCCGCCGGGCCACGGACATTCCCGTGCTGGATCTCTCCCGGTGGAACGCCATGTCCCCGGCGGAGCGCACCGCCGCCATCAACCTCTATCTGACGGAGCTGGATGCCTACGGCCCCGCGCAGAATGCGGCCGCGGCCCGGACCAGCTGGCAGAACGTGACGGAGATCGCCACGCCCTCGGTGCTGCTGAGCCTGCCCGCCGAGGCGGTGCGGAGCGGACTGAAGGGAGCCGGCCGGGCGGACCAGCTGGCGGATTCCGTCGAGGCCTGGGAGCAGATCATGGAGATCTGCCGGACAGTCCAGGGCATTGAGGGAACCATGCAGGCCCGGCAGAACATCCGGTGCATGCGGATGTTCTCCGGTGCGTTCATGTACGCCGCGGGCAGCCATATCGGCATCGGTTACGGCTCCTGCGCGGGCATGGTGGGCGGCGCGCCGGTGCGGGGTGTGACCGCGGAGGCCAATCGGCTCTTCGGCTGGGGCATCGCCCATGAAATCGGCCACAACATGGATAAGCTGGGGAAAGCGGAAATCACCAACAATATTTACGCCCTGGCGGTTCAGACCTTCGACGGCGGCAGCAATATCCTGCCCTCCCGGCTGGAGAGCAGCGGGAAGTACGCCGCCATCTTCAACAAAACCGCTCAGGCCCGCCCCGGCGCTTCCGGCGACGTGTTCGTCCAGCTGGGGATGTACTGGCAGCTCCACCTGGCCTATGACGGCGGAGAGAATCCCCTGGATTTCTACAATCGGTTCTTCTCCGCCTGGAAGACCGGGGAATACTTCGGCGGCGCGGCCGCTTATGACGACAGGGTGGCCCGTACCGCTTCCGCCGTGGCGGGCCGTGACCTGACCGAATTCTTCCGGCACTGGGGCATGGAGCTCAGCGCGGACACCCGGAGCGTCCTCGCCCAACAATATCCCCCGGAGGAACGGGCCATCTGGTATCTCAGCGACCAGAGCCGCCGGGACCGGCTCAACGGCGTGTCCCGGACGGGCGGCACGCTGACGCTGGCGGCGGCCCAGACGGGGGAGAACGCCGTAAAGCTGGACTTCTCCGTCGAGACAGGCGGAACGGTCCAGGGCTATGAGATCTTCCGCAATGACGAACCCATCGCCTTTACGACGGACACCTCCTATACGGACACCATCGGCTCCGGGAACCACCGGACCTATACCTACACCGTGGTTGCCTATGACAACCAGGGCTATGCCATCGACCGGAAGACCTCCGGGGAGGTCCGGATCTCCTATGATCTGCTGGTGGATGCCGACGCGTACCAGATCACCCAGAGCGAGGACGGCACGGTGACTATCGCCATGACCCGGCCCACGGCCGTCTCCGGGCTCCGGCTGTCCCCGGCCGGCGCGTGGAGCGGTGCCTGTACGGTGACCGTCGCCGATGGAAGCGGCTCTCACACCGTCCGGACCTTTACCGGGGGGCAGACCGAGGACCGGGCCCTCGTCTATTTCCAGATGGCGGGAGATCAGGGGGCGAACGACCGGATCGGCGTCTATCAGGCCACCTCCCTGACCATCACCGGACTGCCCATGCTTCCCGATCTGCAAAACGCGCTCCGGCCGGTCAGCTACGCGGGGGACGACATCGCCTTCCTGAAGGGGCCCACCATGGGACTGCTGGCCCAGGATTATACCTACGTCACCGGGGCTGGAACCGAGACCATCAGGGCGGGCTCCCTGGTCATCGCCGGGGAGTTCCAGGGGGACCCCGTATACAACACCGTCCGGATCACCGGCGAGTTCCCCGCGCCGGACATGGAGGACGGGAATCCTGATTTCGGGGCCCAGGACAGCATCCGGCGGAACATCCCCGGTACCGTTCTGCTCTTTGTGCAGGAGCAGAAGGACTCCCTGTATGGCACGGTCAGCAGCGGCATCTTCCTCTTCATCCCCGAGGTGCAGGCGGAGGCGGAGCTCCAGGGGAATCAGACCTCCTGCGGCGCGGACTTCGCTCTGCCCGCCCGTATCCGGGCGGAGCTGTGGCGGACCGCGACGCCGGGGAGCGCGGAGGTCACCCGGTGCACGTCCCAGACGCTGTGGATCGACAGCCCCGGCGGCGATACGCTGCCCCGGCTGGAGCTGAAAGGAGGCGGACAATGATGAGAAAGCGGTTTCTGCCGCTGATTCTGGCTCTGATCTTATTGTGTACCGTTTCTCCCGCCGCGCTGGCGGCGGAGAAGCCCGTTCTGCTCTGCGATGCCGACGGGACCGGACGGGCGCTCCTCACTCTGGAGGAGCTGCGCTATGAGGGCGTCTGCGGCGTGCAGCTGGAGCTGAAGCTGGCCGGAGAATATCCCTCCTGCGCTTTCACGCCCTCTTCCCGGACGGCCTACGCCCCGGACTGCTCCGCGCAGGTCTTCCGGGGGGAGACGCGGATAACCGTATATCTTACCGACCGGACCGCTCTGGACCGGGGCGGGTGGCTGGAGCTGGGGGATCTGGATCTGGGCGCTCCGGCGGAAGCCGGCGTCTGGCCGGATACGGCGCGGGTGACCCTTCTGGATGAGCGCCTGCGGCCCCTGTCCGGCGCCGCCGGAACGATCCCCGTTTCCCTGTCCGTCGATCCCGACCCGCCCCGGGAGCCCCAGCTTCCCGCTCCGACCGACTGGTTTGTCGTCCCGCCCTTTGTTGATGTGAAGGCGGGGGACTGGTTCTATGAGGCGGTGGGCTATGCTTACGGCAGGGGGCTGATGCGGGGGCTGGCGGAGGGACTGTTTGTTCCCGGCGCCGCCACCGACCGGGCCATGATCGTCACAATTCTTCACCGTTTGGAGGGCTCTCCCGCCGCCCTGCCCGCCGCCTTTACCGACGTGGCGGCGGGGACCTACTACGCCGCGCCGGTGGCCTGGGCCTCTGCCAACGGCATTGTCACCGGCTACGAGGACGGCAGCTTCCGGCCGGAGACTCCCATCTCGCGGGAGCAGCTGGCGGCCATTCTGTACCGCTACGCCCGGTACCGGAAGCTGGACGTCTCGTCGCAGGGCGACCTGGGCCGGTTCCCGGACGCCTCCGCCGTCTCTCTCTACGCCTCGGAGGCCATGAGCTGGGCGGTGGCGGCGGGCCTGGTCAACGGAATGGACGGAATGCTGGTCCCCGGCGGCAGCGCCAGCCGGGCTCAGGTGGCCGCGATTTTCCAGCGGCTGTGCGTGAACGTGCTGGACGCGGCATGATTATCATCGCCTGTATCGACGACCGGGGCGGCATGCTCTTCAACCGCCGCCGGCAGAGTCAGGACCGGCTCCTGCGGCAGGACCTGCTGCGGGAGGCCGGCGGAAGGCCGGTGTGGATGAGCGCCTATACCCTCCGGCAGTTCCCGGACCCGGCGGAAAACCTGCGCCCGGCGGAGGATTTCTTCCGCCGGGCCGGGGCGGGGGAGTTCGCTTTCTTCGAGGATGCAGACCCCGGCCCCTGGCTGGAGGGGGCGGAGGGGGTGCTCCTCTACCGCTGGAACCGCCTCTATCCCGCCGACCGGTACTTCCCCCTGCCGCTGGCGGACTGGCGTCTGACGCGGCGGGAGGAGTTTGCCGGTTCCAGCCACGAAAAGATCACAAAGGAGGTCTACGCCAGATGAGAAACACAATGCGGGGAACGATGGCCCTGCTGCTGGCGCTGTGGTGTCTGTTCTCCGCCGGATGCGGCGCGGATCAGCATGTCCGGACCATCACAGGAGTCTGCCTGGACAGCATCCCGGCCTATGCCGGCCAGCCCTGTGTGACCATCAACGGCGGCGAGCCGTCCTTCCTCCCCGGCGAGATGACCGCCAGCTCCTATGAGGTGTACAGTCCTCTGGACGCGCTGGGCCGCTGCGGCGCGGCCTCCGCCTGCGTGGGCGTGGACCTGATGCCCACGGAGGAGCGGGGCTCCATCGGCCAGGTGAAGCCCACGGGCTGGCAGACGGTGAAGTATGACTGCGTGGACGGCAAATACCTCTACAACCGGTGCCACCTCATCGGGTACCAGCTCTCCGGGGAAAACGCCAATAAACAGAATCTCATCACCGGCACCCGGTACTTGAATGTGGAGGGGATGCTGCCCTTTGAGAACATGGTGGCGGACTATGTGAAGGAGACGGAGAACCATGTGCTCTACCGGGTGTCGCCCCTCTATGAGGGGGAGAATCTGGTAGCCAGCGGCGTGATCATGGAGGCGAAGAGCGTAGAGGACGATGGCGAGGGAATCAGCTTCTGCGTCTACGTCTACAACGTGCAGCCCGGCGTGGAGATCGACTACGCCACCGGGACGAGCTGGCTGGCCGGTACGGACCCCGGAGAGACGGCGGAGCCGGAGATTACCTATGTCCTCAACGTCAGCTCAAAGAAATTCCATCTGCCCACCTGCTCCGGCGCTTCCTCCATGAAGGAGGAAAACCGGCAGGAGGTTACCTCCGACAGGGAGGAGCTGACCGCCCAGGGCTACGCCCCCTGCGGGACCTGCAAACCATGACTCTTCCGGGGGCGCGTATCCCCAGGAAGGCCTCGGGAAGAAAAATCGCTCCTGCCGCCGGGCGGTAAGAAAATTTTGCCAATCCCCATTGACAAAATCTGATTTTTCTTATACAATTTAACTGGTATTTTTTCATCAACTGATGATCGACGGGGTCATCAATCACTAAAATTAAGGAGCGAACTGCCATGAAGATCTACATGACCGAAGATTATCAGACCATGAGCCGGAAAGCCGCCAATATCCTCTCCGCTCAGATTATTCTCAAGCCCACCAGCGTACTGGGCCTGGCCACCGGTTCCACGCCGGTGGGCATGTACAAACAGCTGGTGATCTGGTATGAGAAGGGTGATCTGGATTTCTCCGCCATCAAGACCGTCAATCTGGACGAGTACGTAGGGCTGGAGCCCACCCACGAGCAGAGCTATCACCACTACATGCAGGAAAACCTCTTTGACCACGTGAACATTAATCCCGCCAACACCAATGTTCCGGACGGTCTGGCTGCCGATCCCCAGGGGGAGTGCAGGTGGTACAACGAGGTGATCCACAGACTGGGCGGCATTGATATTCAGGTGCTGGGCATGGGCCACAACGGCCACATCGGCTTCAACGAGCCCGGCAACGCCTTTGAGCTGGAGACCCACGTGGTGGACCTCTCCGAGCGGACCATTCAGGCCAACGCCCGCTTCTTTGATTCCATGGACGACGTGCCCCGTCAGGCCATGACCATGGGCATCAAGTCCATTATGATGGCAAAGAAGATCCTCCTGATGGTCAGCGGCGAGGACAAGGCCGACGCCGTCAACCGGGCCTTCACCGGACCTGTCACCCCCCAGATGCCCGCCTCCATCCTCCAGCTGCACCCCTATGTCACCCTTGTGGGCGACAGGGCCGCGCTGAGCAGGCTGATGGAAAATCGATAACGGTTTCAGAATTGAACAGAAAAGCAGCCGGATTCCGAGGAATCCGGCTGCTTTTCTGTTGATGGTCTATCGCTTTGCCGCGGCAAAGGCGGCGGCTTCCCTCGTCCACTCCATCAGCTCTCCGTCGATCTCCTCCGGAGAGGCGATGAGCAGATGGTGGGTCCACCGGCCGGGGTAGGGCTCCGTGGCCGCGTCCACCCGCGGGGTGTCCAGACGGCGGTTCAGCCCCAGAGTGACGGTGATGCAGTGCTCCGGCCGCCGGGCCTTCTTTCGGACGGGCAGGAAGGAAACCGCGGCAAACACCCTGGGATTGGTAAAGGTAATCTGGGTTTTCCCGACCCGGATGGAGGCGTTTTCCACCTCCGCCAGGACGCCGGCCTCAAAGGCCTCGTAGAGGGGCAGAGCGGCGGGGTCCTTATCAAAGAAAAACAGTACGTCAGGGTTCACAGGACAGTATCCTCCTGGGCATTTGAGCAAAATACCCGTCATTCAATTCCCCATATAATCTAAAAAGAGACTGGATGCAGCGGAATCCATCGCCCGGCCGTCTTTCCGTTCCAGCCGGAACATCTTCGTCATTCCGCCTCGGCCGGAGCGTCCAATGCCATCATTCCTGCTTCTCCGGTTCTTCCGTCTCCTGCCCCTTCCCGCTCCGCTGCCGGGCGGCGTACTGCCGGGGCGAGACGCCCTTGACATCCTTGAACGCGCGGGAGAAGTAGAAGGGGTCCTCAAAACCCACCGAGGTGGAGATCTCCTGAATGGAGCAGGCGGTATCCGTCAGCAGGGCGCAGGCCCGCTGGATGCGGTACTCCAGCAAAAAGCGCTTGGGGGAAACCTGAAAGCGCCTGACAAACCGCCGGTACAGGCTGGAATGACTGACCGAGGCCAGTGCCGCCAGTCCCTCCACGGTGATGGGTTCCTCATAGTGGCCGATGATGTATTCCGCGGCCAGAACCGCGCAGTCTGAGGCGTCCGCCTCCCTTCCCTCCTGCCGGTGGGCCGTGCGCACCAGGAAGGCGAGCAGGTCGTACAGCCGCGCCGTCATGGCCAGCTGCTCCCACGTCTGGGCTCCGTAACCGGCGTACACCGCCTCCAGCATCGTCCGCAGGGTCTCGCTGTCCCGGCCGCGGTAGACCGGCTCCTCCGGGGTGAAGTCCGTCCGGTCCATGAGCTCCCCGGCGTCCAGGCCGCCAAAGCCCACCCAGACGTACTCCCAGGGCTCCTCGCTGTCGGCGCGGTAGTGGATGGCGGTGTTGGGGTAGACCAGGAAGGTGTCCCCCGCGCTGAGCTCATAGCGCCCGTCCCGGCATTCATACACCCCTTTCCCGCTCACGATATGGTGGAGCAGGAAGTGATCCCGCACGCCCGGACCCCAGCCGTAGCCGGGAGGACACTGTTGACAGCCCGTATTCTGGACATAGAGTGATGCCGTACGGCGTTCCAGCTTCATGGAATGTTTGTAAATGCTGCTTGATGTTTCCTTCATTATGACATCCCCCCTCCTCTCAGATTGCCTGCCCGGGCTGACGGGCAGTGGGAGGCCGTAAGGGGCGCCTCCCATCATTTCAGGAACCGCTCGGTCGATCCCGGATCATGCTTTTGCCGAAACCGTCCGTTCCGGCCGTCCCCATGCTCCGGTTGCCTTTATTATACATGAAACAATACAAGTTTGTCCACAGCCGACAGCATTTTTCCCCGCAAAACCGATAAATTGTCGTTTTTGCCGAACAATTTCGCGGTTATTTGTGAAATTTGCCACAACCCGCCCTCTTCCATCCGGAAAATATCGGGATAAATTCCAGTCCGCCATTTCTTGACTTTTTTGTTTTACCGTGTTACCATGCTAAAGCAAGGACCTGCATTTATAACCGGGGGATGCCGGATGGACGGGGATTTTTCCCGGTTCGGCGGCTGTGAATACAGGTTCTGAGAAAGCACTGGAAGGAGGGAAGGCTGTGGATGTGTTCCATGGGGAGGGCGCGGAGCTGCTGGTCCGGGCAATCCTGTCCCTGGAGACGGAGGAGGAATGCCGCGCCTTTCTGGAGGATCTGATGACCGGAAAAGAAATTCAGGACTGCTCCCAGCGGATTCTGGTGGCAAAGCTGCTCCGGGAGAAACTGGTGTACAGTCATATCGCCGGGCGCACCGGCGCCAGCACCGCCACCATCAGCCGCGTCAACCGCTGCTGCGCCTACGGCACGGGGGGCTATCAGACGGTGCTGGAGCGGATCGGCGGCTGACACAGGATTTGCGCACCTTTTCGTAAAAGAAAAAGGTGCCAAAAAAGGACTTTTATTGCGAAACACTGTTTCGCTCAGGGAGAATTGGGAATGGAAGGATCTTTGATCTGGCGGGCGGATGAGCGGGCCGGACTGCTGCTGCGGGAGCTGTACCGCCGCCATGGCTACCTGCCCTACCGCATGAGCAGGTTTGAACCCTACGACCTGTACAGGAAAAACAGGAGCTTTCTGGTCAGCGAGAATATCCTGACCTTCACCGACACCGACGGGCGGCTGATGGCTCTGAAGCCGGACGTCACCCTCTCCATCGTCAAAAACGCCCAGCCTCCGGCGGGCGGACTGGAGAAGGTGTATTACCACGAGAACGTGTACCGCACCACCGCCGCGGCCCTGGGCTTCCGGGAGATCATGCAGACCGGCCTGGAGTGCATCGGCAGTCTGGACCTGGCCGCCATGGGCGAGGTGCTGTCTTTGGCCTCGGAAAGCCTGCGCCTGCTGGGCGGCGGCAGGTATCTCCTGGATCTGGGCCATATCGGCCTGGTGTCCGGCCTGCTGGAGCAGGTCCGGGAGGAGAGCGTCCGGGAGCAGCTCCTGGCGGAGCTGGGGCGGAAGAACGTCCCGGCCATCGACCGGCTGTGCGCCCAGGCGGGCGTAAACCGGGAGCTGTCGGACCGGCTGTGCCGCCTTGCCCGGCTGTACGGTCCGCCGGAGGAGGTCCTTCCCCGGCTGGAGGAGCTGGCATCGGGCGAGAGGCCGGCGGCCGCCCTGGAGGAGCTGAAGGGACTGTGCCGGATCATGGAGCGTCTGGGGTTCTCGGAGGGCCTGCGGCTGGATTTCTCCATCGCCAACGATATGCGCTACTACAACGGAATCATCTTTCGGGGGTACCTGCCGGGACTGGCCAGCGGCGTGCTGGCCGGGGGGCGGTATGACAATCTGCTCCGCCGCATGGGCAAGACCGGGCAGGCCATCGGCTTTGCCGTGTACCTGGACCAGCTGGAGCGGCTGGGGGAGGAGAGCGAATACGACGTGGACGTGCTGCTGCTCTACAGGCCGGAGGCGGACCCCGCCGCCGTGGCGGTCAGGGCCGCCGCCCTGGCCGGGGAGGGGAAATCCGTCCGCATGGAGCGGGAGGTTCCCCAGGGGCTGCGCTGGCGGGAGCTGGTCCGGTTTGAGGAAGGGGGACAGACGTGATGGATATGGTGAGCGTCGCCCTGCCCAAGGGGCGGCTGGGCGAGAAGGTCTATGCCCGGTTCAGGGCCGCCGGGTACCCCTGCCCGGCCATCGAGGAGGAGAACCGGAAGCTGATTTTTGAAAATCCCGGAGCCGGGATCCGGTACTTCTGGGTAAAGCCCTCCGACGTAGCCATTTACGTGGAGCGGGGGGCGGCGGACGTGGGCGTGGCGGGAAAGGACATTCTGCTGGAGTACGAGCCCGACGTTTACGAGCTGGCGGACCTGGGGCTGGGCAGGTGCCGGATGTGCGTGGCGGGAAAAAAGGACTTCCGGGACCGGCCGGACCGGGTGCTCCGGGTGGCTACCAAGTTCCCCCGCATTGCCGGACGGTACTACGCCTCCATGAGCCGGGACATTGACATCATCCATCTCAACGGGTCCATCGAGATCGCCCCCATTCTGGGACTCAGCGACGTGATCGTGGACATCGTGGAGACGGGGAAGACCCTGCTGGAAAACGATCTGGAGCCCAGGGCCACCATTGTTCCCATCTCCGCCCGGCTGATTGCCAACAGGGTCAGCTACAAATTCAGGCATGAACAGATCGTGGAGCTCTGCCGCCGGGTGGAGGCTCTTTCGGAGAAAGGATAGCGCAAGATGATAAAAATTCTGGACGCGGAGCAGGTCTCCCTGTCGGAAATCCTGGCCCGGACGGAAACGCAGCAGGATGTTTCCGGGATCGTGGCCGGCATAATAGAAGAGGTGCGGCAAAGGGGCGACGGCGCCCTCCGGCGGTACGCAAAGGAGTTCGATCACGCGGAGCTGGAGGAACTGGAGGTGCCCCGGAAACAGATGGACGGGGCGCTGGCGGCGCTGGAGCCGGCGCTGCGGGACGCGCTGGAGGAGGCGGCGGAGAACATCCGCGCCTTCCACCGCCGGCAGGTGCAAAGCGGCTTCGTCATCAGCGACCGGCCCGGCGTCGTGCTGGGGCAGAAGGTCACGCCCATTGAAAAGGTGGGCGTCTACATTCCCGGCGGCACCGCGCCTCTATTCTCCACGGTGCTGATGGACTGCATTCCCGCGAAAATCGCGGGCTGTTCGGAGATCGTCATGGTTTCGCCCCCAACCTGCAACGGGGACGTGGCCCCCTCCATTCTGGCGGCCGCCCGAATCGCCGGGGCGGACCGGGTGTTCCGCTGCGGCGGGGCTCAGGCGGTGGCGGCGCTGGCTTATGGGACGGAGACGGTGCCCAGGGTGGACAGGATCGTGGGTCCCGGCAACGCTTTCGTGGCGGAGGCCAAGCGGCAGGTGTTCGGGCGGGTGGGTATCGACATGATTGCCGGACCCAGCGACATTCTGGTCATTGCCGACGGGAAGAGCGATCCCCGGCAGGTGGCCGCCGACCTGCTCAGTCAGGCGGAGCACGTGGGCGGCTGCGCCGTGCTGATTACCGATTCCCCCGCGCTGGCCCAGACCGCGGCGCGGGAGATGGAGGAGCAGCTGGCGGCGCTGCCCACCGAGGAAACCGCACGGGCGTCTCTGGAAAGCAATGGAAAGATCATTCTTGTCAAAGACATTCCGGAGGCGGTCCGCATCGCCAACGCCCTTGCCCCCGAGCATCTGGAGCTGTGCCTGGACGACCCCTTCGCATATCTCGGCCAGGTGAAGAACGCCGGGTCCATCTTCCTGGGCCGCAGCACGCCGGAGGCGGTGGGGGACTACTTCGCCGGGAGCAACCACACCCTGCCCACCTACGGCACGGCCCGGTTCTCCAGCGCCCTGTCGGTGGACGACTTTGTGAAGAAGTCCCAGTTTGTTTATTACAGTGACGGGGCGCTCGCCGCCGCCGCCGGCAAGATCGCTCTTCTGGCCCGGCAGGAGGGACTGGAGGCCCATGCCCGCAGCGCGCTGGTCCGGGAGGCGCGATGAGGCGGACGTCCTTTTTCCTGAAAAGAAAAGGAATCGGAAAAAACCTTTGCGGCAAAGCGTCCCTTTGCCTGGCATCCTATGGGGTTCCGTACCGCAGCAGGGTTTGCGCCCTGCCGGAGGGCCCCTGCGAAAAGGAGGATTTTTAATGAGCAGATTTTTGAGCGCGCGGTTTGCGGACCTGGAGGCATATGTCCCCGGCGAGCAGCCCCAGGATATGAAATATGTGAAACTGAACACCAACGAGTCCCCCTTCCCTCCCGCCCCTGCGGTGCTGGAAGCGGTGAACCGTATCGAGACCGGCCGGCTGAACCTCTATCCCGACCCGGAGGGCCGGGTCCTGCGGGAGAAGCTGGCGGCGCACTACGGCGTGAAGCCGGAGAACGTCTTCCTGGCCAACGGCTCCGACGAGCTGCTGAACTTTTTCTTCATGGCCTTCTGCGACAGGGAGCGGCCCGTGGCCTATCCCGCCGTCAGCTACGGGTTCTATCCGGTCTACGCCTGCCTCTATCAGCTCCCCCGCACGGAGGTTCCCCTCCGGGAGGGCTTCCGGCTGGAGCCGGAGGACTACTGCGGCATCGGAAAAAATATTGTCATCGCCAACCCCAATGCTCCCACCGGGCGGATCATCAGCACAGATGACATTGAGCGCATCGTCAGAAGCAATCCGGACCACGTGGTCATGATCGACGAGGCCTATATCGACTTCGGCGGCGAGAGCTGCCTGCCGCTGGTGGGAAAATATGAAAACCTGCTGGTGTGCCAGACCTTTTCCAAGTTTCGCTCTCTGGCGGGGGGGCGGCTGGGCTTCGCCATCGGCGCGCCGGCGCTGATTGAGGACCTGGACAAAATCAGATATTCCATCAACTCCTACAACATCAACCGTCTGACCATGGCGGCGGCCGTCGCCACCATTGAAAACCATGAATATTATGTAAACAACAGCCGCAAAATCCAGGCCAACCGCGCCTGCACCGTGGCGGAGCTGGACAGGCTGGGCTTCGAGACCCTGCCCAGCAAAGCGAACTTCATCTTTACCCGTTCCCCCCAGGTGGACGGCGGGACGCTGTACCGGGAGCTGAAGGCCAGGGGCGTACTGGTCCGGCACTGGGACAGGCCGGAAATCGCCGGGTGGTGCCGGGTGACCATCGGTTCCAGAGAGCAGATGGACGTCTTCCTGGAGAAGGTCCGGGAGATTCTCAGGGAGGTGGGCTGATGCGGGCTGCGGAATTGAGCAGGACCACGGCGGAGACGGATATCCGCCTCCGGCTGGACCTGGACGGCACGGGGCTGAGTCAGATTGCCACCGGCTGCGGTTTTCTGGACCACATGCTGACTCTGTTTGCCCGCCACGGCCGCTTTGATCTGTCCGTGCAGTGCAAGGGGGATACCTACGTGGACGACCATCATACGGTGGAGGACGTGGGCATCTGTCTGGGAGACGCCTTTACCCGGGCGCTGGGGGAAAAGCGGGGCGTAGTGCGCTACGGCTCCATGCTTCTGCCCATGGACGAGGCGCTGATCCTGACGGCGGTGGACCTCTCGGGCCGGGGGATGCTGTGCTATGATCTGCACATTCCCACCGCCAGGGTGGGCGTTTTCGATACGGAGCTGGTGGAGGAGTTCTTCACCGCCCTGGCCCGCCGGGGGGATATGACCGTCCACATCCGGCAGCTGGCCGGAAGCAACAGCCACCATATCATCGAAGGGGCCTTCAAAAGCATTGCCCGCTCTCTGGGGATGGCGGTGGCCGTCGATCCCCGGTTTTCTCAGGAAATCCCCTCCACCAAGGGGGTGCTGTAGCTTGATTGCCATCATCGACTACGGCGTGGGCAATCTGTTCTCCCTGAAGAGCTCCTTTGCCGCCCTCGGGGCGGAAACCGCGGTCACCGGCGACCCGGCGGTGATCCGGGCTGCGGACCGGCTGGTCCTGCCCGGCGTGGGAGCCTTCGGCGACGCGGCGGCGCTGCTGCGCCGGAGCGGGCTGGACCGTCTGGTTGTGGAGGAGGCGGCAGAAGGCAAGCCCCTGCTGGGTATCTGTCTGGGGATGCAGCTGCTGCTGGATTACAGTCTGGAGTACGGGCGGCACGGGGGGCTGGGACTGATCCCCGGCTGCGTCCGGCCCATCCGGGACTATATCCCCGCGGGATACAAGATTCCCCATATCGGGTGGAACGCCCTCCGTTTCCCCGCCGGCCGGCCGGTCAGTCCGCTGTTCCGGTACATTCAGGAGGGAGAGTGCGTGTACTTCGTTCACTCCTTTTGCGCCGCGGAGTGCGCGGACAGCGTCATTGCCGCGGCGGAATACGGCGCCGCACTGACGGCGGCGGTGGCAAAGGACAACGTGTACGGCGTGCAGTTCCACCCGGAAAAGAGCGGAAACGTGGGACTGAACATCCTGCGGGCCTTCTGTGAGCTGTGATATTTTTCGGCATACACGCTTTTTTTGAAAAAAAGCAGCAAAAAGAACTGTAAGAATTTTATATTTTACCTCGCAAGAAAATTTCCGAACCGAAAGGGGGGCGGAACATGCTGATTTTTCCCGCGATTGATTTGAAGGACGGCAGAGTGGTCCGGCTCTGCAAGGGCAGCTTCGACACGGTCCATCAGGTGGCGGACAGCTCGCTGGAGACCGCCAGGGCCTTTTCCGCCGCCGGAGCCCGGTACCTCCACATGGTGGACCTGGACGGCGCAAAGGACGGCGTCCGGAAGAACGCCGCCGCCGTCCGGGCCGTGGCGGATCTTGGTCTGAAAATTGAGCTGGGCGGAGGCATCCGGTCTATGGCGGACCTGGAGGCGGTGTTTGCCCTGGGCGCATGGCGGGCGGTCATCGGGTCCGCCGCCGTGTCCGACCCGGACTTTGTCCGGGAGGCCGTGCAGAACTACGGCCCGGAGCGCATCGCCGTGGGCATCGACGCCAGAGACGGGCAGGTCCGCACCGCCGGATGGGTGGAGAACGCCGGACTGGACTACCTGGCCTTTGCCCGGCGGATGGAGGCCCTGGGCGTGCGGCATCTGATCTTTACGGACATCGACACGGACGGGATGCTCTCCGGCCCCGCCTTCGGCAGGCTGGAGGCCCTGCAAAACGCCGTCTCCTGCGCCGTCACTGCCTCCGGCGGCGTGTCCTCCAACGCTGACCTGCGCCGTCTCCGGGACATGGGGCTGTACGCCGCCATCGTGGGCAAGGCGTGGTACGCCGGAGCCGTAGACCTGGCCCAGGCCGTCCGGGAAGGAGGCCCCCAGTGATTACAAAGCGGATCATCCCCTGCCTAGACGTGAAGGACGGCCGGGTGGTCAAGGGGGTCAATTTCCTGGGGCTGGCGGATGTCAGCTCCCCGGTGAAGCTGGCGAAATTCTACTCCGACTGCGGGGCCGACGAGCTGGTGTTTTACGACATCACCGCCTCCGCCGAGGGCCGGGCGCTGTTTACGGACATTCTGACGGAGGTGGCCTCCACCATCTTCATTCCTCTCACCGTGGGCGGCGGCATCAACTCGGTGGATGATTTTGACCGGGTGCTGAAATGCGGCGCGGACAAGGTCAGCGTCAATTCCGGGGCTCTCCGGGACCCCTCCCTCATTCCGGCGGCGGCAAAGCGGTACGGGGACCAGTGCGTGGTGCTGTCCGTGGACGCCAAGCGGGTGGACGGGCAGTTCCGGGTATTCGCCGGGGGCGGTCGGGAGGACACGGGCCGGGACGCCATCGAATGGATCCGCTCCGGCGTGGCCAGCGGAGCCGGAGAGATCGTCCTGAACAGCATCGACACCGACGGCGTAAAGGCCGGGTTCGATCTGGAGATGCTGCAAGCGGTCTGCGACGTGGTGGACGTGCCGGTGATCGCCTCCGGCGGGGCCGGGTGCATCGACCACTTTAAAACGCTGTTTCACTCCCTGCCCAAAGTGGACGCAGGGCTGGCGGCCTCCATCTTCCACTTCGGCGAGGTCTCCATCCCGGACCTGAAGCGGGAGCTGGCGGCGGACGGAATCAACATGAGACGGTAGGAGAGATTCCTGATGGACGCGAATTTTTCCCGTCAGGCAAGGGAAACTGGCGCAGTATGGCGGGAAAAAGGCCGGCCGGACAGCAGGCAGCGATTGTGAATACAGGTTCCCAAAGCTCGTAAGTGATATGTGCCATGTTTTGCGGTTGCCGCCGTTTACGGCGGCGAGCAAAACGGCTCAAATCAAATATATTATTTCCGGATTTTTTATTTGGAAATAATAAAAGGAGAACAATCTGATGTTGCATATTGACGAATTAAAATTCGACGCCCAGGGTCTGATTCCCGCCGTCGTGGTGGATGCGCAGAGCGGAAAGGTGCTGACCCTGGCCTATATGAACCGGGAGAGTCTGGAGATCTCCATGAAGGAAGGCCGGACCTGCTTCTGGTCCCGGTCCCGGCAGGAGCTGTGGCGGAAGGGCGAGACCAGCGGCAACGTCCAGCACATCGTGGACATCACCGCCGACTGCGACCGGGATGCCCTGGTGGTCACGGTGAACAGGGAAGGCCCCGCCTGTCATCTGGGGACTGACTCCTGCTTCAACGACAAGATCTTTCAGGGAGACCAGCCCGCCCCCTTTTCGGTGGAGGGGCTGTACCAGCTCCTCCGGGGCAGGAAGGAAACCCTGCCCGAGGGATCCTACACCACCTACCTGTTTCAGAAGGGGCTGGACAAGATTCTCAAAAAAGTGGGCGAGGAGTGTACCGAGGTCATCATCGCCGGAAAGGCGGAGGACAGGCCGGAAACCGTCTATGAAATTGCCGACCTTATGTATCATGTGATGGTGCTGATGGTGGAGATAGGCATTTCCGTGGAGGACGTGACGGCGGAGCTGGCCTCCCGCCATGTGATCGACCACAAGGTCAAGCAGGAGCGGGCCACAGGGGATAAAGCGTAGATCAGCTTACCATCTGCACCATCATCCCCGTCTTTATGCGTTCTGTTCCGGCTCGCCGGCCCGCCCCGGGAAATCCGCCGGAGATACTTGCGAAGGGCGGCGGATTATGCTACAATGAAGTTACCATTCTTTGACAGGAGGAAATACGGTTTCCGGGGAAGAAGGACAGGAGGAGCCCATGCACGTTTATGAATCCGCAGAGGACTATCTGGAGGCGATCCTGATGATCGAAAAGCAGCGTGGGGCCGTCCGCTCCATTGATGTGGCCAACCGGCTTGGCTTCTCCAAGCCCAGCGTCAGCATTGCCATGAAAAAGCTGCGGGAAAGCGGCCATATTGAGATGGACCCGGACGGGTTTATCCACCTGCTGCCTGCGGGACGGGAGGTGGCGGAGCATATCTATGAGCGTCACCGGACGCTGACAGATTTTTTTGTCTGTCTGGGGGTAAGCGGGGAGGTGGCCTCCGCCGATGCCTGCAAGGTGGAGCACGATCTCAGCAGGGAAACCTTTGAAAGGATCAAGGAGCATACCCAAAAGATGATGGCGCCTCCGGCTGCGGCAGAAAATTGAAGATTCCCCTGTCAGACGCCTGATCTGAGCCATGCCAGAATTATCCTGTTTGCGGACAGAAAGAGGGCTCTCCTGGAAGGAGAGCCCTCTTTCTGTCCGGGCAGGGTGTCCGGATCAAAGCGCGGTGACGTTCACCGCACGCATCTTGCTGCTGTTTTTGGGATCGGGTTCCACGTCATAGGTGACCTTCTGCCCTTCGGCGAGGGTGCGGTAACCAGTCCCCTGGATGGCGGAGAAATGAACGAACACATCGCCGCTCCCGTCGTCATTGGAGATAAAGCCGTAGCCCTTCTCCGCGTTGAACCATTTTACAGTACCGTTGTTCATGGAAATCTGCCTCCTAAGAATTGAAGTAAATGCAAAGAAGCCTACTGCGGCAAAGCCAAAGACGGACGGGTTTCGCCTGGCGGTGACTAATTTGTACATTTTCGGACACACCGATAGCATACCATTCGCTGGAGAAAATGTCAAGTAAAGATTGCAGTAAATTTTGGCCGGGCGCAGTCCGGAGAGAATTGGCGGCGCAAATTCAGGTCTCGACATTTTGCAGCGCGCTCCCGTCCGGCAGGAGGAACAGAGATTCCTCCTGAGGCGAGATGCTGGGCTCCCCGGCGGAGAAGCGGTAGACCACCTCGTCCTGCCATAGCCGCTCCGCCGCCACCAGCAGCCCGCTGTCCACGCTGACCCAGTACCGGTCCCGATAACCGTCTTCGCCGTCCCTGGTTTCCACGTACACGCACCACCCGCCGAAAGCCTCCCGGTAGTCCGCCAGGGCGATGTCCTCCGGCGGCAGGTCCCGGACGGTCTCATAGGCCGGCATCCTGCCTGCCTGACCGGCGCTCAGCGCCGGCAGCCGGACCCAGTCTGTTTCCTCGTCATACCACACTCCCGCTGCAGGAGGCTCCCCGGCCTCCACCAGGGTATGGCGCACCGCCCCGTCCGGCAGAGCCGTATCCAGCCGGGTGCTGCCCCCGCTGACGTAGACCTGGGTCACGGACTTACCGCTGCCCCCGCTCCAGAAGGTCTCCACAACCTGCTCCCGGCTGTAGGCCGTGGGGCGGCTCAGGCTCAGCACGCCGATGGCGGCCCCCACGGTCTCCGGCGAGATGGAGACCGTGTTCAGGCTGTCCTGACTGTCCTCGCCCATCCCCGGCCCGTCGCTCTGGATTTCGGGCAGCACGATCTGGCCGGGCTGACGCCGCCCGCCCCAGACCAGCAGTACCAGCACCACCATCAGCAGCACGCCGAAGCCCATGGTCACATATGTCATTCGCTTCTTGTCCATGCCGCCTCCTTTGCGGGGGATACACACCATTTAAAAGGCATATGCTTTTTGGAAGGAAAAAGTATCAGGACCCTTTTTTATGAAAAATACTGCCCCGTAAAAACTTCCGGAAGAGTTCCCCCGGAGAGCTTTGCAATATGGCCGCTCAGGACTGCGGCCGGAAGTCCTCCGGCTTCTCCCCCCGACCGAAGTGCCACAATATGGCGTCCGCAATCCGGCGGCAGGCGTTCCCGTCGCCGTAGGGATTCACCGCGTGGGCCATGGCGGCGTAGGCCTCCGGGTCCCGGATGAGTTCCTCCGCCATGGTAATGATGTCCTCCCGGACCACGCCTGCCAGCTTCACCGTCCCCGCCGTCACGGCCTCCGGCCGCTCCGTCTCCCGGCGCAGCACCAGCACCGGCTTGCCCAGCGCCGGGGCCTCCTCCTGCAATCCGCCGGAGTCGGTCATTACCAGATAGCACCGGGCCATCAGGTTGTGCATCTCGTCCGCCGCCAGAGGGGGAATGAGGTGCACATTTTTTATGCCGCTCAGGTGGCGCTTCGCGCACTCCTGCACCGCGGGGCTGAGATGGACCGGATAGACCATCTCCACGTCCTCCCCGTGGGTACGGGCGATATGCGCCAGCGCGGACATGATATCCTCCATGGGCCGGCCATAGTTCTCCCGGCGGTGGCAGGTGACCAGAATAATCTTCTTCCGGTCACAGGGCAGCCGGTTCAGCTCCTCCGCGGCGAAGGCGAAGTCCGTCCGCACGGTAGTTTTCAGCGCGTCGATCACCGTATTGCCGGTGACGAACACCCCCTCCGTCACGGCCTCCCGGCGCAGGTTCTCCCGGTTCAGCTCCGTGGGGCAGAAGTAGAGATCCGCGATCTGGGTGACCAGCTTCCGGTTCATCTCCTCCGGATAGGGGGAATATTTGTCATAGGTGCGCAGCCCGGCCTCCACGTGGCCCACCGGCACCCTGTGATAAAAGGCGGACAGCGCTCCGGCAAAGGTGGTGGAGGTGTCCCCGTGGACCAGAATGAGGTCCGGCTTCAGCGCGTCGATGGCCTCGTCCATGCCGGTCAGGCATTTGCTGGTGATGGTGCTCAGAGTCTGCCGGGGGGTCATGATGTCCAGATCCCGGTCCGGCTTCAGATCAAACACCGACAGTACGCTGTCCAGCATCTCCCGGTGCTGGGCGGTGACGCAGCAGATGGACTCCATCTCCTCCCGGGCGGCCAGCTCCCTGACCAGGGGAGCCAT
This sequence comes from uncultured Oscillospiraceae bacterium, assembly GCA_910587505.1. Classification (GTDB taxonomy): domain Bacteria; phylum Bacillota; class Clostridia; order Oscillospirales; family Oscillospiraceae; genus Pelethomonas. The sequence continues at coordinate 113,941 of CAJULD010000001.1, read as the reverse complement.
TTTGATGGCCTCCGGCCGGGTGCCGAATACGCTCATGATCCGCAGCTTTTCCATGTCAGTTCTCCTCCTCGTTCTTCCCGGCCTTCTCCTCTGCCGGCGGAGCCTCCGGCTTATGGTGCTCATGGGGATAGCGGACAATGCGGGTCACCGTATAGGCGGTGCCGGCCAGCGCCGCCACCGACAAAATTGCCTTCGCATACCCGCGGGTAACGATCATCACCGCGCACAGCCCCAGCACGGTGGCCACCATGTATAAAGTAGCCACCGCCTGCTTCTGGTTCATGCCCATATCGATGAGCTTGTGGTGGGTGTGGCTGCGGTCCGCCTTCATGGGATTCTGGCCCTTGAGGATCCGGCGGGTAAAGGCGGACACGGTGTCATAAATGGGGAATCCCAGAATAATGAAGGGCACCACGAAGGAAATCGCCGCGTACAGCTTGAACAGCCCCGTCACCGACACCGTGGCCAGCACAAAGCCCAGGAAGGTGGCTCCGGTATCGCCCATGAAGATCTTGGCGGGGTTGCGGTTGTATGGGATGAACCCGATGCATCCCCCCACCAGCGCGCCGCAGACCACCGCCATTTCCATATTGCCCATCAGCAGCGCGATAATCAGCATGGTCAGCGCCGCGATGGTGCTCACGCCGTCGGCCAGGCCGTCCAGTCCGTCGATGAGGTTGACGGAATTGGTCACCGCCACGATCCAGATCACCGTAATGGGCACCGCCATGATGCCGAAGTTCCAGTATTCCCCGCCAAAGGGCAGGGGATTGGCGATCATCTCAATGACCACCCCGTGCCACACGGCGATCAGGGCCGCCACAATCTGCAAAATAAATTTGATGCCCGCGCCCAGCGGGTGGGAATCGTCCACCACGCCCACCGCCACAATGATGCAGCCCCCCAGCAGAATGCCCCGCAGCTGCTGATTCACATCGGTGAAAAGCAGGATGGAAATCACAAAGCCGATAAATATGGCCAGTCCGCCCAGCCGGGGAATGGGGTGGTCATGCATCCTCCGCTTGTCACGGGGCACGTCCACCGCCCCGATCTTCACCGCCAGCCATTTCACCAACGGCGTCAGGCAGAAGCTCAGCACCAGGGACGTGGCCAGAGCCTGGATCACCGGCAGGACGCTCAGCCGGTCAAATAGTTCGTTCATGCCGCCTCCGCTTATCTGGCAACAAAGCCGATCTTTTTATAGACCCTGCGCAGGGTCCTCTCCGCTGCACGGGACGCCTTCTCCGCTCCCGCGCGGTAGACGCTCTCCAGATAGGCTCTGTCCGCCAGGATGCGCTTTGTCTCATCCTGGATGGGGCGAAGCATTTCCACCACGGCCTCGCCTACGGCGGGCTTGAATCTGCCATAGCCCAGACCGTCAAATTCCCGCTCGATCTCGTCAAAGGTTTTGCCGGTGGCGGAGGCGTAGATCTGCATCAGATTGGCCACGCCGGGCTTGTTTTCCGGGTCGTAGCGGACGCAGCGCTCCGTGTCGCTGTCGGTGATCGCCCGTTTAAACTGCTTCATGATGACATTGGGATCGTCCATAAGGGTCACCCGGCCGGTGTCCCCGTTATCGCTCTTGCTCATTTTCGCGGCGGGGTTGGTCAGGCTCATGATCCGGGCCCCCACTTTGGGGATATAGGGCTCCGGCATCTTGAACACATCGCCGTAGACGCCGTTGAACCGCTGGACGATGTTCCGGGCCAGCTCCACGTGCTGCTTCTGATCCTCCCCCACGGGGACGAGGTCCGGCTGGTAGAGCAGGATGTCGGCGGCCATGAGGCTGGGGTAGGTGAAAAGGCCGCCGTTGATGTTGTCGGCGTTTTTGGCGGACTTGTCCTTGAACTGGGTCATGCGGGAGAGCTCGCCGAACATGGCGTAGCAGTTGAGCACCCAGCCCAGCTCGGCGTGCTGGTGGACGTGGGACTGAACGAAGATGGTACATTTATCCGGGTTCAGGCCGCAGGCGATATACTGCGCCAGCTGCTCCACGGTACGCCGGCGCAGGTCGGCGGGATTCTGGCGCACGGTGATGGCGTGCAGGTCCGCCATAAAGTAATAGCAGTCGTACTCCTCGATCATCTTCGGCCAGTGGTGCAGGGGGCCCAGATAGGAGCCCAGGGTCAGGTCGCCGCTGGGCTTGATGCCGGAGAGCATTGTTTTTTTCTCTTCCATTGTTGTTTGCTCCTTTGTTCTTTTATCTTCATCGCGTGTGCGCAATAAGCTGCGTTAAATATGTATTATAGCATGTTTAAAAGGAAAGTACAACCTGCCGCGGAAAAATTCACTTTTCCCCCCGGGCCGCCGCGCGGCGGCTCCGGGAGGACAAAAGCAGGCGCGAAGCCCCGGAAGAAACAAAGAGGAAAATCCATCAATGCTCCGGCTTATGCTCCGCATACAGCATGTTCCACCAGAAGCAATACGTCCTCCAGCATTTTTCCCCGCCGCAATAAACCGTCAGACTTTCCGCCTCCGGGTGGTCATACAGGATATCCATGGCCATCCGCAGCACCGCCTGAGCCGCCAGATTCAGATTGAAGGAGCCCTCCGTATCAAAACAGGCAATCGCCAGCTCCCGCTCCCCCCGCGCCAGACTGCCCAGCAGCCCTTCCCGGTGCCACGCCGCCAGATCCTCCGGCGACGCCAGCAGGTTCAGCGGCATGGGCATATCGTCCCGCCGCTCTATCGTCACTTTTTCCGTCATACCGGCTCCTCCATCCGCCGCCGCGTGCGGCGCATCATATAAAAATAACTGGGGACCAGAATCAGGTCCGCCCCGAACCAGGCCAGAATTTCCGCCCACATGACGCCGGACTCTCCGATCACTGCCGGCAGCAGCAGCGCCCCGCCGGTGCGCATGATAAATTCGGAAATCCCGGAGACCATGGGCAGCAGCGTGTTGCCCAGCCCCTGGACGCAGCTGCGGGTCACATGCAGAACATACAGCACCGGCAGGCACAACGCCATCAACCGCAGATACCGCACCGCCACAGCCAGCGCCTCCCCGCTCTGGGCGGCGCCGCCGGAAATGAACCAGGAGAGGATCCACCGCCCGCAGGCCAGCATCACCGCCGCAATGGCTGCCGATGTGGCCAGGGCGATTACCAGTCCCGCCCGCATCCCGCGGGACACCCGGTCCAGCCTGCCGGCTCCCAGATTCTGTCCGGCGTAGGTGGTCATGGCGTAGCCATAGGAGGTGGCCGCCACCTCCAGAACGCCGTAGAGCTTGTTGGTGGCGGTGAATCCGGCGATAAATGCCACGCCGAAGCCGTTGACGATGGTCTGAATCATCATACCTCCCACAGCGATGATCGTATTCTGCAGCGCCATGGGCAGCCCCAGCTTCAGCAGACGCCCGCACAGGCCGCCGCTGAGATGCCAGTCCTCCTTCGTCAGACGCAGCGCCTCGATCCGGCGCAGCCGCCAGATGCAGCAGGCCGCCGCCAGACACTGGGCAATGATGGTGGCCGCCGCCGCGCCCCGGACGCCCCATTGCAGCCCCGGAACAAACCAGAGGTCCAGCGCAATGTTGGTCAGGGACGCCGCGATCATGGCAATCAGCGGCGTACGCCCGTCGCCCAGGGCCCGCAGGGCCGCCGCGGCGAAATTGTACGCCGTGACCACCGGGAGCCCCGCGAACAGGAGGCGCAGGTAGGCCATGGCGATGTGCCGGATTTCCTCCGGCGTGCGCAGAAGAACCACCACCGGTTCCGCAATCAGCTCCGCTCCCGCCGTCACCAGCACGGCGCACAGCGCCGAGAGGAAAACGGCGTTGGACATGGCGTGGCGCAGCCCTGCGTGGTCTCCCGCGCCGAAGCGCTGAGCCAGGAGGATGGAAAACCCCTGGGTGAATCCCTGAATGGTCCCCAGGGTCAGCCAGTTGAGCCAGTCCACCGACCCAAGCGCCGCCAGGGCGTCCACACCCAGCACCTTTCCCACCACGGCGGTGTCTACCACGGTGTACATCTGCTGAAAAATATTGCCCGCCATCAGCGGCAGGGAAAACAGGAGCAGCAGCCGCCAGGGGCTGCCCTCCGTCTGCATCGTTATTCCGCGATTCATTGTCCCGTCCGTCTTCCTTCCCGTCCGTCCCCCGCCGGGGAAATTGAGCGCAATCTTTTTTATCCGTCTGCCTGAATGGAGGCGGACGCTCCCGGATACAGGTAACATTTATAGCACAGCCACAGAAAATACGCAACGTGCAAATTACAGATTTTTGCGCGGCCCGATCTGCGGAAGGCTGCGCTTTCGTATCATCCCTGGAGCGCTCCGGCGTTTGCGAAGCATCCGGACACCGCCGGCAGCTCCGCTGTGCGTTGACAGTTTTCTGCCGGTATATTTACCCCCTGACGCAGTCTGCTTTCCTGCATCAGGGGGCTTTTGTCCATTGTCCGTTTTTACCGGGGCGGTTCAGAAACTCCGGGGCAGCCCCAAAGGGTCCTCATCATATGTTCCCTTCGCAGGAACAGCATGTATCTCTGCGGTTACTTCCCGAAATTCTCAATAATCTCCACAATTTCCGCGCCGATGCGCTTCTGGGCCTCCCCGGTGGCGGCGCCGATGTGGGGGGTGCAGGACACGTTGGGGTGGGAATACAGCGCGGCGTTGACGGAGGGCTCCCTGTCGTAGACGTCCAGACCGGCGGCCCGGACCTTGCCGGAATTGAGCGCCTCCAGCAGATCGTCCTCGTTGACGTTGTCGCCCCGGCTGGTGTTGATGAACACCACGCCGTCCTTCATTTTGTCGATATTCTCCCTGCAGATCAGCTTCACGCCGTTGAGGGAGGGAGTGTGCAGGGAGATAAAGTCAGACCGCTCCAGCAGCTCGTCCAGCTCCACATATCTGATCCCCATCTCCTCCTCGATGCCGGGGACGTGGAAGATGTCCTGGGCGATGACCTCCATGCCGATGCCCCTGGCCATGCGGCCCAGAGCCTGCCCGATGCGGCCGAAGCCGATGATGCCCAGGGTCTTGCCCCCCAGCTCCATTCCCTTGCCGTAGGCCTTCTTTTCCCACTTGCCCTCCCGCATGGTGTGGCCCGCGATGGAGAGGAACCTGGCGCAGGAGAACATGTGGCCCATGGCCAGCTCGGCCACGGAGCCGGAGGAGGCGCGGGGGGTATTCTTCACTGTGATTCCGTTTTCCCCGGCGTACTTTACGTCGATGTTGTCCACGCCCACGCCGCCGCGGATAATCAGCTTTAACCTTCCGGTTTTCGCCTCGTCGATGTGGGGCGCTCTCACTTTGGTGGCGCTGCGCACCACCACCGCGTCAAATTCCTTCAGGGCTGCGCCCAGCTCTTCGGGGGCGTAGAACTGCTCGGTTACCTCGTGACCGTTCTTTTTTAACTGCTCCAGAGCGGTTTTGTCCATTCCGTCGGTGACTAAGATTTTCATTGTTTCCCGTCTCCTTGTCAATTTTCTTTGCCGTCCTTCAGGCGGCAAAGCATATTTCCGTTTCCTGTCGCAGGGGAGGCGGCCCGCAGGGCTGCGCGCAAAAATTTCCCTGGGAGTTGCCCTTTCCCCGGCAACTTTCTCCCTGTTTAAAACCCATGTTGAGGGAAGACAAACCTCCGAGGCGCGGGCCCTGAAGCAAGTCGAACCCCGGCCGGGTACCAGGCCAGCACACCGGGCTGCCCAAAAGGCTGTGCAGAGCGCACCTTGTCAAGTGAAAAAGGTTTACATACTGCAAAAACGCATTTTCGTTACCGGGCAGGAATCCGGGGACGGCAACGGCTTCAGGCCTGCGGCAAAGTCTTTTCCGCTGCTTTTTCCTTCAGAAAAGGTATCAGCCGTTTTCGGCTTCAAATTTCTTCAGGAATTCAACCAGCGCCTCCACGCCCTCCCTGGGCATGGCGTTATACACGCTGGCCCGGAGTCCGCCCACGCTTTTGTGACCCTTCAGGTTATCAAACCCGGCGGCCCTGGCGGCGGCCACCACCTTCGCGTCCAGGTCCCTGTTGCCGGTGACGAAGGGGATGTTCATGAGGCTGCGGCACTCCCTGTCCACGGTGCCTGTGAACATTTCGGAGGAATCCAGAAAGTCGTACATGACCCTGGCCTTCTCGATGTTGCGCCGCTCCATCTCCTCCAGGCCGCCGATGCTCCTGAGGTACCTGAACACCTTGCCGCAGCAGTAGATGGCCCAGCAGTTGGGGGTGTTGTACATGGAGCCGTTGTCCGCGTGGGTTTTGTAGCTCATGTAGATGGGGGTCCTGGGGTCCAGGTCCTCCCGGATCAGGTCCTCCCGGATGATGGCCACCACCATACCGGCGGGGCCCACGTTCTTCTGCACCCCGGCGTAAATGAGACCATAGTCGCTGACGTTGCAGGGCCGGGAGAGGAACATGCTGCTCTGGTCGCTGACCAGCACGTGCCCCCTGGTGTCGGGGAGCCTGTTCCAGGTCACGCCGTGGATGGTCTCGTTCTCACAGATGTATACGTAATCCGCGTTCTCCGGGATGTCCAGATTACTGCAATCGGGAATGCAGCAGAAATTCCGGTCCCTGCTGGAGGCCACCACATGGACGTCGCCGTACTTTTTGGCCTCGGCAATGGCTTTTTTGGACCACGCGCCGGTCTCCACGTAGCAGGCCACCCCGTTTTTCATCAGATTCACGGGGATCATGGCAAACTGGAGGGTTGCGCCGCCCTGAATGAACAGCACCCTGTAGTTGTCGGGAATGTGCATCAGCTCCCGCAGGTCCCGCTCCGCCTCATCGACGATCTGCTGGAACACCGGGGAGCGGTGGCTCATTTCCATCACGCACATACCGGAGCCCCGGTAGTTCATCATCTCGTCCCGGATCTCCTCCAGGACCGGCTCGGGCATGGTGGCGGGGCCGGCGGAAAAGTTATACGTGCGGTTGTATTTCATGGCCTTCATCCTCCTCGTATTTTCGCTTGAGAGCCCATCTCTCTCCATCTTTTCCCAGTATAATACAGTATGACGGAATAATCAATAGTGATTCAAAAAAATTCAGCTGACCTGACAATTTTTTTGGCCGGATAGCAAAAAATGTTTTTCCCGTGGGCCGGCCCACGGGAAAAACACTTTGCGCGGAGTGCGCGTCGAATTGTGCGCTACAGGCGCACAACCGGGGCGCAGAGCGGCGCTTCACGGCGCACCCGCCGGTGATTTCAAATGCTGCTGTCCGGGAGGCTATGCCTGCGGTTTTGACGCTCCGTTCAGATACGCCTCCGCCGCCAGCAGGATCTCCTCGTCGGTGGCGTAGGTGATCTGCCGCGCCGCCTCGCTGAAAGGCAGCCATCTCAGCTGGGAAATCTCCGATTCCTGCGGCCGCTCCCGCCCGCCGGCGGGTATGGCTGTGAAAAAGATCACATCCTTGACGACTCCTGGTTTGGGAGAATAGGTTACCTGCTTCCGGAAGTCGGTGTGAATCTCCGCCGTCAGCCCCGTCTCCTCCCGAATCTCCCGGGCGGCGGTCTCCGCTTCCGTTTCTCTGTTTTCCACGTGCCCCTTGGGAAAGCTCCAGTGGCCGCCGTTATGCTGGACCAGCAGGTACTCCCGCCGGCCTTCTATCTGCCGCCATACCACGGCGCCGCAGGATTTCTCCTCCCTGGCCTTCCGGAATATGCCTCCGTCGCCCCAGGTCCACTCTCCTCCATGGGCGCCCAGCTCGAAGTGCCGCTTGGCGATTCCCAGGTCCACCAGCGTGAAGGACCCCGTGCCGCACAGCCGCACCCGGACAGTCCCATCCCTCCGGCAGGAAAACCGGTATCCCTGCCGGTTCATGGCGGAGGGAGCGCGCTGCACGGCGGCGATGCCGCTCTGAAACCATTCCGGCGCGTCCGCCGTCTCCTGAATCAGCGCCTCAGGTCTTTTGAGGGGGCGCGCCTTTCCCTTCCCCGGAGCGGGACACCCCACCGCGGCGATGCACACCAGCTCCTCTCCCGCCTCCAGATGGCACTGGCACTGCTCCCTGCTGTAGGTTCCGCCTACCCAGCAGGTCCCCAGCCCCATGGCCTGCGCGGTCAGGATCAGCTCCTCGCCATAGTAGCCGCACTTTTCGTCCAGATCCGGGTCGGCGGCGGGTCCCGCGAACAGGAAATAATTTGACGCGCCTTTGATCCGGCCCCCTCCTTTGGAAAAGGCGGAGAACGGGTCCGGCTGACCGCAGACCAGGCGGATCGAGAGTCCCGCGCGGCGGGAGCTCTGCTGGACGGCCTTATCCAGCTGCTGCCGCTGGGCGGCGGAAAGCGGGCGAGGCAGATATTCCCGGCAGGAAGTCCGGGCAAAAAGGGCTTCGGACAGAGTCATGACGTCTCCTTTTCCGGAATCAGAACCATCCGGAGAAATATTTTTCCATTCTCCTATATTTTTGTGCGAATGGACAGGGATGTCAAGAGAAAAAGTGTGAAATTTTTGTAAAATCATACTTGCGCGGAGGAGGCCGGTCTGTTACAATGAATTCACCAAATACATATCGGAAGATGTCCGCAGGAGAGCGGGGGCCATTCACGTCAGACAACAGCCTCCCACCAAAGGCGTAAATCGTACAGGTCAGCAGGACTGCGGGCGGACGGAATTCTGGAGAACTCCGCAAATGGCGGATGCCGAAGGTGCAAGCGGCCTGGCCGTAATCTCTCAGGCAAAAGGACGGAATTGACATATTTCCCCGAAAGGGGGAAGTCTTTCATTTTCTGTTTGGAGCAGGAGAGGCACGCCGGCGCTTCTCCTGCTCTGTTTTGGTATGTAAGAACCCGTATTCATAGCCCGGGATGCCGGATGGACGGGGATTTTTCCCGGCAGTTCTGACGGACTGTAAGAAAAATTGACGCAGGATGGCGGGAAACGGTCCGCCCGGACGGCGGTCAACGGCAGGAATACAGGTTCTAAAGGAAAGGAAAAGGAGAGAGCTTATGCAACAGATCTATGATGCGATAGCAAAGGGAAACGATTGGCTGAACAACATCGTGTGGGGAATTCCGGCGCTTGTCCTGCTGATGACCGCCGGCATCATTCTGACCGTGGGCCTGAAGGGCTTCCAGTTCCGGAAGTTCGGCTACGCCATGAAGCACACGGTGGGCAAGATGTTCCAGAAGCAGACCGCCCGGGCCGGCGAGGTCACGCCCCTCCAGGCCCTGACGACCGCGCTGGCGGCCACCGTGGGCACCGGCAACATCGCCGGCATCACCTTTGCCGTCACACTGGGCGGCCCGGGTTCCATCTTCTGGCTGTGGGTGTCCGCCCTGCTGGGCATGGCCACCAAATATTCCGAGGTCCTGTTGTCGGTGAAATTCCGGGAGCGTAACGTACTGGGCGACTGGGTGGGCGGCCCCATGTACTATATCAGGAATGGTCTGGGCAGGAACTGGAAGTGGCTGGGCGCGGTCTTCTGTATCTTCGGCGGTCTGGCCTCCTTCGGCATTGGCAACGCGGTGCAAGTGGGCGAGATCACCTCTGCCGTCAATACCGCCATCCGTTCCTTCGTCCCCTCCGCCGCGGAGCATGAGATGGCCATTAATATTGTGCTGGCAGTGATCCTCATGGCCATCATCGGCGTGGTGCTGGTGGGCGGCATCAAGCGCATCGGCGAGGTTACCGAGTTCATGGTGCCTGTCATGTCCGTCATTTACATCGTGGCCTGCCTGCTGGTGGTGGGCGCCAACATCACCAAAGTCCCCCAGGTGTTCGGCATGATTTTCCAGGGCGCCTTCACCCCCAGGGGCGTCACCGGCGGCGTGGCCGCCATCACCATCCGGACCTGCATCGAGTGGGGCGTCAAGCGGGGCGTGTTCTCCAACGAGGCCGGCCTCGGTTCCGCGCCCATCGCCCATGCGGCCACCTCCGAGACCAACCCGGTCCGGCAGGGCCTGTACGGCATCTTTGAGGTGTTCATGGACACCATCGTCATCTGCACGCTGTCCGGTCTGACCCTGCTGCTGGCCCTGGACGCGGAGACCATCAACTACGGCGTCAAGGGCACCACCGCCCTCAACGCCCAGGCGCTGGGCACCGTGCTGGGCGGCAGGGTAGGCGCGCTGATTATCGCCGTCGGTCTGAGCCTCTTTGCCCTGTCCACGGTCCTCAGCTGGGGCCTCTATGGCACCCGCTGCTGGGAGTTCCTGCTGGGCGAGAAGGCAGTGAAGCCGTATCAGATCATTTTCACGCTGGTGGTCATTGTCAGCGCCACCATGGACCTGTCTCTGGCCTGGGCCATTGCCGACACCCTCAACGGCCTGATGGCCATTCCCAACCTGATCGGCCTGATTCTTCTTTGTCCCGTGGTCTTCAGGCTGACCAGGGAATATTTCGACAGCGAAAAACGTTTAAGAAGGTAATCTCTCCCGGAAATAAGAAGCGGTACCAACCGGCGAAGTGCGCAGACTGACGGGAAAAATTTTCGGCCGGCAGGGAAGGAAAGCGCAGGAATCCTGACGGATTTCAGGCTTTTCTCACGCAGTCCGGACGGTAAATTTTCCGTCCGGATGGGTGCTCCCGCCGGTTGGTACAGCTTCTAAAGATTGAGCCCCGTCCGGCCTGCCGGACGGGGCTTTCCTGTTCGTTGCCGCGCTTTCCGGTCAGGTTATGAAAATTTTGGGAAGTGTTTTCTCCGGTACACCGCAAATTTGCGCGCCGCTCTTGACAGCGCACGCCGGGGGTGATATACTGCTCTTACAATCCAAGGGGCGCTGGCGCATGCCGGCTGAGATGAGACGTATTGCCGTTCGGTCCCTCGAACCTGATCCGGGTAATGCCGGCGTAGGAATGCGATTTTTGAGGTGTGTCCTGTCGTATGTCTGCGTCCTGCGGACATGCGATTTTTTTTGTCCGCAGGCGCGGGCCGGGGGACCGCCCCCGCCGCCTTCCGCAAAGGTGTTTCCCACCCTGTGCTAAGGAGGAAACAAGCATATGTCCAATGAAAACAGATCCAGTGAAAGCGCCCGCGGGGGCGCGTCCGGTCTCAGCGTCCGCTGTCTGGCCGAGGCGGCTGTCCTGGTGGCGCTGGCCCAGATTCTCGGCTATGTCAAGCTGGTACAGCTGCCCAACGGCGGGTCCCTGACTCCCGCCATGTTCCCCCTGATCCTCTTCGCCGTCCGCTGGGGGCTGAAGCCCGGACTGCTGGCGGGCTTCGCCTGTGGCCTGCTGCAGCTGATCTTTGACGGGGCCTACGCCTGGGGCTGGCAGTGCATGCTGCTGGACTATCTGGCGGCCTATACGCCCCTGGGGCTGGCGGGACTGTTCAGGGGGAAGCAGTGGGGGATCTTTCCGGGGACTCTGCTGGGCGGCGCGGCCCGGTTCGTGGTCCACTATATCAGCGGCGTGACGATCTACAAAATCCTGGTCCCCACCGAGGTGATGGGCTTCGTCTTTACCAGCCCGTACCTTTACTCCCTGGTCTACAACGGCGTCTACATGCTGCCCAATATCCTGCTGGCGCTGGTCATCGCGGCGCTGCTGTACGTGCCCCTGAAACGCTATATCCTGGGGCAGGATCTGACATAAAGGCATACATTCTTTTTCCTGTAAAGAAGAATCGAACAGAACTTCAGGGATTCCATATATTTTCCCGCAGGAGCTTCCCGGAGGATTTCGTCCGCCTTTTGCAAAAGGCGGCGGGGCGCAGGGGCGGAACCCCTGGCGGGTTTGGGCAGCGCCCAACACTTTCCCGTTTTATATGGATTCCCGGACTGTGCGCGGGGGTCAGGCGTCTACACCTGACCCCCGCGCTTTGCAGTGTCCGGAATACCGGATCGCCGGTCCTGCCGGCCAATCCCGGGAAGTCTGCCCCGTGGATGGAAGCGGATTTGTCCTTCGCGACAGGTATACCCTTTATCCCGACTGGCGGTTTGCGCAGATGCCAGAGGAGGAACGGGCGGGTTCACCGCCAACCCTGTGCTGCAAAGAGAAGCGTCAGATTTCGTCTCTCCTGCCCACATTTTTTGCGGCTCTTCCATAAAAATTTGTGTATATCCACAAAAAATTCTGGACACCGGCGGAAAAATATGGTATAATGAAAAAACTTCAATCCGTAAACATCTGCAGACAAAAAGGAGGTAACGGCATGGAACCCAGATTTTTTAATATCCCCGTGTGCGTAGGAGACGTGACGCTGCGGGTGGCCAGGGGACACTTTGCCACCCGGCACAGCCATATCAACTACTTCATTGACGTGACCCGGCAGCAGTCCTGCCTTCAGGAAGCGGACGCGGTGGCCCAGCAGCTGGCCCAGCGCATCCAGTCAACCATGCTGGTGGATACCATCCTGTGCATGGACGGAACGCGGGTGATCGGGACCTGCCTGGCCCGCCAGCTGGCGCAGTCCGGTTATCACTCCGTGAATGCCGGCAGGGAAATCTATCTCCTCCGGGAGAACGTCAGCTCGGACGGGAAGCTGATTTTCCGCGACAACGCCCGCTTCATGCTGGAGGGGAAGAACGTGCTGCTCCTCCTGGCCTCCATCACCACCGGCAGTACGGTGGAGAAGGGGGTTCGCTGCATACAGTATTACGGCGGCAGCGTGGCGGGCGTGGCCTCGATCTACAGCCATCTGGAAACGGCGGCGGGGACGCCGGTGATATCCCTGTTCAATACAGCCGACCTGCCGGACTACGCCAGCTATTCGCCGGAGGAGTGTCCTCTGTGCCGTCAGAGCATGGAAGTGGACGCGGTGGTGGACAATTACGGATATTCCAGGCTTTAGGACCTGTATTCACCGCCGCTGCGCGCCCTCCGGGCGGCCTTTTTCCGCCATACACGATTGTGCAGCCCCCTGATGCGGGAGAACAGCCTGCGTCAGGGGGCGTCCGTATGCATATATTGCGTTTTGCAGGCCCGCGGGCGCCCGCAAGAAACCCCTTGCGGCTTTGGCTGGAATGTGGTAAAATGGCATCATAGAGGTCCCGGCTTTAGGGCCGGGGCCTTTTCGTATGGACGCGCTCCGCAGAGATACGTATAGTCAAAGCAGTTGAAAAAAGTGAGGCCCGGCGGGGAAAAGAGGCACGGCTCCGCTGCCGTTCCGTGAGCCGCCGCCGGCCCGGAAAGTAAACGGTCCAGAGAAAGGGAAAAGTACAATGGATATCATGCAATGGCTCACCCAGGGGGCGGTGGGCGAATTCTGTTTCACAATTCTGGTTTCCATGGTTCCCATTGTGGAGCTGCGGGGGGGGATCCCCTTCGGGGTGACGCTGGGGCTGCCGGTGTGGGCGGCGTATGTGGCCGCCGTCATCGGCAACATGCTGCCGGTGCCCTTCATTCTGGTGTACATCCGGCGGATTTTCCAATGGATGCGGCGGCGTCTGCCCCGGCTCAACTCCCTGGTGGACGCGCTGGAGCGGAAGGCCCACCTGAAGGGCCGCACCGTGACCAGATACAAATATCTGGGGCTGCTGCTGTTTGTGGCCATCCCCCTGCCGGGGACGGGGGCGTGGACGGGGTCCCTGGCGGCGGCGTTTCTGGACATGCCGCTGCGAAAGGCGGTCCCCTCCATTTTTGCCGGGGTGCTGATCGCCGGGGTGGCCATCAGCGCCCTGACCTTCGGCGTGGCCAGCCTGTTCTGACTGTCAAGGCGTTCCTCCCGCGCATACACTGGCGTAAAAGAGCACAGGGAGGAGATCGTATGCAGTTGTGGCAGGATGGGGTCATGGCGATGCTGGCGGCGATTGGGCTGGCGTCCATCATCTGGACGGTGGTCCGGGCGGTGCTGTTTGCCGGTCCGGAGCGGCGGGTGGAAACGGCGGCGCTGCTCCCCGCCCGGGGAGACGGCGGCGGACTGGAGGAGCAGGTGGCGGCGCTGGAGGCGCTGCGGCGGGAGCAGGGGGCCTTTGGCAGAGTACTGCTGGTGGATTGCGGACTCAGCGAGGAAGGGCGGCGGCGGGCGGAGCTGCTGGCGCGGGAGCGCCGGTGGGTGACGCTGTGCGCCAGGGACCAGGTGGGGGAGCAGCTGTAGCTCCCTGCGGAACATCTCCCTGTCTGACGGGAAAAATCCCCCGGTTATGAATACCGGTTCCAGGCTTCCCTGCCGGGCGTCAGTCCGCCGGCGGGGGAGTTCCATAAAAAGAATGTATGCCTGTTAAGGCCTGTAAAATGTATCGGTCATAAGGAAGGAGGACGGGGCGATGGAGGGCGAGTGCGTCATTGACGGGACCATTGCCGGCGTGGTTTATCAGAACGGGGAAAACGGCTACGCGGTCCTCCGGGTGGTGACCACGGAGGGCGAGGCGGTGACGGTGGTGGGGTCCATTCCCTGCGCCGCGCCGGGGGAGGACCTGTCCGTCGCCGGGCGCTGGGTCAGCCACCCCGTCCACGGCGAGCAGGTGGAGGCCCGGCAGGTGGAGCGGCATCTGCCCTCCACGGAGGACGAGATATTGCGGTATCTGGCCTCGGGGACCATCAAAGGGGTGGGCGCGGCCACGGCGGCGCGGATGGTGGAGCGCTTTGGCGCGGACACGCTGCGGGTGCTGGAGGAGGACCCGGACCGGCTGACCCGGATCAGGGGGATTACCCCCCGGCGGGCAAAAGAGATCTGTGAGAGCTACCGGTATCAGACGGGAATGCGGCGGCTGATGGACTTCCTCTCCGCCAACGGCCTGCCCATGCCCCTGGCCCTGCGGCTGTACCGCCGGTACGGCGGGGGCGCGCTGGACGCGGTGCGGGAGAATCCCTATCTGCTGGTGGACGAGCTGTACGGGGTGGACTTCGCCGTCATGGACGGCATCGCCCTGTCCATGGGGCTGCCGGGGGACAGCCGGCGGCGGGTGGAGGCGGCGGTGCTGTTCGAGCTGACCTACAACCTGAACAACGGCCACGTCTTCCTGCCCCGGGACAAGCTGATCGCCGCCGCGTCCTGCCTCATCGACTGCCCGGAGGAGCTGGTGGAGATGGCGCTGGAGGACCTGACGGGCCGGGGAGCGGTCCGGTGGGAAAAGGTGGCGAAGGTGGAGGCCTGCTATCTCCGGCGGCTGTATGAGGCGGAGACGGCGGTGGCGGCGAAGCTGGAGCGGATGCTCCGCTTCCGGGCGGACCGGCCGGATTACATAGCGAACCGGGTGGACGCCGTCATTGGTCAGATCGAGGCGGAGCAGGGCCTGACCTACGCCCCCGCCCAGCGGCGGGCGGTGGAGCTGGCGGCCCGGCAGGGGGTGGTCCTGCTCACCGGCGGACCCGGCACCGGGAAGACCACCTCCGTGCGGGGGATTGTGGCCATGCTGGACCGGATGGGATGCACGACGCTGCTGATCGCCCCCACGGGCCGGGCGGCCAAGCGGCTGGGGGAGCTGTGCGGGCGGGAGGCCCAGACGGTCCACCGGTGCCTGGGCATGACCTGGCGGGAGGACGAGACGGTCTTCCTGAAAAATGAGCAGGACCCCCTCCAGGCGGAGGCGGTGATCGTGGACGAAATGAGCATGGTGGACCTGCCGCTGATGGCCGCGCTGCTCTCGGCTGTGAAGGACGACTGCCGCCTCATCATGGTGGGGGACCGGGACCAGCTGCCCTCGGTGGGGCCGGGGAACGTGTTCGGGGACCTGATCCGCTCGGGACGGGTGGAGACGGTAAACCTGACGGAGATTTTCCGGCAGGCCCAGACCTCCGCCATTGTCCGGGCGGCCCACGCGGTGAATCAGGGACAGCTGCCGGAGCTGCGCAACGCCGCCGGAAGCGACTTTTTCTTCATGCGCCGCCGGGATCCGGCGGCGGCGGTGGAGCTGGTGGTGGAGCTGTGTAAACGGCGGCTGCCCGACAACATGGGGGTAACGCCGGAGCAGATTCAGGTCCTCTGCCCCACCCGGAAGGGAGAGTGGGGCTCCGGGGCGCTGAACCGGGCCCTCCAGGCGGCGCTGAATCCGCCCGCGCCGGACAGGCCCCAGAAGGTGTGGGGGGAGTCCGTCTTCCGGAAGGGAGACCGGGTAATGCAGGTCCGGAACAACTACGACGTGCTGTGGCTGCGCGGCGACGGCGTCACCGGCGCGGGAATCTTCAACGGCGATGTGGGGATCGTGGAGGACATCGACCCCGGCGGGGAGCTGCTGAGCATCCGATTTGATGACCGGACCGCTACCTATACCGCCGACATGCTGGGGGAGCTGGAGCTGGCCTATGCGGTGACGGTCCACAAGAGCCAGGGCAGCGAGTACCGGGCGGTGGTGCTGGTGGCGCTGCCGTCGGCCCCGGCGCTGATGGTCCGGGGCGTGCTGTACACCGGCATCACCAGGGCAAGGGAGCTGCTGGTGGTGGTAGGCGACGACGCGGCCTTGTCCCGTATGGCCGCCAACGACCGGCAGCAGCGGCGGTACAGCGGCCTGCGCTGGCGGCTGCGGCGGGGGCCGGAGGGATGATGGCTGCCTGCGGGTACAGCTTCTTATTTTAACGGAAAGGGAAAGGAAGACGGAATGTTGAGACCAAAAGATGTCGTAAGCAGGTGGGTGGACGCTTTCAATTCCGGCGATGTGGAAGCGATTTCCGGCCTCTACCATGCCAGCGCGACAAATCATCAGGTCGCCAATGAACCGGTTGTGGGGATCGAGGCCATTCGGGATATGTTCGCAAAAGAGTTTTCAACCGCAGAAATGGTCTGCATCGTGGAACATATTTTTGAAGACGGACAATGGGCCATTCTGGAGTGGAGAGATCCGGCCGGCCTGCGTGGATGCGGATTTTTCCAGGTTGTAAATGAAAAGATTTTATTCCAGCGCGGATATTGGGATAAGCTCTCTTTCTTAAAGCAGCACGGTCTCCCCGTTGAATGAGGGCGGACCGGGCGGGGCGCAGGGAACCGGTCATGAACAGAATACCGGGCATCGCTGCGCATGGCGGGAGTTCCGGGAGGGAAGGAGAAAAATCTTCATGAAAACAAAACGGAAAGTCAGGAAAATCGTGGGCATTGTCCTGCTGGCAGCGGCGGTCCTGTTCTGCATCGCGTCTCCCATCGTGGTACAGATCCTGTTCAACGACACCTTTGCCCGCACCATGCCCCCGGAGCCCGGCCTCACGTCCAGCATCCTCTATGAGGACATTGCGGACCGCTACGACCGGGAGCCGGTGAGCTTCCTCTCCGGAGAGAACACCCTCACGGGCCACCTCTACTGCGGGGACAACGCCGGGGGACTGGTGGTCATCTCCCACGGCCTGGGCGGCGGCGAGGGAAGCTACCTGCCGGAGATGATGTACTTCGCGGACCACGGATACCAGGTGCTGTGCTTCAGCAACACCGGCTGCTGGGACAGCGGGGGGAAGACCTGCGTGGGGCTGAGTCAGTCCGTGCTGGACCTGGACGCGGCCCTGACCTGGGTGGAGGGAGAGAGCCGTTTTGACGGCCTGCCCGTATTCCTGTTCGGCCACAGCTGGGGCGGCTACGCCGTGACGGCCATCTTCCATTTTGACCATGAGATCGCCGCCTCCGCCAGCGTGGCGGGGTTCAATGACGCCATGCCCATGATCCTGTCATGGGGCAGGGACATGGCCGGGCCATTGATCTGTCTGGAGACTCCCTTTATCTGGCTGAACCAGAAGCTGACCTTCGGGGATACCTTTGATTTAACGGCGGTGGACGCCCTCAACAGCACGGATACGCCGGTGCTGATCCTCCACGGGGACGCGGATACCACGGTGGGATATGATACTGTCAGTATTATCTCGCAAAAAGATTCCATCACCAACCCCCATGTGCAGTACATCACCTTCCGTGCGGACCGTCAGAACGGACACAACAGCATCTTTTACTCCCAGGCCGCCCACGACTATACGGACGGGGTAAACGAAGCCGGCAGCCGGCTGGAGGAGCAGTATGACGGGGACATCCCGGAGGAGGTCCTGCGGGCGTATTACGCCTCCATCGATAAATTCCGCGCCAGGGAGCTGAACGGGGATCTCATGGAGAGTATTCTGACGTTCTACCGGCAGTCCTTACAAAAATAAAGTATAGCGAGGAAGGAAAGAATGGAAGTAACGATCAAAAAGCTGACCCCTGCGCTGTGGCAGGAATTTCTGGAGTACTTTGACCATGCGGCATTCAGCGATCATGAGGAATGGTCGGCGTGCTACTGCCTGGAAAGCCACCTGAGTGAGGAAGAAAACAACAACATTCTGACCGAAAAAGCGGACCGCAGGGAGAAGGCGGCGGAGCTGATCCGATCCGGCGTCATGGAGGGATATCTGGCCTGTGTTGACGGACGGGTGGCCGGATGGTGCAACAGCGGAGACAAGCTCCACTATGGCCCTTTGTGCGCAAAGCCGGACTACCGCACGGAGGGCGACGGCGCGCCGGGAACGGTGAAAATCGTCTACTGCATGGATATCGGACCGGCTTACCGGGGACAGGGGCTTGCGGGCTGCATTCTGGACCGCATCTGCGAGGATGCGAAGGCGGAGGGCTTTCGGTATGTGGAGGGGTATCCGTTCTCAGACCGGGAGCGGCCGTGGCAATTCCACGGGCCGGCGCGGCTGTACGAATCCAGAGGCTTTCAGCTGTATGAGGCGCGGGGCAGAATTCTGGTCATGCGCAGGGAGCTGTAAGGCGCGCCCATGACAAAGCGGGAATTTCGTGATCTGACCGCCCGGGGGCCGGTCCTCCTGGACGGGGCTACCGGCAGCTGCCTGCGGGAGGCGGGGATGCCGGTGGGCGTCTCTCCGGAGGAGTGGATTCTGGCGAACCCGGAGGCCCTGCTGGCACTCCAGCGGGCCTACGCGGAGGCGGGCAGTCAGATCATTATGGCCCCCACCTTCTCCGCCAATCGGCTGAGCCTGCGAAACTTCGGTCTGGAGGAGCGCGCGGGGGAGCTGAACGCCGCTCTGACCGCGCTCTCGAGGGAAGCCGCCGGAGGACGCGCCCTGGTTGCGGGAGACCTGGCCACCATGGGCCGGCCTCTGGAGCCGGTGGGGGAGCTGCCCTATGGGGAGGCCTACGACGTGTACCGGGAGCAGATGGAGGCTCTGGCAGCGGCGGGGGTTGACCTGCTGGCGGTGGAGACTCTGATGGGGATGGACGAGGCAGCCGCCGCTCTGGACGCGGCGGCGGGTCTGGCGCTGCCGGTCATGATATCCTTCTCCGTGGAGGCGGACGGCGGGCTGCTTTTCGGCGGCTCCGTCCGGGAGGCGGCTGCCGTGGCCCGGGAGATGGGGGCCGCCGCCGTGGGGGTCAACTGCTCCGTGGGGCCGGACCAGCTGGAATCGGTGATCCGCTCCATCCGGGAGACGGTGGACATTCCCGTCATCGCCAAGCCCAACGCCGGGCTGCCGGAGATGGACGAGACGGGCCGGGCCCGCTACAGCATGGGACCGGAGGATTTCGCCCGGCACATGAGGACTTTGACCGCCGCGGGCGCGGGACTGACAGGCGGCTGCTGCGGCGCGGGGCCGGCGTATATCCGGGCGTTGGCGGCGGCCAGGGCCGGTTGACAAATCCGCCGGAACGGGGTATGCTGAAGAGGAAATGTCCGGCCGGAGCCGGTAATCATATTGAGGAAAAAGAGGAAACGGGAATGAAAGTGCTGATTCTGGGCGGCGTGGCCGCCGGGACCAAGGTAGCCGCCAAGCTCAAGCGGGAGGACAGAAGCTGCGAGGTGACTGTACTGACCAGAGGCAGGGATATCTCCTACGCCGGATGCGGCCTGCCCTACTACGTGGGAGGCGTCATCGGAGAGAGAAGCCAGCTGATCGTCAATACGCCGGAAAGCTTCGCCGGCCTCACCGGCGCGCAGGTGAAGACCCTGACCGAGGCGGTGGCCGTCCATCCGGACCGCCACGTGGTGGAGGCAAAGGACCTGACCACCGGGGAGACGGCGGAGTACGCCTATGACAGGCTGGTCATCGCCACCGGCGCGTCCCCCTTCGTGCCGCCTGTTCCGGGTCTGGACCTGAAGAATGTGTTTGTCATGCGCACTCCCGATGATGCGGAGGCCCTGCGTGCGGCGGCAGCGTCCGGGGAGATCAGACGGGCCGTGGTGGCCGGAGGCGGCTTCATCGGCCTGGAGGTGGCGGAGAACCTGTCCGCCAGGGGCGTAAAGGTCACAGTGATCGATTTCGCCCCCCACGTGCTGCCCAATTTCCTGGACCCGGAGCTCAGCGGGTTCGTGGAGGACAAAATGGCTGAGGAGGGCGTCATGCCCATGACCGGCGTGACCCTGGAGGGCGCGGAGGGCGAGGGCAAGGTGCAGAAGGTCCTGACCAGCCGCCGGGCCATCAGGGCCGACGCGCTGGTGCTGGCCATCGGCGTCCGGCCCAACACCGCCTTCCTGGAGGGCAGCGGTATTGAGATGTTTAAGGGGACGATTCTGACAGACGGGCATTTGCGCACCAGCCTGCCGGATGTGTACGCCGTGGGGGACTGCGCCATGGTGACCAACCGGCAGACCGGAGAGCGGGCCTGGTCCCCCATGGGCTCCACCGCCAATATCGCCGGACGGAAGCTGGCCATGGGCCTTGCGGGGCGCGATGCCGCCTATCCCGGCGTACTGGGCACCGGCGTGGCCAGGCTGCCCGGCGGGCTGAACGTGGGACGCACGGGTTTGACCGAGACGGCGGCCCGGGCTGCCGGGCTGGACGTGGAGACGGTATTGACGGTAATGGACGACAAGGCCCACTACTATCCCGGCGCGGATATGTTCATCATCAAGCTGACGGCGGATAAGGCCACCGGAAAGCTGCTGGGCGTGCAGGCGCTGGGCCGGGGCGCGGTGGACAAGGTGACGGATATCGCCGTGACGGCTATCTCTCTGGGCGCTGCGGCGGAGCAGCTGGCGGACATGGACTTTGCCTATGCCCCGCCCTTCTCCACGGCCATACACCCTCTGGCGGCCGCGGTAAACGTGCTGTGCAACAAGCTGTCGGGGGCGCTGGAAACCGTCACGCCCGCCGCCTACGCCGCCGGAGAGGCGGCGGATTACGAGATCATCGACTGCGCCAGGGTCCCCACTCTGCCCGGACGGCGGTATCTTCGCCTCTCAGACATTCAGGGGGAGGTCCCCGGTCTGGCCAGGGACGCGAAGCTGCTGCTGGTGTGCACCAGGGGACGGCAGGCCTACATGGTCCAGAACCGGTTGAAATATTACGGATATACCAATACGAAGGTTCTGGAGGGCGGAACCGCGTTCACCGGGATCGAAGAGGAGTAACAAACCGGGACACATACTTTTCCCGAAGCCGCCCGCCGCGTGGGCGCTGCACGGAAAAGGTATCTAAAAGAATTTTCAGGAAACGGCAGATATAAGGAGGAAGAAACAGTATGGCGACATTAACCGTCAGCCCGGCCGATGAGAAGAGAGTAAAGGCAATGGGCTTCCTGTCCAACAAGGGTACGGACAATTTCTCCGGCAGGATCATCACCGTCAACGGCAGGATCACCGCCGCCCAGCAGCGGTGCATTGCCGAGGCGGCGGAGCAGTTCGGCAACGGCATCGTTACCTTTACCACCCGCCTGACCGTCGAGGTGCAGGGCATTCCCTATGATAAGATCGAGGCGTTCCAGGCCTGCATCGCCAGGGAGGGACTGGTGACCGGCGGCACCGGCTCCATGGTCCGTCCCGTGGTGGCCTGCAAGGGCACCACCTGCCAGTATGGCCTGCTGGACTCCTTCGGTCTCAGCGAGGAGATCCATCATCGCTTCTATGAGGGCTACCGGGGCGTGAAGCTGCCCCACAAGTTCAAGATCGCCGTGGGCGGATGCCCCAACAACTGCGTCAAGCCGGACCTCAACGACCTGGGGATCATCGGGCAGCGGATTCCCAACCTCGATGAGGACGGGTGCAACGGCTGCAGGAAGTGCGGCGTGGAGAAGGCCTGCCCCATGGGCGCGGCAAGGGTGGAGGACGGATTGCTGGAAATCGACAGGAGCGTATGCAACAACTGCGGACGCTGCATCGATCACTGCCACTTCGACGCCATGGAGGGGACCTGCGGCTATAAAATCTACATCGGCGGCCGCTGGGGCAAGAAGGTGGCCCAGGGCAGGGCTCTGAGCAAAATTTTCACCGACAGGGAGGAGGCGCTGAACATCATCGAGAAGGCCATCCTCCTGTTCCGGGAGCAGGGGAACACCGGCGAGCGCTTCGCCAGGACCATCGAGCGGCTGGGCTTTGAGAACGTGGAGGCGCAGCTGCTGGACGACGGGCTGCTCCAGCGGAAACAGGCGATTCTGGACGCCGGGCTCCACATCACAGGGGGCGCCACCTGCTGAGCTTTTATGAACCGGCGGCCGGCAAAACGCCGGCCGCCGGTTTTGCGGCCTCCGGAGGCAGCAAAAAGAAAAAGCTGCGCCGCGCAGCGGCGGCAAAAACAGAGCGGCCACAGAGCGGAGTCTGCAAAAACAGAACCGGGTCTGAAAAATTGCACTTGACAACCGGGCAGAAGGCTGATATAATGCACAGGAAAACAAAGTAGGCTGGATGTACCCGCCTCACCTCCCGCCGCCGGCAAAGAGGTCAATACGGCTCATGGCGTCCCGGGCTGCGGGGCGCATGTGTTCGTGCGGGTGCGGAGAGCATCCGCGCTTTTTGTTTTGCGGTTTTGTGGCAAAATGTTGAAGGAGGTGCTTCGGTTATTAGCATTGTAACGCATCAACTGAACGAGGACATTCGGGACAAGGAGCTGCGTCTGATTGGCAGCGGCGGCGAACAGCTGGGGATCATGTCCGCAGAAGAGGCGCTGCGCATCGCCGATGAGAAGGGGCTGGATCTGGTCAAGATCTCTCCCCAGGCCAATCCCCCGGTGTGCAAGCTGATGGACTACGGGAAGTTCCGGTTCGAGCAGGGCAAGCGGGAAAAAGAGGCCCGGAAGAATCAGCACGTGGTCGAGATCAAGGAAATCCGTATGTCTCCCGGGATCGATATCGGCGACTTCAACGTGAAGTTGAAGAACGCCCAGAAGTTCCTGACCGAGGGCAACCGGGTGAAGGTCTCCGTCCGCTTTCGCGGGCGGGAGATGGCGCACACGGAAATTGGCCGGAAGCTCCTGGATAAGTTTGCCGAGCAGTGCGCCGAAATTGCCAACGTCGATAAGGGAGCCAAGCTGGAGGGCCGGAACATGTCCATGTTCCTCTCCCCGAAGAAGTAATGTGTTCAGCATAGCCCAATAGGAATACGGAAGGAGTAACCAAATCATGCCGAAACTGAAGAGTCACAGCGGTGCCAAGAAGAGATTCAATCTGACCAAGACCGGGAAGGTCAAGCGTGCCAAGGCCTTCAAGAGCCATATCCTGACGAAGAAGGATACCAAGCGGACCCGCCGCCTGCGCGCCGGCGGCTATGCGGACGTGACCAACGAGTCCGCCATCCGCAAGATGATTCCTTACAAATAATTACGATACGCTTTAGAATAGGAGGCTTTATACAATGGCAAGAGTTAAGGGCGCGATGATGACCCGCAAGCGGAGAAACAAGGTTCTCAAAATGGCCAGGGGCTACTGGGGCGCCAAGAGCAAGCATTTCAAAATGGCGAACCAGCAGGTGATGAAGTCCCTGACCTACGCATACACGGGACGCCGCCTGAAGAAGCGGGATTTCCGCCGCCTGTGGATCACCCGGATCAGCGCCGCCTGCAAGATGAACGGAATGAATTACTCCACCTTTATGCACGGCCTGAAGGCCGCCGGCGTGGTCATCGACCGCAAGATGCTCTCCGAGCTGGCCGTCAACAACGCCGCCGCCTTTAAGCAGCTGGTGGAAATGGCGAGGAAGGCCGCGTAACTCAGCAGCAAAAGCTCCGGTATCGCGAGATGCCGGAGCTTTTTCGCGTCCGGCTGCGAGAAGAAGGATTCCGCATCCCCCGATTATGAATACAGGCGGGTCCGGGACTGGAAGCTCCCGCAGGCGGGGCTTGAAAAATCCCCCGCCTGTGTGTATAATTGGTGTAGTTCCACCAAAAACTGACCCTATGATATGAAAGAATGAGGAAGCGGGAATGAAAAGAAAGATTTTATCGCTGCTGCTGGCGCTCTCCCTCCTCCTGTCCCTGTGTCCGGCGGCCCTGGCCGTGGAGGACGGGGTCCGGGAAACGGATTTCTTTACCGATCAGCCCCATGCCAACGTGGATTTTGCCGACATGACCTACCGGCACATTGACAGCGAACCGATTCTGGAGGAGATGGACGGGGTCAGGAAGCTGCTGCCGGACGGAGGCAACGGGAAGAAGGTGGAGGAAGCCTTCGACAGGCTCACCGGCCAGTTTCTGGAAATTATCACCATGTACCAGCTTGTGCAGATCAGGACTTACCAGGATGTCACCGACGGGGAGGCCGCCGCCTGGCATGAGCACACCGCCCGGCTGTATGAGACCGTCGCCGACGCGCTGGTCCTGCTGATTCAGGATATTCTGAAATCCCCCTGCGGCGGCTTCCTGCGGGAGCAGCTGACGGAGGAGGACATCGCCTACTACGCCGGGTATAAGGCGAAATCCGGGGAGCAGCTCGCCCGCCTCGCTCAGGAGTCCGCCCTGGAGAACGAGTATATGGCCGCCGCTTACCAGACCTGTACCGTCGAGTATGACGGCAGGACGTGGGACCAGGCGGCCGCGGACGCCGCCCTGCTTGCCGGGGAGCTGGCCGCGGAGGCCTATACCGGCATTTCCCGGAGCATCGCCCAAAAGCAGAACGCCCTTCTGGGCGATATTTACCTGCGCATGGTGGCGCTGCGTAAGGAGATCGCCCAAAGCTGCGGCTATGACAACTATGGCGACTACGCCTATACCGAAATCTACCAGCGGGACTACACCCGGCAGGAGATCCGCTCCTTCCACCAGGCGGTGAAGGAGCACATCGTTCCCCTGGCCGATGCGCTCTATCCCCTGTACCTTTCCGGGTACGACGAACCCGCTCTTCGGGAGGATTACGCCGGGGACGCCGCGCTGGATCTGATCGAGCCCTATATCGGACGGCTCTCCAGCGAAATGGCGGAGGCCTTCTCCTATATGCGCAGCCATGGCCTCTATGACAGCGATTACAGCGACGCCAAGGCCGAGGCGGGTTTTACCATCTTCCTGACCGGCTATGGCGCGCCCTTCTATTTCTATTCCCCCTGCGGCGAATTCCGGGACCTGACCACCACCGTCCATGAGTTCGGCCACTACAATAATGACTACTGGCAGAGCGCCGGATGGAACGACGGCAGCAAGTCCATTGATATTGCGGAGGTCCATTCCCAGGGACTGGAGCTGCTGTTCTCCTGTTTTTATGAGGAGCTTCTGGGCGGAGAGGACGCTGCCGCCGCCGCGCAGGACTACCTGATGCTGAGCGTGCTGAGCGGCGCTGTTATCGAGGGCTGCCTGTATGACGAGCTCCAGCAGTACGTCTACGACACGGAGCATGTGACGCTGGAGCAGATCAACCGGAAGTATTGCCAGCTCTGCCGGGAATACGGCGTCATTGCGGAGGATGATCCCCGTACCGAAATGTATGAGTGGTACGGCGTTCCCCACACCTTTACCAGCCCCTGCTACTATATCAGCTACGCCGTCTCCGCCGCGGGGGCCTTTGCCTTCTGGCTGGACGCCCGGGACGACTACTATGCCGCCGTGGACCGGTATCTGGCCTTTACCGCGCTGGACAGCTCCTACGGCTTTCAGGAGAGCTTTGCGGAGCTGGGTATGGAATCCCCTCTGGACCCGGACTATGTGGAAGCCCTGGCGGACGGGCTGTGGGAAGCGCTGGAAATCGAGGAGCGCAGCGGCATGCTGCCGCCTGTGGACCTGACGGGGGAGGAATGGTTTGCTCCCGCCGCGCTGGCGCTGTACGCCGCGGGCCTCATCGAAAAGGATGAGAGCGGCCGCATCTACCCCGGACGCCCCGGCACGTGGAACGATGCCGCCGCGCTGCTCACCGTCCTGGCCGGCCGGCCCTACAGGGCAAAGGAGGACGGGAAGATCATCACCCGCGCCGAATTTGCCGAAGTTATCGCCGCCCTGCTGGAGCTGCCCGACAACGCGGAATCCCCCTTCTCCGACACCGCCGACGGCGCCGTGGCCGCCCTGGCCGTGCGGAACATCGTCAGCGGCTATGCCGACGGCACCTTCCATCCCGACGAGCCCATCCTCCGCGCCGAAATGTGGGCCGTCACCTACCGGGCGCTGATAAACGTGGCCAGCCGGCTGATCGGGAAGGAATAGGTGTCCATTCTTTTTCCGGGAAGAAAAGGCGGAAAAAAGACCCTTGTGAATTCTTTCTCCCGCCTCGCAGGCCCGCCCCTCAGAAACCGCTGCCTTCATGAGCAGAGCCGCCCCGGAGCATCGCTCCGGGGCGGCTCTGCAATCGCTAATCGATGCGCAGGTTCTTTTCCTTCAGACGCAGGTAGACAAATTCCCGGAACAGCGCGTACAGCACCGACGTCAGCGGAATGAACACCAGCATTCCCGCCACGCCCATCAGGCTGCCGCCTACGCTGACCGCCGCCAGGACCCAGATCGACGGCAGGCCCACCGACGAGCCCACGACGTGGGGGTAGATCAGATTTCCCTCCACCTGCTGGAGCACAAGAAACAGCGCCACAAAAATCAGCGCCTGCACCGGCGAAACCATCAGCAGCAGAAACGCGCCCACGATGCACCCGATAAACGCGCCCACGATGGGGATCAGCGCCGTCACCGAGATCAGGCAGCCTACCAGCAGCGCATAGGGCATCCGCAGCAGCGTCATCGCCACAAAGAACATCCCGCCCAGAATGACTGCCTCCACGCACTGGCCGGTAATAAAGCTGGCAAACACCCTGTGGCTGAGGCGGCAGATACGCACCGTCTGGTCCGCCGCCTTCTGGGGCAGCAGCGCATAGAGCGCCCGGCGGCACTGCTGGCCCAGCTTTTCCTTCTGCAGCAGCAGGTAGACGGCGAAAATCATTGCAATGAAGCCCGTGCTGACCGCGCTGATGATCTGCCGGGTCACGGAAATGGTGGAGGTGACCACGCTGCCCACGCCCCTGGTCAGGAAATCCCACACCGCCCTGGCCAGACCCTGCCAGTCAATTTTCAGCTCCTCCAGCCCATAGGCGATCTCCGGATAGGCGGCAAACTGCTCCTGCGCCCATTCCATCGCCCGGCCGGCGGTGGCGGCGATGGCGAGGCCCAGACTGGACATGCTCTCCCCCAGCTGGGGCACGATCACCAGCACCAGCAGCAGCGCCACCACTACCAGCAGCGCAAAGGTCAACAGCAGACTGACGGCCCGCGCCAGCGCGGGCGGCAGCCTGCGCTTTCCCTTCCGCCCGGAGGAGCGGGGGAACAGCTTCCGCTCCAGAAAGCTCATGGGCACATTCAGCACAAAGGCCAGCGCCGCCCCGATCAACAGCGGGGACACGATCCCCCATCCGAATCCCAGCGCGCCAATCACCACGTCCAGCCGCTGCACGCCCACCAGCAGCAGCACGCCAAAGGTCACCAGCAGCATCAGCTGCTTCATTGTCTTTCCGGTAAGCTCCATGGAAACTCCTCCCGCCGCCGGGGCGGCTTTTTGTGTATTGGCACTATCCTACCTCTTACCGCTCCTTTCGTCAAGGGGGGAGGGAACTTTTCAGGAAAATCATTTCTGTCCCCTGCCGGGGCGATGAAAAGAGAAATCTCCCCCTTGACAAAGCCCCCCTTTCCCGCTATACTACCTATCAGCAACGCGAGGACGGGAAAGAGTAACGCCGTTTCGTCCCGCCCAGAGAGCCCCCGGACGGTGAGAGGGGGCGGGGGCGGCGGCGCGAATACATCCCTGAGCAGCGGACCGAACGCGGCGGCACGCCGGCAAGTAGGCTTCGCCGGGCGCGCCCGATACAGCGCAGGGGTCCTGCCGGGGACTCCGTGAGGCCGTTTTCTGTAAGGAGGCGGCGAACCAGAGGTGGTACCGCGAGTTTTCGCCCTCTGTCCTGTTGGGACGGGGGGCGTTGTTTTTTTGTGGAGGGGCGGTGAAAGGAGCGGCATATGCTGAAAAATAAAATCCGGACTCGGTCGGAGATCGAGACCTACCTCCGCGAGCTGAAGGAGTGGATCGCCGGGGAGGAGGAGAAGGAGGCGGAGGAGATGGCCGCTTTCTTTGCCAGACGTCTGGCGCACTACGAGGACGTCCACCTGGGTAACTGGGGAGAGCTGTACGGGCATATCGCGGACTTCTTCGACGATGGACTGGAGACCCTGCTGGACATCGGGTGCGGCACGGGGCTGGAGCTGGAGGCCGTGTACCGCCGGTTCCCGGAGGTCCGGGTCACGGGAATCGATCTGTCCCCGGACATGCTGGCGCGGGCGCGGGAGAAATACGCGGATAAGTCCTTCCGGGCCGTGGAGGCGGACTATTTTCTCTGCCCCTTCCCGGCCGGGGGTTTTGACGCGGCGCTGTCCTTCGAGACGCTTCACCACTTCCCCGGGGAGAAAAAGGGAAAAATCTACGAAAAACTGTTTGACGCGCTGAAGCCCGGCGGATACTACATTGAGTGCGACTATGTGGCCTGCTGTCAGGAGGAGGAGGACCTCTGCCGGGAGCGGCTGGCCAGAGCGCGGGCGAAAAGCGCTTTGCCGGAGGACGTGTTCCTCCATATCGACACCCCTCTTACGCTGGAGCACCAGACGGAGCTGATGGAGCGGGCCGGGTTCCGGGTGCGGGTCCTGCATCAGAACGGCGGAACGGTGCTTTTCCGGGCGGATAAGGCGGACGTACACGGCAGAGAGGGGGACATTGCATGAGTTTTAACATTCGGCGAGGGACGGCGGCAGACCTGGACGCGCTGGAAGAGCTTTACGGAGAGGTCTGCGACCACATGGCGGCCACGGTCAACTTCTGCGGATGGAAGCGGGACGTCTACCCGGCCCGGCAGGACGCGGAGGCGGGGATTCGGGAAGGCGGCCTCTTTCTGGCGGAGGCAGAAGGCGAAGCGGCGGGCTCCTTCATCCTCAGCTCCCGGCAGGAGGACGCCTACAGGGACGTAAACTGGCCGTCGGACCTGCCGGAGGGGGATGTGCTGGTCATCTACACCTTTACCGTGCATCCCCGGTACCGGGGACGGGGCGTGGGCCGGGCCATGCTGGACTTTGCGGTCCGGTACGCGGCGGCGCAGGGCGTCAGGGCCCTCCGGCTGGACGTGTACGAGAAGAATCTTCCGGCCATACGTCTCTACGAATCCGCCGGCTTCCGGTATGCCGGCACCGTAAGCCTGGGGCTGGAGGACATCGGGCTGGACCGGTTCCGGCTGTACGAGAAGATGCCGGAAGCGCCGGCGCAGCAGCGGGATTCCGCATGTTATTAAACAGTAAAGGCATATTGCCGAACAGAGAAAGGATATATGACTGATGCAGCTCTATGAAGAACTTGTGGCCCGGGGCCTTATCGCCCAGGTCACCAACGAGGACGAGATCCGGGAGATGATTAACGCCGGCAAGGCCACCTTCTATATCGGCTTTGACTGCACCGCCGACAGCCTGACGGCGGGCCACTTCGTGGCCCTGACCTTCATGAAGCGTTTGCAGATGGCGGGCAACCGGCCCATCGCCCTCATCGGCGGGGGCACCACCATGATCGGCGACCCCTCCGGCCGCACCGACATGCGCAGGATGCTCACGCGGGAGGACATCGATCACAACGCCGCCTGCTTCAAACGCCAGATGGAGCGGTTCATTGAGTTTGGCGAGGGCAGGGCGGAGATGGTCAACAACGCCGACTGGCTGCTGGGGCTCAACTATGTGGAGCTCCTGCGGGAGGTGGGGGCCTGCTTCTCCGTGAACAACATGCTCCGGGCGGAGTGCTACAGGCAGCGGATGGAGAAAGGCCTGAGCTTCCTGGAGTTCAACTACATGATTATGCAGTCCTACGACTTCTACCACCTCTTCCAGTCCCACGGCTGCAACATGCAGTTCGGCGGCAACGACCAGTGGAGCAACATGCTGGGCGGCACCGAGCTTATCCGGAAGAAGCTGGGCAGGGACGCCCACTGTATGACCATCAACCTCCTCACCGACTCCAACGGCAACAAGATGGGCAAGACCGCCGGCAACGCCGTGTGGCTGGACCCCAACAAGACCAGCCCCTACGACTTCTACCAGTACTGGCGGAACGTGGAGGACGCGGACGTGATGAAGTGCATCCGCTGGCTCACCTTCCTGCCCCTGGAGCAGGTGGACGAAATGGACGGCTGGACCGGCAGCCAGCTCAATCAGGCCAAGGAGATCCTGGCCTGGGAGCTGACCAGTATGGTCCACGGCAGGGAGGAGGCCGACAAGGCCCGGAGCGCCGCCAGAGCTCTCTTCGGCGGCGGCGGGGACAAGTCCGAGATGCCCTCCACGGAGCTGACGATTGACCACTTCGGCGACGGCCAGATCGGGATCATGAACCTGCTGGTGGCCTGCGGTCTGGCGCCCTCCAGGGGAGAGGCCCGGCGGCTGGTGCAGCAGGGCGGCGTGTCCGTGGGCGACGAGAAGATCACCGACATCGACCGGAAATTCGGCTGCGAGCTGTTCGTGGGCGAGGGGCTGATTATCAGGAAGGGCAAGAAGGTATTCCACCGGGCGGTGATGAACTGATAAAAGGCGCGGCGCGGATTTTCCGCGCCGCGCCTTTTATGCTACTGCCTTTTCAGAGAAATTCTCTCCGCCGCCCAAGCAGCCAGAACGCCCAGAGCGTCAAGGGCCAGTACAGCGCCGAAAATGAGGAGGATATTAAAGTCCCAGTACCGGAGGGAACAGAGGAAGTTGATGCAGAGATGCAGCACAACACCCAGCAGCACAATCAAAAGCAGAGCCGCCATCCTGCCCCGTTTGTAGTGACATCCGGCCCAATACACCACCCAGGCGTAGGCGGAGGATGCAATGACAATAAGAATCGCCCGGAATTCACCGAGGTAGAAAAACCAGACGAGCAGCCCGACAGACGCGATGATCAGAGCGTTCCGGACGGGCCTGTCTTCCGTGCGGAGCAGGGGATAGCACACCGCCCAGCCGTAGGCGATCCACTGGATCGGTATCAGCGACCCCTGAAAGCGGAACCTGTCAACAATACACAGTACCAGCGCTGCAATGAGGCACCCGGCGGTCAGCGCCACGAAGGTCCACCAGCGCCACCCGCCGTTCTTCCGCCGGGCGGTCTCGGCGTAGGCCACGGCGTCCACCACCACGTCCTCCACCTCCGGTGGCACCGGGGAGGGTGCTTCGTCCCTCTCCCCCGCCAGCAGCTCGGTGACGGTGACATCCAGGGCCGCCGCCAGCTCCCGCAGGAGGGTGATGTCCGGATAGCTCACCGCCCGCTCCCACTTGCTGACGGCCTTGTCGGTGACCCCCAGCCTGTCCGCCAGCTGCTGCTGGGTCATCTCCAGCTGCAGGCGCCGGTCCCGTATGAATGATCCGATCTTATTTTCTTCCATATCCGTGCCCTCCCTGGTCGTCATGGGCCTATTGTAGACCGGCTTTTCGTGAAAAATCAACCGCTAATCGGTCGAATGGTCAGAAATCCGCCGGTAAACCGGTGGTAGAATCGGTCCGTATCTCCTCCGGCGCAGCCGTTTCCGCCTCTCTGCCCCCTTTTTGCCTTCGCAGCTCCTCATACACCTCCGAAAGCAGCCGCCGGTCGGCTTTACTCCCCATGAAGTCGGTTTCCCGGAACATATCCGGCCTCCGCCGCAGGGTGCGGAGCATGGACTGCCGCTTCCGCCAGAGGGCCACCCTGGCGTGATCGCCGCTGAGGAGGACCGCCGGCACCTTCCGGCCATGCCACTCCTCCGGACGGCTGTACTGGGGGTGCTCCAGCAGACCGTTCCAGTGGCTTTCCTCCTCGTAGCACGCCGCCTCCGGCAGCACCCCGGGGACCATCCGGCACACCGCGTCCGCCACCGCCATGGCGGGGATCTCCCCGCCGGTGAGGACGAAGTCCCCCATGGAGATCTCCTCGTCCACGCACTCCTCAATGAACCGTTCGTCGATCCCCTCGTAGTGACCGCAGACCAGAATCAGATGGTCGTAGTCCGCCAGCAGCTGCCGGGCCCTGGCCTGAGAGAAGACGGCCCCGCAGGGGGAGAGGTAGATGGTCCGGGTCCGCCCCGTGCCGTAGTTGGCCCGGATGTAGGCCCAGCAGCGGTACAGCGGGTCCGCCTGCATCACCGCTCCCCGGCCGCCGCCGTAGGGATAGTCGTCCACCTGCTTCTGCTTATTGACGGTAAAGTCCCGGATCTGGTGGGCCCGGATGCGGATGAACCCCCGCTCCTGAGCCCGGCCCAGAATGGATTCGTTCATCATGTCTCCCACCGTCTCGGGGAACAGCGTCATGATATCAATTCTCATGGGTGCCAAGACCCTCCATCATGTGGATGTCCATGGTCCCGCCGGGCACGTCGATATCTGCGATGAAGGCCGGCACGGCGGGGATCAGGTACTCGTCCCGCCCGCCCCGGACGGCATAGAGCCTGTGGGCAGGGTAGGAGAGGACCTCTTCCACCGTTCCCAGCTCCTCCCCGGTCTCCGCGTCGCGGGCCGTGAGGCCCACCAGCTCTTCATCAAAGTACCCGCCGTCAGGCGGCTTTACCTCTGCCCGGCGGATGGAGACGGACTTCCCCTTGAGCGCCAGTGCGGCGTTCATGTCGTTCACCCCTTCCAGTCTGGCCAGCAGGCAGCCCTTGTGGACCCGTCCGGCGGTCAGCCGCCAGGGCTTCCCGTTCACATACAGGGTATGGCACGCCGCCAGCAGCTCCGGTTCTACCCCCTGAGGCAGAATCCTGACCTCTCCCCGGATACCGTGGGTGTTGACAATCTGCCCGGCGGCGATGAATTCCAGTTCCATTGGTGATTCTCCTTTTATATCCGATTATACCAGCACGGCGTCGATCTCCCGTATGCTGGTGCGCAGCAGCAGGGGGCAGCGGGGATATTTCTCCGTGAAGCTGCCCACGACGCGGTTGAGGGCCACCTGCCCCTTCTCCGCCGAGGGAACCGGCAGGAGAAGGATGTACTGCGTCGCGCTGTACTGGGCCACCACGTCTCCCCGGCGCAGAGTATCCCGGATACAGTCGGCCAGCTTCTCCATATAGCTGTTCAGCATCCGCAGCGGCGGCACGGTGGCATCCCGCATGGAGACGGACACCATGGCCAGATACACCGTGCGGCCGGAACGGGCGGCGGAGCGGGCCTCCAGATTGTAGATGTCCGTGAACACCTCCAGCTCGCAGAAAAACGCGCCAGCCAGCCGGTCCTCCCGCAGCAGAAAGCTGCTGACGGCGGCCAGATCCTCCGTCTCCCTTGCGGTGTCCCGGTCCCGCTCCCGGATGATCTCCTGGTAGAGCTCCGTCATCTCCGCCGACGGGGGCACGCCCAGCTCGGTGTAGAACAGGCTGTACATCCGCCTGTACCGCTCCAGAGCCTGACGGGTCTGTCCGGTGTGGATCAGGCCACGGATCAGATAGTAGTAGAACCGCTCCTCGTATCCGTCGATCTGGATGGCCCGGCCGCAGACCTGGATGACCTCCTCCCAGCGCTCCTGCTCCGTCAGCAGGGCGGCGGTGGTCTGGACCAGACGAACGTACACGGAGTGGTAGTAGGGGGCCAGCTTTCCCACCCAGCGCTCCCCCGCCGCTCTGGACAGGAGGTCCCCCCGGTACAGGGTCAGCGCGCTCATGCACAGCTCCAGCCGTTCCTCCGGGGACAGCCAGGGGCTGCCGGAGCGCTGGCAGGCCAGCTCGAAAAGGTCCGTATCCAGCTGGAGGGGCGCGCCGGCGTTCCAGGCGTAGGACCTGCGGGTCACCAGGATCATATCCCGGCTGTCCGGAAGCCCCAGCTCCTCCAGCATCTCCCGCACCCGGTAGACCAGCGTTTTGAGCGCGCCGGTGGGGCGGCTGCCCTCCTCGCCGGGGTAGAGCAGGTTGATGAGCTCCTCCAGCGGAATCTCCTGGCTGCGGAAGGTGATGAGATAGGCCAGCAGCATCCAGGGCTTTTTCAGGTGGTAGCTGGCGTCTGAGATCGTCTTCTCCCCATAGGTCAGGGAGAAGCCTCCCAGCATCCGGATCTGCAGAATGGGCTTGTCGGACACAGCGCTCACGTCCTCTCTTTTTTCCGCCGGGGCGGTTTTTTCTATTATGCCATAAAACGGGGAAAATTGCAATTCGGAAAATTGGTTTCCGGGACCGTGGGGGCCCGTGCAGGATTTTTTCGGCCCTGTGACCGCCTGCCTGAAAATTCGTGGAAAGATTTTACCGGGACCCCTTGACAAAGCTGGTACGGGGTGATATAGTTTACCACAACATGGGGTGATTTGAAGGACTGCCTCGGTCACGCCGATGTGACTGCAATCATTATTTTTATGAAACAGGGATAGGTGATTATCATGATGAAGAAAAGATGGTTCAGTGCTTTCCTGGCTCTGACGCTGCTGCTGGGCATGGCCTGCGGCTGCGCTGCCGCCTCCCGGGAGGACGGGGAAACGGGCCCGCTGGGCGCGATACCCGACGAGGCGATCCCTCTGGCCGGTCTGCCCCCTATCGGCATTACCCTCAGCCCCTCCGCTCCCGGCACCGCCGTCAAGGAGGGCAAAAGCGCTGTGGTGGACTACTCCAACGCAGCCGACGGCTACGTCATGGTCAAATGGACCGGCGGCGGCAGCCCCAGGCTGAAGGTGCAGATCAAGGGGCCCAACTGCCCCGATATGTATAAGTATAATCTGCGCTCCGACGGGGAGTACGACGTCTTCCCCCTCTCCGACGGCAACGGCACCTATAAGGTGACGGTACATAAGCAGATCTCCGGCGACCAGTACACCAACGAGCTGGCCGCCAGCGTGGAGGCAAAGCTGACCGACGAGTTCGCCCCCTTTATCCGCCCCAACCAGTACGTCAACTATACCGATGACTCGGACGCGGTGGCTCTGGCCGCCGACCTGATCGCGGAGGCACAGGTGACGGAGAATCTGGACAAGGTGAGCGTCGTCTACGAGTGGGTGGTCACCAACCTCAGCTATGACACCGAAAAGGCCAAGAATCCCCCCAAGGGCTACGTGCCTGACATCGACGAGGTGCTGGAGGCAAAAAAAGGCATCTGCTTTGACTATGCCTCCCTCATGTCCGCCATGCTGCGCAGCCAGGGCGTGCCCGTGAAGCTTGTGGTGGGCTATACCAGCACCGGCATCTACCACGCCTGGATCAACGTGTGGAGCGAAGAGGACGGCTGGGTGGAAGGCATAATCTACTTCGACGGCAAGATCTGGAAGCTGATGGATCCCACCTTCGCCTCCAGCGGCAAGCAGAGCGCCGCCATCATGAAGTACATCGGCAACGGAGCCAACTACAAGGAGAAGTTCCTCTACTGATCCCTGCCTGCAAAGTAAAAAGTAATCTGTTTCATGTCCTGCGGCTGCCGCCGCCTGCAACGCTGGTATGCTTCCTGTACAAAAGTACAGGAAGCATACCAGACCATTTCCTGTTTGATTCGGAGGTAACTATATATGAAACGACTGCGCGTCCCCGCTCCCTATCTTCCGGTTTTCTGCCGGGAGCTCTATCAGCTGGTCCGGTCCGGCGTCCCTCTGGCCGAGGGCCTGTCCATGCTGCGGGAGGATGAAACGGACCCGGATACCCGGTCCTGGCTGGACTCGCTGTGCCGGTCAACGGAGGAAGGTATGCCTCTGGCTTCCGCCCTGCGGGAGTCAGGGGCTTTCCCCGCGTATATGACCGACATGGTGTCCCTGGCGGAGGAGACCGGGCGGCTGGAGGATGTGCTCCTCTCCCTCCAGCGCCACTATGACCGGCAGCTGCGCATGGCCGCGGATATCCGTGGGGCGGTGACGGTGCCGGTGACCCTGTTCGCCGTGATGGTGGCGGTGGTGGTGCTGCTTGTGACCCAGGTGCTGCCCGTGTTCGACCGGGTCTTCGCCCAGCTGGGCGTCCGCATGGGCGCGGTGGCCACCGGCATGATGAACGCCGGGGCCGTGCTGGCCAGGGCCGGGACAGGCCTTGCCGTGGCGCTGGTGCTGGTCGCCGCCGCCGCGCTGGTGGTGGGGCTGGTTCCCGCCCTGCGGGAAAAGTTCACCCTCTGGTTCCGCCGCCGGTTCGGCGGGCGGGGCATTCTGGGCCAGATGGCCGTGTCCCGGTTCGCCTCCTCCCTGTCCATGGCGGTGGCCAGCGGACTGACCATGGAGGAATCCGTGGAGCTGTCTGCCAGGCTCTGCGGCGGTGCGAAGGAAATCGACGAGAAGACGGAGCAGTGCCGGAAGGATATCGAAGCCGGCGGCAGCCCCGCCGACGCGCTGGCAAAAAGCGGCATGTTCTCCGGCCGCGACTGCCGGCTGCTGAAGCTGGCGGAGCAGACCGGGTCCCTGCCCGACACTCTGGAGGATCTGGCCCGGCGGCAGGAGGAGGAGAGCCTCAGGCGCATCGACCGGACGGTGGGGGCCATCGAGCCGGCCATTGTGGTCATCACCAGCGCGCTGGCGGGGGTGATCCTGCTGAGCGTGATGCTGCCGCTGATGGGCCTGCTGTCCACCATCGGATGAGGCGGCCTATGAAAAAACGGAAGTATCAGAGTAAGAGCGGCTGGGTCTCCCTGATTCTGGGGCTGCTGGTGTTTGCCGCCGTGGCGGTCTGGATGGTCCGGGGCGTCCGGGAGGCGGCGGAGGTCTCCGACCGGGAGGGCCTGCGCATGGCGCAGGAGGCCGTCAACCGGGCGGTGACTGGCTGCTACGCCCTGGACGGGGTCTATCCCGCCAGCTATCAGGATCTGAAGGCCAAAAGCGGACTGGCCATCGACGAGGAAAAGTACGCGGTGTTCTATGACATCTTCGCCTCCAACATCCGTCCCGACGTGACGGTGATCGAGCTGGCGGACCTGGAGGAGGTGACCTCATGAGGCGGCAGAGCGGCGCGGGGACCCTGGCGGCCCTGGCGCTGACATGCGTATTCGGCGCGACGCTGCTGCTCAGTCTGGCCGCCGGAGCGTCGGTTTATCGCCGGGTGGCGGACCGGGTGGAGGAGAGCGCCGCCGGCCGGGTGAGCCTGAGCTACGTCGCCGCCAAGCTCCACGCCAGCGACGCTGCGGGACTGGTGGAGGTAAAGCCCTTCGGCGACGGGGACGGGATCTTCCTGTACCAGGAGTTTGAGGGAACCGTGTATGAAACCATTCTGTACGTATGCGACGGGAATCTCATGGAGATGCTGTGCGAGCAGGGCTGGGAGTCGGACCCGGAATTCGGCGAGGCCGTTTCCCCCGCCCGGGCGCTGGAGATCAGCCGGCCCGCGCCGGGACTGCTGCGCCTTGCGCTGACCGGCCCGGACGGAGTGGTTCAGTCGGCGGACATACTGATAAGGAGTGTGGGATAGGATGCAGGAACGGATCAAACCAACCCGCTCCGGCCTGTTTGCCATCGAGCTGCTGATTGCGGTGGGAGTCTTTTCCCTGTGCGCGGCCATCTGCGTGGGACTGTTCGTCCGCGCGGAGATTATGAGCCGGGACAGCGCGGATCTGAACCGGGCCGTCAGCGAGGCCCGCTCCGCCGCGGACTGCTTCAAGGCCGCCGGAGGCGACCTGAGAAAGACGGCGGAGCTCACCGGCGGCGATATAGTGCAGGAAGCCGCCCTGTTTGTGGAATTCGATGAGAACTGGCAGAAGCTCCCGGCCGGAGAGCAGGGGACCTTTGAGCTGACCATCGCCCCGGACCTGCTGCTGGCGGGGGAAGCGCCGGGGTATACCGGCGCATTGCTGGAGGTCAGGCGTTATACCCGCGCTGAGGGGGAGACCACGGGAGAATCCATCCTGATGTGGAGCATTGCGGCATTGCCGGATGATACGGAGGTGGCGTCATGAAGCGTGGCGGCGGCGTATCCGGCGCGGTGAGCCTGGTGATGATCTTCTGCGTGCTGTGCCTGGCGGTGTTCGCCGTACTGACCATCGCCACGGCGGATCGGGAGGCGAAGCTGACCGCCATGACGGCGCAGAACGCGGCGGACTACTACGCATCCGACCGGGAGGCGGTGGCGCGCGTTGCGGCCATCCGCTCCGGCGGAACCGTGCCTGACGGTGTGGAGATTTATGAGGGCCGGGCGGCCTTCTCCCTGCCGGTGGGAGAAAATCAGACGCTGTATGTGGAAGTGGATACCGGCAGCGGGGATATCCTCCGCTGGCAGACGGCCTACACCGGCAGCTGGGAGCCGGATAACACCATGACGGTGTGGGACGGGCAGCAGGAATAAATTCTTTTTCCTGAAAGAAAAAGAATCAAACAGCTTTCAGGAATTTCAGATTGTGCCCGGCAGGGACTTCTGAAAGTCTCAAACCGCCTTTTTCAGTGAAGGCGGGCAGGATTTTTGCCCGGTGACGACGCTGCGCTTTTCATCGGGAAACAGGATGAAATGAGGAGAGGAAACGATGGAAAGTGTCCTGACATATCTGAAGCGGGCGGTGGACGAAAACGCCTCCGACCTGTTCGTGATCGCCGGCAAGGCGGTGTCCATGAA
The DNA here is from genome assembly GCA_910587505.1 of uncultured Oscillospiraceae bacterium. Taxonomy (GTDB): domain Bacteria; phylum Bacillota; class Clostridia; order Oscillospirales; family Oscillospiraceae; genus Pelethomonas. The sequence goes on along the minus strand of CAJULD010000001.1, from coordinate 75,614 downwards.
GCGGGAGGGCGGCCTTGCCGCCATTCAGGAGGGGCGGCTGACGCCGGAGGAATCGGAGGCCCTGGTGCGGGAGCTGTACGTGCTGGCCCACCGGTCCATCGACCGGTGCCTGTCGGTGGGAGACGACGACTTTTCCCTGTCCGTGGCCGACCTGGCCCGGTTCCGGGTGAACACCTACCGGCAGAGGGGCTCTCTGGCGGCGGTAATCCGGGTGGTCAGCTTCGGCATCCCGGACTGGCGGGCGGTGGACATTCCGGAGGAGGTCATGAAGATCGCCGGCTTGAGCCGCGGCATGGTGCTGGTCACCGGCCCCGCCGGCGGCGGCAAGTCCACCACGCTGGCCTGCGTGGTGGACGCGGTGAACCACAGCCGGGACGCCCATATCATCACCATCGAGGACCCCATCGAGTATCTCCACCGGAACGATAAAAGCATCATCAGCCAGCGGGAGCTGGCCATGGACACCGCCAGCTACGTCACCGCCCTCCGGGCCAGTCTCCGGCAGGCCCCGGACGTGATACTGCTGGGCGAGATGCGGGACCTGGAGACCATCCAGACCGCCATGACGGCGGCGGAGACCGGACATCTGGTGATTTCCACGCTGCACACGGTGGGCGCGGTGAACACCATCGACCGGATCATCGACGTCTTTCCCCCCGCGCAGCAGCAGCAGGTCCGCGTGCAGCTGGCTCAGGTGCTTAAAACGGTCATCAGCCAGCAGCTGCTGCCCACCACCGACGGCGCGCTGGTTCCGGCCTTTGAGATCATGCATCTGAACACCGCCGTGCGCAGCATGGTCCGGGACAGCCGCATCCATCAGATCGATTCCGTGATCCAGACCAGCGCGGCGGAGGGGATGATCAGCATGGATGAGTCTATCCTCCGTCTGTTCAGGGCCGGACGGATTACGGCGGAGACCGCCATGCGCTGCGCCATGAATCCCGATCAGCTGCAAAAGAAGCTGGGGCGGTAGAGAATTTATTGTGAAAGGGGGAGGCCTGCGTCCTCCCCCTTTCCTTCGTTCCGGGGGCCCGTCCCGGCCCCGCGGGTACTTTTCCCCGCAGGGAAAGTACCCGGAGCAGGCCGCCGGCGCAGGACAATCTGAGAAGCTGATTGCGGAGGGAACGCCATGAGTATGAGGAAAAAACTGCGCCAGGACGCGGAATCCATTGTACGCCAGGCAATCAACTCGATACGCCCCGACAGGGCGGTGGCCTGTGCATTGGCGGATAAAGCGTTCCCGGGAAGAGTTTTTCTGGCCGCGGCGGGCAAGGCCGCCTGGCAGATGGCCGGCGCTGCGCTGCGCACTCTGCGGCAGCCGGTTGCGCAGGGAATCGTCGTCACAAAATACGGACATGTCCGCCATGCGCTGCCGCCGCTGGTCTGCTTTGAGGGCGGGCACCCCGTCCCCGATGAAAATGGAATTCGAGGCACCCAGGCCGTATTGGACATGACGGAGCGCCTCCGTCCGGAGGATACGGTCCTTTTCCTGCTCTCCGGCGGCGGCAGCGCCCTGTTTGAAAAGCCGCTCATCTCTCTGGAGGAGTTGCAGGACATTACCGGCCGGCTTTTGGCCGGGGGAGCCGGAATCATGGAGATCAATACCCTGCGAAAGCATCTTTCAGAGGTCAAGGGGGGCCGCTTTGCCCAGTGGTGCGATCCGGCCCATGTACATACCCTCGTACTGTCGGACGTTCTGGGGGATTCGCTGGATATGATCGCGTCCGGCCCCGCGGCGGCCGATTCCACCACCTCCGGTCAGGCGCAGGAAATCGCGCGGCGGTATGGTCTGGTTCTGAGCGCAGCGGCCTGCCGGGCCCTGGAGCGGGAAACGCCGAAGCGGATTACAAACGTGACCGCAGAGATCATCGGCAGCGTGAGGGAGCTGTGCCGGGCGGCGCAGGAGATTTGCCGGGAGATGGGATATCTGCCCACCCTGCTGACGGACCGTCTGGACTGCGAAGCGAGGGACGCCGGGCGGCAGCTGGCGGAGGTGCTGAAGGCCCACAGCGGGGACGGCCGGCGGCTGGCGTATATCGCCGGCGGGGAGACCGTGGTCCACCTGACCGGAAAGGGCATGGGCGGACGGAACCAGGAGCTGGCGCTGAGCGCAGCGGCGGCGCTGGCCGGCATTCCCAACGCGGCGCTCATCAGCGTGGGCTCCGACGGTACGGACGGTCCCACGGATGCCGCAGGAGGATATGTGGACGGCGGTACGATGGAAACTCTGGAACGGCAGGGGATCGATTATCAGGCGGCCATGGCGGAAAATGATTCCTACCATGCGCTGGGGGCAATCGGGAATCTTATCATCACCGGGCCGACAGGGACCAACGTCAACGATATCGCCGTGGGATTGATCGGATAGGAGGGGCTCAGCCCGATGAAAAACAGCCGCCTTTTTGAAATACTGTACATTCTGATGGAAAAGCGGTCCGTCACCGCCGGGGAGCTGGCTCGGCGGCTGGAGGTGTCGGAGCGGACCGTCTACCGGGACGTGGATGCCCTGTCCGCCGCGGGTATCCCGGTGTTCACCCGGAAGGGGCAGGGGGGCGGCATCTGCCTGATGGAGCAGTTCGTGCTGGACAAAGTCCTCCTCTCCCGGACGCAGCAGGACGAAATTCTCTTCGCCCTCCAGGCCATCATGGCCACCGGCGGAGCCTCGGAGGGGGAGACGCTGGCCCGGCTGACCTCCATGTTCCGCCGGGAGGGGGCCGGCTGGCTGGAGGTGGACTTCACCGACTGGGGAAGCGGAGCGGCGGAGCGGGAGAATTTCGCCCTGGTGAAGGAGGCCATTCTGACCCGCAGGCCTCTGTCCTTCACCTACCACAGCGCCGCCGGGGAAACGGGCCGCCGGACCGTGGAGCCCGCCCGGCTGGTGTTCAAGGGAGGCTGCTGGTATCTGTCTGCCTTCTGCCGGTCCCGGCAGGACTGGCGTCTGTTCCGTCTGGTCCGGATGGAGGCGCTGGCGATGGAGGAGGGGAGCTGTCCGCTCCGCCGTCCGCCGGAGCGTCCGGAGCCCCCGGCTCCCGTCCGGGGCGCGGACCTGCATCTGCGCTTCGCGCCCGCCGCCGCCTGGCGGGTGCGGGACTACTTCCACCCCCGGCAGATCGTCCGGGAGCCGGACGGACGCCTGACGGTGCGCTGCAGTTTTCCCGAGGACCAGTGGCTGCTGTCGTTTCTGCTGTCCTTCGGCAGCCAGCTGGAGGTCCTCTCGCCGGATGACTGGCGGAAGAGGCTGGTCCGGGAGGCAAAAAAAGTTTTGGCGGTCTATGAAACAGGACATACCGTGTCAGGTTTGAGGGAGTATCCTGATATCGACGACGGGGGAGAACGCCCCGCGCAGAATAAGGAGGAACTCTCAATGGAAGATCGGACATTCTGTCAGTGCTGCGGCATGCCTTTGGACAGGCCCGGGGACAGGGGGACTGAGGCGGACGGCTCCCTCAGCGGCGAATACTGCTGCTACTGCTATCAGGGCGGAGCCTTTACCGCTCCAGGGGCCACCATGGAGGATATGATCGCCTTCAACCTGAAGTTCAACGAGGAGAACGGTCATCCCTTCGGCACGCAGGAGGAAGCGGAGCGGATGATGCGCAGCTGGTTCCCGACCCTGAAACGGTGGAAAAATGCATGAAAGAGGCGGACGGCGGCAGGCCGTCCGCCCTCTTTTTTTCGACATGTCCGCCGGTTCTCCTTTTTTGGAGGCAAAAAACCGGGAAATCTCCAATCATTTCCGCAGGTACGCCCCCCTTTTCGTCCAGTGGCCCCGTCGCGGGCCGGAAGGAATTGGTCATTCCGCTGAATTTTTGAAACATGCCGGTAAAAGCAAAAAAAAGTCCCCCTTGGGGGGATTTGACACTTGCAATCTTCCCGGTTTTTTGTTAAAATGAGCACAATGTATTGTGAAAAATGTGACAATACGACCATCGCTTGATTTCATCTGGAAAGAAAGGAGCAACGGGAAGCGCATCCCGCGCTTTCCAACATTCCGACTATGAAACTGATCACTGTCGAGCAAATGGAAGCTGCCACCGAACGGCTGCTGGAAACCGGCCGTCAGGTGGGAGCGGACTCCTGGCAGCAGCGCGTCAAGAATCAGACGCCCCACTGCAAATTCGGCGAGGAGGGCATCTGCTGCCGCATCTGTTCCATGGGTCCCTGCCGCATCACCCCCAAGGCCCCCAGAGGCATCTGCGGCTGTGACGTCCACGGCATTGTGGCCCGCAACTACCTGCGTTTCACCGCCGGCGGCGCGGCCACCCACTCCGACCACGGACGGAGCATCTGCCACACCCTGTACCAGGCCAAAGAGGGCGGCAACTACACCGTCAAGGACCCTGAAAAGCTCAAGAGGATCGCCGGCGAATGGGGCATTGCCACCGAGGGCAAGGACATCTATGATCTGGCCCACGAGGTCGCCGAGACCGCGCTGATGGAGTACGGCAAGCCCTTCGGCCTCCAGCGCTTCCTCTCCCGCGCTCCCGAGCACACCCGGAAGCTGTGGCATGACGCGGGCATCGAGCCCCGGGCCATCGATCGCGAGGTCTCCCAGTCCCTGCATATGACCCACATGGGATGCTCCTCTCTGCCGGAGGCGCTGATCCGCCAGTCTCTGCGGGCCGGATTGTGCGACGGCTGGGGCGGGTCCATGTGCGGCACCGAGTTCTCCGACGTGCTCTTCGGCACCCCCAGGCCGGTGGATACCACCGCCAACCTGGGCGTCATGGAGAAGGACATGGTGAACATCGTCGTCCACGGCCACGATCCCTCTCTGTCCGAGATGATCGTGTTCTACGCCCAGGATCCCGAGATGCTGGCCCTCGCCAAGGAGCAGGGCGCCAAGGGCATCAACATCTGCGGCGTGTGCTGCACCGCCAACGAGGTGGCCATGCGCCACGGCATCCCCATGGCCGGCAACTTCCTCCAGCAGGAGAACGTGGTCCTCACCGGGGCCTGCGAGGCCATCGTGGTGGACGTCCAGTGCATCTTCCCCGCCCTGGGGCCCCTGAGCAAGTGCTTCCACACCAAGTTCGTCACCACGAGCGAGATCGCCCGGATGCCCGACAGCGAGTTCATCCACTTCAGCGAGGAGACCGCCGGTGAGAACGCCAAGGCCATCGTCCGCATGGCGGTGGAGAACTTCAAGAACCGCAAGCAGGACCTGGTCCACATCCCCGATCTGAAGACCAACGCCACCGTGGGTTACTCCCTGGAGGCCATCAAAAAGTGCCTGGACGGCGTCACCAATACCCAGGTGGACATTACCGGCACCACCAGGCCTCTGGTGGAGTGCGTGAACTCCGGCGTGTTGCGGGGCGCGGTGGCCATGGTCGGCTGCAACAACCCCAAGGTCCGCCCCGACACCGCCCACATCGAGCTGATGAAGAAGCTGCTGGCCAACGACATCATCATCGTGGTCTCCGGCTGTTCCGCCCAGGCCGCCGCCAAGGCCGGCCTGCTGGACAAGGAAGCCCGGGAACTGTGCGGCGACGGCCTCAAGCGCGTGTGCGAGCTGGTGGGTATTCCTCCTGTGCTGCATATGGGCTCCTGCGTGGATATTTCCCGTATGATGGTCTTGGCTGCGGACGTGGCCAAGGATTCCGGCTGGAACATCTCTCAGATCCCCCTGGTGGGCTGCGCCCCCGAGTGGATGAGCGAGAAGGCCGTGTCCATCGGCAACTACGTCGTGGCTACCGGCATTGATACCTTCCTGGGCGTGGATCCCTATACCAAAGGCTCCACTGAGGTCACTGAGCTGCTCCAGGGCGAGCACGGCATCAGGGACTGGGTTGAGGCCAAGTACACCGTGGAGCTGGACATCGAGAAGCTGGGCGACAGGATGATCGAGGCCATCGAGGCCAAGCGCGTGGCGCTGGGCATCTGATATGCGGCATACATACTTTTCTTTTGTGAACAACCACTCGCAGCCTTTTAGGCTGCCTGGGCTGCTAGTGCCCGCTTTGCGGGCACTGCACGAGAAAAGTATCAAAAGAAAAAACTTTTTAAGCGAAACTGTCGTTTCGCTTGGGAGTTTTCACTAAAATATGGAGAAAGGCGAATGCCTTTCGAAAAAAGTTCTTTTTGATACTTTTTCTTTCAAGAAAAAGTATGAACAACCTCCGGGAGGTATTTTCCCCTATGAAAGTAGCCATCACCGGCAAGGGGGGGGTGGGCAAGACCACCTTCGCCTCCACCCTCTGCCGTCTCTACGCCGCCGAGGGACGCAACGTCCTGGCCGCCGACGTGGACCCGGACGCCAACCTCGGGCTGGCGCTGGGGCTCACGGAGGAGGAGGTCAACACCATTGTCCCCGTATCCAGGATGAAGGAGCTGGCCAGGGAGCGCACCGCCGCCAATGAGAGCAACACTTTTTATAAGCTCAACCCCGAGGTCTCCGACCTGCCCGACGAGCTCAGCCGGGATGTCAACGGCGTGAAGCTGCTGGTTATGGGCACCGTGGATACCGGCGGCAGCGGCTGTGTGTGTCCGGAGCACGTGATGCTCAAGGCCATCCTGTCCAACCTGGTCTTCCGGAAGGACGACGTGGTGGTCATGGATATGGAGGCCGGGCTGGAGCACCTGGGCCGGGGCACGGCGTCCATGATGGACGAGTTCATTGTGGTCATCGAGCCCGGCGCAAGGAGCATCCAGACCTATACCCGGATCAGGGAGCTGGCCAGGGACATCGGCGTACACAGGGTCCGGGTGGTGGCCAACAAGGTACGGGACGCGCGGGACGAGGAATTCCTCCGCCGGCGCATTCCGGAGGAGGACCTGCTGGGATTCATCCACTACAACGCCGACATCATTGAGGCCGACCGCAACGGGCAGTCCCCCTTTGACTACAGCGACCAGGCCGTGGAGGAGATCCGGGCCATCAAGAACAAAATGGACAGCGAGAAATAAATATAACTTCTGATCATATCGTGAGGAGTGAATTAACAACGTGAAAACATTATTCGAACGCGTTTTCTCCGGCAACGACGAGATGTACGCCCTGGCCGTCAAGGCTGTGGACGAGGCCATGGCCAAGCTGGGGCCCAACGCCCCCGCCTCCTTCGGCGACACCGCCTACTCCCTGCCCTGCTTCTATGCCATGACCGGCAAGAAGGTGGCCACCGTGGGCGAGGCCAAGGCCGCTCTGGAGAACGAGGTCAAGGCCTTCATGACCCGCAACAGCCGCACCAGGGACATCTTTACCTCCGGCGTGGCTACCGCTCTGTCCGCCGAGATCATCGAGCTGATGAAGTACGCCATGGCCGGCGGCACCCCCTATGAGGACCCCGTCATGGGCCACTTCACCGACGCCCAGGTCCGTGAGCTGGGCGTGCCCCTGGTCACCCGTGACATCCCCGGCGTGGCCGTCATCATCGGCGCGGCTCCCACCGCCGAGGAGGGCGTGGAGCTGGTTAAGGAGTACCAGTCCCAGGGTATCTTTGTCACCCTGGTGGGCGGCATCATCGACCAGTGCGTGGAGAAGGGCGTGAAGCTGGGCTTCAACGTCCGCAACGTGGCCCTGGGCCACGACCTTTCCAGCGTGGCCCACGTGGTCAGCGTGGCTCTCCGCGCCGCCTTCATCTTCGGCAGCGTCCAGGCCGGCGATTACGAGGGTATGTGGCGGTACACCATGGACCGCGTCTTCGCCTTCGTCAACGCCTATGCCCCTGTGGACGACATGACCGTGGCCTGCGGCGCCGGCGCCATCCAGCTGGGCTTCCCCGTTGTCACCAACGACACCGAGGAGAACAACATGTTCCGGGTGCCCAAGAGCCTGATCATCCAGCCCGACATCTCCAGGTTCAACGCCACCTCCCTGGAGGCCCGCGACATCAAGATCAAGATCACCAGGATCGACATCCCCGTGGCCTTCTCCTCCGCCTTCGAGGGCGAGATCGTCCGCCGGGGCGACATGCAGGTGGAGTTCGACGGCTCCCGGAAGACCGGTCTGGAGCTGGTCCGCGCCAGGGAGCTCAGCGAGGTGGAGGATCACCGCTTCACCCTCATCGGGCCCGACTTCGACCAGTTCGAGGTGGGCAGCAAGGTGGACTTCTGCATGATCGCCGACGTGGCCGGCAAGAATATGAACAGCGACTTCGAGTCCGTCTTTGAGCGGAAGTTCCACGCCTACATCAACTGCATGGAGGGTGTGATGCACACCGGCCAGCGCGACGTGATCCGTGTGCGTATCAGCAAGGCCGCCTTTGAGGCCGGCGTGCGGGCCAAGGATTTCGCCGAGGTGCTGTATGCCAAGCTGAAGAGCGACTATGACGCCGTCATCGACAAGTGCGAGGTCACCATCATCACCGAGCCCGCCGAGTGCGAGAAGTTCCGCCATGAGGTGGCCATCCCCGCCTACGAGAAGCGGGACGAGCGTCTGGGCAGCCTCACCGATGAGAACGTGGACCAGTTCTACACCTGCATCATGTGCCAGTCCTTCTCCCCCAGCCACGTGTGCATCGTCACCCCCGAGCGTCTGGGCCTGTGCGGCGCGGTGAGCTGGCTGGACGCCAAGGCCACCAACGAGCTGGATCCCTCCGGCCCCTGCCAGATCGTCCCCAAGGACCACATCATCGACGAGAACATCGGCCGGTGGGAAGAGGTCAACGACGCGGTGAAGAAGTACAGCCAGGGCGCTCTGGAGAGCGTCACCCTGTACTCCATCATGGAGGACCCCATGACCTCCTGCGGCTGCTTCGAGTGCATCTGCGGCATCGAGCCCTTCTCCAACGGCGTGGTCATCGTCAACCGTGAGCACGCGGGCATGACCCCCCTGGGCATGACCTTCTCCGAGATGGCCTCCATGACCGGCGGCGGCGTGCAGACCCCGGGCTTCATGGGCCACGGCAAGCACTTCATCGCCTCCAAGAAGTTCATGAAGGCCGAGGGCGGTCTGGGCCGCATCGTGTGGATGCCCAAGGCGCTGAAGGACCAGGTGGCCGAGAAGGTCAACCAGTCCGCCAGGGAGCTCTACGGCGTGGAGAACTTCTGCGACATGATCGGCGATGAGACCATCACCGAGGACGCCGAAGCCCTGATGAATTATCTGACTGAAAAGGGACACCCCGTGCTGGGGATGGACCCGCTGATGTAAGAAAACAGGCAACAGGGCCGCCGCCCGGTTTCGGGCGGCGGCCCTTTATCATGCCTTTATCATGGCTGTTCGGAAAAGCTTTATGTTGAACCGGAGGGAGCGGTATGCTATACTGAAAAAAACGACGGACAATGGGGAGGAGCGGACATGCTGCGAATCTGGATGGGACGGGCCAATACGGGAAAATCCCGGCGGGTGCTGGAGGAAATCAGAGACAGAGAGACGCCCGCCATGCTGCTGGTGCCGGAGCACGCCTCCCATGGTTCGGAAATGGACCTGTGCCGCGTCTGCGGCCCCGGCGCCTCCCGGTACGCGGAGGTGCTGAGCCTGCGCCAGCTGGCCGTGCGGGTACTGGAGCGCACCGGTGCGCTGGCGGACGGCGCGCTGGACGCCGGGGGAAAGCTGCTGCTGATGCTGCTCTCGCTGCGGGAGGCGGCTCCGCAGCTGACGGTGTACGCCCGGCCCTCCCGGCGGGCGCCCTTTTTACAGGAGCTGGTGGCGCTGTGCGACGAGCTGATCGCCTGCCGGGTGCAGCCGGAGACGCTGGGGGAGGCGGCTCTGGCCCTGGAGGGAGTCAGCGGGGAGAAGGCGCGGGACGTTTCCCTGATTTACGCCGCCTACCTGGCCCGGCTCAACCGGGACGGAACGGACCGCCGGGACCGGATGGAAAAGCTCCTGGATCATCTGGAGGATTCCGGCTATGCCGCGGGGAAGCGGGTTTATCTGGATGGCTTTACCTATTTTACCGCCCAGGAAATGAAGCTGCTGGAGATCCTGCTGCGGACGGCAGAGTCGGTGACGGTGACGCTGCTGGGCGACGGCGGCGATCTGGAGATGTTCCGTCAGAGTATTGTGGCCCAGGGCCGTCTGGAGAAGCTGGCGGCAGACTGCGGCGTTCCCTGCCGGACGGAGATTTTTCCCGCCAGACCGCCGGAGAACGAGCTGGAGCATCTGGCGGAGCGGTTCTTCGACCCCGTAGAGCCCTGGCAGGGGGACTGCGGCGGCGTGGAGCTGGTGCGGGCGGAGAGCATGTACGCCGAGACGGAGTATGTGGCGGCCCGCATCCGGGAGCTGGTGCGGTGTGGAGCCTGCCGGTACCGGGATATCGCCGTGGCGGCCCGGAATCTGGACGAGTACGCCTCTGTGATGGAGAGCGTGTTTGAGCGCTTCGGCATCCCGGTGTACCTCAGCCGCCGCAGCGACGTGCTGGAAAAGCCGGTGCTCAGCCTGCTGGCGGGGGCGCTGGACGCGGTGACGGGGGGCTATGAATACGAGGATATGTTCCGCTGGCTGAAGACCGGGCTGGCGGGGATCAGCAGCGGGGAATGCGACGCGCTGGAGAACTATGTCATCATCTGGGACATCCACGGCGCCATGTGGGTCCGGGACGAGGACTGGACGGCCAATCCCGACGGCTGGCGGGAGGAGTTCACCCCCGCTCAGCAGGAGCGTCTGTCGGAGATCAACGCCGTCCGGCGCCGGGTGGGCGGTCCGCTGGGCCGTCTGGCGGCGGGGCTCCGGGAGCAGGAGGGGGCGGAGGGAAAGCTGCGGATCCTGTGGCGCTTTCTGGAGGAGCTGGATCTGGCCGGGCAGCTGGAGGAGCGCACCGCCCGCCTGGAGGCGCTGGGCGAGCTCCAGCAGGCCCGGGAGTACGGTCAGCTGTGGGAGCTGCTGTGCGGCGTGATGGATCAGTTTGCCGCCATGCTGGAGGACATGCCGCTGGATGTGGAGGAGTTCGCCCGGCTGATCAAGCTGGTGCTGACCCAGTATGACGTGGGCACCATCCCCGTGTCCCTGGACCAGGTGCAGGCCAGCCAGATCACCCGCAACGACCGGCACAGGATCAGGGTGCTGTTTCTGATGGGGGCCAACGACCATGTGCTGCCCGCCGTCCAGACGGGCACGGGGCTCTTTACCAGAGAGGACCGGGAGCGGCTGCTGGAAAACGGCGTAGAGCTGGCCCCCAGCGGCATGGACGTGTTCCATATCGAGCTGCAAAATCTGTACGCGGCGCTGGCCCAGCCCACCATGCGTCTGGTGATTTCCTGGCCGGCGGCGGATCTGTCCGGGGCGGCGCTGCGCCCCTCCTTTGTGATCGGGCGGACCAGGGCGCTGCTGCCCGGCGTAACGGAAACCGGAGACGGCGGCATCCGCTTCCGCCGCCTTACTGCGCCCCTGCCCGCTCTGGAGCTGGCCGGCGGGGAGCGGGGCGGGGACTTATGGAACTACTTCGCGGAGGACGGGCGGTATCAGGACGCCCTGGCAGCCATGGAGCGGGCGGCGGGGATGAACCGGGGCAGCCTGTCCCCGGCGGCGGTGGAGACCCTCTACGGGCGCAGCAGCCGCATGTCCGCCAGCCGTATCGACAAGATCAACTCCTGCCACTTCGCCTACTTCATGGAATACGGCCTGCGGGCGCGGGAGCGGGTCCCCGCCGGTTTTGACGCGTCGCAGGTGGGCTTTTTCCTGCATTTTGTCCTCGAACGGGTGACACGCTCCGCCATGGAGCTGGGCGGCTTCGCCCAGGTGGGGGAGAAGGAGCTTGCGCGCCTGACGGACCGGGCGGTGCAGGAATACGCGGACGAGGCGCTGCCGGAGCTTGACAGGCGCAACGAGCGCTTCCGGTACCTCTTCCGCCGTCTGCGGAAGACGGTGGGGACCATTGTATCCAACGTGGCGGGGGAACTGGCCTGCTCCGATTTTGTCCCTGTGGCCTTCGAGCTGGGCTTTGGCGAGGGGGAGGACCTGCCCCCTGTCTCCGTCCGGGTCGGGGACGCCTCCCTTACTGTGTCGGGCCGGGTGGACCGGGTGGACGGCTGGCTGCGGGACGGCAGGCTGTACCTGCGGGTGGTGGACTACAAGTCCGGTAAAAAATCCTTTGATCTCAGCGACGTGCGCCACGGACTGAACATCCAGATGCTGCTCTACCTTTTCGCTCTGGAGCGGGAAGGGAAGGCCCTGTTCGGTCATGAGATCGTCCCGGCAGGGGTGCTGTACCTGCCGGCCAGGGATGTGCTGGTGGGAAAGCCCAGAGGCGCGGCTCCGGAGGACATCCGCGCCGCCCTGGACCGGGAGCTGCGCCGCAGCGGCCTGGTGCTCTCCCGGCCGGAGGTGCTCCGTGCCATGGAGCACAGCGCGCTGGAGGAGCCCCGGTTCCTGCCGCTGAGCGTGGGCCGGGGCGGCGTGGCGGGAGGACTGGCCACGGCGGCCCAGCTGGGCAGGCTGGGGCGGTATGTGGGCCGCCTTCTGGAGAAGATCGCGGAGGAGATCCACGGCGGCGTCATCGACGCCGACCCCTTTTACATCAGTGAAAGAGAGAACGCGTGTATTCACTGCGAATTTGCCTCCGCCTGCAATTTTGCCGACGGGGTGGGGGGAGACCGCCGTAAGGTGCTGCGCCCGATCAGGCCGGAGGAATTCTGGGGCCAGATCGAGCAGATCGTGGGAGAGGAGGAGGAGTCATGGGCATCCAATTGACCGACAGCCAGCGGGCGGTGGTGGAGGACCGGGGCGGACGGGTGCTGGTGTCCGCCGCCGCGGGCAGCGGCAAGACGCGGGTGCTGGTGGAGCGGCTCTTCAGCAGGGTACTGGGGGGGGAACAGGCGGACCTGGACGATTTCCTCATCATCACCTACACCCGCGCCGCCGCCGCCGAGCTCCGGGAGCGCATCGCCGGGGAGCTCAGCCGCCGCATGGCGGACCGGCCGGGAGACCGGCATCTCCAGCGGCAGCTGCTTCTGGTCTATCAGGCGGACATCAGGACCATCGACGGGTTCTGTACCGCGCTGCTGCGGGAGAACGTCCATCTGCTGGATCTGGGGGACCAGGGCGCTCTGACGGCGGACTTCCGGGTGATGGACGAGGACGAGGCGGCGCTGCTGCGGCAGCGGGTGCTGCCCCAGGTGCTGGAGGAGTTCTATACCGGGATGACCCCCGGCCAGATCCAGCTGGCGGACTGCTTCGGCTTCGGACGGGACGACCGGGGGCTGGAGGAGCTGGTGCTGGAGCTCCACGACAGGGTCCAGAGTCACGCCTATCCGGAGCGGTGGCTGGAGGAGCAGAAGGCGGTCTGGGCCGCCCTGCCGGAAGACGGCGGCGAAACGGTCTTTGGCCGGGCGCTTCTCGACCGGGTGGCCCGGAAGGCCGGACACTGGGCCCGGCTGCTGGCGCGCGCCCGGGAAGAAATGCGGGCGGACGCCACAGTGGAAAAGGCCTACGCCCCCGGTTTTTCCGACGTGGCTGCGCAGATGACGGCCCTGTCGGCGGCGGCGGAGGAGAGCTGGAGCGCGGCGCGGGAGAGAATCCCATCCTTTCCCCGGCTTGCCGCCGCCAGAAAGTGCCCGCTGCCGGAGCTGAAGGACCGGATGAAGGTCCTGTGGGACCGGTGCAAAAAGGAGACCGCCGGATTCTGTGCCATTCTGGAGGTGTCCGGAGCGGAGGCGGGGGAGGACCTGCGGCGCCTTGCCCCCGCCATGGAGGCGCTGCTGGCGCTGTGCATGGACTTCGGGGCGGCCTGCCAGCGGGAAAAGCTGCGCAGGAACGCCGCCGACTTCTCCGATCAGGAGCACTACGCCGTGCGGCTGCTGCTGGGGGAGGACGGCCGCCCCACGGCCCTTGCGGAGATCACCGCCTCCCGGTACCGGGAGGTCATGGTGGACGAGTATCAGGACACCAATCAGGTGCAGAACTGCATCTTTGACGCCGTCTCTCAGGGGGGGCGGAACCTCTTCACCGTGGGGGACGTGAAGCAGTCCATCTACCGCTTCCGGCTGGCGGACCCTACCATCTTTCTGGAGCAGTACCGGGTCTATCCGGACGCCGCCTGCGCCGGAGAGGGAGAGCCCCGCAGGATTCTCCTCAGCCGGAATTTCCGCTCCAGAGCTCCGGTGCTGGACGCGGCCAACTTTGTCTTTTCCCAGCTTATGAGCCGGGAGATGGGGGACGTGGACTACGGCGAGGCGGAGCGGCTCCACTTCGGCGCGTCCTGGCTGCCGGTCCGGGAGGACTGTCAGACGGAGTTCCATCTGCTGCTCCCGCCCCAGGACGGCGGGGAGACGCCCGGCGCGCTGCTGGAGGCCCGGTTTGCCGCGGCGCGGATCGCCGCGCTGCTGGAGGAGGGCTATCCCGTTACCGATGAGGAGACGGGGGAGCTGCGCCCCTGCCGGGCGGAGGATATCGTCGTTCTCATGCGCTCCCCCGGCCCCCGGCTCAGGCACTACGCCGGGGCCCTGGCCGAGCGGGGGATTCCCTGCGCCACGGAGGAGGACGAGGACTTCTTCTCCTCCATGGAGGTGGCGGCGGTACTCTCCCTGCTGGAAATCCTGGACAATCCCAGACAGGACGTTCCGCTGATCGCCGTGCTGCGCTCGCCTCTGGTGGGCTTTACCATGGACCGTCTGGCCATGATCCGGGGCGGGCACCCCTCCGGGGATTTCTATGAGGCGCTTTGTGCCGACGGGGAGGAGGACTGCGTCCGCTTCCGGGAGCGTCTGGAGGAGCTGCGGAGTCTGGCCCGGGATATGAGCGTCTACCGGCTGCTCTGGCGGATCTACAACCGCTGGAACGTGCTGGGAGTCTTCGGCGCGATGGCGGGCGGCGAACGGCGGCGGGAGAATCTGATTGCCCTGTGCGAGCACGCCCGGAAGTTTGAAAGCGCGGGCTACAGGGGCCTTTTTGCCTTTGTTGTCCATCTCCGCCGCCTGCTGGAGACCGGGCGGCAGCCCGCCGTGGCCTCCGGCGCGCCCTCCGGCGGCGTGCAGATCATGAGCATCCACAGGTCGAAGGGGCTGGAATTCCCCATCGTTATTCTGGCCGATATGGGCAAGCGGTTTAACCAGGCGGACTTACAGGCTCCGGTGCTGGTCCATCCCCGTCTGGGGCTGGGGCCCATGTATGTCGACCTGGACCGCCGCATCCGCTATCCCACCATCGCCCGGGAGGCGGTGTCCGCCTGCCTGGACCGGGAGTCCCGTTCCGAGGAGATGCGGGTGCTGTACGTGGCCATGACCCGCGCCAAAGAAAAGCTGATTATGACCGCCTCCATGCGGGCCCCCCAGCGCCGTCTGAAGGAGCTGGCGGCCCTGCCGGTGCTGCCCGTTCCGCCGGAGACGGTGAGCGGGGCCCGCTCCATGGCCGAGTGGGTTCTGCTTCCCCTGCTGCAAAGGCGGGAGGCCGCGCCGCTGCGGGCGCTGGCAGAGCAGGAGGAGGGCGCCTGGGCCCTGACGGAGGACGAGCCCTGGCTGGTGGCCCTCCACGAGGCAGACCCATATGCCGCGCCGCCGGTACCGGAGAAGGCGGCGGAGGCCGCGGCCTCCAACCGGGAAGCCCTGCCGGTGGACCGGGAGGCGCTGGACTTTGTCTATCCCTGTCCGGCCGCCTGCACCGCGCCCACCAAGCTGACCGCCACCCAGCTCAAGGGCCGGGAGAAGGATCGGGAGATTGCCCGGGAGACGGTGCAGCCCTATGTCCGCCAGAGCTTTGCCGCGCCCCGGTTCCTCTCCGGCGGCCGGCCCCTTACCGCCGCGGAGCGGGGGACCGCCGTCCATCTGGTTATGCAGTATCTCCCGCTGGCGGAGGGGACGGACGTGTCCGCCGTGGTGGAGGATCTCTTTGCCCGGCGTCTGCTGACCCGTGAGCAGGCGGACGCGGTGGATCAGGAGGCTGTCCGGCGCTTTCTTTCCTCGCCGCTGGCCGGAGAGCTGCGGCGCGCGGAGCGGGTGGAGCGGGAGTATCGCTTCAGCCTCCTGATGCCGGGGAAGGACTATTTCCCCGGCCTGACGGACGGCGAGGAGGTCATGCTCCAGGGCGTGGTGGACCTCTTCGCCGTGTCGGACGGGGCCGTGACCGTGGTGGATTTCAAAACCGATTTTGTCACGGAGAAAACCCTGCCGGACCGGGCGGAGGCCTACCGGCCCCAGCTGGCGGCCTACAGCGCCGCCCTGGAGCGGATTCTGGAGTTGCCGGTCCGCCGCCGGGTGCTGTACTTCTTCTCCACCGGCCGGACGGTGGAGGTGTGAGGCACTGATACAGGCACAGGTTCGTTTGCCTGAAAAAAGATTTTCAGAAGGGGCCGTGGATTGCCTCGCGGGCGCTTCCCGCAAAAATGCCCCGGAGCACTGCTCCGGGGCATCCGTCTGTGGGGAAACGGGGAGAAATTACAGCTTATTCGACAGACGCATAGAAAGCGGTCAGGATTTCGCCGCAGTTCATGACAGGCAGGTCGTCCTCGCCCTCAATCGGAATGTCGAAGCTGACGCCCAGATATCCGGCGTAGCGGACCATGACCCTGCGGAGAATGGCGACGGTGACGATCTCCTCGGGATCGTCCTCCCCGTCCACGATCTCACAGACAACGGCCCAGGCAAACGCCTTCACGTACTCGCCTTCGGCATCGGCGCCGTCCGGGCTGCCTTCATGGGCATAGAGGAAGGAAACCAGCTGAGCACGGGAAATCAGGCCGGCCAGAGGTATTTCGTCATCCTCAATGACCGTGATGTCTTCTCCGTCGGAGAAATCATAGCCAAAGGCTTTCAGAATGGCGTCAACATTTATGCCGTCAAATTCACCAAGCTTTTTAACAAGGGATTTTTCAATACCAGTCGGTCCTGTCTTTACAAACAGAGCCTCAATAGCTTTATCTCGATTCCCTTCCTTCTCTCCTTTCAAAATGAGAAGATTTTCCTTGATAGCATCAATAACGTCATTTTTGTATACCTGAGCGTTATGGAGATCATCCTCGACTGCCTTGACTGCAGCATCAATCGCGGAGTAGAGATCATCCGTGGTTTTAATCTCATCCGAACTGATGTTTGTCATCTCATCCGGGTAGTTCTCTTTCATATAAGAAAGAGCCCCATTTCGCTCGTAGTCCTCAAGAGTGGGGATATTCTTCAGCGTCTCTTCGGCCTCTTTGACACTCTGCTCCTTCTGCGCATAATCAATGGCAGTGTTCACCAGTGTGTCGTTGGAATTGTTCCCGTCAGACTTCAGCGCGTCAAGGATATCCCCGGTATCCTCGCTGACCCCGCCCAGAATCTGCGCCAGCATCTCCGGGGTGACGGTGCCATCGGCCTCACGGATCTCTTCCAGAGCGTTGTTGTATGCCGCAAGGACCTTTGCCGCATCCTCCAGCTTTGCCAGCTCTTCGGACATCTGCTCCAGGCCGGTCCGGGCATTCTTCAGCGCATCATTGGCGGCGGTGACCCTGGCGTTATACGCCTCGATCACCTCGGCGTCAGTCATGCCTTCGGCATCTTCCAGCGCGTCTCTGGCATCGGCGATTGCCTGGTCGTAGGCCGCCTGCGCGGCATCGACGGCGGCTCTGGCCTCGGCGCAGGCGGCGGAAGCGGTGTTGTACGCCGCCTCTACCTGGCCGCATTTCTCCTGGATGCTGGCGTAATCCTCCTGGGAAAGGATGACCTCCTCCTCGGTGTCAGTACCGACGACGGCCTGAATCTCCGCGAGAGTTTCGGCGGCAAGGTCCGTGGCGGTCTGAATGGTCTCCGCTCTGCCCTCAACGAACGTATTGAGATCGGTCGTCTGGTCCGTCTCGCCGTCCTCTGCCTTCACGGCCTCCACGACGGGCTGACCGTCCTCGCCGGTCACCACCCTGCCGTCCCCGTCCGTCCTGACCTGGTACTCCACGGCCTCGGTGACGGTCCTGTTAAGGGCCTCCGCCAGATCACCGGCGGCCGCATCGGCCTTTTCCACGTCCGTCACAACGTTGCTGCTGCTGTCGGTCGCGGCGCTGGTCACGTCGTCAGCGGTGGGTTCTTCCGTGGTGTTGCCGGGCTGAACCAGGTCCAGCACCCTGTCGTTCAGACCGTCGGCTTCCTCTGAGTCGTTTGCAGACCAGTTTTCGCCGGTGGATTCGATAACCGCATCCACCACGTCAGAGACGGCCGGGGATCCCTCCACGGGGGAGTCTCCGGCGGATGCGGGCAGGGACAGCGTCCCCACCGCCATTATCAGGGACAGGAATACAGCCAGTCCGCGCTTACATGTGTTCTTAAAATTCATAACCTCTTCCTTTCTTTGCGGTTTGTAACGGATGCAAAGTCTCCGGCGGCTGGGCGGCCATAGCGCGTTTCCCCGGAGAGAAGAGCGCCGTAGGTCCCTGGCTTTGCGTGACCGCCCTTTCGGGCGGGTTGCCAAATCCAGCAGCCGGGCTAACATGGCATCGACTGATTGCGTGAACGGTTCGATGCTTTAGTTCCCATAGCTTTGCGGTCCCACGGTTTCCCGTGGTTTGCCCTGTTGTTGATGCTTCCGGTTTGCGGACGCCGCTGCCCCTGTAAGATGGGGTGGCGCGGTGTCTGCCGCCTCCTTTCCTCTCATTTTCCCGCACAGACGTTTATGCCAATCCGCCCCAACAAAGGCGTTGCGGCGGAAGGACATACCAATGGACAAAATTTATCTTTTGCATATTGGCTGCTGCTTTTTTGGCAACTCTCAGGAAAAGCAGCAACAAAGAGGGCATGAAAAGTAAGGACTGCAAAAAAGCTGCTTTTTCAGTCCCTGGTTTTCCATACCCTTTTTCGTTAATTCGCTGAATTTTCAGTTTTTGAAGGAATGCTGTTTCCTTATCAGATCGTTGTGCTATAATAATTATAACTGGAAAATATGTAATGGGTTGTGTCAAAAGATAAATTTTGTCAACTTGACGAAGCTACGTCACAAGTCCCAGCCTGTCCAGCTGCTTTGCGTGTTCCGCGCCGGTGGTCAGCAGATAGATGCGGGTGGTGTTGACGGAGCTGTGCCCCAGCACGTCCGCCAGCTTGACGATGTCCCTGCAGGCTTTGTAGAATACGGTGGCGAACAGGTGGCGCAGGTTATGGGGGAACACCCGGGAGGGTTCCACCCCGGCCCGCCTGCAGAGCTCCTTCATTTCCCGCCAGATCTGGCGGCGGGAGAGGGGAGCGCCGTTTCTGGTGAGGAAGATTTCACCGGAGACGGTTTTCTGTTTTTTCGCGTACTTCTGCAGCTTCCGGCACAGCCGGGCGGGCAGCAGGATGGTGCGGATTTTGCCCTTGAGCCGGATCTCCGCCTGTCCCGACCGGGCGGCCTCCTGGGTGATATACCGCAGCTCCGACACCCGGATGCCGGTGGAGCAGATGGTCTCCATGAGGAGGGCCAGCCGCTCCTGACCGGACCCCCGCGCCGCCTCCAGCAGGCGCTGGTACTCTTCTTTTGTCAGCTCCCTTGCCGGGTCCCGGAAGGTCCGCCGCTGGACCCGCAGGAAGGGGAGGCGGCAGTCGTCCCGGCCCAGGAAGCGGAAGAAGCGGTTGAGGGCAGAGAGCATGGAGTTGACGGTCACGGCGGCATAGCCGGATTGGAGCAGATGGTCCCGCCAGGCGGCGGCGGTCTCCGCCGTCAGCGCCTGGTCCGCCAGCCAGGCGGAGAAGGCCCGGACGTCCCGCTGATATTTTTCGATGGTGCCGGGGCTGCGTCCGGCGGCTCTCAGGTGGGCGGTAAACTGCCGGATGGGATTATCGGTGTCGTTCATGGTGTAAATCCTCCTTTATGCTCTATATTCTTACATAAAAGAGGATTTTGTTGCACGCCGGAGAGCAATTTTCGGCTTTGGGCGTAAAAAACCCCGGGAGCGCGGCGCTCCCGGGGTTTTGCCTGCGGGGATGGCCTCCGGAGCGCCTCCCGTGGGGCTTATGTATAATTTCTGAAGTGCTTTCCGGTTCTCTTCCTTTCAGAAAAAAGAACTATGCGCCTGCGCCGTTTACCCGCGCCTCGTTATCCAGGTCCTCCTGCTCCCTGGGAATCAGGATATTGAGGAGGATGGCCAGGACCGCCGCGGGCACGATGCCGGAGCCGCCGAAGACCAGCTGCACGGCCTGCGGCAGACCCGCCAGCGCGCCGCTGGTAGCGCCCAGACCGAAGCCCAGACCCATGGCGATGGAAACGATGGTGACCACCCGGTTGGTGATGCCGTATTTGGTCAGCAGCTTGATGCCGGACACGGCGATGGAGGCGAACATCATCACCGCCGCACCGCCCAGGACGCTCTGGGGCATGATGGAAATGACCGCCGCCAGCTTGGGGCTCAGGCCCGCCAGCACCAGGAACACCGCGCCGCAGGTCAGCGCCATACGGTTGACCACCCTGGTCATGGTTACCAGTCCCACGTTCTGGGAGAAGGAGGTGGTGGGCAGGGAGCTGAGCAGGGAGGAGATGAAGGAGCCCACGCCGTCGCAGATCACGCCGCCGGACAGCTCCCTGGCGGTGGCCTCCCGGCCCATGCCGCCCTCGATGCACCCGGAGATGTCGCCGATAGTCTCCACGGCGGTTACAAGGAACATGATAAGAATAGACAAAATAGCGTGGAGATTAAAAACCGGCTTGACCGGCAGAATTCTGGGCACGGAGAACCACCGGGCCTCGGCAATTCTGGACCAGTTGACATACCAGGAGGCGGTATAGGCGGTTCCCTCCGCGTCCACCAGCTCGTGGGGCATGACCGCGCCCATGATGGAGGCCGCGATATAGCCCACGATGATGCCGCAGAGGATACAGGAGATGGAGGTGATGCCTTTGGTGAAATGCTTGAGCGCGACGATGACCGCCAGCACCAGCAGACCCAGCAGCAGATTGGGGATGGAGCCGAAATCCTTTGCGCCGCTGCCGCCGGCGAAGGAGTTGACGCCCACGCTGATGAGGCTCAGGCCAATGGCCAGCACCACGCTGCCGGTGACCACCGGGGGGAAGAATTTGCGCAGAGGCTTGATAAAGAAGCCCAGCACCGCCTCGCACAGGCCGCCGACCATGCCCGCGCCGATAATGGCGCCGTAGGACAGCAGCCCGCCGCCCAACGCCGCGTTGGCGGCCACGCCCTTCATGACGCCCAGAAAGCCGGAGCTGGTTCCCATGATGACCGGCACCTGGCCGCCGATGGGGCCGATGGACCACAGCTGGATGAGCGTGATGATGCCCGCCGCCAGCATGGCGTTTTGCAGCAGGGTCACATAGATGTCCGGATGCTCGCTGGTGATGCCGCAGATGCCGCAGATGATCATCAGCGGCGTCAGGTTGCCCACAAACATGGCCAATACGTGCTGCAGGCCCAGGGGAATCGCCTGCTGAAGAGGAATCCGTCCGTGGAACTCACAGGGGCTGGAGTATGCGGTGGAGCCGGTCTTTGCGCTGTTTCCTTTCATAATCGATGCACCTCCTGGTATATTGCGCCGCGGCAGACCGCGGCGGCCTGGGGGGGTATGCACTGCATTGATTATACCAGACATCGGACGCGTTCACCATGCACATTCCCGCTAAACTTTTCCGGGAAATTTAGCGGATTTGCCCTGTGCGTTTCCGGAGTTTCCGGCGCCGGGAGAGAGAAAATATGCAGCATGGCTGCATGCTCTGAATATCGTATCCGGGGCGCGCCCCGCCGGACAGGCTGCGGAGGGCGCCGCTTTTTTGCAAAATACAGATTTTACCGGTAAAGTGCACAAGGAGCGCCGGGAAGAAACGCAGGAATTCATAGAAACTTTGCATTGCATAAAAAAACGTAAAGATATAATATATATGCATACTTGGCAGGATACTCTATGCTGTATAGGAGGATATACGTGTTATGAACCGCAGGGAAATCAAAAAGATCGTGCTCGCCTATTCCGGCGGCCTGGATACATCCATCATCATCCCCTGGCTGAAGGAGAATTACAATAACCCGGAGATCATCGCCGTGGCCGCGGACGTGGGGCAGGGCGACGAGCTGGAGGGTCTGGAGGAGAAGGCGCTCAGGACCGGCGCTTCCAGGCTGTACATCGAGGATCTGGTGGACGAAATGGTGGATGACGTAATCATCCCCTCCATGATGATGGGCGCCAGATATGAGGACTATCTGCTGGGCACCGCCTTTGCCCGGCCGATTATCGGCAAGCGCCTGGTGGACATTGCCAGGAAGGAGGGGGCGGACGCCATTGCCCACGGCTGTACCGGCAAGGGCAACGATCAGGTCCGCTTTGAACTGGCGATCAAACGCTTTGCGCCCGAGATGACCATCATCGCTCCCTGGCGGGAGTGGGATATCAGGGGACGGGATGAGGAGATCGACTACGCCGAGGCCCACAACGTACCCCTGAAGATCAGCCGGGAGACCAGCTACTCCAAGGACAAGAACCTCTGGCATCTGAGCCACGAGGGCCTGGATCTGGAGGACCCCGCCAACGAGCCGCAGTATGACAGGCCGGGGTTCCTGGAGATGGGGGTGTCCCCCGCCATGGCGCCCGACGCGCCCACTTGGGTGACGCTGGATTTCGTCCGGGGCGTCCCGGTTGCTGTCGATGGGGAGAAGATGAAGGCCAGCGACATCATCCGCAAGCTGAACAGGCTGGGCGGGGAGAACGGCATCGGCCTGCTGGACATCGTGGAGAACCGTCTGGTGGGCATGAAGGACCGGGGACTTTACGAGACCCCCGGCGGTACGATCCTCTACCGGGCCCACGAGGTGCTGGAGATGATTACCCTGGATAAGGATACCAAGCACATGAAGAGCAAGCTGGCGGTGGATTTCGCCGACCTGCTGTATAACGGGAAGTGGTTTACCACCCTGCGGGAGTGCCTCCAGGCCTTCGCCCTCAAGACCCAGGAACATGTCACCGGCCAGGTGAAGCTGAAGCTCTACAAGGGGAACATCATCACCTCCTCCGTGACCTCTCCGGAAAGTCTTTATTCCGAAAAGCTGGTCACCTTTGAGGAAAGCGACTATAATCAGAACGACGCCACCGGGTTCATCAATCTCTGGGGGCTGCCCGACATGGTGCAGGCCTACCGGGAGCAGGGGAAGCTTTAATATTTTACCGGGGGCTTCGCCCCCGGTTTCCCCCTTTTACATTGCCGCCGCGCCCGAAGGGCGCGGAAGAAACCGCGAAAGAAACGAGGAAACAACAATGAAGCTCTGGGGCGGCCGTTTCCGCAAGGAAACAGACTCTCTGGTCAACGACTTCAATTCTTCCATTCAGTTTGATGGCAGAATGTATCGGGAAGATATCGAGGGCAGCATGGCCCACGCCGCCATGCTGGCGGACTGCGGTATCATTTCCCGGGAGGACCGGGACCGGATCACCGCAGGATTGAAAAGCATTCTGGCGGACATCGAGGCCGGAAAGATCGAATTTTCTGCGGACAACGAGGATATCCATATGAACGTGGAGGTCCTGCTGACGGAGAGGACCGGCGAGGCCGGCAAGCGCCTTCACACCGCCCGCAGCCGGAACGACCAGGTGGCGGTGGATCTGCGCCTGTACCTCCGGCGGGAAATCGGGGAGATCACCGGACAGATCCTGGACCTCCAGCAGGCCATTCTGGACCAGGCCAGAGGGCATCAGAGAACGGTCATGCCGGGCTATACCCACCTCCAGCGGGCCCAGCCCATCTCCTTTGCCCAGCACCTGCTGGCCTATGGGGAGCAGCTGAAGCGGGACGTGACCCGCCTTCAGGACTGCAAAAAGCGGATGAACGTCTGCCCGCTGGGCAGCGGGGCTCTGGCGGGGACCACCTATCCCATCGACCGGTGGAGGACGGCGGAGCTGCTGGGCTTCGACGCCCCCTGCTCCAACAGCCTGGACGGGGTCAGCGACCGGGACTACGCGCTGGAGCTTCTCAGCGCGCTGTCCATTCTGATGATGCACCTGAGCCGCTTCGCGGAGGAGGTGATCCTCTGGTGCAGCTGGGAGTTCAAATTTATCGAGCTGGACGACGCCTGTTCCACCGGCAGCTCCATCATGCCCCAGAAGAAGAATCCCGACGTGGCCGAGCTGGTCCGGGGCAAGACCGGCCGGGTCTACGGCCACCTCATGGGGCTGCTGACCGCCATGAAGGGCCTGCCTCTGGCCTATAACAAGGACATGCAGGAGGACAAGGAGCCGGTGTTCGACGCCGTGGACACGGTGAAGATTTGCCTGCCGGTGTTCGCGGGGATGATCGCCACCATGCGGGTGCTGCCGGAGAACATGCGCCGGGCCGCGGGAGGCGGATTCATCAACGCCACGGACTGCGCCGACTACCTGACCAAAAAGGGGATGCCCTTCCGGGACGCCTATACCACCGTGGGCAATCTGGTCTGTTACTGCACGGAAAACGGGAAGCTTCTGGAGGAGCTGAGCTTGGAGGAGCTGCAAAGCATTTCGTCCCTGTTTGGAGAGGACGTGTACGAGGCGCTGCGTCTGGAGACCTGCATGGAGCAGCGGCGCAGCTACGGCGGTCCCGCCGTGGAGGAAACGGACAGACAGATTCGGGAATTGCAGGCGTTTATCGAGGAGGTTCGTCATGGGTAAACCGGTGGTATATATTGACGGCAGGGAGGGCACTGCCGGCCTGCAGATCTACGACCGTCTGGCAAACCGCGGAGATATTGAACTGCTGCTCATCGACGGGGACCGGCGGAAGGACGCCGCTGCGCGGAAAGAGTTGATGAACGCGTCCGAGGTGGTGTTCCTGTGCCTGCCGGACGGGGCCGCCGTGGAGGCGGTGGCGCTGGTGGAAAATCCCGGTACCCGGATCATCGACGCCTCCACCGCCCACCGGACCGCTCCCGACTGGGTCTACGGCTTTCCGGAGCTGGGCGGGGAGCAGCGGGAGGCCATCCGGAGGGCAAAGCGGGTGGCCAACCCCGGCTGCTACGCCACGGGGTTCATCTCCCTGATTGCGCCGCTGGTGCGGCGGGGCCTGCTGGCCCCGGACGCGCCGGTGACCTGCCACGCCGTATCCGGCTATACCGGCGGGGGAAAGAAGGCCGTCGCCCGGTATGAGGCGGCGGAGCGGGAGAAGGAGCTGGCCAGTCCCCGGCACTACGCCGTGACCCTGAACCACAAGCACATTCCGGAGATGATGCAGATCTGCGGCCTGACGCGAAAGCCTGTTTTCATGCCCATGATCTGCGACTTTCCCCAGGGCATGGTGGTAACCGTTCCCCTGTATCTGGATATGCTGGCCGGGAAGCAGACCCTGGATACCCTGCGGGCCTTCTACCGGGATTTCTACGCCGGAGAAAGGTTCGTTGCCGTCCGTCCGGACGACGCGCCCGCCTGCGGCTTCATCGGGTCCAATAATCTGGCGGGGACCAACGACCTGCAAATCTTTGTCTGCGGCAACGGGGAACAGGTAATGCTCTCCGCCCGGCTGGACAATCTGGGCAAGGGCGCGTCCGGCGCGGCGATACAGAATATGAATATCATGCTGGGCCTCCCGGAGGAGACCGGGCTGACCGAACAGGAGAATTGACCATGTGCAACGAAGCGGATTTCAACACCATTCCCGGCGGCGTGTGCGCCGCGGAAGGCTTCCGGGCGGCGGGGCTCCATGTGGGGGTCAAGACCCACAATGTTCAGAAGAAGGATCTGGGCCTCATCGTTTCCGACGTACCCTGCACGGCGGCGGCCATGTTTACAGAAAATGTGGTGAAGGCGGCCCCCATCCATGTGACGAAGGCCCATCTGGCCAGCGGCAGGGTCCGGGCCATCATTGCCAACAGCGGCAACGCCAACGCCTGCGCCCCTCAGGGCGAGGAGAACGCGGAAAGGATGTGCGCGGCGGCGGCGAAGGCTGTCGGCTGTGCCCCGGAGGAGGTGCTGGTGGCCTCCACAGGGGTCATCGGGCAGACGCTGAAGGTAGAGGTGATCGAGGACGGCGTACCGGAGCTGTACGGCCTGCTGGAGCGCAGCGCCGCCGGCAGCGACGGGGCGGCCCGCGCCATCATGACCACCGACACGGTGAAAAAGGAGTTTGCCGGGCAGGTCATCATCAATGGGAAGACCGTCCATATCGGCGGCATCGCCAAGGGCAGCGGCATGATCCACCCCAATATGGGGACCATGCTCTGCTTTCTGACCACCGACTGCGCCATTTCCCGGGAGATGCTTCAGGAGGCGCTGGAGGAAGTGGTCCGGACCACCTTCAACCGCATCAGCGTGGACGGGGATACCTCCACCAACGACACCTGCTGCATTCTGGCCAACGGCCTGGCGGGGAACCGGGAGATTACGGAGAAGAACGACAGCTACGTGGACTTCGTCATGAAGCTCCATGAGATCTGCTACCTGCTGGCCCGGTCCATGGCCAGGGACGGCGAGGGAGCGAAGCATCTCATCACCTGTACGGTCCGGGGCGCGGAGAGCGAGGAGCAGGCGGAGACCATTTCCAAATCCGTCATCTCCTCCACACTGACCAAGGCGGCCATTTTCGGCTGCGACGCCAACTGGGGCCGCGTCCTGTGCGCCATGGGCTACTCCGGGGCGCGGTTCGACCCGGAGAAGGTGGACGTAAGCTTCGCCTCCGGAGCGGGAGAAATTCTCGTCTGCCGGCAGGGCAGGGGACTGGATTTTGACGAGGACCTTGCGAAAAAAATCCTCTCCGGGGACGAGGTGGATATTGATATCACCATGGCGGAGGGGGACGGGAGCTGCACCTGCTGGGGCTGCGACATCACCTACGATTATATCAAAATCAACGGGGATTACCGGACATAGTCAAAAAAGTGGGTGCACTGCTTTTTTAAAAGAGGTACGCGCCCCCGGAAAAAGCGGTTTGATTTTATTTCGCCGCTGCGGCGGCGAAACTCCTGCGGAGGGCTTGTGAGGAAGCAAAACAGGAGAAGCCAGGAGATGGGGATTTTATGAACTTAAATCACAGCGACCGGGCGCGGGTGCTGGTAGAGGCGCTGCCCTACATTCAGAAATACTACAGGAAGACCGTGGTCATCAAGTACGGCGGCAACGCCATGATCAGCGAGGAGCTGCGGCGGGACGTCATCAACGACATTATCCTGCTGCGGCTGGTGGGCATCAACGTAGTCGTGATCCACGGCGGCGGCCCGGAAATCAACGAGCTGCTGAAAAAGACCGGGAAGGAGAGCCGGTTTGTCAACGGCCTGCGGTACACCGACGAGGAGACCATGGAGGCCGTACAGATGGTGCTGTGCGGCAAGGTAAACAAAAATCTGGTGGTCACCCTCAATCGGGCGGGCGGGCAGGCCGTGGGCCTGTGCGGCCTGGACGGCGGGATGCTGAAGGCCGTGCGCCGCCGGGAGGAGGGCGTGGACTATGGCCTGGTGGGCGATATCACCGAGGTTGATCCGAAGGTGATTCAGGACGCAATCCACGACGGCTTCATCCCCGTTGTTTCCACCGTGGCCCAGGGGGTGGACGCGGAGACCAGCTATAACGTGAACGCCGACACCGCCGCCGCCCGGATTGCCATTGCGGTGGGAGCGGAGAAGCTGATCCTTCTCACCGACATCCGGGGCCTGCTGCGGGACAGGAATGATGAAAGCACGCTGATCTCTCAGGTACGGCTGGCGGACGTTCCTGCACTGGTGGGGGAGGGGATCATTTCCGGAGGGATGATTCCCAAGGTGGCGTGCTGCGTGGACGCCGTGGAGCACGGCGTCCGGAGAACGCATATTCTCGACGGGAGGATTCCGCACTCGATTCTCATTGAGGTGCTGAGCCACGCGGGCATCGGAACGATGATCTGGTAGAACCTTTTTCGCGGCCTCTGCGGGCTGCGAAGAGAAACCGCTGCCGTGCCGCCCGCGGGGCGGCAGAGAAGAATATATTGAGAAGCTGAACCAACAGGCGGGAGCACACATCCCGACGGAAAAATTGCCGTCCGGACTGCGTGAGAAAAGCCTGAAATCCGTCAGGATTCCTGCGCCTTCCCTGCCGGTCGAAAATTTTTCCCGTCAATCCGCGCACTTCGCCTGCCGGCACAGCTTCTGAAATCGACAGGAGTATTTTTCTATGAATTTCAATGAGATACAATCCCTCGACGAGAGCTACGTCCTCCAGACCTACGGGAGAAACCGGATTGCCATCGACCACGGCAGGGGAGCAACCCTCTGGGACACGGAGGGGAAAGAGTACATCGACTTTACCTCCGGCATTGGCGTGTGCTCTCTGGGCTATGCCAACGAGGCGTGGGCAAAGGCCATCTACGGCCAGGCCATGAAGGTGGGACATATCTCCAACCTGTTCTATACCGAGCCATACGCCCGGCTGGCCTCCCGGCTGGTCCCGGCCGCCGGAATGGCGGCGGTCTTCTTCGGCAATTCCGGCGCGGAGGCCAACGAGGGCATGATTAAGCTGGCCCGCAAGTATTCCTATGAGAAGTACGGCGAGGGCAGAGCGACCGTCATCACCCTGAAAAATTCCTTCCACGGCCGGACCATCACCACCCTGAAGGCCACCGGACAGGACCACTTCCACGAGTATTTCTTCCCCTTCACCGAGGGCTTCCGCTATGCGGAGGCCAACAGCATGGACAGCCTGCTGGATGCGGCCGGGGAGGACGTGTGCGGCGTGATGATGGAGCTGATCCAGGGAGAGGGCGGGGTAAATCCGCTGCAGAAGGACTATGTCCAGGCGGTGGCGAAGCTGTGCGCGGAAAAAGACTGGTTGCTGCTCATTGACGAGGTCCAGACCGGCATAGGCCGGACGGGCACGCTGTTCGCCTACCAGCAGTTTGACGTTCTGCCGGACGTGGTAACCTTTGCCAAGGGCATCGCCGGCGGGCTGCCCTTCGGCGGCTTCCTGACCAACGGGAAATGCCGGAGCGTCCTGCGTGCCGGCGATCACGGCAGCACCTTCGGCGGCAACCCCATGTCCGCCGCCGCCGCCAATGTGGTGATGGACGTCCTGACCCCCGACTTCCTTGCGCAGGTGGCGGAGAAAGGGAAGTACCTCCGGGAGGGCATTGCCGCGCTGGGCAGTCCCTGTGTGTCCGGCGTCCGGGGTATGGGATTGATGACCGGTGTAGGCGTGCAGGGGATGACCCATAAGGAATTGAAGGATCAGCTGATGGCGGCGGGCCTGCTGTGCCTGACCGCCGGGGCGGATACCCTGCGGCTGCTGCCGCCGCTGGTGATTACCAGGGAGGAGATCGACAGGGGCCTGGCGATAATGGCGCAGGTCATGAAATGATCTCCATGCTGTATCAGGACCGGGCGCTGGCCGTCTGCCTCAAGCTGCCCGGCGCGCTCAGTCAGGACGGACCCGGCGAGACGATGCCCGCGCTGCTGCGGGCACAGCTGGGAGGCGATATTTTCCCCGTCCACCGGCTGGACCGGGAGGCGGGAGGCGTGATGGTCTACGCCAGGACCGGCCGCGCCGCCGGCGCGCTGTCCGCCGCCATGACCGGCGGGCAGTTTCAGAAAAAATACCTCTGCATCGTCCGGGGCCGCCCGGAGGAGCCGGAGGGCGTCTATCGGGATCTGCTGCTTCACGACAGGGCCAGGAACAGGAGCTTTGTGGTGAAGAGGATGCGGGGCGGTGTGAAGGAGGCCCGTCTGGACTACCGCCTGCTGGCGGAGAAGGACGGGCAGTCCCTGCTGCTGGTCCGGCTCCACACCGGACGCACCCACCAGATTCGGGTACAGTTCGCCAGCCGGGGCATGCCCCTGCCGGGCGACGGGAGGTATGGCGGCGGCAGCGGAGCGCTGGCGCTGTGGAGCTGTTCGCTGGCGTTCCCCCATCCGGTGTCCGGAAAGGTTATGACTTTCCAGGCTCTGCCGGAGGGCACCGTCTGGGATGCTTTCTCAGAGACGCTGGCTCTCCTTGAAAGCACCTCCGGGAGTTTTCCGGTTTGAGACGGCAGGGGGCGCCAGCCGCCATGCTGAACATAGACGAAGAAGGCCCATTCTCAGGCCGGACAGACTGTGCCACGGACGCAAAAAAATAACACCCTGTAATAAATTACGGTTCCTGAACCGCAGGTATAAGCGCTTTTGCCTGCTTTTACGTGGACGGGAAGCAGGTGCAGGGTCCGGGACCGGCAGGTCCCCGGGCTTTTGCAGAAAAAATTACCCCCGCCGCCGCGCGGCGGCGGAGACAGAAAGAAGGTTTATCATTGTGCCTGTCAATCTCAGAGGAAGAAGCTTTTTAAAGCTGCTGGATTACTCCCCGGCGGAGATCAGATATCTCCTGGACCTTGCCAGGAATTTCAAGGATATGAAGCGGGCCGGGACCCCTCACAGGTACCTGGAGGGCAAGAACATCGTGCTCCTGTTTGAAAAGACCTCCACCCGGACCCGCTGCTCCTTTGAGGTGGCGGGCCACGATCTGGGAATGGGGGTCACCTGTCTGGACTCCGGCAGCTCCCAGATGGGGAAAAAGGAGTCCATCGCCGACACGGCGCGGGTGCTGGGCCGGATGTACGACGGCATCGAGTACCGGGGTTTCCGGCAGGAGCTGGTGGAGGAGCTGGCGCGGTATGCCGGCGTGCCGGTGTGGAACGGGCTGACGGATCAGTTCCATCCCACCCAGATGCTGGCGGACCTCATGACCATGGAGGAGAAATTCGGATATCTGAAGGGGCTGCGTTTCACCTATATGGGCGACGCCCGGAACAACATGGGCAACTCCCTGATGATCGCCTGCGCCACAATGGGCGTTCATTTTACCGCCTGCGCCCCCAGGGAGCTGTTCCCCGCCCCGGAGCTGGTGGAGGCGGCAAAGAAGATCGCGTCGGAGAACCACGGCTCCGTTACGCTGACGGAGGACGTGAGCGCCGGAACCAGGGACGCCGACGTGCTCTATACCGACATCTGGGTTTCCATGGGCGAGCCGGACTCGGTGTGGGAGGAGCGCATCCGGCTGCTGCGGCCTTATCAGGTCAACGCCGCCGCCATGGCGGGCGCGAAGAAATCCGCCATTTTCATGCACTGCCTGCCCTCCTTCCATGACACCAGGACCGCCATCGGGGCGGAGATTGCCGAAAAATTTGGCGTGCCGGAGATGGAGGTTACCAATGAGGTGTTTGAGTCGCCCCGGTCTGTGGTATTTGACGAGGCGGAAAACCGGATGCATACCATCAAGGCGGTGATTTACGCCACGCTTTGCTGATCCTGGGGACCTGTCTTCACCGCCGTTGAACGCCGGCCGGGCGGTTTTGGACAAGGGACGCACATCTCCGCCCCGGCCTCACGCTCGGCGCGGACTGTCTGTTCTGCACAAAAATGGCCCTGAAACTTTCACGTCAAAAGAGAGGTTTCCACAAAAAAACCGGTTGTTTTTTCCCTCGAAACATGTTAGTATGGCAACAGATGGAGTATGGGCGGGGACGCTATCCTGCCCGCTCTGCAAAATTGAGGAGGAAAAACCAATGAATGCCTATGTCGCAAGCGTGATCGAAAACGTCAAGCAAAGACACGGCAACGAACCGGAGTTTGTGCAGACTGTGGAAGAGGTTCTCACTTCCATTGCCCCCATGGTGGACAAGCACCCGGAGTATGAAAAGGCCGATCTGCTGGGCCGCATGGTGGAACCTGAGCGGATGTTCACCTTCCGCGTGGTGTGGATGGACGACAACGGCAATTATCATACCAATATCGGCTACCGCTGCCAGTTCAACGGCGCCATCGGCCCCTACAAGGGCGGCCTGCGCTTCCAGAAAAACGTGTATCCCGGCATTATCAAGTTCCTGGGTTTTGAGCAGATTTTCAAGAACAGCCTCACCGGCCTGCCCATCGGCGGCGGCAAGGGCGGCAGCGATTTTGATCCTGCCGGAAAATCCGACGCCGAGGTCATGCGCTTCTGCCAGAGCTTCATGACCGCCCTGTACCGCTACATCGGGCCGGACATCGACGTACCCGCAGGAGACATGGGCGTAGGCGGCCGGGAGATCGGCTATCTGTACGGTCAGTATCGCAGGCTGAAGGGCACCTTTGAAAACGGCGTGCTGACCGGCAAGGGCTTCAGCTACGGCGGCAGTCTGACCAGGCCGGAGGCCACGGGGTACGGCGCGATGTATTACCTCCAGGAGGTCCTCAACCACGAGGGCGAGGATATTAAGGGCAAAACCATCGCCTGCGCCGGTTTCGGCAACGTGACCTGGGGGATCTGCAAGAAGGCCAGCCACCTGGGGGCGAAGGTCGTCACCCTGTCCGGCCCGGACGGTTATGTCTACGACCCCGACGGCGTGTCCTCCTCTCAGGAGAAAATCGACTATCTGGTCACCATGCGCAACTCCGGGCGGAATAAGGTTCAGGACTACGCGGACAGGTTCGGCGTGGAGTTCCACCCCGGCGAGAAGCCCTGGGGGGTCAGGGCGGACGTCATTATGCCCTCCGCCATGCAGAACGATGTACATATGGAGCACGCAAAGCAGATCGTGGAAAACGGCGTGAAGTATTACATCGAGGTTGCCAATATGCCCACCACCAACGACGCGCTGTTCTACCTCATGCAGCAGCCCGGCATGATCGTGGCCCCCTCCAAGGCGGTCAACGCCGGCGGCGTGGCCGTCTCCGCTCTGGAGATGAGCCAGAACAGCGAGCGGCTGGTCTGGTCCGCGGAAGAAGTGGACGAGAAGCTCAGAGGCATTATGAAGAATATCCACAGGGTGTCCGTGGAGGCTGCCGAGGAGTACGGACTGGGCTATAATCTGGTGGCCGGCGCCAATCTGGCGGGCTTCAAGAAGGTAGCCGAGGCCATGATGGAGCAGGGAGCCTTCTGATTTCGCCTTTTTCCCGCTCTCTGTTCTTTTTCCTGAAAGAAAAAGAACCAAAAAAACTTTTCAGAAGTTCGGACAGCTGCTTCTGAAGAAATTTTATGGTAAAACAGGCCGCCCCGGGTTTCCCCGGGGCGGTTTTCTAAACGGGCAAACGGTTGCTGCCAGGGGATCCACTGCAGGATCCCTCAGGATGCTCTTTCGAGGCAGGAATTGCCCCTTCCCAAAGGTTCTTTTTGATACGTTTTCTTTCAGGAAAAAGTATGTATACCTTCAAGAAGCAGGATGTATACCATTACCTGGCCGCCTTCAGCGCCTCCGCCATATCCAGACGCTCCCAGGGGAGGTCCAGGTCCGTGCGGCCGAAGTGGCCGTAGGCGGCGGTCTGTTCGTAAATGGGGCGGCGCAGATCGAGGTGGGAGATAATCTTGCCGGGGCGCAGGTCGAAGTTGCCGCGGACGATCTCGCTCAGGCGCTCGTCGGAGACCACGCCGGTGCCCTGGCTGTCCACCAGGACGCTGACCGGCTCGCTGACGCCGATGGCGTAGGCCAGCTCGATATTGCACCGCCGGGCCAGTCCGGCTCCCACAATGTTTTTGGCTACGTACCGGGCCATATAGGCGGCGGAACGGTCCACCTTGGTGGGGTCCTTGCCGCTGAAGCAGCCGCCGCCATGACTGGCCGCGCCGCCGTAGGTGTCCACGATGATCTTCCGGCCGGTCAGGCCGCTGTCGCCCACGGGTCCGCCGGTGACAAAGCGGCCGGTGGGATTGATAAAGAATTTCGTGTTCCGGTCGATGTACTGCGCGGGGATCACGGGCTTCACGACCGTCTCAATGACGGCCTCCCGCAGTTCCTCGATGGCAATATCGGGGCTGTGCTGGGTGGAGACCACAATGGCGGGGCAGCGCAGGACCTTGCCCTCCGCGTCATACTCCACGGTGACCTGACTCTTGCCGTCAGGGCGCAGCCATTGCAGCTGGCCGCTCTTGCGCACGGCGGCCAGACGGCGGCACAGGCTGTGGGCCAGGGAGATGGGAGCGGGCATCAGCTCCGGCGTTTCGTCGCAGGCGTAGCCGAACATCATGCCCTGATCTCCGGCGCCGATGGTTTCGTCGTTGTCGCCGTCCACGCCCATGGCAATATCGCCGCTCTGCTCGTCAATGGTGGCCAGCACGGCGCAGCTGCGGGCGTCAAAGCCGTAGGCGGGGTCGTTATAGCCGATTTTGTCCACGGTGCGCCGGGCGATGCTGGCAATGTCCACATAGCACCTGGTGGAAATTTCGCCCATAACCATCACCATGCCGGTGGTGGTCACCGTTTCACAGGCCACCCGGCCGTTGGGGTCTTTGGCCAGAATGGCGTCCAGCACGGCGTCGGAAATCTGGTCGCATACTTTGTCGGGGTGTCCTTCTGTGACGGACTCGGAAGTAAAGATACGGTTTGCCATGATAAATTCCTCTCTTTCGTCTGATGTGGCAAGCGAAAAGAAAAAGCACGCCTGCCGGCGCGCCTGGAAGGGTAAAGGTTCCTCATCTTTCGCTGACCGCCGGAATTGGCACCTTGCCACTGGCAGGTTGCCGTGGCTTCATCGGGCCGTTCCCTCCGCCACTCTTGATAAGGTATTTAATTAGCAGCAAATACTGATTATTTATTATACATTGTCCCGGCGCAGTTGTCAACAGGGAAGGAAATATTTCTCAAAATTTTCTTGTAGGAGTACAATTCATATTGGACAGGAGGGGAAGAAAAAAGCAGAAGGATGCGGCCGCATCCTTCATGAGCAGGAGTATAACGCAGGACATGGCATACAGGCAATCCCTGATGAAATATGCCGTAAGCCGTTCCTGCCGGAAGTACAGCAGGAACCGGCTTTATATCCGCTTCTGGCGAACCGGCCGGGACGGAAGTGCGAGTCCCGGAGGCGGCAACTTCCTGCGAAGGGTTTTTTTGACATGCTGAGGGGCCGGTATCGCGCAGAGCGTGGTACCGGCCCCCTGCTACTGTTACGACCGGCGATCCGGGTCCGCTTTTGCCTGATCCGGGCGTATGACCACATGAATCACATCCCCGGGCTGCTTCCCGATTTTCCGCCGGATATCCCTGCGAACCCCAATAATATAGCAGATACTTCCGTCCGGGTTTTTAAGTCCCATATTGACAATGCTGCCATCATACGGTTCGCCGTCGAACTCCGCATGAACTTTTACCCTGCCCGCATGGAACTCATCGCGCAGATCGTACGGGAAGGGCACATAAGCGCCCCCTTTATCCTCTACGGCCTGAATCACCGCGTCATATTCGTACAGTTCTTTTCCCATTGCACCCTCACGAATAAAAGATTTTGAACAGATCCCCTGCAACATCGAGAATATCTTCCGTGGGAATTCCGGGGCCATTCATCATGCCCGGCTCACGCTGAACACGGTCAGCTTTCCTGACGGTTCCCGAGACCGTGACATACTCGCCGCCGGGCGGGGCTTCCGGCTGAGCCGTCAGTCCGGGTATCGGGTTACGACGCGATAACAGGTCGTGTATCCGGTGTTGTTACCAACGCCGAGTCCAATGATTGGACGTGCAATATCCCATTGTACGTATCCGCCATTCACGTTGCCATCACATGTGTGCACAAGTGTTACGGGTTTGTTTGTGATTCTGTTGGTTGTCATTTCGACTTTTGTGACAACGCATGCGTGTAAAGTTTCGCCTTTGTTGTTCAGGCAGATGACGAGGTCGCCGGGTCTGATTTCATTGGTATCTGTGACTTCGCGCCCCGGTGCGCCGGACGTTCCGAAAACTGTGTCGCTGACCATGGACGCCCATCCGCCGCAGCCGCCCGCGGTTGATGCCCGGAAACCGTGGTGGATGAGTGCTTTGTGTACCTCATCGCTGGGCATGTATGCGGTGGTCGGACCCCATACGGTATTATTCGGACAGGACTTCCTGATTTCATCGAGAACAGCCTGGACATTCTCAACCGTAGCCTCCTGGCCGTTGGCGAGGAGGCCGGCGCCGATCTGTTCCGGCGTTTCGGGCCGGGCGGGGGGTTCGGACCGGGAGAGCATCTTTCCCTCGTTGAGGTCCTTCATCCGGGTAATCACCGCGCACGCCTGGGCACGGGTCATGGTCTGGCCGCCGGAAAACGTGCCGTCGGACATCCCGGTGAGGGCGCCCAGGGCGTAGCACATGGACACCGCCCTGCCGTACTGTCCGGGTATGCCGTCCCAATCCCGGATGGACTCCATTGCGGCCTCCTGCAGCGCACGGGGCCAATCCATCGGCAGCGGCTCTTTGCCCTCTATTGCGTTATGCCGGTGCACTACCTTCAAAATGATATTCTTTTCATTAACGATATTGTTCAGGACAGCCGCCATATCGTAGCGGCTCATGGGGGTGTCCGTGAGGGTCACGTCCCTGTCGAATCCGAGAGACGCGGCGGCCATGCCGTATGCGGTATACCATTTGGAGTCCGCAGGAATCTGCTGACCGTATGTCTCAACAAGATCGCTGCAGAACATGCGGGTAATCATGGCGATGAACTGATACCCGGTGACGGGGTCATCGGGGTGGAATCTGCCGTCGTCATAGCCCCTGACGATCCCCCGCTCGAAGCAGTCCCTGATGCTGTCGCAGGCCCAGTGATTCCCGGGGACGTCCGGAAAGTCCACCCGGTCCGCCCCGGCGGCGGGACGGAGAGAAACGCTCAGAGCAAGGGCGAGAACGAGGGATAAAAAGCGCGTTTTCCGTGATGTTTTCATTGGCACACCCTCCATAAAATTTCCCGGCGGGAAGGCCCGACGGGACGGCATAAGCGGCGCAGGAAATTGCCGTTCCCCACGCCCTGCCGCTGTGTCTCATGAGATGATTGTACCGCAGCCTGCCCCGGATTGCAAGCAGCTTCCAACATTTTATGAGAGCTTTTGCCGCCGAACCGGATCACGGTTCGGCGGTTCTGTGCGTCAAAAAAGCGGCCCCCGGTGATTATGCGGAGACAGAATGATCTCCGTCTCCTTCAGCGGCGGTAAAAAACGATTTCCGTGGAATCCCCGGAGGGCGGCTTGACGAGCCGGAAAATCTTCTGTATACTGATCCCGTCAGGTAACTTTGAGAAGCATCAAAAAGGAGGCGGCGGCGATGCCCATATTCTTTCTGGTCAGTCTGTGCGCCAGCGCGGTGGGCGCAATCTGCGGAATAGGCGGCGGCGTGATTATCAAGCCGGTGCTGGACCTGCTTCATCTGGAGACGGTGGCGACCATCAGCTTTCTCTCCGGGTGTACGGTGCTGTCCATGAGCTGCTATTCCGTTGGGCGGACGATGCTGGCAGGCGAAAAGCGGGTAAACCTCTCCACCGGGACGCCCCTGGCCATCGGTGCGGCAGCCGGAGGGCTGCTGGGCAATCAGCTGTTTTCCGCGGTCAGGTCCCTGTTTGAAAATCCCAACGCCGTGGGTTCGGTGCAGGCGGCCTGTCTGGCCGTGGTTACCGCCGGGACCCTGCTCTATACCGTCTGTAAGGCGCGCATCCCTACCCACCGGGTGGAAAGCAGGGCGGTCTGCGCGGTGATTGGACTGGCCCTGGGCTGTATGTCCAGCTTCCTCGGCATCGGCGGCGGACCCATCAATCTGGTGGTGCTGTATTTCTTTTTCAGTATGGACACCAGGACCGCGGCGGCCAACAGCCTGTACATCATCTTTTTCAGCCAGCTGGCCAGTCTCCTTATCACCATTGCCTCCGGTTCGACGCCGCCCTTCCCGCCCATGGCGCTGGTACTGATGGTGGCGGGCGGCATCGGCGGCGGCATTGTGGGCCGCAGTCTCAACAGGCGGATGGACGACCGGGCGGTGGACAGGCTGTTTATTGCTCTGATGGCGGTCATCATCGGCATCAGTATCATGAACAGCGTCCGGTACGCCATGGTCTGACCGCAGGATTTACATTTTATTCACAGAAAATTAGCACTCTCGACACGAGAGTGCTAATTTCTTTCTTTACATTTGCCGCGAACGGGTGTATGATAAGAGGCGAAAAAAAGAGACCGCGCGTCCGGAAGAGGGCGCGCCGCCGAAGGAGGCAGAAATATGAATTTTGATCGATACACCCAGAACGCCCAGCAGGCTGTGGCGGACAGCCAGAACATCGCCATCGCCAACGGCCAGCAGCAGCTGGAGGGCGAGCATCTGCATCTGGCGCTGCTGCGGCAGCGGGAGGGGCTGGTGCCCCGGCTGCTGACCTATATGGGGTTGGACGTGGAGTCCCTGGCGTCCGGGGTCCAGCAGGAGATCGACCGTTTGCCCAGGGTGTCCGGCAGCGGCGCGGACCAGCTCTACGCCAGCCGGCGTTTTACCCGGCTGCTGGCGGCGGCGGAGGAAATCGCGGAGCAGTTCAAGGATGAATATGTGTCGGTGGAGCACCTGTATCTGGCCCTGGCGGAGGAGACCGGGACCCCCGGCGCGAAGATCTTCCGCCAGTACGGCATGGATAAGGAGAAGCTTCTTCAGGCGCTCACCAGAGTCCGGGGCAGCCAGCGGGTCACCAGTCAGAATCCGGAGGAGAGCTACGAGGCGCTGACGAAATACGGCCGGGATCTGGTGGACATGGCCCGGCAGGGCAAGCTGGACCCGGTCATCGGCCGGGACGCGGAGATTCGCCACACCATCCAGATTCTCAGCCGCAAAACCAAGAACAACCCGGTGCTCATCGGCGAGCCCGGCGTGGGCAAGACCGCCGTGGTGGAGGGGCTGGCCCAGCGGATTCTGAACGGCGACGTGCCGGAGGGCCTGAAGGACAGGACCATCTTCGCGCTGGATATGGGGGCCCTCATCGCCGGAGCCAAATACCGGGGGGAGTTTGAGGAGCGGCTGAAGGCCGTTTTGAGCGAGGTGGAGAAGAGCGAGGGACGCATTCTGCTCTTCATCGACGAGATCCACAACATCGTGGGCGCGGGCCGCACCGAGGGCAGCATGGACGCGGGGAACCTCCTCAAGCCCAGGCTGGCCCGGGGGGAGCTCCACTGCATCGGGGCCACCACCCTGGACGAGTACCGGAAGTATATTGAGAAGGACGCCGCCCTGGAGCGCCGGTTCCAGAAGGTGCTCATCGACCAGCCTACGGTGGAGGACACCATCTCCATCCTCCGGGGACTGAAGGAGCGCTTTGAGATTCACCACGGCGTGCGGATCACCGACGGGGCCCTGATCGCCTGCGCCACGCTGTCGGACCGGTATATCACCGACCGGTTCCTGCCGGACAAAGCCATCGACCTGATGGACGAGGCCGCCAGCAAAATCCGTATGGAGATCGACAGCCTCCCCGCCGAGCTGGACGAGACAGAGCGGAAGATCATGCAGCTGGAGATCGAGAAGCAGGCCCTGAGCAAGGAGGAGGACGCCGGCAGCAAAAACCGTCTGGCCCACATCGACGCCGAGCTTGCGGAGCTCAAGAGCAAAAACGACGCCATGCGGGCCCAGTGGAAGACGGAAAAGCAGTCCATCGCCGGCATCAAGCGGATCAAGCAGGAGATCGAGGATACCCGCCATCAGATGGAAGAGGCGGAGCGGAGCTACGACCTGGAGAAAATGGCCCGGCTGAAATATGAGACGCTGCCGTCCCTGGAAAAGCAGCTGGAGGAGGAGCGGCGGCGGGTGGACGCCGGAAAGGACGAGCACCTGCTCAAGGAGGAGGTTACCGAGGAGGAGATTGCCGGAGTGGTCAGCAAGTGGACCGGCATCCCGGTCAGCAAACTGGTGGAGAGCGAGAAGGAAAAGCTGCTGCGCCTGCCGGAAATCCTCCACCGCCGGGTCATCGGCCAGGACGAGGCCGTATCCGCCGTCAGCGAGGCAATTCTCCGGGGCCGGGCGGGCCTCAGGGACGAAAACCGGCCCATCGGGTCCTTCATCTTCCTGGGTCCCACCGGCGTGGGCAAAACGGAGCTGGCCAGGACGCTGGCCGCCTCCCTCTTCGACAATGAGCGGAACATGATCCGCATTGACATGTCCGAGTATATGGAGAAGCACGCCGTCTCCCGGCTGGTAGGCGCGCCTCCGGGATACGTGGGCTACGACGAAGGCGGCCAGCTGACCGAGGCCGTGCGGCGCAAGCCTTACAGCGTGATCCTCTTTGACGAGATCGAGAAGGCCCATCCGGACGTGTTCAACATTCTGCTCCAGCTGCTGGACGACGGGCGGCTGACCGACAGCCAGGGCCGGACCGTGGACTTCAGGAATACCATCGTCATTATGACCAGCAACATCGGCTCTGCCTGCCTTACGGAGAACATCCGCCAGGACGGCTCCATCGATCCGGAGGTGAAGGAACAGGTCCGCAATGAGCTCAAGCAGTATTTCCGCCCGGAGTTCATCAACCGGGTGGACGACATCGTGGTGTTCTCCCCCCTGACGGAGAGTCAGATCGGCGGCATCGTTGACATCGCCATGGCCTCCCTGGTCCGGCGGCTGGAGGACCGGAACATTCATGCAGAGCTGACGGAAGAGGCCCGGCGGTTCATCGCCCACGCCGGCTACTCGCCCTCCTACGGCGCCCGGCCGGTGAAGCGGTATCTGCAGAAGCACGTGGAAACGGAGCTGGCCGCCATGCTCATCCGGGGGACCCTGTCCGACGGGCAGCGGGTGACCATTGGCAGCGACGGGGAGAAGCTGTCTTTCGCGGTATCTTGACGAAAGGGCCTCCTTTGCGTATACTGGAGGAAACAAGAAGCTGTATCCATAGGCGGCGTTCGCCGCCGCGGGCTGTCAAAAAGCCCTCCGCAGGAGTTTGCCGCCCGCAGGCGGCAAATAAAATCCAATCGTTTTTCCCGTGGCGTGTACGTGGGAAAAACTCTTTGCGCGGAGTGAGCGTCAAATTGTCTGCCAGGGGCAGACAACTGAGGCGCAGAACGAAGCGAAGCTGATTCAAAAAAGATGCTTTGCATCTTTTTTGACACAAGGAGGCATCCCTCATGACCGCAGAAGAACGCCGCGCCGCCATACTGGACATCCTTGCCCGCTCCGCCGGGCCCGTCAGCGCCACCCGTCTGGCCGGACGCTTCGGCGTCAGCCGCCAGCTGATCGTGGGGGACGTGGCCCTGCTGCGGGCCGGAGGCGCCGCCATTGCCGCCACCGCCCGGGGCTATGTGATCTGGAAGAGGGAAGCGGGGCCGCTGCGGCAGGTGGCCTGCCGCCACCGGGGGGAGGATATGGAGGCGGAGCTGCTGGTGATGGTGGACAACGGCTGCACGGTGGTGGACGTGATCGTGGAGCACCCGGTTTACGGCCAGCTGACCGGCGCGCTGGGACTGCGCAGCCGGTACGACGTGGGGCAGTTTATCCGCCGCGCCCAGGCGGCGCAGCCGCTGTCGCTGCTGACGGAGGGCGTCCACCTGCACACCCTCGCCTGTCCCGGCGAGGGGGCGTTTCTGCGGGTGAAGGAAGAGCTGGCCGCCGCGGGATTCCTGCTGGAGTGATATCTTTTCATGAGGCAAACATCCTTTTTCTCTGCACCTGCTGTGCACAGCCGTCAGCGGCGGACAAATCATCCGCCGCTGACGGCTTAAAAAAATGTTAATACTTTTTTGAAAGATATACCTTGACAGATGATATACATCCTGCTATGATGAGGACAGCTTAAGGAGCGGGGCCCCGGAAAGCAGGGGATCCGGCTCGATGAAAGGAGTGTTTGGATTGTCCATTTCTGCGGACACCCTGCGGGGCCATACGGATACGATCATCCTGACCCAGCTGATGCGAGGGGACAACTACGGCTACGAGATCAACAAGACCATCCAGCAGCGGACCGGCGGCGGGTACGGCTTCAAGGAGGCCACGCTGTATACCGCGTTCAAGCGACTGGAGAGCGCGGGACTGATTTCCTCCTATTGGGGGGAGGACGGACCCGGCGCACGGCGGCGCTATTACGCCATCACCGACGAGGGAAAGCGCCGGTGGGAGGAGAACAGCAAAGAGTGGAAAAACACCAGGGCCCTGCTGGACGCCCTGATTTCTTTGGAGGAGGACTGACGCAATGGAGAACATGAGAACGAGATTTGTGATTGCGGTGACGGGCCGCCTTTCCGCCGCCGCCGACAGCGACGCCAAGGTGGAGCTGATTGAGGAGCTCAGCGAGAATCTGTTCAGCCGCTGGCAGGATCTGGTAGCCGGCGGGATGGGCGAGAGCGAGGCCTACGAGAAGGCCATGGAGGATCTGGGCAGCGTGGACGAGCTGCTGGCCTATCTGGACAGCCTGGGCCCCGAAGGGGAGCTGCCCCGTCAGGAGTCGGGGGACTTCGCCGGAGATCTGATCCGGGGAGTGAAGGATGTTTTCAACGAGACCATGCATCAGACCAGGGACGCCCTGGGCCAGGCCAGGGGCATCCTGCGGGATGTGGAAGCCAAGCTGAAGGAGAAGTACCCGGAGGGCTTCAAGGGCAAAGTATCCATCCATTTCGACGGTGACGGAGAGGCCCAGCAGCCGGAAGAGGGCGCGGAAGCGGCTGAGACGGCGGAGGAGCATGATAAGGGCTGGTCCTTCTCCATGGGATATAACAGGGACCGGGGCGGCTTTTTCTGCGAGAACAGCCGGGTCCACCGGGTGGAGGGCACCGCCTTTTCCTCCCGGGAGCTCAAGGGCATCGACGTGCAGATCGTCAACGGGGACGTGGACGTCCGGATGGAGGAAAACTCCGAAAGCGACGTGATACTGGACGGCGACGTGGAGAACCTGGAGGTCCGGATCAGCGACGACGGCGTGCTGTCCATCCGGCAGGGGAACACCGCCACCTCCTCCTTCTTCTTCCTGCGTGGACTGGCGGCGGCGGACGTGAAGCTGACCCTGCCCCGGCGGTTCTGGGACTTTGTCCAGGTGACCACAGTCAACGGGGACGTGGACGTGACCGAGGGCCTGGAGGTGGGACAGCTGTCCGTGAAGACCGCCAGCGGCGACGCCAGGGTCCGGGGTATGGAGTTCCAGGAGCTGCTCTTCAAATCCGCCAGCGGCGACCTGGAGGCATCGGAGCTGAGCGGGCGCAGCGTCCAGGCGGAAAGCGCCAGCGGCGATATCCAGCTTGCCGGCGGCTTTGACGAGGTACACGTAAGTACCGCCAGCGGCGACGCGGACCTGAGCGGCAGTGCGCGCGCGCTGCGCTGCTCCACCGCCAGCGGCGATGTGGAGGCGAACCTGGAGCAGGTGCCGGAGCAGCTGGAC
Source organism: uncultured Oscillospiraceae bacterium (assembly GCA_910587505.1). GTDB lineage: Bacteria > Bacillota > Clostridia > Oscillospirales > Oscillospiraceae > Pelethomonas. The sequence goes on along the minus strand of CAJULD010000001.1, from coordinate 32,871 downwards.
ATGAGCTCCAAATCCGGGGACTGCGAGGTCGTCATGCCGGACGGCGAGGGATTCACTCTCCAGTTCAGTACCGTTTCCGGCGAGCTGGACAGCGACTTCCCTCTGGTGGGGCCCATTGGCAAGCGGTCTGGCGAGGCCATCTATCTGGACGGGGGCGGACGGACCTTCCGTATGTCCAGCATCAGCGGCGACATCAATCTGCGGCAGAAGTGAGGGAGAGAAAATGAACAAAAGAGTAACGGACATCGTGGCCTACCTGACCTGGGTGGGACTGCTGATCGCTTTCGTGATGGGAGACCGGAGAGAGAGCCGGTTCCACCTCAACCAGTCTCTGGTCATCTGGGTCGCCACCACGGTGATCGGCATCGTGGCCAGATGGACGCCCCTGTTCGGCTGGCTGGTCGGCCTGGTGGGCGGACTGTTCTGCGCGCTGTGCTGGTTCATCGGCATCGTCAACGCCGTTCAGGGCGTGGATAAGGAAGTCCCCCTGCTGGGGCAGATCCGCCTGCTGTGAGTTGCTGCATCGCGAGAGTTTCTGATACTTTTTTCTGAAAGAAAACGCATCAACGATTCTGCACGGACGCTCAGTGCGTCCGTTGCAGAATCGTAAGAGCTTTAAGAAGCTGAACCAACAGGCGGGAGCAGACATCCAGACGGAAAAATTACCGTCCGGACTGTGTGAGAAAAGCCTGAAATCCGTCAGGAATTCCTGTGCTTTCCCTCCCTGCCGGTCAAAAATTTTTCCCGTCAATCTGCGCACTTCGCCGGTTGGCACAGCTTCTCAGAATTCCATCTTTTACCTCGCCAGAGTTTCCCAAAAGCTTTCGCCGGCCGGGCAGCCTCTGGCGGGCCCGGGCGGAGCCAGGCGCTTGCCTGTTCCATCGAAAACGCCGGAAGCGCCCCTTTTCCTCTTATGGAGGAAAAGGGGCGCTCATTTCTTTTTAAGAAAGAGAGTGTTGGGCGCCGCCCGGCAGGCACTCAAAGCGCTCGGCAGCGCTTACAGGGCGATCATGCTCAGAGCCTGGATTCCTGAAGCGCTTTTGGGAATCATTTCTTCTTCCTGCTGTAGGGCGTGCCCTCCAGCGGCAGGGTGTACCGCCGCTTTCCGTCATACCGGAAGTAGGCTTCGGCAATGGCGGGCGCGGTGGGGATAGAGGTGATCTCGCCAATTCCGATTGCGCCGCAGGCCACATCCAGCCCGGGCTTCTCCACCACAATGGCCCTGATCTCCGGGATCTGGTTGGCCCGGAAAAGTCCCAGCGTTCCGAATTTGGCGGTGGGACGGCAGTCCGTCAGCGGGTACTGCTCCGTCAGAGCAAAGCCCATGGACATCACGACGCCGCCCTCGATCTGTCCCTCGCAGGAGAGGGGATTGACCGCCCTGCCCACGTCGTGAGCGGCCACCAGAAGCTTCAGCCTGCCCTCCTCGTCCAGCTCGCACAGCTGGGTGGCGTAGCCATAGGCCACGTGGCTGACCGGATTGGGCACCGGCGCGCCCAGCGGATCCGTTTTGGCTAAATACTCCCCGTAATATTCCGTGCCGTTCAGATCGGAGAGTATTTTTCCCTCCAGGGCTTCCTTCAGGCTCTCGCAGGCCCGGCGGCAGGCCTCACCGGTAATGAGGGTCTGCCGGGACCCGGAGGTAGTGCCGGAATCCGGGGCCAGGGCGGTGTCGCTCCGCTCGTAGACCACGTCCTCCCGCCGGATGTCCAGTATCTGGCAGCACAGCTGCACCAGTACCGTGCCCAGCCCCTGTCCGATACAGGAGGCCCCGGCCCGGATGTGCACCTTGCCCTCCTCTACCGTCAGGCGGCAGCGGCCCGTGTCCGGAATGCCCACGCCTACTCCGGCGTTTTTCATGGCGCAGGCCAGCCCCACGTATTTCCCACTGTCGAAGTAGGGCTTCACCGCCTCCAGCGTCTCCACCAGACCGGTCTCCGGGCCCACGATCTGCCCGTTGGGCAGGGTCTGACCGGGCCGGATAGCGTTGCGATAGCGGATCTCCCAGGGGGAGATGCCCACCAGCTCCGCCATCTCGTTGAGCAGGGTCTCCACTGCGAAGCATGTCTGGGTCACGCCGAAACCCCGGAACGCCCCGGCGGGCGGGTTGTTGGTGTAGTAGGCGTAACCGTCGATCTGGAAATTCTCGTAGTGATAGGGGCCCGCCGCATGGGTGCACGCCCGCTCCAGCACCGGCCCGCCCAGAGAGGCATAGGCCCCGGTGTCGGCGATCACGTTGGCGGCAACGCCCTGAATGATGCCGTTTTCATCGCATCCCATGGCAAATTCCATCTCCATGGGGTGCCGCTTGGGGTGAATGAGGATGCTCTCGGCTCTGGTCAGTCTGCACTTGACGGGCCGCCCCGTGAGGTAAGCGGCCAGCGCGGCGTGATGCTGGACGGTCACATCCTCCTTGCCGCCGAAGCCGCCGCCCACCAGAAGGTTTTTTACCTTCACCTTCTCCGGCGGCAGCCCCAGCATGGGGGCCGTCTCGTGCTGAGTGTCATAGGCCCCCTGATCTGAGGACAGGATCATCACGCCGTCTCCGTCGGGACAGGCCACGGCGCACTCCGGCTCCAGAAAGGCGTGCTCGGTGCAGGGCGTGTAGAACTGCCGGGTGAGCACATGCCGGCTCCTGGCAATGGCGAAGGCGGCGTTCCCCCGCTGGATATGCTTGTGGGCCATGAGGTTGCCGCTTTTATGAACCAGGGGCGCGTCGGGCAGCATGGCCTCACGGGGGGAGCGGACGGGCGGGAGGACCTCGTACTCCACCTCCACCAGCTTCTTCGCCTGCTCCAGAATCTCCGGCGTTTCAGCAGCCACCAGACAGACGGCGTCCCCCAGATAGTGGGTCGTCCCGCCCACCGGGATCATGGTGTCCCAGTCCTTTACCAGGTGGCCCACCTTGTTCTGCCCCGGAATATCGGCGGCGGTGAACACCCCCGCCACCCCCGGCAGCGCCCTGGCGGCCCCGGTATGGATGGCCTTCACCACGGCACGGGGGTGGGCGGCGCGGACGGCGGAGGCGTAGAGCATTCCCTCCATATACACGTCGTCCGGATAGATGCCGGTTCCCTGCACCTTTTCCGCCACGTCGATGCGGTGGACCCGGCTGCCCAGCTTCCACTCCCGGCTCTCCGCCTCTTCCGGGATACGTCCCTCCCGGAGGATGCGGGCCGTCAGGCGCACGCCCTCGATAATCTTTACATAGCCGGTGCACCGGCAGATGCTGGTCCGCAGGGCAGAGCTGATCTCGTCCACGGCAGGGTCCGGGTTCCGGTCCAGCAGCGCCTTGGCGGCCATGACCATGCCGGGGATGCAGAAGCCGCACTGAACCGCCCCCGCCTCGCCGAATCCATAAGTGTAGGCCGCCTTCTCAAAATCGCTGAGGCCCTCTACGGTGACAATGGATTTGCCCTCCGCCTTCTCCGTGGTAAGAACGCAGGCGCGGACCGCCTTCCCATCTACCAGAATGGTGCAGGCGCCGCAGGCGCCCTCGCTGCATCCGTCCTTTACGCTGGTCAGATGCAGCTCGTCCCGGAGATAGCGGATGAGCTTCTGGTTCCTGTCCGTGGAAACGGGGTTCCCATTCACAGTAAATGATGACATGACAGCCCTCCTCATCGGCCGATCCGTTGTTGTCTACACGCGTGTTTATCTGCTGCTTTTATTGTCTGCATTCTTTTTCCTGAAGAGCCGGGGCTGCCTGAATTCCCATCCGGCGCCGTGCTTCCGGCTGCCTTGCAGGGGCGGGCTCTGTCCCGGCCTTCCGCAAGAGCCTGCTTGAAACAGACTCTCAGGCATTGACCGGCGTGGGGCTATGGCAGGATGGGCTCCTCCGGGAGAAGCGGGCCGTCGGGCTCCTGAGAAGCCGGGCCCTCAATGTCCGGATTGGCCAGGTCCGGTCCCTCCGGCTGAGAGGGCTCCTCCGGTTCCGCAGGCTCCGGCGGCTGCGGGCCGGGATCGGCGCTGTTCCCGCCGTTGGGCGGGAGTACATCGTCCGGATTCCAGGGCTCCGTGGGCCACTCATAGCCGGGATCGCCGGGCAGAGGCTCTCCCCATTCGTCCGGAGGCAGGGGAACATAGAACTCGTCGTGGAGGGCGCAGGTCCCAAGGGTGGAGAAATAGGAGAGATGGGCCTCGCTGTCGCCGGCAAGGATGATGGACCCGTCGGGCCGCTCCAGGTGCTCCCGGCCCACCAGCATCACCCGCGTGGTCACCGTCTCCTCCGGGCAGTAGTCCCCGGCCAGACGGACCTCCCCGGTTTCCGGATTCGTGCAGACCCGGACCTCGGTGTGGCAGACGCAGGTCTCCCTGGGCACGGCACTGGCCTGCACCTCCACGGTGATGACCCGGCCGCCCCGGTAGTCCTGGGAGCAGAGGGCCGAGGGTTTCAGTCCGCAGTCGGCGCAGACCTCCACCCGGGCGATGCCCTCGGGCCTGTCCGGGAAGGACCGGTCCTCCAGCCCTTCGTGGAGGGGCTCCATGACCTGCTTCCAGATGACGGCGGCGGGGTTGCCCTTGGCGGTGATCTTCTCGTCCTTGTCCCGGTATCCGATCCACACGGCGGCAGAATAGTAGGGGGTGTAGCCCACAAAATACCGGTCGAAGTTATTGTTGGTGGTACCGGTCTTGCCGGCGATGGACATGCCGTCGAAGAGGGCCCTGGTGCCGGTACCGTTGGTGACCACGTTTCGCAGCATCCTGTTCACCAGCCACGCGGTGGTCTCCTTCATGGCGGGCCAGGAGCGCACGCCGCTGTCGTTGTCCACCACCACCTCGGTGCGGTCGTTGTTCCAGATCCTGGTGACCAGCCGGGGTTTGGTGTAAATACCCTGGTTGGCGAAAGCGCTGTAGGCCGCCGCCATTTCCACCGTGGTCACGCCGTAGGTCAGTCCGCCCATGGCCAGCGGCCCCATATCGATGTCCGCCGGGTCCAGATCGAAGCCCAGATTGTTCTCCATGAACTCAAAGGAACGGGCATAGGACACCTTTTGCAGCGTCCGGGCGGCAATGGTGTTCAGGGACTGCTGCACGCCGTAGCTGACGGTGCGGTAGCCGGAGTAGCCCCCGGCGGAATTGGTCCCCACGGTGGAGTTGCGGGGATAGCCGTTGTCCCGGAGGACGGTGTTGATGGGATAGTCGTCGATGATGCTGCCGGGGGAAACCACGTCGTATTCAATGCCGGGAGCGTAGACGCTGACCGGCTTGATGGCGCTGCCGGGCTTGCGGCGGGTGGTGGCCAGATTCAGCTCCCGGTTGGCGGTTTTCTGCCCCACGCCGCCGGCCATGGCCTTCACATCCCCGGTGTAGGGGTCGATGACGGTGATGGCGGAGGCCAGGGGCGTGCCCTCGGCGGAGGGGTAGTCAAAGTTGGAGGGGTCCTGATAGATGCTGTCCACCACGGCCTGCACGTCGGGGTCGAAGGTGGTCTCGATATGATAGCCCTGGCGGTAGAGGAACTTGGCGGCGTCCTCCCGGGCGTAGCCCTTCTGCTCCACCAGCAGGTCGATGGCCTCGTTGATGGCCGCGTCCTGGAACCAGGTGTTGAAGTTGCCGGTATCCACGACCTCCTCGCCCTCGTCCTCCTCATCCGGATCGGGAACCTCCAGACCATGGAGGGCCTTGTATTCGTCGGTGTCGGTGAAGCGGAGCTTCTCCGCCTTGGCGGCGTCGCGGGTGGCCTCGTCGATCTTCCCCTGCCTGCACATCTCGTCCAGGATCAGCTCCTGACGCTCCTTGTTGTAAATCCGGGGCGTCTTGTAGGAGCCGTCGTCCTGCTTCCAGCTCGCCTTGTGGAAGGGGTCGTAGAGGGAGGGGTTGTTGGTGATGCCGATGATGCAGGCGCTCTCCGCCAGATCCAGCTCGGACACGTCCTTGCCAAAAAAGGTCTTGGCAGCGGTCTGGATGCCGTTGCATCCCGCGCCGAAGTAGACCCGGTTGAGGTAGTCGGTGATGATGTCCTCTTTACTGGTGTACTTCTCGTATTCCAGGGCCCGGAGGATCTCCCGGAACTTCCGCTTGACGGTGACCTCGGTATCCTGATACTTGTCCCGGAGCACCTGCTGGGTGATGGTGGAGCCGCCCCGGGTGGCGCCGCCGGTGATGGTGGATTTGATGGCGCTGGCGGTGCCGATCCAGTCCACGCCCCGGTGCTCCCAGAAGCGCTTGTCCTCAATGGCCACCAGAGCGTCAATCAGATGCTGGGGCAGGTCCCCGAACTCGATGAGCTCCCGGTTGCCGCCGCCGGTCTCCTCGCTGTTGTCAAAGAGGGTCAGCATGGCGGCGCCGTTGGCGTCATACATGGTGGATGCCAGGGCCAGCTCCCGCTCCTCCGCGGTGGCGATGCCCAGAGAGGGGCGCAGGGTGGTATCCACATAGGTCATAAAAATCCTGGCAAAAATGCCCAACGTCAGCACGCCGATGACAAGCAGCGTAAACAGCGTCAGGAAAATCCAGCCGATGGTTTTGGCAATGATGCGCCCTGCGGAGCGCTTCTTTTTCTTCCTGTGCCGGGCGGACGCTTCGCCGCCAGGCATCTGGCCGTCGTCCGGCATTCCATTATAAACATGATCCATAATCGGAAATTATACCTCCTTTTCCGGGTCCATGAAAACGCATGGAGCAATCGTTCCGGGCCATGACAGATAACCCCACGATATACCAATTTATAGTATACCACAGCTTGTCAACTGAAAAAAGGGGGAATTTTCGGGCGATCCCGACAAAAAACCGGATAGGAACCTGAAATTCTTCATAAAATACAAAAAGCAGGGGATGAAATCGTCAAAATGTCATATCGAAAGACTCTTGCAATTTTGAGAAAAAACGGTTACACTATAGGAGCGGGGAGGCGAGGCCCCTCTGCGGAAGATCACGGCGGGGAGGGACGCTGCTATGAGCGAGGAATACGGTCCGGATTTCATCACGGTAACGGATGAGGACGGTAACGACATAGAGCTGGAGCTTCTGGACGTTCTGGAGCACAGGGGGCAGACCTATATGGCATTCTTCCCGGCGGTGCCGGAGGAAGCGGACGAGGACAGCGACGACTACGGGATGGTCATCCTGAAATCCATCACGGAGAACGGGGAGGAGCTGCTCTCCACGCTGGACAGCGAGGAGGAGCTGACGGAGGTCTATGACCTTTTCATGGAAATGCTCTTTCAGGATGAGGAAGAGTAACCGCAAAAACAATTTATAAAAGAGCTCGCCCTGCGGGGTGCGTGATGAGTCTTTCATTAACCCACATTTTGTTATAAGGGATGCTGGTTCATTGTCTGGTTTGCAGGCCTCCCGGCTGCCATACCCGTGGCCGTCCACAGGACGGCCCGGCGCTAGGAGCGCCGCCTGCGGCGCTCCACGGCGGTTGGAAGTTGGAAGCAGTAAAGGGCAATGCAGGCGACCCACCTGCCTTATATGTGCAGGTTATAACAAGGCTCACACGGCCGCTGCGGGGCGACTTTTTGCGCCTGCCGGCGGGCGGGACACAGGGGAGAGAGATAGCGATGCTGACGTTTGCGATTCCGTGCCTGTTCGGTCTGGAGGGACTGGTGGGCGACGAGGTCCGCCGGCTGGGTCTGGCGGAGGTGCAGGTGGACAACGGGCGGGTAGCGTGCCGCGGAACGGAGACGGACCTGGCCCGGCTGAATCTGAATCTGCGCTGCGGGGAGCGTGTGCTGCTCCAGCTGGCCAGCTTTCCCGCACGGAGCTTCGAGGCCCTGTTTCAGGGTGCGGCGGCGGTCCCCTGGGAGGACTATGTGCCCAGGGACGGACAGTTCCCGGTGACGGGCTACGCCCTGGACTCCCAGCTCCACTCGGTACCCGACTGCCAGAAAATCATCAAGAAGGCGGCGGCAGAGCGCTTGGGGCGGGTCTACGGGCTCCAGCGCCTTCCCGAAACGGGCGTGAAATACCAGATCCGGTTCGCCGTCATGAAGGACCTTTGCACGCTGTATCTGGATACCACCGGACCGGGGCTCCACAAGCGGGGCTACCGGGCAACGGGGGTGGAGGCTCCCCTGCGGGAGACGCTGGCGGCGGCCATGGTGATGCTCAGCCGCTACCGGGGAAAGGACCCCTTCCGGGACCCCTTCTGCGGGTCGGGGACCATCGTGATCGAGGCGGCGCTGATCGCCGGAAACCGGGCTCCCGGTCTGGACCGGTCCTTTGACGCCCGGCGGTGGGCGTGGCTGGACAGTAAACACTGGCTGGAGGCCGCCGGAGAGGCGGTGGACCGGGAATTTGACGGCGCATACGACATCTGGGGCGGCGACATCAACCCCCGCGCGGTGGGCATCGCCCGGGAAAACGCCGTCAAGGCGGGGGTGGCGGACCTTGTCCGTTTTGACGAGGCGGATGTGAAAAAGTTCCGCTGTCAGGGAGAATACGGACAGATCGTAACGAATCCGCCCTATGGAGAGCGGCTTCTGGCGCGGGAAGAGGCGGAGGAACTCTACCGCGCTTTCGGGGAGGTCTATCGGAGCGTGCCGCCCAAATGGCGGGTGCTGGTGCTGACCAGTCATCCGGAATTTGAACGGTTCTTTGGCCGCCGGGCCGGGAAGACCCGGAAGCTTTATAACGGTATGATAAAGTGCGGCCTGTATCAGTTCTCCCGATAGGTTTCCCGTTTCCGGAAGAACAGTCCGCCGCTGGGAAGGCTGCCCGGCGCGGCGAAGAAAAGAGGTACAATATGGCAGGCAATCGAATCGGACGCATTAACGAGGAGATTCAGAGGGAGCTGGCGGGCCTCCTGCGGACGGTGAAGGACCCCCGCCTTCATCAGGGCGGGCTGGTCACGATCACCCACGTGGACACCACCAGCGACCTGCGTTATGCGAAAATCCATATCAGCGCCCTGAACAGGGAGCAGGAGGCGGACATGTTAAAAGGTCTGAAATCCGCATCCGGCTATCTGCGCCGGGAGCTGGGCGCCGCGCTGCGGCTCCGCTATACGCCGGAGCTGCAATTTGTGGCGGACGACTCCATCCGGCAGGGAGCGCGCATTCTGGAGATGCTCCGGGACCCCGACGTCGTCAAGCCCCCCAATCCCGCTAACGCGGATATCGTACTGGAGGATGAGCAATGAGCCGGGTCAGTCCAGGGGAGGCCGCCACGCTGCTGCGGCAGAAGGACAACATTCTGATCCTGACCCACCGCCGCCCCGACGGGGATACCACCGGGTGCGCCGCGGCTCTGTGTCAGGCCCTGCGGCAGCTGGGTAAAACGGCCTTTCTGCTGCAAAATCCGGATATCACGGAAATCAACGCCGTCTACGCCGGGCCCTGCTGGGCCCCGGAGGGCTTTGCCCCGGAGTTTGTGGTGTCCGTGGACATTGCCGCGAAAAGTCTGTTTTTTCCGGCGGCGGAGCCGTATTTTGATCAGATCGGACTGGCTGTCGATCATCACCCCTCCTTTGAGGGATTCGGGGCGGTCCAGTGCGTGGACGACAGCTGCGCCGCTTGCGGGGAGATCGTATACGAGATCTGCCGGGAGCTGGGAGAGATAACAAAAGAGGTGGCCCTGCCTCTGTACGCCGCCGTGGCCACGGATACCGGCTGCTTCGTCTATGCCAACACCACCGCCAACACCCACCGGGTGGCGGCGGCGCTGCTGGATACCGGCATCGACTATTTCGCGGTGAACAAGCGTCATTTCCGCACAAAAACCCGGCGGCGTATCGCGATCGAGGCGGCGCTGCTGGGGGAGGCGGAGTTTTTCCAGGAGGGCCGGGGCGTCTTCCTGACGGTCCCGCTGGAGCTGATGGAGCGCGTGGGCGCAACGGAAAACGATCTGGAGGATATCTCCTCCCTGGCGGGGATGATCGAGGGCGTGGACTGCGGCGCGGTGCTGCGGGAGCTCCGGCCCGCGGAGTGGAAGCTGAGCCTCCGTACCGGGGCCAACGGGCGGGTGAACGCCACCCGGGTCTGCCGCCTGCTGGGCGGCGGCGGCCATGTCATGGCCGCCGGGGCCACCCTGCGCGGCCCCCTGGATCAGGTGAAGGAGCAGGTTCTGGCGGCCATCGATCAGGTAAAGCGGGACTGATGCTGCTTTTCGCCCGTGCGAAAAGCAGCAAAAGCACGCGCAGGGTGGGCAGAGCCCCCTTGAGAATCCCCGAATTTCGGGTTTCGTTTGCGCTGCGGCAGGCCGGGCCCCGGAAAAACCTGCCCTTTGCCGCCGGAGACGGCAAGGACGGCTGCTTTCCGTAGAGGGCAGAAAAAAGCAGTTGTCATACAGCCCCCGATATGGTAAGATAAGCAAAACAGGTGAGGGGATCAGACAGACGATGGATAATCATATTTTTCGCAGCGCGGCCCTGGGGTTCAACCGTCAGGACGTGATGGAGTACATAGAAAAAACGCAAAAGGAGGCGGACGCCGCGTCCTCTGACCTCTCCCGGCAGCTGGAGGCGGCCCGGCAGGAGCTGGAGGAGCTGCGCCGTCAGCTGGAGAACGGTTCCGGAGAAGCGGAACGGACGGCGGAGGAGCTGGAAGAGCTCCGGACTCAGTATGCTCGGGAGAAGGAAGCCCGGGAAGCGCTGGAGAAGGAGTCCGCCCGTCAGGGCGAATGCATCCAGACTCTGACGGCGGAGCGGGACCGGCTGCGCCGTCAGGTGGACAGCCTGACCCGGCAGAGCGAAAATCTGCGCCAGGAAAAGGAAAAGCTGGCGCAGCTGGAGCTGGACGCCCACCGGCGGGCCGACGAGCTGCTGGCGCAGACCCAGGCGGAAGCCGAGCTGCGCCTTTCCGAGGCCCGGAGCCGGGCGGAGGGCCTGATAAATGCGGCCAATATTCAGGCGGCGGATACCGCCGCTCAGGCGCAGGCCCGGCGGGAGGTGCTGCTGCAGGAAGCGGAGGAGCAGATTGTGCTCTCCGCCCGCCAGTGCGGCGAGCTGTTTGCGTCCTGTGAAAAAATCACGGAGCATATTACCAGCGAGCTGCGGAAGCTGGACGTTGCCAACACCCAGCTTCCTATTGGACTGGGCAGTCTCCGGAGCGGACTGGAGGAGCTGGCGGAGAAGGCGAAGCGGCGGTAAACGATGCCGTGCCCGTTTCATAAAAACGGTTGACCTGCGAAGGATTGGAATCTGTATTTCATAATCGGGGAATGACGGATGGGCGGGATTTTTCCTTCAGACAGGGGAAATTGACACAGTATGGCAGGGAACGACCGCCCGGACGGCATTCAACGGTTGTGAATGCAGGTTCTTGCAAAGAAAGCGGGAGAAAATGGCAGACCCCGGGGCGGAGGATGCAGGCAGGTTATTGCCCTGAAAAATGAGGCGGCTGGGAATTGACAAATCCCGGTACATCGGGTATAATACAGGCTGAAACGACCCGCGGGGACAGCGTTGCCCTTCAGGAGAATGTGTCTCCCGGTTTTTCCACGAAATCTACAGGCCCCGACAGCTCAGATGGATAGAGCGTCTGTCTCTTAAGCAATACCGGTTCTTTCGCCAGTAGCGTCAAAAATTCCATAAGCGTCCGTAGCTCAGCAGGATAGAGCGTCCGCCTCCTAAGCGGAAGGCCAGCGGTTCGAATCCGCTCGGGCGTACCATTATCGCCGCAAATCATTTGATTTGCGGCGATTTTTTACCTTCAGAATATCCTTCCTGTGCGTAAGCCTGGATTTCCGGAACATTCTGCGCTGTATCACCATGGAACAGGGACGTCCGGCCTGCGGGCCGGGTGGATAAAAGACGTTGCCCCTTACAGGGTAAATCACACTGCCCTGTCCCGCCCTTTGTGACAGATGACAAGATGCGTTCCCGAATGCTGTGCCCTGTGGCGGAGGAGCATGGGGGGGAAGCAGACCGTCAGAAGCTGTCTCTGTCTGCATCCGGTCTGCATGGATGTGAGCGCTCGCCTGACAGATCAGGGCACGCACAGCTCCTGCTACAGTTCTCCATCAAACACGCCGTTAATGATTGCCTCCGGGAAAAGAGCGTATCCTGTTTTATCAGAGATATCCCTCGATCCGGGAGAGCTCTTCCTCCACCAGACGGTTGACGCCGTCGAAATCCACATGGGGATGATAGACGGCCTCCAGCCGGTCGTGGGCAGCTTTGGCCTCCCGAAGGGCGTCCAGCCCCTCCTCCCGGAGGGCGGCGGCTACTCTGGCGGAGAACCGCAGGCGGGCTCTGTACCGCTTATAATGGGCGGCGTCCACCATGGCGTCCAGGCGAATGCGGCGGTAAGAGGACCCGGCGCAGGCCATGCTCTCCCTGATGGTAACGAAGCCCAGTCCCAGCTCCGGTACCAACAGGTGCTGGATGCGGTCCGGGTGCTCCGGGTCGGGACACACCACCGCCCGGAAACCGCGGGCGGTGGCCGCCGCATGGAGCCGCTGGAGCATAGGCGCAGCCAGACCGTAGCTGTCCTGGAGCTGGTAGACCCTGGGGCACAGGGCCTGAACGGAATCAAACCGCCAGACCGGCCCCTGACAGGTGAGGCTGCCCAGGAAGCGGAAGGCGTCCCTGCCGCCGGAGCCCTTGCCCCGCAGCTCCCGGCCGATGATGCCGTCCGTCCGGCGCAGCAGCTTTTCCGCGTCCAGCCCCTCCGCCGCCAGCGCGGCGGCGCTGTCCTCCATCTGGCGCGCCGCGCCGAAGGCCCGGTAGGCCCGCTGATAGGCGGCGGACCCATCCTGGGTATACCGCAGGATCTCCGACCGGTTGCGTTTGGCAGCGGCGATATCGTAGAACTGCCCCAGGTTAACATACCGGTCCACCGCGGCGGGATAGCGGGGCTCGATGACGTGGGGCGCGGTACCGTCCACAATGGCGGTCCGTATCCGCGGAATATGTATCCCGTCCAGGGACTGGGGGTCACCGGAGCAGTACAGGTACTCCACCTCCTCGCCCCGCTCCTCCATCGCCCGGCCGATGGTCCGCATCATCGTGGATTTTCCCGCGCCGGGACCGCCCTTGAGAACCAGAAGGTCGTGGAAATTCTCCGGTTCACAGAAACGGGGAAACAGATTCTGGAATCCCTGGCCGCTGTTGGCGCCAAGGAAAAAGTGAGTTGTGCCTTTCATGGGTTCTCCTCCCATCTGTTGGATTTCTCCCTCCAGAATATGCGATGGCAGCCCGGCCGTGACAGCCGTGCGCCTGGATCAAAAAAAGCGTGACAAACGCCGGGGCCTGGGATATAATGGAGAAGAAAGTTTTTGGAAAAGGAGCGGCCTGTCATGGAAAAGCTGAAAGAGGAGGCCCTCTCCCTGGCGCCGGAATGGAAGGAGCTGTTTTATGCCCTCCACCGCTGCCCGGAGCTGGGACGGAAGGAGACGCAGACGGCGGCGCTGATCCGCCGCCGCCTGGATGCCTTGGGCATTGCCTGGACCGCTTTGGCAGACACCGGGACCATGGCGGTGATTTCAGGCGGGCAGCCGGGCAGGGTCATCGGCTTCCGGGCGGATATCGACGCGCTGCCCATTGCGGAGGATACGGGGCTACCCTATTCCTCTCATACCCCCGGCGTGATGCACGCCTGCGGCCACGACTTCCACACCGCCGCCCTGCTGGGGGCGGCGGAGCTCCTGAAAAAGAGGCAGGGGGCACTTGCGGGCGCGGTCAGGCTCTTTTTCCAGCCCGATGAGGAGGGCGACGGCGGCGCGGCGCGGATGATCGCGGCGGGCTGCATGGAAAATCCCCATGTGGACGCCATGCTCTGCTGCCACGTGGAAAGCGGCATCCCCACGGGGACGGCGGCGGTCCGGGCGGGTCCAATCTGCGCGGCCTCCAATCCCTTTTCCGTCACTCTCCGGGGCCGGGGCACCCACGGGGCCAAGCCCCATCTGGGGACGGACGTCATCGCCGCCGGCGCGCAGATCATCACCGCTCTGCAAACCATTGCCAGCCGCCGGACCTCTCCTGCAGAACCGGTGGTGGTGACCGTTGGGTCCTTTCACAGCGGTACGGCGGGGAATGTGCTGCCGGAGGAGGCGGTATTTGCCGGCATCCTCCGCACCATGGGCGGCCAGGCGAGGGAGCGGGTCAAGGACGACTTCCGCGCCATTGTCTCCGGCATTGCCGCCGGAATGGGGGTTGCGGCGGACATCGAGATTTTTGAGAGCTATCCCGGCTGCCGGAACGATCCCGGCGTGACGGCGCTGCTGCGCCGGTCCGCCGGAAAGATTCTGGGGCCGGAGAACGTTCTGGAGCTGCCGGAGCCCTCCATGGGAACCGACGACTTCGGCTGCTTTTCCGACGCCGCCCCCGGATGCTACTACTACATCGGCGTGGGAAATGAGGAAAAGGGCTTTACCTGTCCCAACCACAACCCCCACTTTGCCGCGGACCCGGACGCGCTGCCGCTGGCGGCGGCGGTGGAGGCCCAGGCGGCGATTGATTTTCTGTGCGGTGAATAAAGGAGGTCTTCATGCAATTTCCGTCAAGACTGAAAAAGGGGGATACGATCCTGCTGGTATCCCTCTCGTCCCCGCTGCCGGAAAACCAGCCGGTGGAGACCATCGCCGCGGAGGTGGAGAAGCTGGGATTCCGGGTAAAGATCGGGAACTCCTGCCGCTCCTCCACGCCCGCCGGCTACGCCGCCGCCCCGGCAAAGGTACGGGCCGCCGACCTGAACGGCGGCTTTATTGACCCGGCCATCGACGCCATCTGGTGTACCCGCGGCGGCAGCACCTCGTGGCAGATCCTCTCTCTGCTGGACTATTCCGCCATCGCCGCCCATCCGAAGCCTTTCATCGGCTTCAGTGATGTGACAACGCTGCATCTGGCCATCCAGCAGCGCTGCGGCTTCGTCACCTTCCACGGCCCTACCGCCAACCGGACTCTGGACCGGGCGGACGACTCCTTCTCCTGGCAAAGCCTGTGGAGCGCGCTGGAAATGGGGCGCTGCCTGAACGTTGTCAATCCGCCGGGAGAGGAGATCCGGACCTTGCGTCCCGGCCGGGCCTGCGGCCGGCTCACCGGCGGGAATCTGTCCCTGGTGACGACCTCCCTGGGCACCCCCTGGCAGATCAACGCGAAGGACTGCATTCTCTATCTGGAGGACGTGGGGGAGGACGTCTACGCCCTGGAGGAGATGCTCTGGCAGCTGAAGGCCGCCGGGGTGCCGGGCAGCGCCGCGGGGCTGGTATTCGGTGCTTTCACCGGGTGCCGCAACGCCTACCGGGCGGAGTACGGTCCTGAGGAGCTGCTGCGGGACTTTTTTGCAGACTGGAAAAAGCCTGTTTTGTACAACGTCCGCTCTGCCCATTGCAGTCCCATGGTAACGCTGCCGCTGGGGACGCTGTGCGAGATCGACGGCGGCAGAGGTGAGATGACCCTGCGCTGTCCCTGCTAAGAGAATATCCCCGTGTCAGAAGCTGTACCAGCCGGCGCACTCCGCCGGCTGGTACAGCTTCTTAAAATTGGTGGTTTCCATAGTGGACAATTGGCAGATTTGGTGGTAAAATGGAAAAGAATATAGTGGGGAGGTGCGCACTGGATGCGGCTTCCCCATGAGTTTGGGAGGTTGTAGCATGAAACGCAGAGTGCTGAGTTTCATTATCGCTCTGGCGCTGTGCCTGGACCTGTGTCCCGTATGGGGATTTGCCGCATACGCGGAGACGGGCGACGGACTGTGTCCGCACCATCCGGCGCATACGGATGCCTGCGGATATGCTTTGCCGGTATTGGAACAGGAATGTGCTCATAATCATGACGCCGGCTGCTATACGGCGGAAACAGACTGTATTCACGGGCACACGGCCGGGTGCTGTCCCGACCCCGAAGGGGAGGGAGCGGTTTTGTGTGACCACAGCTGCACGGAAGACAGCGGCTGCGTCACGTACACGCTGTCCTGCCTGCACGCGCATGACGGTGCCTGCGGCTATGTCCCGGGAAATCCCGGCGCGCCGTGTACATTCGTCTGCCGGATCTGCCCCATTGAGGAACTGATCGGCAGACTTCCCGGCAGCGTTACGGCGTACAACCGCGGGCAGGTCCAGGCGCAGCTCAATGAAATCCTTGATTTATATACTCAGCTGACCGGGGACGAACAGCAGCAGGTGGATATTTCGCCCTGCGTTTCCCTGCGGGAGCAGCTGGACGGGGCGGGCACGGCGGTACCGGGCGACATCTCCGGCAGCAGCGGTCATACAATGATCGCAAACGAGGAGCGTACCGTTTCGTGGGTGGCCTCGGCGTCCGTGGTGTTTAACACGGCCGGGCATACCCTGACCCTAACCTCCGGAGCGGCAATGGGCACAAGCGCCATACAGGTCACCCCGGCAGGTGCGCTGACGCTCACCGGCAGGGGTACGATTACCTCCCAAAGAGGCGCCGGCGTGGAGGTCCAGTCCGGAGGTTCCCTTTACATCACGGAGGAGGGGATGACCATCACCGGCTTGACGTATGCCCTGCATATCGCCTCCGGTGCAACCGTCCAGCTCTCTCCCGGCACATATACCGGCAAAACCGCCGCGATTTACATGGAGGACGGCGATTATTCCGCCCTGCTGGCGGATGGCTATGCCTATTTTGACGCAAACGGCAACCCGATTCTGCCGTCAGACGTGGCGGCGGCCACAAAGATCACCGTCGGGCAGTGTACCGCCCATCCGGACAAAACCCATGCCCACGCCCCTGGAACCACGACGCATACCTGGACCTGTCCACACTGCGGAATGACAGGGACAGAACCGTGTACGTTCACTTTCGATACCACCACCGGGACCGGAACATGCGGCCTCTGCTCCAGTGCGCTCACAATCGCCGTTGATGAGGCCGGTCTGAGCAGCCTGGTCTATGGCGGTACGGTAAAACCGGAGGATGTAGAGATCACATTCACCCTGGCTGACGGCACGGAGCCTGCGCTGGTGAGGGATACGGACTACAGGGCAGAATATCTGATCCATCAGGATGCCGGGCAGGTCACCGTGACGGTCACCGGCATCACATTCGGCGGGACCTTTACCAGACTTTATACGGTTACGCGACAGCCTGTTCTTGCGTGGGATACCAGTGTACGCCCCGTTCCCATAGCAGTGGACTATGACGGCAGTCCGGTAGAGGCGGGCGAACTTCCGTCGGTGATAATCAATATTAAGGACGGCGAAGGCCTGCGGGATAAACTCAGCTATTCCTACAGACCACAGACCGGGTCTGCCTACACCGGCGGCCTGCCTGTCAACGCGGGTACGTATGACGTGACGGTCAGTCTGCCGGCGATGCCCGACTTTGAGGGCGCCGTCAGTGAACCGATTACGCTGACGGTCAATAAAATCGATCCGCTTGCCACGGCTCCCGTTGCGACACGTCCGGTCTTCGACCGCAGCTCCCAGGAGCTGGTCACCGCGGGCGCGCTGCGTGACGTGGCGGTACGCGACGGAGTAGAGATCCTGTTCGCGAGAAACGAAGCCGGTCCCTACGACGCGGCGATTCCAACCGGTATTAATGCAGGGACTGATTACCATGTGTGGTACAGGGTGGAGGGCACTGAGAATTATAATCCCGTCGGGCCGCTTGAAATCATGGACGTGGAAATTCGGCGTAAGCCGATTACGCCTGTGGTTGAACTGTCGGAATATACATACCTGTACGACAGCGGATACAAGGAGCCGGCGGTTACGGTTAAGGATGAGGACCATGTGACCGTCCTGTTGAATACCGAGTACAGGGTGGAGTATCGGGACAACCGCGACGTCGGCACGGCGAAAGTGGTCGTTACCGATATGCCTGGCGGCAACTATGACATTACGCAGGTTGAGGTTCCGTTTAAGATCACCCTACGGACACAGGAGACGCTCTCTATTACGCAACAGCCCAATACCGTCACCTACGGGGATCAGTTTACCCTTGGCACCATTGGCGGTTCGGGCTCCGGGGCTGTCACATGGAAAATTACGGGCGGTGAGGATGTTGCGGAGGTAAACCCGGACAGCGGTCAGGTCACCATCACTGGCACCGGTTCGGCCACGGTGCAGGCGACCAAATCCGGCAGGGACCCTGCAGACAATAAGGTCAACTACAGTGACGCCACCGCGACCTGGACGATCGTCGCGGCGAAAAAGCCCGTCGTCGCCACGGTGACGGCGGATGATAAGCCCTATGACGGCGACGCGAACGCTACGGTCCACGCCGTTGTAGAGGAGGGCGTTCTGGCCGGGGATGAAATTAAAATTGAGGGTCTGACCGGTACGTTCAGCGATGAAAACGCCGGTGTGGATAAGACCGTAACCGTGGACACCACCAACACAACAATCACCGGCCGCAATTCTGAGCACTACGCGGTTTCCTGGTCCGCCACCACCGTCAGAGCCACCATCCGTAAGGCAGTTGTGGAGATTACGGCGCCGCCGGTTACCGCGACTCTGACCTACAACGGGACTGCGCAGGAGCTGATTGACGCTGGCGCAGTTGTGAACACGGCGGGAGTAGAGGTGGAATATGCCCTGAGGGAGGAAGGTCCCTACTCCACAGATTTCCCGAAGGGCGTCAACGCGGGCGATTATACCGTCTGGTACCGCGTCAGGGAGACCGATAATTACACCGGTCTGCCTCCGGTCAGCATACCCGCGGCGATTGCCAGAAAACCGGTGACACCCGTCATTACGCTGGATAAGGACAGCTTTGTCTACGACGGCAACCCGAAGGAGCCGGGGGTCACGCTGAACGAAGACAATGCCGGCGGGCCCCTGATTCCGGCAGACGAGTACACGGTGGCCTACAGCAATCATATCAATGTAACCGCCGCTGCCACCGTGACCGTCACGGCAAAGCCGGACGGAAACTATACGTTTGCGCCTGTTGACAAAACCTTTGCGATCACAAAGGAGCAGGCAAGGGTGCTCACCGCCCCGACAGCGGTGGAGCCGCTTACCTATAATACCAGAGCGCAAAAGCTGGTGAGCGCAGGCGTCTGGACCGGCGGCACGATGGTTTACTCTGTGGATGATGAGAACGGAGCTTATGAGGAAACCATTCCTGTCAAAACCGATGCCGGCAGTTACACGGTATATTACATGGTAAGAGGCGACGGCAACCACAGCGATTCTGAAGTGGGCTCGGTGACCGTCCTTATCGACCCCAGGGTGGTGAACAATCCGACCATTGACCTTACGCTGACGGACCCGGATGGAAATCCTGTTAACAGCTACACCTATGATGGCGACGCGAAAGAGCCCCATGTGGAAGTCAAAGACGGCAGCACGGTCATCGATGCAACAGAATACAACATCGTCTACAGCGACAACACGGATGCCGGCAGGGCTACGGTCAGCATCACCGACAGGCCAAACGGCAACTACACCGTGACGGGTCTGGCAACGTTTGTGATCCAGCGGGCGAGCATTGTGTTCCATCCGGAACCGAAAGCGGCGGACATCGCCTACAACGGCAGCCCCCAGGAGCTGCTGCTCCCCGGTACGACCAGCGGCGGAACCGTCCAGTATGCGCTGAACAGTCCGACAGGCGAATACAGGGACGCGATTCCCACGGCCACCGAAGCGGGGGAGTACACCGTTTACTATAAGGTGACGGGAGATAAGAATCACATCGATTTTCCGATCACGCCAGTTCCCGTGACCATCAGGCGCAAGCCGCTCACCGCAGTCACCATTGAACTGACGCCCGACAGCTTTGAGTATGACGGCACGGTGAAGATGCCCGCGGTTACGGTCAGAGACGGAGAGACGGTGCTGCCCGAGAAGGAGTACCTGTGGACCTGCAGCGAGCCTGCTCCGACAGATCAGGGGACCTACACCGTTACCGTCACCGACAAAGCAGGCGGCAACTACGATCTGACCGGAGTTACCGGAAGTGCAGCGGAAGCGGCCTTCACCATCGGCAGAACCGCGCAGGCAGAGCTGGTGATTGAGAACATACCCGCTGTCACCAGCTATGGAGACGCCTTCCGGTTGACCGTAAGCGGCGGCAGCGGCAACGGCGCTGTGTCCTGGGATGCGACAGGCCCGGCCGTCGTAGACGCGGACGGGAACGTACGCATTACCGGCGTGGGCGACGTTACCATTATGGTAAAGAAAGCCGCGGATACCAACTATCTCGCCGCCGGGACGCAGTGGACCTTTACCGCCGCGCCGAGGCCTGTTACGGCTTCGGTTACGGTTGCGGACAGGGTCTATGACGGCACGACCGCCGCCACGGTGACCGCCGCCGGTATAACCACGCTGGCCGGCGACACGGTGACAATTGAACCCACCAGCATCACCGCAGCCTTTGACACCCCTTCGGCCGGTACGGGGAAAACCGTCGCGCTGGATACCTCCGGGGTTCAGGTGACCGGTGCGGACGCGGCCAAATACGATATCAGTTATCCCGATACGGTGAAAGCGGATATCACGAGGGCGGCTGCAACCATTACCGGCGCTCCTGAGGCAATCGCTCCGCTGACCTATAACCGGGAGCCCCAGGCGCTGGTCACGGCGGGCACGACCAGTGTGGGCTTTCTGGTCTATTCTCTGGACGGGACCGATTTCTCCCCGGAGATTCCCACCGGTACCGATGCTGGAGAGTACACCGTCCATTATAAGGTAGAGGAGACCGCCGATTACACCGGCGCAACCGGGGGGACGATTCCCGTGACCATCGCCCCCAGGACCATCACGCCCAGGATAGAGCTGTCGGAAACGTCCTATACATACAACGGGACCACAAAGAATCCGAAGATTACGGTCAGGGATGGAAATACCGTGATCGAGGAGGAGCAGTACGCGGTCACATGGGCGAATGCCGATCCGCTGGTTACTGACGGGATGTTAACGGCTGCCGGTACCTATACGGCGACCATCAAAAGCGTAGACAACGGGAATTATTCGTTCACCACAACCGCCACGGTTAAAATCATCGCGGCGACCCAGGACGCCCTGAAGATCACCGGCAAGCCTGCTCATGTCTGTTACGGAGACACGATCACGACGCTGGACACCAGCGGCGGCGCCGGGAACGGGACCGTGACATGGGAGATTACGAGCGGCAGCACCGGTTCCTTCTTCGAGCCGGGCACGAGTAAGCTCACCGTCAGGGATACCGGGAATATCACGGTCACGGCGACAAGGAGGGTTCCCAACTATGGGGACGTCAGCGACACCTGGACCTTTACCGTGGAGCCGAAGCAGGTGGAGGCAGTGGTGAAGGTCGCGGCGAAACCCTACGACGGCACGGCCGCTGTTGCCGATACCACTATCACGGCGGCTGTGAAGCCCGGCGATCTGGTGGACCCCGCCGACGGATTCACGCTCAGCGGTCTGAAGGGCACGTACGACACCGCCAGCGCCGGGACGGGCAAGACGGTCACGCTGGACGATACCGGTGCAACCAGAATGGATGGCGGCAAGAAGTACGTTGTCAGCTACCCCGCCACCGTCACGGGCGATATTACGCAAAAGAATGTTACGGTGACGGTCACGCTGTCCGGCGACGGCCTGCAAACGGATACCTCCGTCACGCCTCCTGCGTACTCTTACGCCTATGACGGCGCCCCGAAGACGCCCGCTGTCACGGTTACGGCGGAGGATGGCGCGGTGCTGACAGCCGGCGACTACGGGGTAAGCTACAGCGGTAACACGAATTTCGGTACCGCCACCGTGACCGTTACGGCCAAAGCGGACGGCAACTATACATTTACGGACGAGAAGGTAAATTTTGCGATTCGGAAGGCCGGCGCAGTGCTGACCTCAAATCCGAAGGCGAATGACCTGACCTATGAAAAGGGAACGGAGCAGGAGCTGGTGAGCGTGGGTACCGCCGCCGGCGGCACGGTGGTGTATGCGCTAAAGGGAGCGGCAGAACCGGCTGATGCCGACTATTCAGAGACCATTCCCAGGGGCGAAGACGCGGGCGTCTACACCGTATATTACAAGGTCAGGGGCGACGGCAACCACGACGATACAGCGCCCGGTCAGGTGTCCGTGACCATCAGGCCGAAACAGATCACGCCTGTCATTGAGCTGAGCCCGGCATCTTACGAGTATGACGGAACCCCCCGGGAGCCTGCCGTCACCGTCAGGGACGGAAATGATGTGATTGCTGGCAGTGAGTACACCGTATCCTGCCGCGATAACATCAACGCCGGTACGGCGACGGTCACCGTCATCGACAACAACGGCGGCAACTACATTGTAAACGGCACGGCGAGCTTTGAAATCACAAAGAAAGCCCCTGCGTTTACGCCCCCGGCGGTGAAGCCCGGCCTGATGTACAACGGCGAGCTCCAGGAGCTGGTTACGGCGGGCGTCTGCAATGAGGGCGCCGTGTACTACTCGGTGAACGGCGGGAGTTACTCCACCGCGATTCCCGTGGCCTCCGCAGTCGGTAAGTACGCCATCAGCTACAAAGTGGTGGGCGACGCGAACCACAGCGATAAAGACCCCGTAGATCTGGTGGAGGTGGAGATTGCCAAAAACACCGTAACGAACCCCACGATCTCGCTGTCGTCGGATACGTTCAGGTACAACGGCAACCAGCAGCAGCCCACCGTCACCGTCTACGACGGCGGCAGCCGTCTGATCCCGAACCATGAGTATACGGTGACGTTTACCGGCGGCAATATGGTGGACGCCGGCACCTATACCGTTACGGTCACGACGCCGGATGCCTCCAATTATGTCATCAACGGCAACAACACCCGGGAATTCAAAATCGTACCGGCGGACCAGGAGACCCTTTCCATCACGGGTACGAAGGCGCAGGTCTGCTACGGCGAGGTCATTCAGCTGGGTACCACGGGCGGAACCGGCAGCGGGACGGTTACCTGGACTGTCACGGGCAGCGGCACGATCAACAGCTCGATCCACAACGGACTGCTTACCGTGAAAGACGTGAACACGCCCATTACCGTGACGGCGACCCGCTCCCGTGACAACTACGGCGACGTATCCGCCACGTGGGAGTTCACGGCGGCGAAGAAGCCGGTTGAGGCGGTGGTGACTGCCGCCGACAGAGACTATGCCGATGGAAACACGGCGGCCACGGTAAGTGCCTCCGTGCCAGAGAGCAAACTGGCGGCCGGCGATTCTATTACAATCACCGGTCTGACCGGTACGTTTGACGATGCCAATGCCGGGACGGAGAAAAAGGTGACCGTGAACAGCGCCGGCGCATTGATCTCCGGTACAAACTGGGAGAAGTACGACATCACCTTCCCCGCCGCCACCACCGCGTCGATTCGGCCGGTGCCCGCGACGGCAACTGCTCCGACTGCCATGACCGGCCTGATTTACGACGCAGGTCAGGCGCAGGAGCTGCTGGACAGGAGCGCGCCGGGGACTGCGACGGGCGGCGACATGGTCTACTCGCTAAATGACAGAGACTATACGTCCGTTATCCCCAAAGCCGGAGATGCCGGCAGCTATACGGTCTACTACAGGGTGCGGGGCGACCGGAACCATACGGACAGCGAAACCGGGACCGTTCCGGTGGAAATTGCCCGGCAGACTGTGACGCCTCAGATCGAGCTCTCGCCGCCCGGCGCGACGTATGACGGCACGGTGAAGCGGCCCGAGAACATCATAGTCCGGGACGACGCAAACAACGTGATTCCGGACAGCGAGTATATCGTTGGCTATAATCCCGCCACGAACTGGAAAGATGTCGGCGATCACAAAGTCACAGTGGAGAATATCACCGGCGGCAATTACATCATCATGCCGGCAGACGCAACGTTTTCTATCACCGCAACGGCCCAGAACCCGCTGGAAATCGTCAACAGGCCCGGCCGGGTTTACTATGGCGACACCTTTACCCTGAGCGCCACCGGCGGCTCCGGCAGTGAGGCGGTCACATGGACCAGCAGCGATGAAACGATTGCTGAGGTTGACGCCAACGGTTTTGTGACCATCAAGGGCACGGGTTCCGCCACAATCACCGCGACCAGGGCGGGCGGACTGAACTACGAGGAGGCAACGGCGACCTGTCTCCTCAAGGCGCTGAAAAAGCCCATCACGGCGATTGTGACCGCGGAGGACAGGATGTATGTCCAGGGGGATAAAAGGGCCACAATTCATGTCGCCTGGGAAAAGGACGCTCTGGTTGGGAAGGACAGGATCAACACAGATGCCCTGGTGGGGGAGTTTGACGATGACAGCGTTGGAACAGACAAAACCGTGAAGATCACGGGCAACCCCGCATCCGATGAAACCTCTGCGAAGTACGACATCACCGTCCCGCCCACCACTACCGCGTCTATCCTCAAGGCGGAGGCGGTTGCGCCCAATGTGGGAGCAGTGCCGAATCTGGTGTACAACCGCTCGGCCCAAACCCTGGTGTCCGGCGGAAATGCAGGTACGACGCTCTACTCCACCGCCAGAGACGGCGTATATTCCACCGGCGTTCCCGAAGGGACCGGCGCGGGGACTTACACGGTCTGGTACATGGAAAAGGGGGATGCCAATCATAACGATTCTGCGCCGCAGTCGCTTCAGGTGACAATCAGTCCGAGAACGCTGACGGCGGACGCGACGAATGTCACGCTGTCCGGCAATGACCTGCAGACAGAGAACACAGCTGGTGCTGTGGTTTACTACTATGCCTACGACGGCACCGACAGGACGCCCACCGTTACCGTCATGGATGGCGGCGCGGTGGTCCCGGCCGGCGAGTATACGGTCACCTACAGCGGCAATAAGAACACAGGCACAGCCACCGTGACCATCACGGACAATCAGGACGGCAACTATGCTGTCAGCGGCAGCGTGAGCTTCGAGATTCGCAGGGGCAACGCGCAGCTGAACAGTTCTCCGGTGGCCAGGGTCCTGACCTACACCGGCGCGGAGCAGGAGCTGGTCACGGCGGGCAGCGCGACCGGCGGGACGGTGGTGTATGCGCTGAAGGGAACGGCAGAACCGGCTGATGCCGACTATTCAGAGACCATTCCCAGGGGCAAAGACGCGGGCGACTACACCGTATACTACAGGGTAAAGGGCGACGCCAACCACGATGACAACCTCACGGCTGGTTCGGTCACGGTGGCCATCCATCCGAAAACGGTTGTCAGCCCGGTCATTACCGTAACAGGCGGCCCCTATCCCTATACCGGCAGCGAGCAGATACCGGATGAAGATGAGGTCGAGGTCAAAGACGGCGTCACGATTATTCCGCCCGGCGAGTATACCCTGTCCTGCCGCGACAACGTCAACGCCGGTACGGCGACGGTCGTCGTCACCAACGCCAACGGCGGCAACTACATTGTAAACGGCACGGGAACCTTTACCATCGCGAAGGCAGACGTACCGGCTCCAACAGCCCCGACAGGCCGTACAGACCTGCCTTACAACGGCGAGATGCAGGAGCTGGTCACGGCGGGCAGCGCGACCGGCGGGACGATGGTGTATTCTCTGGAAGAGAACGGCGAGTATACGCCCGCCATTCCCACGGCGAAAGAAGTAAAAGACTACACTGTCTGGTACAGGGTCAAGGGCGACGGGAACCACAATGACAGCGCAGCGGCTTCGGTGTCTGCTTCCATCGTCGTGAACAATGTGACTGCGCCCATCATTCAGGTAACGCCTGCTCAGGCGACGTACAACGGGGAGAAGCAGCAGCCAACGGTCACGGTCCGGGACGGCAGCTTTGTGATCGACGGCAGCGGTTACACGGTGGCGTATACGGACAGCGAGGGCAATGCCGTTACGGAGCTGATCGACGTCGGTACGTACAACCTGACCATTACCGGCAACGGTACCGGCTACTCGTTTACCGCTGCCGCCCAATTTGAAATCCTCCCTGCGGACCAGACTCCCCTGACCATCACCGGCACACAGGAGGAGGTCTGCTACGGCGATACGATCCAGCTGGTCGCCACGGGCGGCAATGGGACGGTTGAGTGGAAGGTTGACAACGGTTCTGTTGCGACCATCACCGGCGGACTGCTCAAAATCACCGGCTCGGGTGCTTCCGTCACGGTCACGGCCACCAGCAGGAAACCCGGTTATGCCGACCGGACCGCCACATGGACTTTCTACGCGGATAAAAAGCCCGTCACAGCCGTTGTGACCGCCGTGCAGAAGCCCTATGACGGCACTACAGACGCCGTTGTGACCGCCGCGCTGCAAAGCAGCGACCTGGCAGACGGCGACAGCATAGCCATCACGCTGTCGGGCAGCTTTGAGGATTCCAACGCCGGAACGGATAAGAAGGTGAATGTTGACAGCTCAAGCCCGACCTTCTCCGCAGACAGCACGGGCTATGACAACTACAACATCACCTATCCCGCCACCACCACCGCGTCGATTCTCAAGGCGGATATTGACCCGGCAGACGTGACCGCGCCCACCCCGGCGACGAATCCGGAGTACACCGGCCTTCCCCTGCCTCTGATCGCGGCGGCGGGGAGCGCAGAGGGCGGGAGCATGGAATACTCGCTGGACAACATCACGTATTCCGCCGCTCTCCCCACCGGCACCGGCGCAGGTGATTACGACGTCTGGTACCGCGTGAAGGGCGATGGCAACCACAATGACATTGCGCCCAAAAAGCTGACTGCTACCGGCAAAGTGACGATTGCCCGGCAGACGGTGGCCGCGGACGATCTCGTCATCGAGTTCAACCCCACCGGCGCATCCTATGACGGCAGGGAGCACAGACCGGCGGTCACGGTCAAGGACAAAAATAAGCGCGTGATTCCGGACAGCGAGTACATGGTCGATTATGGGACCACGGACTGGACGGCGGCTACGTCGGCAACCGTACAGCATAAGGTCAAAGTCACCAACAGGGACGGCGGCAATTATGACATCGCCGGGAAAGAGCAGGAGTTCATCATCCTCGTGGCGGGCCAGAGTCCGCTGTCGATCACGAACAAGCCCGGCAGGGTCCAGTACGGCGACAGCTTCACGCTCAGCGCAACAGGCGGTTCCGGAACAGGGAAGCTGGTCTGGGACATCACCAACGATGGAGTCGCCCAGATCGACCAAAACGGCACGGTGAAAGTCCTGAAGTCCGGCTCTGCTACGGTCACGGTCAAACGAGAGGCTGACGGCGGCTATGGCGAAACCACGGACACCTGGTCGTTCAGTGCGGAAAAGAAGGTTGTCCGGCCCGGCGTGACCGCAAAAGACAAGGAGTACGACGCGAAGGACACCGCCGATCTGGTCATCACATGGAGAGAGGGCGACCTGCTGGATGCGGATACCGGTACCATCCGTCTCGAAGATGTCCTGGACGGCAGGTTTGACAGCGCCGATGCCGGAACCGGCAAAACGGTACACATTACCGGCAAAGCTCCTGACGACGAAAGGTACGACATCAGAATTCCCGCCACCACCACCGCGTCCATCACCCCGAAGGCCGCCAGCGTGGAAGGGAGCACACCGGATACCCTGACCTACGACGGCAGTGCGCAGGATCTGGTCAGCGGCCTTACGGCGAAAAACGGTACTCTCGCCTATTCCCGGAATGGCTCTTATTACACGCTGAGCGTTCCCAGGGAGACCGGCGCGGGCACGTACAGCGTCTGGTACAGGGCGCAGGCCAGCGGGAACTACACAGACAGCCCTGCGGTTGGGGTGGAGGTGACCATCAGGCCGAAAGAGGTGACGAATCCCGGGATCACGCTGTCCGGCAGCGGCCTGAAGCAGGAGGCCGACGGAACTTACTACTGTGAGTACGACGGCACGGCGAAGACGCCCGACGTGGTGGTGCTGGACGGTACGAAGGAAATCCCGGCCAGCGAGTACACGGTTCGCTACGGCAGCAACACTGCGGCAGGTTCCGCCACTGTCACAATCAGCAATGCCGACGGAGGCAACTACACCATCAGTACCAGAACTGTCAGCTTCACGATCAGGGCGGGCGCACCTTCTCTGACGAGCGCGCCGGAGCCGAGAGACCTGACCTATAGCGGGAAGCAACAACCGCTTGTGACAGCCGGTACCGCAGCAAATGGCCGTATAATGTATTGCCTGGATGACCCGGAAGGCGAGTACAAAACGACGATTCCCACGGCAAAAGATGCGGACTCTTACTATGTCTGGTACAAGGTAAAGAGCACCGACGGCGCCAGCGAGACCGACCCGGATTGTGTGGAGGTGGAGATCTCGCCGAAGCCGGTCACACCCACCATTCTGCTGGAAGGTCAGTATTCCTACTCAACGCCGTATACCGGAAGTGCAATACGCCCCGCTGTGACCGTAAAAGTGAGTGGTCAGGTGCTCGATGATAACTATGATGTCAGCTACAGCAAAAACACCAGTGTCGGCACTGCGGAGGTCATCGTAGAGAGCACGAACGGCAATTACGAGTTCTTTAAGGTCGTAACGTTCGAGATCACAAAGGGCAAAGCGGTATTTTCCACGCAACCACAAATCCGAACCGGCCTGGTCTACAACGGGAAAGAGCAAAAGCTTGTTACAGCGGGAGCTTCTGCAAACGGCCCGGTGCTCTATTCAACGGATAATTTCACCTTTTCTCCCGTAATCCCCGTCGGGATTGAAAAAGGCAGCTACCCGGTTTATGCCAGGGTGCAGGGCAGCTCAATTTATGAGGAAAGCGATCTTTGGACAGGCGTCGTGGAAATCGGGCAGAACGTCGTAAGCCACCCGAAGGTTACCCTCTCCCAGAACAGCTTCAACTACACCGGCAGCCCGCTGACCCCCACCGTCACCGTAACCGATGACAGCGACAGAATCATCCCGGCCAGCGAGTACACGGTGATGTACAGCGACAACATAGAGGTGGGCAAAGGCAGGGTCACGATCACTGGCAAGGGCGATAACTACAGCTTTAGTGCCACCGCTGAATTCGCGATTGTCGGCGCGGACCAGTCCCTGTTGACCATCACCGGCAAGAAGGATACCGTCTACTACGGCGATACGCTTTCCCTCGGCACCTCCGGCGGCTCCGGCAGCGGCGCGGTGACGTGGAGCGCAACCGGGCCTGTCAGTGAGACCGGCGCTGGTCAGTACAGGGTCAACAGCAGCGGCAGCGTCACCATCACGGCCACCAAGGCTGCAGTCGACGGCTATGGCGCAGCCACCGACACATGGACGTTTACCGCCAGAGCGAAGCCGGTTATCGCAGTCGTGACGGCGGCAGGCAAGCCCTATGACGGCAGTACCACCGCCACCCTGACCGTCACCATCAGCAGCGGTCTGGTTTCCGGTGACAGCATTCCCACTAATACGGAAGACGGTGTCAGAGCGCAGGGACAGTTCACGGACGAGACCGTCGGGACCGGCAAGACCGTTGTCATCACCGGCCTGACGGTCCCCGCCGATGTCAGCGCAAAGTACGACATCAGCTGCAACAGCACCACCACGGCGTCCATCACTCCGAAGCCCGCAACGGTGACAGATGCGCCGGTGAGGGCCAGAGGACTGACCTACAACGGCAGTTCCCAGCCTCTGCTGGCAAGCGGCGGCACGGCGGACGGCGGAAAGCTGATGTACTCTCTGGACGGCCGCGACTACACCTATACCATCCCCACGGGTACGGACGCCAAAACGTACACGGTCTGGTACAAGGTGGAGGCCGCCGATGAAAACCACAGGGACAGCGCGGCCGTAATGCTGGGAGATGTAGAAATCGGCGTGAACACAGATCGGCTAACGGTTACATGTACACCGGGCACGGTTAAGTATGACGGCACAGAGAAGACCCCGACCGTCGTTGTCACGGACAGTGCAGGCTGCATCATCCCGAAGAGCGAGTATACGGTGACGTTCGAGCCCGGCAGCCTGATTGCGGCAGGCACGTACAAAGTTACCGTCACGGATAAGCAGGGCGGCAACTACAGCTTCGATACTCCCGTAACCAGGGAGAACGCTTTCGAGATCGTGGCGGCTGACCAGAACCCCCTGTCAGTCATCAGCAGCGAGACCGCCGCTTACTATGGGGATACCATCCGTCTGACTGCCACGGGCGGTTCCGGCAGCGGTGCAATCGTGTGGAGTATCCAGACTGCCGGCAATCCTGGTGTTGCGAAGGTAACGCAAACCAACGGTAATAATTGCGTCGTGACCGTAGAGGGCACAGGCGGATTTACCGTTGAGGCGTACCGGGAGGCCGGGGACGGCTACGGCAGGTCCAATACGGACAGCGTGGTGTTTGAAGCGAAGCGGAAGCCTGTGACCCCGGTGGTGACGGCCAGCGACAAACCCTACGATGGAAACACCTCCGCAACGCTGAAAGCCGCCTGGCCGGACGGCGCGCTGGTGGGCAGTGATACAATTGAGCTCACTGTTGACGGCGAATTTGAGACAAAAGACGCCGGCACAAACAAGCGGGTCGTGATAACGACGCATACTGCTGCCGGAGCGGGTGCAGATAAGTACGCCATCACCTGGCCCGACAGCACAACGGCGTCGATCAGCAAGGTGGATGCGAAGCTGGTCAGTGCACCGGCGGGGATAAACGAGCCTTTTGACGGAAGCGAGAAAGAGCTTGTCCGCGGCGGCGCCACCCTGAACGACATTGGCGAAATCGTATACAGTCTGGAGCAGAACGGCGCGTATTCGGAGCGTGTACCCACCGCCACCGGCGCAGGCACGTACCTCGTCTGGTACAAGGTAGCGGACAGCGTGAACTACACCGGCATCCCTGCCGCGTCGGTCAGGGCGGAGATTACGCAGGCAACGCCGGACATCAGCCGCCCCCCTGTGGCAAATAGCGGCACTGTGGGGCAAAAACTGAGCGAAATCGGTTTTATGGACGGCGGCTCGACAAGCGTAAGCGGCAAATTTGACTGGGCAAACGGCGATGAAGTGATCGTCGCAGATAAAACTCAGTATGATGTAATCTTCACGCCGGATGACGCCAGCAACTACAAAGCGGTCACCATTCAGATTCCGGTCACCATTGCCCCGGCAGCCGACAGTCCTGTCATTGACGACATGCCGTTTACGGACGTGGCGGCCGCCCCGTCCACGGGCCCGGTCAGAGACCCGGCCGCGAACGCAGCCGGCGCTCCCATGCAGACCACCATTCAGGACGGCACGGCAAGCGCCGTGGTAAGCAGCGCGGAGGGTGAGAAGCTGGTGAAGGAAGCGGTGGAGAATCAGAGTCAGAACATCGTCATCAAGCCGGAAATCACCGGCGACGTGACCCGGGTGCAGGTTTCGATCCCGGCCTCGACGGTGAGCCGGATCCGGAACGGGACGGACGCGGCGCTGACTGTCTCCGCCCCCATGGCCGACGTGACCATCCCCCAGACAGCGCTGGATACTCTGAGCGGCGCGGGCGGCGACGTCAGCGTCATGACCGGACAGGTGGACCGGACGGTGGTACTGACTCTGACCGCCGGCGGCGAGAAGGTGGAGAGCGTCCCCGGCGGGGTGACGCTCACCGTCCCGGCGGAGGAAGCCGGTCCGGGCACTGTGGCGGTGCTGGTCCATGAGGACGGCAGCCGCGAGACGATCCGGAAGAGCGTTGCGGAGGACGGCAGGATCCGTATTCCGCTCAGTGGCTCCGCTGCGGTGGAGATCGTGGACAACGGCAGGGAATTCGCCGACGTCCCGCCCGAGAGCTGGGCGGCGGACGCCGCGGCCTTCGTCAGCGCCCGCGAGCTGTTCGGCGGCACCAGCGAAACGACGTTCAGCCCCGACGAGCCCATGAGCCGCGGCATGCTGGCGACGGTGCTTTACCGCCTGGAGGGCAGCCCGTCTCAGGATGCGGCCAGCAAATTCAGCGACGTCAGCGACGACGCCTGGTACGCTCCCGGCATCGCCTGGGCTACCGGAAACGGCATCGCGGGCGGCTATGGCGACGGCCAGTTTGGCCCCGACGACAGCATCACGCGGGAACAGTTTGCCGTCATGCTCTGGAAGTACGCGGGAAGTCCCGAGGTAAGTGACCAGACCCTCGACTTTACAGACGCGGACCAGGCCAGCAGCTACGCCCGAAAGGCGCTGCGTTGGGCCGTGGAGAACGGCGTCATGAGCGGCGACGGCAGCGGCCAGCTTGCTCCGGGGGCGACGGCGACCCGCGCCGAAGCGGCGCAAATGCTGAAAAACTTCATGGAAAGCATCTGATCCGAAAAAACCGCCCTGTGCCGAAGCCGGCACAGGGCGGTTTACTGCCATTCAATAAAGCATGAGCCCGCAGGCGTTCGTCGCACGCTCCGGTCAAACCTGCGGGAAATGAAACCAAAGGCACGCAGATCTGAAAAAAGGGGTGCGCCGCTCATTGCAGCGCACCCCTTTTTCCCGCTTTGGCATACGTCTTATGCGGGGCGGATATTGCTTCTCAATCTGAGTACCCTTCTAAACAGTTCTTCAGCATCTGCGCCGCTTCCGCCCTTGTCGCAAGACCCTGGGGGGCCAGAATGCCGCCGCCCCTGCCGCTCATCACGCCGTTCTCCGCCGCCCAGCGCAGGGCCTCCAGCGCGTAGCCGCCGACCTGATCCGCGTCGGTGAAGTGCAGCTCCTTATCGGTGGCCGCGGGACTTCCGGCGTACCGCCAGAGCATGACCGCCAGCTGCTCACGGGTGATGTTGTCGTCGGGGCCGAACATCCCGTTTTCGTAGCCGCCCACGATGCCCTAGCTGGCGGCCCAGCGGATCGCCTCGGTGTACCATGCCTCACTCGCCACATCGGGGAATGTCAACAGGTAGTTCACTCCGGGCCTGCCCTCCTTGTTAAAGAGGATCTGTGCAAACTGGGCGCGGGTCAGGTTGTTGCTGGGGCCAAAGGTCCCCTCGCCATAGCCGCCCATCAGTCCATTCCGCAGCACATAGTCCACCGCCTCATGATACCACGTCCCCACGGTGCCAAGGTCGGTGAAGCCGCGAGAGGGGCACTCCGCGCCGCCGTCACAGGGCTTTTGCGTATCGTCCGGCAGGGGGGCGAACGTGGCTTTCACGGTCACGGCCCTGCCGGGCATGGTAAATGTATACTTCCCGCCGCTCCTGTCCGTCAGCCGGATCTCATTCCCCCGGCTGTCGGTGACGGTGAGGGTATCCAGCACATAGCCGCTGTCCGGCG